>CAIQIQ010000132.1 GCA_903871935.1 uncultured Phycisphaerales bacterium
CTACTTCTCTCCGGTGCGCCACACACCTGGTGGCCGCGGAGTTCCAGGGGGCGCATCCAGTTCCGGGGCCCGGCGGAGAATGCGGATCTGGTATTGCGACGCGTACGGCGGACCCTTGCCAAAACGGTGCATGTAGATCTCCGGGCGGTACTCCTCTATGGCGTAACGGTCGATCACGGTTGCCATCGTGTATGCCAGGCCGGGCGGGAGATGCTGACTTAAGTCGGTAGTGAGCAGCGCGGATCCCGTGCCGAAGCAAACCAGGTAGTCGGGCACTGATGCGCCGCGAACCTGTCGCGGATCAACACCGGGAAATCTTTGCTCTGCCGTGTCCGGGCGCAGTTGCCAACCATACACCGCGCCCGGTGCGTGGAACATCAGAGGGTAGCGGGCGGAGTTGGGAGAGACGGCCACCAGTGAGCCGGGAGGGACGTTCTTCAGGATCCATTCGGCAGTCGGCGTATAGGGTTCTTCCTGCGGGTGCAGCAGTTCGCGGATAAATAGTGCCGGCATCGGCTTGGGAATGGGCCCGATGGGCCAGCCGGTGGCCCAATCCAAGCAAAACAGGTTGGAGACCGACGCCAGGAGCAGCACTACCACGCCGGCGATACGGTTGCGGGTATAGACCGCCTGACTGACCAGGACGATCAGCGCCAGGCCGCCCAGCAAGACCGGCATGGCATAGCGGATGGCGGCGAAATCCCAGTTGCCTTGAGGCGCGAATAGCCCATTGGCCAAGAGGTAGATCGCAATCGCGCAGGGGATGCGCAGATACCAGGTGCTACGCTGGAGTTTGTACAGCCACGGACAGGTCAGCAGCAGGACTCCGGAGACCAGTTGTGATGCGCTGGCATCGCGGAAGAACCACCAGCAGTATTTGAGCTTTCGCAGCCATGCGCCCTGCTGCGATCGGCCTAATGCATCGCTGGCATAGCGGCCCAGCGGATACCAGATATAGAGCACCGGGATACCGATGACGATCAGGGGCAAGGCAATGCCCAGGAGTTCGCGAATGCTCAGGCGCTTCTGCTTCCTGCCCCACAGGAGATAGTCGCCGCCCAGCGATGCCAGGATCGCAGCGCCGGACAAGTAGTTACAGACCAACGCCCCCGCGAGCATGAACCCAAGGATCCATTCGCGCCCGCGCCCACCCCCGCGCCCCTGCAGCAGCGACCAGTACGCCCAGCACGCGCCAAGCGTGAACGCCAATGCCGGCGCGTAATAGCGCGCTTGGCGGCAGTAGAGGAAGAATGCGACCGACCCCAGCAGCGCCATGCACCACGCGGTATACTCGAACGAACTGGCCGCCTTGCGCGCCCACAGCAGCAGTGCGATGACCGTGGCCAGGCCAAGCAGGGCAAAGGGCAGACGGGCGGCCAGAGCTGTCGGGCCCAGCAGACCCACTGACGGCGCACAGATATAGAACTGCAGTGGCGGCTGTGATCGGTCATAGGTTCCCGTGAGGTTCAGGGCATCGCCCCAGGCAACGAGGTTCTCGCCGACCTGTGCCAGGGTGTCTCCGCTGGCCCATACCCCTTGGCCGATCAGCCCTGTGTTCGCCTCATCATCCCACAGTGCATAGACATCGAGGTTGTAGAACAGGAACAGGGCGGCGATGACGGCGACCACGAGCAATGCGACCTCTCGTGTCTTGTCGCTGCGCTGGCTGCTCGCTGGATTGTCCGTACCCATGCTCCTTTGCCTCTGGTCACTGTGCCGGCGAAGATCGGCACGCACAGAATACACTGTAACAGTCTTCCTGTATCCCTTACTCTATCTGCCACAAGGACGAGTCCCTATGCACAGTGCATCCACATCACCGGAGTTGATTCATCATGACGATCAGACGGCCGCACTGCGCGCGGTGTCGCTGGATGGAGCGTGGACGCTGCGATACGGACCGCAGACGAACGACGCCCCTGCCGATCCGGCGGGTCTTGCCTCTTCCACGTTCCAGACTGTCCCGGCCACGGTTCCCGGCAATGTCGAACTTGACCTGATCGCTGCCGGGCGGCTGCCGGAGTTGCACATCGGCAACAACATTGAGCTGGCCCGAGAGTTCGAGACGTATCGCTGGTTCTATCAGCGCTCGTTCATCACACCTGAGCACACAGCGGCCGATCGCGTTGAACTGGTCTTTGGCGGTATCGATTGCATCGCCACGGTCTTCGTCAATGGTCAGCGGGCCGGCGCAGCGCAGAATATGCTCATCCCGCATCGGTTCGACGTCACAGCGCTGCTGCGGCCGGCGGGGCAAGAGAACGAGCTGGTCGTTCGCATTGACTCGGCGGTGCTCGAAGGCCGCACGTATCACCCCACCCCTCTTGAAGCTTCGCTCGCTGCCAACTGGGAATCGCTCCATATCCGCAAGGCCGCGCACATGTACGGCTGGGACATCATGCCGCGACTGGTGTCGGCCGGCCTTTGGCGCAGCGTCCGCCTTGAGGTCGTCCCTCCTACCCGCATCGTTGATGTCTTCTTCGATACGGAGCGACTGGATGCCGCAAGCAAGTCGGCGAATCTGCTGGTCGTCTGGGACTTCGCCACCGACCGGCTCAGGATCGACGATCTCACGGTCCGCATCAGCCTGCTCGACGCATCGGACAAGAGCTGTGTCACGCTGAATCGGCCGGTCTTTTCCACACACGGCGATGTCCATTTCCGCCTCGACGATGCTCAGCTCTGGTGGCCGCGCGGCTATGGCGAACAGCCGCTGTACACGCTGCGCGTCGAGCTGATCGATCCGGCCAGCGGTATGGTCGACCGCTGCGAAAAGCGCATCGGGATCCGCACCATACATCTTCGCCGCACTGACTTGACCACGGTGGAGAAGCCGGGTGAATTCACGTTTGTCGTCAACGGCAAGGCGATCTATGCACAGGGCACCAACTGGGTGCCGCTCGATGCGCTGCACAGCCGCGACCCGCAGCACCTTGCCGGCACGATGGAGATGGTGCTCGATCTGCACTGCAACATGATCCGCTGCTGGGGCGGCAATGTGTACGAGGATCACGCGTTCTTCGACCTCTGCGATCAGCACGGCATCCTTGTCTGGCAGGACTTCGCCCTGGCCTGTGCGATCTACCCGCAGGATGATGAGCTGGCCGAGCAGATGCGCGTGGAGGGACGTTCGATCATCCGGCGGCTGCGGCATCATCCGTCGATTGCGCTCTGGGCCGGCAACAACGAAAACGATGAGTCCTGTCTGTGGCATCGCCCCTCGCTTGATCCCAACTTCGATCGCCTCAGCCGGCAGGTACTGGCGGCCGCGGTGCAGAGCCTCGATCCACTGCGGCCATACCTGCCCAGCTCACCCTACCACAGCCCGGCGTTTGTGGCGGCCGGCCGAGATCACCGGCAGAAGCCCGAGGATCATCTCTGGGGTCCGCGCGATGACTACAAGCAGCCCTACTACAGCCAGGCGAGATGCCACTTCGTTTCCGAGATCGGCTATCACGGCTGCCCGCACAAGAGCAGCCTGGCGAAGATGATGGATGCGGATCATCTCTGGCCGTGGCAGGACAACGACCAGTGGCTCACGCACGCCGTCCGGCCGATGCCGCGCTGCGAGGATTACAACTATCGCATCCCGCTGATGGCGAAGCAGATCGCGCTGATCTTCGGCGAGGTGCCCGAGCAGATCGACGACTATGTGCTGGCCTCGCAGGTGAGCCAGGCCGAGGCGCTGAAGTTCTTCATCGAACTCTGGCGAACAAGTCAGCCGCGCACGGGCGGCATGCTGTGGTGGAACATCCGCGACGGCTGGCCGATCATTTCCGATGCCGTGGTGGATTATTTTGGCGCCAGGAAGCTGGCGTATAACTGCATCAAGCGTTCGCAGGCGGATCTGTGCATTACGCTGGGCGAGCCGGTGAAGGGCATGCACGCGATCTGGATGCTGAGTCACCGGCCGGTCGAGCAGCGTCTTGCGATCACGATCCGCGACATCGACGGCGGCATGCTGCACCGCTGCGAGGTGCCCGCGGTTGCGGGAGAGAACCGCACGCTCGGCAAGATCCCGGCCGCGACGAAGGCGGCGATGTGGAAGCTGGAGTGGTCACTGAACGGGCAACCGGCCGGGGTGAACCACTACCTGGCCGGGCCGAGGCCGTTCCCGTTTGGGCGGTTCCGCGAGTGGCTGAAGGAACTGGAATTACCTACGTAGTCCACGCGTCCCGCGTGGATGCTAGACCCGCTAACCGCGCAACTATCGGCCCATGCAAGGCGGTATTACTTGCGCAAGTGGCGATGTGAAGCTCCGGCCGGGACGGCCGGGCTACGAGGCGCTGAACACGACTATGCATGGGAAGTGAGCGCGAAGGAGCATGCGGTCGCGATCGATATCCTCGCGCTTACGGCCGTTCGCAAAACGCAGCGCATCCTCTGCGGCGTCAAACATGGATTCTCATACGGCTGTTGTCGGCAGGGGCAGTTGGCTGGCCAGGTACAGTGGACAGTGCTGGATGCCGTGTTTGGTGTCAAGCTGCAGATTGTCACCACTGAGAATGACGCTGAGGCGCGGTTGATACTTGGCTCGGAAGACGGAGAGGCTGCGGGAACGCCGCCCCGCGCCAGCTTTCACCTCGACGGGGACAATCGCGCTGTCGCTGACAAGCAGGAACTCAAGTTCCGACTCATTCTCCTTCCATGCAAACAATGGCGAGCGCCCCCCTGCCACCAATTCCTGGGCAATGAAGTTCTCCGCAACGAATCCCTTGTAGCTGCCATAGTCGTAGTCGAGGATCGCCTTGGGAGGCAGATCGGCAATGGCGCCGAGGATGCCGATATCGAACAGGTACAACTTGAAGGTGTTGTCCTTCGACCACGCGGAAAAGGGGAGAATGCCCCGCTGGGTGATCGGAACGCGGATCAGCAATCCGGTCGCCTGAAGCCAGTCAATCGCGCCAGCGAGCCGATCGTATCCCTTAATGCCCGGCACCACACCTTTGAACCCATACTTGGTGGTGTTGCCATCTTGTGCCCGCGCCAGTTGCTCGGGAACGTTGCTCCAGATGCGCTCCAGGTGCATGGCATTCTGCTTGCCGCAGTGCTTGGCCATATCGGCCAGATATGCAGTCACCAGTCCGCGCTGTCTGCGCCGGACCTCCTGGAATGCCTCCAGAGATGACCCGCGCAGACGGACATACGTCATCACCACTTCCGGCAGGCCGCCGGTAACCATATACCGTTTGAGCTGGTCCCAGAGATGGGCATGGACGATCTCGGGGATTGTTCCTATCCGTGAAACCGCCTGAAGCTGCTCAACACTCTTTTGATCGTCCATTGCCATCAGGAACTCGGCAAATGAGAGCGGATGAAGATCAAGAAACTCTACTTTACCCACCGGAAACGCCTGCGAGCCCAGCGTTAACCCCAGGAGCGAGCCGGCCGCACAAATTGCCAGAGCAGCCTTTTCCTCGGCGAAGTATTTCAGGCTGGTCAGCGCGGAAGGACACTGCTGGATTTCGTCGAGAATCAAGAGGTCGCTCGCGACGTCAATCTTCTGTCCGAGGTGAAATGCCAGCTCATCAAGAATTCGGTTCGGGTTGTAGTCTTGCTCGAAGATGCGATGGACCACCGGTTCGCGTTCGAAGTTGAGGTAATGGCAGCGAGGAAAGCACTCCTGCCCAAACTGCTTCAGCGCATAGGTTTTGCCTACTTGCCTGGCGCCCCGCAGCACCAGCGGTTTGCGCCCAGGCCGGTTCATCCATAGACGGAGTTGGTCCACCACCGGCCGCCTCATACCCGCATTGTATCATTAAGTGCCAAGAAATCACTAATACGTGATAATAAGGGCCTTATATTTCCTAGATCGTAGAATAGCATGCTTGCATGACCTTTGGTCGTCTTTGGCTAACTAACGGCAAACGCTGGTCTTACCGATGCAATGGCGGGAAAAGACTCCCGACCCCTTTTTAGGTCGGCGGGCGTCGCCCTTCCTTTACCTGCTGCTCGATCTGGGCTTTGCGGCGGAGGATGTGGTGATAGTGCTGAGCGAAGCGGTGGGCTTCATCGCGGATGTATTGCAGCAGGCGCAGGCCGGCGTGGTTGCGCGAGAGGTGCAGGGGCGCGGATCGCGCCTGGACGTAGATTAGCTCTTCTTTCTTCGCCAGGGCAACCACCATCGGCGGTTTTACGTCCATCTGGCCGAAGGCTTCAAGCGCGGCGTGGAGTTGGCCGAGACCGCCGTCGATAAGGATGATATCGGGGTATAGCTCATGGGCAGCGCCGGCTTCACGATAGCGGCGGGTGACGACCTCCTGCAGGGATAGGTAATCGTTGTTGCCCTGACCGTGTTTGATCTTGTAGCGCCGGTATTGGTCCTTGAACGGGGCGCCGTCGATGAAGCAGACCTTGGAGCCGACCATCTCGCCGCCCTGCAGGTGGGCGATATCAAATCCCTCGATCACCCGCGGCGGGTTGGGCATCTGCAGCACATCCTGCAACTTCTCCAGGCCCTCCTTGGGGTTGGTGACAAACGCCTCGGGCTGCCAAAAGGCTTCTGACCCCTTTTCGGCGCGGGCGCCCAGGGCGGTGAGCATCTTGATCTCATCGCGGAGGCGGGCGGCTTTTTCAAAGTGCAGGTCCTTGGCCGCCTCGATCATCTGCTTTTCCATCTGTCCGAGCAGGCGCTTCTTGCCACCTTCGAGGAATTCGATGAAGCGGTAGATGTCCTCGCGATAGGCTTCCTTGCTGATGCGGGCGCCGCAGGGCGCGGTGCACTGCTTGATGGGGTGGAGCAGGCAGGGACGAAAGAAGCGGCGGCGATCATCACCTTCGGTGATGTCCAGGTTGCAGGTGCGGAAGCGGAAGACCTTCTGCAGCATCACCAGGGCATCCTTGAGCCCCCCTACCGAGGTGAACGGCCCGTAGAGCTTCACCCCGTGCGTGCGCGGCTCGCGGGTCACGTAGACGCCGGGGAAGTCCTCATCCATCGTGATCATCAGGTAGGGGAAAGTTTTATCATCGAGCAGGCGGGCGTTGAACTTGGGCTGGATGTCCTTGATGAGGCGGTTCTCGGCCAATAGCGCCTCGACTTCGGTATCGGTCTGCAGAACCTCGAAGTCGACGACCTCATCGAGCATGCCCACCTTCTTGTGCTCCAGGCGGGTCGAAGGCTGGAAATAGCTGCCGACGCGATCGCGCAGGAAGGCGGACTTGCCCACATAGATGACGCGGCCCTTGTCATCCTTCATCAGGTAGACACCGGGAGCGCGGGGCAAGCCTTTGGCTTTCTCGGCGAGTTTCTCCAATCGATCGTCCATGCGGCAGCTATATCATACGTTATTGTTCGGAGTACTGGTGCGGAGTACAGGCTTTGGCCTGCCCAGGACAAGACAGGCTAAAGCCTGTACTCCGAACTTGAACAAGATACTTGGTGATCCCTGTCTCCTTGCGATACACTTGACGGGCGATGGCTCGCAACTTCCTGGGATATGTGAAGGCTGCGTTCTCGGCGCGCCCGTTGGGCATGCCGATCCCGCCCAATTGGGTTATGGTGGCGGCCATTGCCATCGCCGGGCTGCTTAACGCCGGGTTGTGGCTGATTGGCGCCGGTGTAGAGCTGGGCTATCTCATGATGATCGGCTCCAACCGCCGATTTCAGCGTGTTGTCGATGCCCTGGACGCCACGCCGCGCGAGCAAGGGGATGCCCAACGGCTGGAGATGCTGTTGCGTTCGCTGCCGCCGACGGAGCTGAGCCGCTACCAGGCCCTGCGGACGCGCTGCCAGGAGATTCTCCAGCAGCAGCAATCGCATGGCGCTGATCTGTCAGCACAGTCGGACGCCCTGTCGCGGCTGCTGCTGCTCTATCTGCAACTGCTGGTCACCAAGCAGAACTTGCTGCGAGTAGTTCAAGATGCCCGTGATGCCCGCGATCTGCCGCAGCGGATGGCCGGGTTGCAGAAGCAGCTTGCCGAGAGCTCTATTTCGCCGGAGCTGCGCACCAGCCTGGAGAGCCAGCTTGAGATCCTTAAGCACCGTCTGGAGGGACAACAGGAGGCGGCGGAGAAGTCGCAGTTTGTCGATGCGGAGCTGGTTCGCATCCAGGAGCAGGTGGAGTTGGTTCGTGAGCAATCGGCGCTGAGCAGCGACCCGACCGCCATGGCCGAGCGCATCGACGCGATCTCGGGTTCGCTCACGCAGACCGGGCAATGGATCCGCCAGCAGCAGGCGATCCTGGGACGGATGGAAGATGCAACGGCGCAGCCGCCACCGCTGCTGGAGCAGGCGCAGTAGAAGTCGCCGCTTGCCGGTTCGGTGGCCCCGGATAGAGTATGGCACGCCTGCAAGACTCATGAATGACACAAAGCGGCCAGTTTCGCCTTTCGTCGCGATGATCGCTTCGATCCTTGTCCCAGGACTGGGGTACTGGCTCATCGGCGAGCGCAAGCGCGCTTTTACCGCCGGCGGCGGGATCATCCTGCTGTTTGTGATGGGCATCCTGATCGCCGGAATCCGCGTCATCAGCCTCCCCGGGTATGAGGATGGCTATAGGAAGTATGTCGAGGGGCACGTCGACATCAACCGTCGGATCGTGACGGTCGCAACGACGCAGCCGGCGGTTGCAGTCATGAAGACGGGCAAAACAAATGGATCCGGCTGGCCGATCTTCGCGGTGCAGCGGCTGGGCGCAAATGGCGAGCCGTATAGCATCGAGACGGACCAGCCGCCGATCGGCCCCAGCGAATGGGTCATGCTGCAGTCGCCCATGGCGCAACTGGGAGACAACATTTCGTTTCTTGGACAGATATTCAACGGTCCTTTGTGCGCGGTCGCGGGGTATCTCTCCAACGCCGCAGCGCGTGCCGACGTGCCGAAGGGTTACTCGCGGCTGGCGGATATCGGGGCGTTGTATACGGCGATCTCCGGGATGCTGAACCTGATGCTGATCGTCGATGCGGCAAGCCGGGCCGGGCATGCTGCTGGCGCCCCTGGGGCGGGAGGGTCGGCATGATCGCCTTTGTTCCCTTTGTCGATCCCTTGTATGGCGGCTGGGACTGGTGGTATCTGATGCTGGTGCCGCTGACGCTGCTGATCGCGCTGGTCTATAAGGCAATGCGTTGCGAAGACCTCACAGAGGTGCCGCGGCAGACATTGGTCGCATCGGGCAAGCTGCTGGGGGCATTCCTGGGCTGTGCGGCGGTGCTTTGGATTCTGCTCGTTATTCTTGAGCGCCGCTGGTAGGTGACACGTCTGCAGAGATGGTTTGACACGCTGGCGCCAATCGCAGCCGCTCTGTCTGGTTCCGTTACCGTGCTCACCAAACATCGCACCTTTTTGTCTGATTCCTCTGCAATCGCCGATCCTAACAGGCTGATTTCCGTATCGATGTTGTCCGCGACGCTGATGCCGTCAGAATAGTGACGAGATCGGAGAGTTGTGGAATCGAACAGACACCAAGGGCTTGGTTGCTGTTCGCGGCCGCGGGCTAATGAACGCCTGGGAAAACGTGCGGAAATCGAGAATTGTGGGAATCGGCACTGACCGACCGTTGGTGCCGATTCCTTCACGTCTTTTTGGTTCACCTCTGGCCGCATTGTTCGGCGGCAAACGTAAGCAACATAACCCTCACCTATCCGGTAGTAGGCTCTATCGGAGATCCCTTCATGCCACGCAGCATTCTTGTCCTGGCGTTTCTGCTCTGCACTGCCGCCTGCTTTGGCCAGGCGCTCCCGGCCACCGGCGATTGGGCATTCTGGGCCCGTGATCCGCAGCAGGCGAAGCGCACCAATGAGCTGGCGCCGATCGCCGGCCGGGCAAGTGTCGTCAGCATCGACCATAAAGCACCCCGCGACTGGTCCCTGCAGCCGGATCTGCTGCTGCAGGTAAAGACGGGCGATATCCTTGAGTTGTCGGCTGAGCTTCGCGTCACCGGGGCCGGTGATGCCGGGCCATCATTCGTGCTGCGTGATGTCAAAGGACAGGTTCTCCAGTGGGTGGCCGGGTTTAAGCCGGTGAGCAACTCCTCCGACTGGAAGACCGTCCGGGCCCGGATCGTGGTCCCGGCCGATGTGACGCAGGTGCAGCCGCGCATCGTCGGCAATGGCGCCGCAGCCATACAGGTCGGCAAGGTGGAACTCACGCGCAAGAGAAACCTCATGGCCAACGCGGCAAACGTGCCTGTGGAGCTGAAGTGCCAGAACGAATCGATGGCGATCTCGTTCGATACCAAAGCGCAAACCTTCGCCTTGCTGGACCGCCGGACGGGGCGCACCTGGCGGTCACGTCCGCCACAGACGACGCTGTTCGTGACCGCCGGCACGGCCGCAGCGGATCGCATCGAGGCGACGCTGCTTGATGGAGAGAACGACCGGTCCGTCACCATGTCGGTGGGACTCGATGGCGACAAGGCCGAAGCGCTGTTGCGGCTTGGTTCTTCGGGTGAGATGAACGACGCTCTGCGTTTTCCGGGGGCAATCCAGTCGCAGGCGGGCGATCATCTCATTCTGCCGATGAACGAAGGGATCTCCTACCCGGCAGAGGACCCGGCCATTCTCCCCTGGAATCTCATCACCTACGGTGGCCATGGTCTGTGCATGGCATTCGCCGGAGTCACCGATGGTAAGTCATCATGCATGATGCTGATTCCCACGGCGGATGATGCCGCCGTGCAGTTGGGGCGCTCGGATAACCTGAACTGGATGGCGCCGGTGTGGGAGAGCCAGAGGGGGCAGTTCGGCTACGAACGGCAGATGCGCGTCATCCTGCTCGATTCCGGCGGCCATGTTGCCATGGCGAAGCGCTATCGCCAGTACGCCCGAGAGACCGGCCTGCTCAAGACCTTCACCGAAAAACGCAAGGACCGCCCGGGCATCGACCTGTTGATCGGCGCTGCCAATATCTGGTGCTGGGACCAGAATGCCGCCCCGATCGCCAGGGAGATGCAGGAGGCGGGCATGGACCGCATTCTCTGGAGCAACCAAGTGAAGCCGGACATGATCCGCCAGCTTAATGCGCTGCCGAATGTACTGACCAGCCGCTACGACATCTACCAGGACCTGATGGACCCAGCGCAGTTCCCGAACATTCGATACACGCATCCCGACTGGACGACCGAAGGGTTCCCCAAGGACATCATCCTGAACCGCTCTGGCAAACCGATCACCGGCTGGGAGATTGAGAGGAAGGATGGCAAAGGCATGATCCCCTGTGCTGTGCTGTGCGATCTGCGGGCGCCGGAGTATGCCATCACACGCATCGGCATCGACCTGAAGGACCACGCCTACGGCAGTCGCTTCATCGACACTACAACCGCCTCGCCCTGGCGTGAGTGCTATAGCCCGGATCATCCCATGACGCGCACGCAGAGCAGGATCGCCAAGATGGAACTGCTTGGCGTGGTCAGCGGGAAGTACAAGCTCGTCTGCGGCTCGGAGACCGGGCACGATGCGGCGGTGCCATACTGCGACTACTTTGAGGGGATGCTCTCGCTGGGGCCGTATCGCGTCCCCGATGCCGGCCGGGCGATGCAGAAGATCATCGACACGGTTCCGCCCGACCTGGCGAAGTTCCAGGTCGGCGAGAGGTATCGTCTGCCGCTGTGGGAACTGGTCTACCATGACTGCTGCGTGGCGCAGTGGTACTGGGGTGACTACAACAACAAGCTGCCCGCGATCTGGCGGAAGCGCGACCTGTTCAACGCCCTGTACGGCACGCCGCCGATGTACATGTTCAACGCTCAGATGTGGGGCAAACAGAAGCAGCAGTTCGCCGCCAGCTACAAGATCGCGCAGCCAGTGGCGCGAGCGACGGGGTACAGCGAGATGACCGATCATCGCTACCTTACGCCCGATCGCAGCGTGCAGCAGACGATCTTCGCCAACGGTGTGACTGTGACCGTGAACTTCGGCGAAGCACCCTGGACGGCGCCCGATGGGAAGACGATTCCGGCGATGGATCTGCGTGTAACGGGCCTGTAGGACAATTCCGCCGGCGGGTCGGATACGTCGTGCGGGCAAGATGTGTCCGGATTGCGTGATACTCTGAGTGGAAGGAGCGGGCCACGGTTGCCTGCCCTGCGCATCCGTCTCCCCTGGCACTATACAACCGTGTGAGCCTGGTCGGTGTCGACATCATCTTTCCGCGACGCCGCCAGGATCCGATCGGTATGTTCGGGAAAGAGTGAGAGCATGTTCTCCCGATCGGCCGGCGTCAGTCCGGCCTGCCCGCCTGGCGATAGGTTCTGCGCGGCCAAGGCGGACTTTCCGTGCGCTGGGGTGGCCGGCTCGCAGTTTGGCTGCTGGGCCTTTGTCACATCACCGTGGGTAATGCAGTCCATTTCCATGCTCCTGGCTAGATTCAGGTAATCTGCCGGCGCGCCATGCGCAGCGCCTAGTCTTCTACCCGCTCAAAGCGATAGAGGGCCTTATATAACCCGGTAACTTTTTCTGGCGCCAGCGTCTGCGGGCGGTAGCGCTCATTGCGGGGCTGCAGCCGCAGGACCGATTTACCGCGTTCGTCGGCTTCGAAGAACACGCGCTTGAACGTCGTCTGCCCATCCTCAAAGCGGATAAAGCAGTCATCGCCGCTGCGCGGCACGAGCCCGGGCGAGAACACCACCACATCGCCCTCGCGGTATTTGGGCATCATGGAATCGCCGCAAACCCGGGCGGCAAAGGCGTCACTGTCGGAAAGCTCCGGGCAGGTCACATAGTCGTCGGCAACGCCGCGCGGATAGTCCAGGTCGGTGAAATCCTTGGGATAGCCGGCCGACACCTTATTGATGATCGGAATCCTGTTGGCTTGGACCGGCTCCACATTCTCCGCCTGCTGCTCGACGATCTCCTGCAGCACACCGTTGAAGTACGCGATATCCAGATTCACCGGCGTCTCGTCGGGCCCGGCCGGTCCACCGGTTTCGGCAGTCCTGTGCTGCAGCAGCAGCCGCTGCAATACCGTGCGCACATCCGGCGGCGTGCGCTGCAGATGCGCCTGTGCCACCAATTGGCCGGCGGGAAACCCCAGCGCCTGCTCCAGGCGCTGCAGTTTCTCATCGCTGGGCGGATTGGGAACCCGGCCGGTCTCGATCAGGGACAGGTACGGTTTGGAAATGGTGCTGCGCACGGCCAGCTCATCCAAGGTGAGCCCGAGCCGTCGCCTTTGTCTGCGGAGTTTTTCGCCGAGTGGTTCCATGACTCTAAGTCCACCTGATCATGCGGGTATTTAACGCACAGAATACTCTGCTGCATCCACTTGTCAATGGAAATTCAAACAC
>CAIQIQ010000133.1 GCA_903871935.1 uncultured Phycisphaerales bacterium
AGATGTGTTCGATCAACTGCATGCTGTTGCCATTGATCATACGCAAACGGGCTCGGTTCACGGGCTGCATGGTTCGGAAATAGCCGTGGTAGAGTTGCATCATTGCTCACCCGTCCTGAACAGGGCTTCATCTTTGGGAAGCACGCCGATCATGTAGTCGTCTTCGGGTGCCCGTTGCATGATGGTCACCATCAGATCGGGCGGCGGTTCCGGGCGTGGAGAGAAATCGCGCAGGTAAAGCTCCGGGCGATAGCGGTCCTGCCAGAAGACGGGGAAGATGGCGGCCGGACGGTACGCGTAGCCCGACTTCAATCTGGCGGACAGTTCCTTTTTCATCATCGGCAGCGCCGGGCCAAACGCCACCAGATAGTCGGGAGCGATCCGGCCACGAATCTGGCGTGGATCGATGCCGGAAAACCGGGCGGCGGTTGCGGACTCCATCTGCCAGCCATAAATCGCTTGCGGCGCATGGTACATCAGCGGGTAGGCCGCATAGGGACCAAGCACCGCTACCAGCGAACCGGCCGGCACGTTCTGGCGGATCCATTCCGCAGGCAAGGCGTAAGGATCCTGCAACGGATGCATCAGCTCGCCCATGTACAGCGCCAGCGTGGACTGCGGTCGGCTGCCGTCATAGAGCCATCTGAGGCACAGCGTGTTGGTGAAGCTCAGCAGCAGCACCACGCTAATTGCCAGCCAGCGCTGCCGAACGATCAGGAACCGCATCCAGAGGGCAATACAGGCGATGCCACCCAGCAACACCGGCATCGCATAGCGGATGTTGGCATAATGCCAGTCACCACGCGGCGCCAGCAGCCCCAGCAGTACCAGGAATCCCGCGCTGGCCAGCGGAATCCGCAGATACCAGTTGCAGCGATGCCAGAGATACAGCAGCGGCATCAGGACCATGGCAATGCCCGGTATCAGCTCCGTGACGCTTGCATCGCGCAGGAACAGCCAGCAGTGCCTCAGCACCTTGAGGGGGCCGACCGGCTCATGGCTGACATCCATGGCATGTTTTCCCAACGGGCACCAGACCAGGAACGCCGGGATGCCAACCAGCATGATGGGTACAGCAAGCCTGATGAGATCCTTCCATGTTGGCATTGCCCGGCGGCGGACAAACAGCAGCCAGTCAAGGCCCAACACCAGAGCAAATGCCACTACAGTGAGGGGGTTCGCCAGGAACGCGCCCAGGAAGCTCAGGCCCAGCAGCAGGTATCGCCTCTGCCCCCGCAAGATCTGCCAGTACGCCCAGCAGCACAGCAAGACAAACAGCAGCTCGGGGGCGTAGTAGCGCGACTGCCGGCAGTACAGAAATAGTGACACATTGCCAAGCGTCGCGAGCACCACCGCCACATATTCGCTCAGCGAGGCACTCTTGCGCGCCCAGGCGAGAATGCCGCACACGGCCGCCATACCGATCAATGCAAAGGGCAGCCGCGCCGCAAACGATGTTGGTCCAAGCAAACCGATGGATGGTGCGGCGATGAAGAACATCAGTGGCGGCTGCGAGCGCTCCTTGGTGCCGACCAGGCTGAAAGCGTTGGCTGGGGCGACCAGATTTTGCCCGATTTGCGCTTCGGTATCACCGGTCGTCCAGACACCCTGAGCCACCAAAGCCGTGTACGCTTCATCATCCCAGAGGCTGTACGCGCCAAGGTTCTGAAACAGAAACACTGTAGCGATGCACAAGGCCACCAGGAAGATTGCGCTGCGCAGTCTACTTTCCAGATGTGGGTCCACGTGCCTCCTATACCCGCGCGCTGTACCTATGGCAATCGCACCTCAGACACCACGGGAAATAGCAGGTGCGCATTCACTCCGAGAGCCAGCGCCAGCCACGACCGCACCGGCACAGGTGAGGATATCGCGCCGATATTCGCCCAGCGGTTGTCGCATCATAGCTCGGTTGTCCATTCTAACCTTCGCCGGTGTGCCACACACCTTCTTGCGGAGCGCCAGGCAACAGCCGGTCCAGGGCCGGCGCCCGCTTGAAGATCAGGATCTGGAACTGCGGCGGATACGGAGGAGGCTTGCCGAACCGGCGCATATAGATCTCAGGACGATACTCCTCAATCGAATAGCGGTCGATAGCGGCCACCGGCGTGTATGCCAGCCCGGGTATCAGCCGCCGGTTCATCTCCGCCTTCAGGATCGCGAACCCTGGCCCGAAACACACCATATAGTCCGGCGCCACACTGCCCCGGATCTGCCGCGGATCCACGCCAGCGAAACGTTTCTCTGCCGTTTCCGGGCTTAGTTGCCAGCCATACACTGCTTGGGGCGCATGATACATCAGCGGATACCGCGCATAGGTGGGGCCGACCACCACAAGCGCTCCTGGCGCCACGTTCTCGCGAACCCACTGGGCCACCGGGGTATATGGCTCCTCCTGCGGTTGCAGCAGTTCGCCGATGAACAGTGCCGGCATCAGCTTCGGCACCGGCCCGATCAGCCAGCCACCTACCCAGTCGAGGTAAAGCACATTGGTCAGTGATGCCAGCAGCAGCACGGCCACCCCGGCCGCGTGGCTGCGCGCGTATACGGCGCCACTGACCAGCACGGTCAGAGCCAAGCCACCCAGCACCACCGGCATGGCGTAGCGGATGGCGGCAAAATCCCAGCCGCCCTGCGGCGCCAGCAGAGCATTTGCCAGAAGATAGACTCCGATCGCGCAGGGGATGCGCAGATGCCAGGTGTTGCGCTGCAGTTTGAAGAGGCAGGGACAAGCCACCAGCAGCACGCCAGCGACAAGCTGCGAGACACTGGCATCGCGGAAGAACCACCAGCAGTACCTGGCCTTTCGCAACCATGCCCCCTGCTCAGACGGATCCAGGGCATCACTCGCATACCGCCCGAGCGGGTACCAGATCCAAAGCACGGGAAGACCGACGATCAGCAGCGGCAAGGCGATGGCAGCCAGGCCGCGGAGGCTCAGCCGTTTGCGCGTTCTTCCCCACAGCATGTAATCGGCGAACAACGACAGCATCAGCGCTGCGCAGCATAGATAGTTGGAAATGAGCACGCCCGCGAGCATCAGGCCCAAGATCAACTCGCGCCTGCGCCCGCGCCCTCGCAGCAGTGACCAGTACGCCCAGCAGGCGCCCAGCGTAAACGCCAAGGCAGGTGCATAGTAGCGCGCTTGCCGGCAGTAGAGAAAGAAGGACACCGACCCCAGTAGCGCTACGCACCAGGCGGCATACTCAAAAGAGCTGGCCGCCTTGCGCGCCCAGAGCAACAGTGCGATCACCGTGCCCAGGCCGATCAAAGCAAAGGGCAGGCGA
>CAIQIQ010000134.1 GCA_903871935.1 uncultured Phycisphaerales bacterium
GATCCGCCAGCACGACTTGCCGCTGCTGGAGACCTACAAGGACATGCTGATGGCGTCGTGGGCCAACCAGCCCTTTGACTTCCCGGATAAGCCGCAGCCCGATTCGTCATAATCCTGCCGTGGCACGGTAAATAGTTACGTCCCATATAGCGGTTCAGTCTATTCCGCGACGCCGGACCTCGCCAGCAGGAATGCACCGGAACAAGAATGCACCGGAACTCTCTCCAGACGGTTTCCTTCCGGCTTGGCCGGTATTTGGCTTGCTGAGTAAGGGCGGCAAGGGCGGGACGTCGGGAGTGCATTCAAGATCCCGATCCTACGGGGTTGGACCTACGTGGTTGTCCAGATTGCTTGCCTATGCCCTGCTTGGGGCGAGGCGCCCCAAGCACATGTCGGGCGAGGCGCCCGACCCACCTACTTCCACTTCTGGTTCAGCGGCATTGTCCGCGTTATGCTGGTGGCTATGGATCAGAGTGCTGCAGCTCATCTAGGACGTGATCGTGCTCTGCTGTTTGCCGGCCGGGCGATTCGCATGTTTGCCTATGGCTTCATGGCCGTCGTTCTGGGGCAATACCTCGTTGCCTTGGGATACTCCGAAACCTGGATCGGTGTGTTGCTGACCATGACGTTGGTGGGCGACACAGCGATCTCGCTTTGGCTGACAACGGCCGCGGACCGGTTCGGGCGGCGCAAGACGCTGTTGGTGGGTGCAGGGCTGATGCTGCTGGCGAGCATAGGGTTTGCCCTGACCGATAACTTCTGGTTGCTGCTGCTTACGGCGACCATCGGCGTGATCAGTCCCAGTGGCAATGAAGTAGGTCCGTTCCTGGCGGTTGAGCAGGCCAGCCTGTCTCACGTGATTGCCGACAACCGGCGTACGAGCATCTTTGCCTGGTACAATCTTATGGGGTCGTTCTGCACGGCGGTGGGGGCGTATGCCGCCGGGCATCTGGCAAGCACGTTGCAGGGGCATGATGTGACGGCTCTTCGCAGCTACCAATGGGTCATTCTGGGATATGGGTTGCTGGGGCTGGCGATGGCGGGGGCCTTCCTGTGCCTGTCGCCGGGCGTGGAGGTGAGCAACCCGGTGAGAAAACCGGGCATGTGGCTGGGGCTGCACAAGTCCAAACGCACGGTTCTGAAACTCTCTGGCCTGTTTTCCATCGATGCTTTTGCCGGCGGGTTTGTGATCATGCCGTTCGTGGCGTTGTGGCTGAAGCAGAAGTATCAAGTCAGCGATGCCCGCCTCGGAGACGTGTTTTTCGGTGCGAACATTTTGGCCGGCTTTTCGGCGTTGTCGGCTTCATGGCTGGCGGCACGAATCGGGTTGATCAACACGATGGTGTTTACCCACCTTCCCTCGAACATCCTGTTGATGCTGGTGCCGCTGGCGGCGTGGATCTGGCCAGAGAACCAATGGCCGGCCATTTGTCTGTTGTGGGCACGCTTTGCCATCAGCCAGATGGATGTACCCACGCGGCAGAGCTATACGATGGCCGTGGTGGATCCCGATGAGCGGTCGGCTGCGGCCGGGGTCACTGGGGTGGCGCGCAGTGTAGGAGCGATGGCAGCGCCGAGTTTGGCCGGTCCGTTGCTGCACAGCGTGCCCTTCATGTCGTTTCCGCTATACATCGGCGGGGGGTTGAAGATTGTCTATGACCTGCTGTTGTATCGGAGTTTCCAGAAGACCAAGCCGCCAGAAGAGAAGCAGCCAGCAACAACGGTGCAAGGCAGCAAGTAGCGTGAGAGATAGTGTATAGGGAAGCGGCTGCGCCGGCGGTTTGGCTACGGCTGGGGTCAGCCGTGCTACTTCAAGCCTTGTCACCTTGCTCGGCCTGCTGTAACTTCGCAGCCACTATGGCAAAGAAGTGGCGATGCGCGGTGGTTGGAACGGGTATGGCTGGCGAGTGGCATGTGCGGCTGGTTCCGCAGTTACCCAATGCCGAGCTGATTGCTCTGTGCGACATCGTGCCAGCCAAGGCGCAGGCGGCGCTGGATAAGAACAAGCTGCCGGCCATTCCCATCTACAGCGACATGGCAGAGATGCTCAAGAAGGAGCAGATCGATGTGGTGCATGTCGCCATCCCATCGGGCGCCCATATGGACACGATCATCATGGCGATGGAGGCGGGCAAGAATGTTATCAGCGAGAAGCCGCTGGAGATCCAGCTTGACCGGATCGATCGCATGGTCGAGACGGCGCAGCGCTGCGGTGTGAAACTCGCGGGCATATTCCAGAACCGCTGGAATCCGGCGAATCGGGCGCTGAAGCAGGCAGCGATCGAAGGACGCTATGGGCGAATCGCCTGGGCTGGATGTTTCACGCCCTGGTACCGAGCTGACAAGTACTACGAAGATGGCGGATGGCGCGGAACGTGGAAGCTGGATGGCGGTGGGGCGATCATGAATCAGTCGGTGCATGCGATCGACCTGCTGCAGTGGATCGTGGGACCTGTGAAACAGGTGTCGGCATATGCCTCAAGCCGGATCCATGCCAAGATCGAGGTGGAGGATACGCTTTCATGCTCGTTGCAGTTTGAGAACGGCGCTTTCGGTACGATCATGGGGACGACCGCAATGTATCCGGGCGGTCCGGTGCGCATTGAGGTCGGCGGCGAAAACGGCACAGCGTGCACCGAATGGAGCCTCAAGACCTGGAAGTTCCGTGAGGAGCGCCCGGAAGACAAGGACATGATCGAGCGGATCAACGGCAAGCAAGGCGCGAGCACCGGTGGTGGGTCAAGCGCTGCAGATGTGCCGGCTGACTTTCACGCTCTGAACATCCATCACATCCTGAGCTCATGGGAAGCTGGCAAAGAGGCCGATACGTGTGGGTCGGAAGCCCGTAAAGCGGTGGCGATCATCCTGGCGATGTATGAATCGGCAAAGAATAACGGCAAGCCGGTTGCCGTGAAGCAGTAGCGTCGTGAATGGCGATGGCTAATCTGGCCAGGAGCGTGTCACGGTTCGGTTCAGGCCGCTTTGCAGGGGCGTGGCAATGCGATAGGCTGTACAACTCGTGATTACACTTCTGGTATTACAGGGCCGCGACAAGGGACGGCGGTACGAGCTGCCGGATCAGGTGATCCTGGTCGGCCGTGAGAGCCGGCAGATGCTGATTACGGATGACACCGTGAGCCGCCGACATGCCGAGCTGATCCCCGGCGCCGGCGCGTGGGTTCTGCACGATCTGGGGAGCATCAACGGCACCTATCTCAATGGTTCGCGGGTCGCGGATCGGGCGGAGTTGAAGCTGGGTGACCAGATCCGCGTGGGGCGGACGCTGATGGTCTTCGGCACGCAGCCGGGAGTATCGCGGTCCACCGGTGTGCTCAACATCGCCGGATCTGAGACGGGGATGGATTCATCGATCATGCACAAGATGTCATCGAACGAAGACTCGATGATCCTGGCGGTCCCTGAGCCATCGGCCGTGGCGATGGCGAACCTGAAGATACTGTATCAGCTTGGCGCTACCCTGGGCAGCACCATGTCGGTGGGCCAGCTTGTCGAGATTGTGATGGACCTGGTGTTTGAGAATGTGAAGGCCGATCATGGGGTGATCCTCCTGCTGGACTCGGAGACGGGCGAGCTGGCGCCAGCGGTTGTGCGCTCGCGCGATGGGGCCCATGCCGGCGGCAAACATGAGGATCCACAGCAGGAGGAGAAGATCCACGCCTCGCGGACGATCATCAATCACGTGCTGCAGACGGGCGAAGGGGTGCTCTCCTCGAATGCGATGGCCGACCAGCGCTTCAGCATCGGCAAGAGCGTGCATGACCTGGGGATCCGTTCAGCTCTGTGCGTGCCGATCAAGGCGCCGAACCTTGCCGAAAAGGGACAGGATGCGATCGTTGGATTGATCTACGTGGATTCCTCGGTGCGCAACTACACCTATGCCCCCGAGCAGCTTCGCCTGCTTACGGCGATCGGAATGCAGGCGGGGATGGCGATCCAGAACTTCAAACTGTACCAGACTCAGCTCAAGAGTGAGCGACTGGCGGCCATTGGTGAAACCACGGCGGCGCTCTCGCACTCCATCAAGAACATCCTCCAGGCGTTGCGCGGCGGGGCGGACGTGGTGGAGATGGGCCTCAAATCGCAAAACCTGAACCAGGCATTCAAAGGCTGGCACATCGTTGAGCGGAATCTGGATCGGATCTACAACCTGACGATGAACCTGCTGGCCTATAGCAAGGAGCGAGAACCGCAGTTGCAGATGGTGGGGATGAACACCATCGCCAAAGAATGCATGGAACTGGTCGCCGGGACGGCCAATGAGCGGCAGGTGATGGTGGTGGCCGACCTGGATGAGAATCATCCGCCGATACCGCTGGACCCGGACGGGATACACCAGGCGTTGCTGAATCTCATTGGCAACGCGCTGGATGCCGTGGAACCGGGCAAAGGGTTGATTCGAGTCGTGACGCGCTATGATGCCAAGAACAACCGTTCGATCCTGCAAGTGGTTGACAATGGCACCGGTATTCTGCCCAACGTGCAATCCCATATGTTTGAGCTGTTTCACTCAACCAAGGGCAATCGCGGCACCGGTCTGGGTCTGGCGGTAACGCGGAAGATTGTGGCGGAACACGATGGCGAGATTGCGGTGCAGTCTCGTCCGGGCGAAGGAACTGCCTTCACCATCACGCTGCCGGTGAAGGCGATGCAGAACATCGAGAGTTCGGATACGCACCTGCCTCAGTAGTGTGATCGCTAACTTGGATTTGTCAGCGATGGGGCGTTACCTCGATCGCGTTTCGCGACATAGCAGGTACTATTAAACCGATTGGGCGGAGCTCATCGGCAGGTGGGTAAATAGAAGAGATTTTGTTTTGCGAATCGTGACGATTCCTGTATGGTACAGGTTCACGTCCTACGGTAGGCTGTGGCCGACGGGAAATCGGATGTATAAGGTGATTTGAATGTCAGTCGCAGAGGTCAAGAAAGCGGTGGAAGAGCGGTTTGAGCTGCTGATGCAGTCCGCGGCGTATCGTCTTTCCGTGATCAATCCTGAGATGTGGGAACACGAGACTGACAACGTTCCCTGGACCAGCCTTGATTCGCTTTGTGTACTTCCCGATGACACCCAGGCTGTCGGCTGGCTGCTGAATGAGACGCGCCCACAGGACATCCTGTGCATCGTCATGGGCCACCGGAAGCTTATCTCTCATTTGGGGGGTAGCGACAGCATCAAGGCCGAGCTATATGCCGACGAAGTGCTGAAAGCGAAGTCGCTGGGCAAGGTCTACCGCATTTTTGCCTTGTACTGGCTTGACCTTCCGCTGGACTACAACCACGACACCGAGTCGCCGATCGTGGGCGCGATCACCCGTGAAGATCTGTCCGGGCTAAGTGGAGTGTTGTAGTCCGCACGAGATCAAGGGAAGACTCAGTGTGCGGGGTTTTTTCCAGGCTCCTGTATCGCCGGCCTGCAACTGATCGGCGACTCCCTGCCCGTTTACGATCGTACCTATCGCTATACTTTCGCGAGGACCCGTTTGGCAAGTTCGATTCGGCGCTGCGCGTACTTTTCAGTGTTATTGCGCCCAGCGGCCGCTTCGCAGCGCCGGGCGGCGAAGCGCATTTCCTCAATGGCGGGCTTTAAATCCATCTCGACCAGCGATGAGAGCGTATACCAGAAGGGAAAAATGCGCCAGGTGCCATCACCTTTGCGGCAGGTATTGAGGCATTTCATGCCCCGCTCCAGCCGACGCCGGGCATCATCCAACCCGCCGGCCGTGATGTGACGCCAAAGACTGACTGAGCATGCCCCGCAGCAGTAGGTGCCACCTCGGTACGGCCAGAGCCAATGCATCTGACCATCGTCGGGTCTGGGGCCGGCGGCATCGGCCGGGCCGAGGCGCTGTAGCATGTCGGTTGTCGCATCCCGCAGGGCTTCTCTGGCCGCGGAGGAGTTGGCATTGAGCAGTAGCAGAGCGCGGCAGGCCTCTTCGCCGGCAATATGACGGGCCGCGGCATTGGTGATCCGTTCGCCGGTAAACAGGCGGAAGCCGTTGGCACGCTCGTCTGGAAAGAGCCCGAACATGCGGGCGTAGGTACCAGGAACGCAGTGGCGGGCTGCGATCCAGTTGGCAATGGCTCTTGCCTCTGACCGGGCTATCTTCTTTTGGAAGAATGCGGCTTCATTTACGGCATCGAGGGTTTGCGACAGGCTGGTGCGCTGGATCATGGGTCTCCTTCTCAGGGCTGCATTGTACCCGGACAGGAACTCGGATCGATACCCAACTCAGAACCGAGCCGGCGATGAGTAACAGACATCCAACCCACAGGCTTCCACCGGCGGTGACGCCAAGATAGAGGCAACTGACCACGGTAGATAGCAGGGGAGTGCCGTAAGAGGCGGCGGCGACCAGGGACATGTTGCCCCGGCGCATGGCGGTGTCCCACAATCGGTAGGCAGTCCAGTTAGCCAGACCCATGGCCGTGACCTCCGCTACAGCGCGGATTGTCCAGCCGCGCGGCTCATGAGATGTAAGCGAGAGCAGGAGCATGGCCAGTGCTGTGGCCGATAGAAACAGTTCGGCTGCGCCTGGCCCCGACCCTCCTGCCCAACGGCGGGTGAGGTTCGAGTATAGAGCCCAGGCGATGGCGGCGAATGTCGCCAGCAGGTAGGCGGCCGGGTTGGCCAGGGAACTGACGGCCAGAGCATGCCATGAGAGGTCATGACCTTGCATCAGCACCAGAGCCACGCCCGCGATTGCCAGAACGGTGGCCGGCAGCAACAGCAGAGTCGCCTTCACACGCAGCAGCGGGAGCGATAGCAGAATGGTCAATGCCGGCCAGAGGTAGTTCAGCAGGGCGACGACCAGGGTTTGAGTGCGATCATGCGCCAGGCCGATGGCGATGTAGAGGGCGATCATGTAGAGCACGAACAAAAGCCCGCACACGCCCAGGTAGAGGCGTGGCAGACGCAACATCTGCTGAAGCTTTGTTGGGACAAACAGGAGGCTGATGCAGGCGGCCGCTGCGCTGACGCCATAGATGGCGGCGGCGGCGGTGAATGAGCCGACCTGTTCGGACGCACTGCGCGCTAGCGCGAAGGTCGTGCTCCAGAGCAGCAGGGCGATCAGTCCGCCGGCGGTTGCTGAACGGTAACCGGCGGAACGATGGTCTTTAGAAGTCATGGCTGGGGCAGATGATACAGTGGTTGGATGTTTTTTCAGACAGGGCCTAGCCGCCAACGGCAGCCTCGGCCATGGCTGCGATATTGGCCGGAGGCACATTGGGCAGGATCGCCTCGTGACTGGGGCTGACGATCAGGCAAGGGCCCAAGGTGTCCTGAAGGCGGCGTACCTCGTCGCGGATGTCCTGGGGTGTGCCGTGAACCAGGAGGTGCTGGGTATCAACGCCGCCGAGGAAAGCGATGCGGCCGCCGAAGTCGTGGGCAAGGGTTTGGGCATCCATGTTGCGTGCCAGTGCCTGGATGGGGTGCAGGCAGTTTACATCACAGTCGATCAGGCGACCGATGACGCGGTGTATGGCGCCGCAGGAATGAAGGATGACGTGCTTGCCGAAGCGGTGGCCTTGCTCCGTAAACCGCCTGAACCATGGAAGGATGAACTGGTCGAACTGCGCGGGACCGCAGATCAGGTCGAGTTGGGTGCCAAAATCGTTGCCGAAAAAGAAGGCATCGGCATCATCGCCGGCGAGGGGGAAGAAACGCTCATTGGCATCATAGTAAAATCGGCAAACGCGGTCGGTGACGGCCTGGACGATTTCCGGCCGCTCGTACATGAACGCCATGTAGTTCTCCATGCCGAAGAGATCCATGACGTTGTGGTAGAAACAGGTCCACAAACCGCTGGCGCGGTAGTAAGGGCCGGCGGATCGGAGGTTCTGGAGCGTTGCGGCGAAGTTCATAAACTGAGGCCGCGGCCAATCGTAGAGTTCGTCGAGCTGCCTGACGTCGTCGCAGTTAGCGAGCGGACCCGGATCGCCATGTGAGTGCTTGTCCGGGATGGGGAACATGCCCAGCCCCTTTGCATCGCGGTATTCCCAGGCGCCGATCCAGCGGAAGTCATCGCCGAGCTTGAGGCGAAGTTCCTCGTCGCTCTTGGTGCCGAAGTAGGTGTGCAGGATCGGCCAAGTGGCTTTATCGGGCTGGCCCAGCCAAAAGCCACAGCGGTCGGCGGGCTTGCCGGAAATGATGGTCCGAAGTCGTTCGCGTGAATTCATGGGCGGGGATTATAGGTATATGTCCGATGGCATACACGCTGGGATTATCCAATGCGGTTTGCGGCTTGACCGCCGCAACTCCCGCCACGAGCATAGGATATAACCATGGCACGAAAGAACCGAAGAAACGATGGAGCGGGCGGAGATATCGCATCATTGGTAACGCAGGTCAGTCCAGCGATGCGGACATTCCGCCGGCAAATGCATCAGACGCCGGAAGTAATGTTCGAGGAACATCAGACGGCAGCACTGATTCGCGGGCAATTGGATCGGCTTGGCGTGGCATATCTGCCGGCGCCCAGCGAGGCTCCGACCGCTACCATCGCGTGTATCGGCGATCCGCAACTACCGTGCATCGCGCTGCGGGCGGATATCGATGCGCTGCCCATCACAGAGGCGACCGGAGCAGCATATGCCTCGACGATCCCAGGCCGGATGCATGCATGCGGGCACGATGGACATACGGCAGCGCTTCTGGGCGCGGCCGCAGTGTTCAAGAAGATCGAGCGGAGCCTGGATGTCTGTGTCAAACTGATTTTCCAGCCGGCCGAGGAAGGCGGTGGTGGCGCCGAAAGGCTAGTTCGTGCAGGGGTAATGGACGGCCGGTTGGGCCCCAAGCCGTTGGCGATCTTTGGATTGCATGGCTGGCCGGGCATACCTTTGGGCAAAGTGGCAACTCGGCCTGGGCCGCTACTGGCGTCAACCGACAACTTTTCAGCCACGTTTGTCGGCAAAGGGACGCATGGCGCCTTTCCACATCTGGGGCGTGATCCGATTGTGGCGACGTGCGCTGCGGTGCTGTCGCTGCAGCAGGTCGTCAGTCGCGACACGAATCCCGTTGAGAGTGTCGTGGTAACGGTTGGTAGGATCACCGGCGGAACGGCAGTGAACATCATCCCGCCGACGGCGACAATCGAAGGGACAGCGCGGACGCTGACGCACCAGACTCGTCAAGCAGTGCAAGAGGCGATGCGAAGGCGGCTCGCGGGTGTGGCGATGACGCACGATGTGCAGTTGCAGTTCGTCTGGTCTGAAGGGTATCCGCCGACGGTGAATACGCCGGAGATGGCTGATTATGTGCGCGAGGTGGCGAAAGACACTTTCGGCGCGGATGCATTTGTGCCGGCGGCTGCCCCGAGCATGGGTGGCGAGGACTTCGCCTATTACCTCGAAAAGGTGCCTGGATGCTTTACGCTGATTGGATTGTGCCCCGAAGGCAGTACGGACTGTCCCGGGTTGCATAACCCGTCATTCGACTTCAATGATGATGCGCTGCCTGTGGCGATTCAGCTATTGGTGTCTCTGGCAACCCAGTGGACGCAACGGAGTGGGGCAAGCCCGGCAAAGCGGTGAGGTAAGATATGCAGAAGGCAATGCTGGTCGTGCTTGCGGCATGGATAGGCTGGCTACAGGCAGGTATGGCTCAGACGCCGATGGCGAAAGAGGGTAATCCTGTGAGTGCCTTTGAAACGCGTTTGTACGGCGAATTGGCGCGCGGCGATGGGAATGTGTTTGTCTCGCCGGCGAGTATCCAGTCGGCATTGGCCATGACCATGGCTGGGGCACGCGGGGCAACGGCCAAGGAAATGGGCCAGGTGCTGGGTGTGGCGGATGCGGCGGCGGCCGGTGCTCAGTACCGATTGCTCGCCAAACAGATCTCCGCACTGCAGAGCGGCGGGGCAGTGCAACTGAGCATTGCCAACAGCCTCTGGGGACAGGAGGGCATCGAGTTTGGGCCGGCGTTCCTGCAACAGTTGCGGCAGGACTACGAATCGGATCTTCTCCAGGCAGATTTCCGCGGCGCAGCAGAGGCGGCCCGACAGAAGATCAACAAGTGGGTGAGTGATAAGACGCAGCAGCGCATTACGGACCTGATTGCCAGCGGAGCGATCCGGCCGGACACGCAGCTTGTTCTGGTCAATGCGATATACCTCAAGGCGAACTGGCTGGAACAGTTTGAGCCGCGGATGACGCGGGACGGCGATTTCAAGGCGACCGGAGGCAAGACGGTAAAGGCGAAGATGATGGGTAAGGTGTTCTCGGCAGCATACGCGGAGGATGCCGGAACGCAGATGATCGAACTGCCGTATCGCGGTGGGTCACTGTCGATGTTCATCCTGCTGCCGCGGCAGCAGGATGGGTTGAAGCAACTGGAGGAGTCGCTGCCGACAACACTGGCGTCACTGAAAGAGAAGGCCACGAAGCGGCGCGTATCTCTTGCTCTGCCACGCTTTACGCTGCGGTATCAGGCGGATCTGGTCCAGCCTCTGACGAAGATGGGGATGCCCTCGGCGTTCGGTACCCAGGCCGATTTCACGGGGATGCGAGAAGAGGGTGCGCTGCGGATTTCGAACGTGGTTCATCAGGCTTTCGTCGAAGTGGATGAGCAAGGCACGGAGGCGGCCGGCGCAACAGGAGTGATGATGCGGCCAACCGCAATGAGGCAGCAGGAGGAGCCGGTTGCATTTGTGGCAGATCATCCGTTTGTCTTTGCGATCATTGAGCGGGCAACGGGAACCGTGCTGTTTGTTGGCCGGCTGGTTGATCCATCGGCGAAATGAGAGTAAAGGCTCAGGGCGTGGTTATTGTCAGCAGGCAAAACGAGCGGGTGAAGGCGGTGCGGGCGCTGCAGGAGCGGAAGGCTCGGCAGAGCACGGGATGTTTTCTGGCCGAGGGGATCGGGCTGGTTGGGATGGCGGTGCAGACTGGCGCGGCGATCGATCTGGTGGTGGTGTGCGAGGAGCTTTGCCAGAGCGAGTTTGGCCTGAAGGTGCTGGGGGAACTGGAGCAGCGCGAGGCGCCGCGGATCGACGTGTCGGTCGATGTGTTTGGCAGCATCACCGATGACCGGTCGCACGGGCTGTTGGGCGTGGTGAGGCAGCATGAGATCACGCTCAAGGACATCCGCGCGGAAGGCGTGTGGATCGCGCTGGATGCGATCCAGTATCCGCCGAACCTGGGCACGATCCTGCGGACATGCGATGCGATCGGGGCGCGCGGGGTAATCCTGATGGATGCCTCGACGGACCCATTTGCCCCCGCCACCGTGAAGGCAAGTCGCGGGGCGATCTTTACACAGCAAGTGGTGCGCTGCCGGCTGGAAGAGTTTGCCCGCTGGAAGCCCGCCAGCGGCTTCCGCGTGGTCGGGACATCGCTGGAGGCAAAGATCGCGTATACGCAAGGGAACTACACGTCGCCAGTGGTGTTGATGATGGGCAGCGAACGGTATGGGCTGCAAGAGGGGCATCTGGCGGTATGCGATGAGCTGGTGAAGATTCCGATGCTGGGGCGGTGCGATTCGCTGAATGTCGCGGTAGCGGCATCGCTGGTGCTGTACGAGACGATCCGGGCGAGGTAATCGATTCGCTCCTGCGGTATGCTTTGCGTGCATGAGCTACCAGATTGGCATGGACTGCATTTGCCTTCGTTCTGGCCCTCGGCTTGGACACACGGAGTACTGCTCCAATGATGCCTTGCGGCGGCATTTTATGACGATGCCGGGTGCGACCCCGCAGCGCTTTGAAGATGCCCTTGAGATGGACCTGATCTGGTCCACGAATGATGGGCCGGTGGGGTGGGAGAAGCGCGGGCGAGTGACGGATATGGGGCATGCCGACTTCCTGGAAGGTGGCGTGGATCGGCGTCAACCCAAGCCAAGCCCGTTTAGGTCACCCGAAGAAGTGTGGACCTTTGATGCGGTGAAGGAGTATGGGCTGCCGGACTTTGGGGAACTGGTGACGTACTACCAGAGGTCGTATGACGATGGGCAGAAGGCTTTCGAGAATCAGGTTCTTACGGGCGGATACTACAAGACGATCGTGTCGGGGGCGATTGATGCGTTTGGGTGGGATATGCTGCTGGAGGCGGCGGCCGACCAGAAGAAGTTTGAGGCGGTGCTCGATTCGTTCTTCCAGTTGACGCTGCACCACATGAAAGCGTGGGCGAAGACCACGACGCCGGTGTTCATCCAGCACGACGACATGGTGTGGACGGCCGGTCCGTTCATGCATCCGGACTTTTATCGACGGGTGATCTTCCCCCGCTATGCGGAACTGTGGAAGGTGCTGCATGCGGCGGGGAAAAAGGTGCTGTTCTGCTCTGATGGGAATTTTACCATGTTCGTCGATGACATCGTGGAGGCGGGGGCGGATGGGCTGATCTTCGAGCCGCTGACCGACCTGGACGTGGTGGTGAAGCGATATGGTAAGACGCACTGCATTGTCGGGAGCAAGGTGGATTGCCGGACGTTGACGTTCGGGCGAAGTGAGCAGATCGCGGCGGAAGTGGATGCCACACTGAAACTGGCGATGGATTGCCCTGGGTTCATGTGCGCTGTGGGAAACCATATCCCGAGCAATGTGCCGGTGGAGAACGCCCTATTTTACCTGGAGTACCTGCGGGCGAGGTGGAAGCGGGGATGAGATGGCGGAAAACGGGCAGGGCGGCCGGATCGGCCGCCCTGCGGTGCGTTTTGGTCGGTAGATGCGTCCCGATTAGAGGGCTGAGACGACGAGGTCGCCGGTTTCTTTGGTGCCGCAGCCCATCTTGCCGGCGGCCTGGCTCTTCATCTTCGGGGTGGTTGCCAGGATCGCCTTCATGACCATGTCGCCGGCCTGGGCGAGCTTTTTATCGCCCTTGTTGTTGCCGGTTTCGGAGAGCAGCATGGCCACAGCGCCGATGGCGGCCATCGGGTTGATGACGTTCAGGCCGGTGTACTTGGGGGCGCTGCCGCCCATGGGCTCGTACATGCTGACGCCTTTGGGATTGATGTTGCCGCCGGCGGCGACGCCCAGGCCGCCCTGAATGACGGCGGCCAGGTCGGTGATGATGTCGCCGAAGAGATTGTCGGTGACGACCACATCATAAAACTCGGGGTTCTTCACGAACCACATGCAGCAGGCGTCAACGTGGTTGTAGTCGCGCTTGATGTCTTTGTATTCCTTATCGCCGATCTCGTTGAAGGCGTTGAACCAGGTACTGCCGGCGAAGGTCAGCACGTTGGTCTTGTGGACCAGGGTGACCATCTTCTTCTTGGAGTTGCGGCGGCGGCAGAGGTCAAACGCGAAGCGGATGGCGCGCTCAGCACCGAAGCGGGTGGTGCAGTTGATCTGGGTGCTGACTTCGGAGGGCATGCCCTTGTACTGGACGCCGCCCATGCCGGTGTAGATGCCTTCGGTGTTCTCGCGGACGACGATGAAGTCGATGTCCTCGGGCTTCTTGCCGGCCAGGGGCGTCTCGACGCCGGGGTAGAGCTTCACGGGGCGCAGGTTGATGTACTGGTCGAGTTCAAAGCGGAGGCGAAGGAGGACACCCTTTTCGAGGATGCCGGGGGCGATCTTGGGATGGCCGACGGCGCCGAGGTAGATGGCGTCATAGGTACGGAGCTGGGCGATTTCCTCCTCGTGGATGACGGGGATGGTTTGTTTGTTGGGATCGCCGCCGGCCGCGAGGTAGCGGTCGCCGGAGATGTTGAAGTCCTTGGTGGAGAACTCGAAGCCGACCTTCTTGGAGACGGCCGAGAGGACCTTGAGGCCCTCGGCTACAACTTCGGGTCCGGTACCGTCGCCGCCGATCACTGCAAGACGAAGCATGTTCGCTGATTCCTTTCGCTGTTTTGAAACGGGGGGTGAGTGTACTGGTGCGGGTAGGGAGCGGCAAGGGAAGAGCGGGAGAGGGGAATGCCAAGGGCGAGAGGGGCAGAAAGCGAGAGGGAGACGCGGAGAGCGGAGGACGGAGAGCCAAGGGCGGAAAGATGGTGGGTTTGGCGCTTGTGTCCGGTAGCCGGGGGCGTTAAGGTTTTATGTCATTCCGGGGCGTGGGTTATGTGGCTCCGGGAGCAATCATTGTCTTCTTGGTTATGGGAATGAGGTCGGCAATGGCGAAGCGGCATCGGGTGGCGGGTGGAACGGGATCTTCGTGTCGGAATGCCGGGCTAAAGGGCATTGGGAAGGCGTGCGTGGAGGCGCTGGAGGGGCGGGTGCTGCTGGCGGTGACGGCGGGGGAGTATGACACGATCCGGAGCACGTATCCGGGCTTCAATCTGTCGGCGGACATGGCTTCGATCAACATCATTGAGATCACGCCAGATCAGTTGAGTGTGGCGAATCTGAAGAGTGCGATCACGACGGCCGGGGGTACCACGCTGCCGGATCTGGTGGTGTTGCGGACGACGGATGCGCAGAACACGATCACCTATGCCAGCAGTGCTGACGCCGTCAGCATTGACATTTCTTCGTGGACCAAGGGAGCGATCAGCATTGTGGGATTCGGTTCGAGGCCCCTAACCATCGATGCGGCAAATAAGAGTCGCGTTATCTCGGTCGGCAGTTCCCTCAGCACAACGATTGTGAATCTTGGGGGTATGACGCTGACGGGAGGCTACATATCTGGTGGCTATGGTGGCGGGGTGTATCAAGACCATGGCACATTGACACTGACGAATGTAACGATCAGCGGGAATACGATTGGCCTTTACGGTGGCGGGGTATATCAGTCGGATGGCACATCGACGCTGACGAACGTGACGATCAGCGGGAACATGGCAAAATCCGGTGGCGGACTGTGTCAGTCCTACGGGACATCGACGCTGATAAACGTGACAATCAGCGGAAATACGGCGGCGGTATACGGTGGTGGGGTGTATCAACCCTCAGGCACATTGGCCTCATTGGCCTTGCGAAATACGATTGTGGCCCGAAATGCTGCAGACAGCGGCCCGGATGTATATATCAGTGGTAGCGGCGGCCTCAACGGCTCGAATAACCTGATTGGTGATGGCAGTGGGCAGACATCGCTGGTTAATGGAAGCAATGGCAATCTTGTGGGCAGCAGCGCCAGCCCGATTGATCCAATGCTCGCGGAGGGAACGAGCTTTGGCATTGGTCTGTCGCCATTGCCGGGCAGTCCAGCGATTGATGCAGGGGATAACAGCCTGATTTCTATAGGGATCAGTACCGATGTCTATGGGGCAGCAAGGATCCAAGGGGCGAGAGTGAACATTGGTGCGGTGGAAACGGTGCTGCCGGGGATGGCGTGCGTGACCTATATGGTGACGAGCCTGGCAGACAGCACAGCGGCTGATGGGGTGATCACCCTGCGTGAAGCGCTTGCCGCAGCCAACAGCAATCAAGCTGTGGGGGATGCACCGGCCGGCTCGTACTCTGTGGGCGATGTAATCCAATTTGCTCCAGGCTTGAGCGGAGCCATTCGCACGAATGGACAGGCGTACCAGATCAGTGGCAGTGTGAGCATCATGGGGCTGGGTATTAGTCAGTTAACGTTAAGTGGGGGAGGCGTCAGCGGCGTTCTGGATATTCGCGGTGCGTACGATGTGGACATCAGCGGGATGACCATTGCGGGAGGGTATGCGGCAAGGGCTGGCGGGATCTACGCGGTCGGTTCACATCTCACATTGAATCGGATGGTGATCAGCGGGAACACGGCAATAGACGCTAATAGTGGCGGTGGTGGGGTGTATATGTTCTCTGCCACACTGGCCATGACGAATGTGGGAATCAGCGGAAATACGTCATATGGTAATGGTGGCGGGGTGGATCAGTACTATGGCACATTGACGCTAACGAATGTGACGATCAGCGGGAACCATGGGTCCTTGTCCGGTGGCGGGGTGTATCAGCTCTATGGCACATCGACGCTGACGAATGTGATGATCATTGGGAATACGACATCGACATTCTCCGGTGGCGGAGTGTGTCAGATCTATGGTACATCGACTTTGACGAATGTGACGATCAGCGGGAACACGGCACCAAGCGGTTCCAGTGGCGGGGTGCATCTATCTTCTGGTGCATCCACACTGCAAAATACGATTGTGGCCCGAAATACCACAGGTGCAGGCACAGGCCCGGATATATACGCAATTGGCAGTGCGGTCATTGTCAGCGGAGCCAATAATCTAATTGCAGACGGTAGCGGGCAGACAGCGCTGGTCAATGGAAGCAATGGCAACCTCGTTGGCACGACCGCCAGCCCCATCGATCCTCAGTTTGTGAACATAGCGGGGACGGACTGGACGAAGTGGGATCTGCATATACCGGCGACGTCGCCGGCGGTGAATGCCGGCGACAACGCCTGGGTTCCTTCAGGTGTTACGACTGACATAACGGGTGGTGCACGCATCATTGATGGTATCGTGGATATGGGTGCCTATGAATACAGCTCAGAGAATCGTGCTCCAAGCGACATCGCGCTGTCGGCCAGCACTATTGCTGAGAACCGGTCGGTGGGGACGGTGGTGGGAACGCTCAGCAGCACGGATCCCGATGCCAGTAATACCTTCACGTATTCTTTGGTCAGCGGGACCGGCAGCACGGACAATGGGAGTTTCACCATCTCGGGCAGTTCACTCAAGACGGCTGCCTCCTTCAACTATGAGGTCAAGAGCAGCTATTCGATTCGGGTTCGCACGACGGATCAGGGCGGGCTTTCGTCCGAGAAGGTCTTCACGATCAGCGTGACGGATGTGAGCGAGGCGCCGACGAATGTTGCCTTGAGCAGTGCATCGGTGGCTGAGAATCAGCCGATTGGGACGGTGGTTGGTACGCTGAGTACAGCGGATCCGGACGCGGGTAACACATTTGTATATACGCTGGTGAGTGGTACTGGCAGCACGAATAATGCCAGCTTCACGATCAGCGGCAATCAGCTTCTGACGGGTGCTTCGTTCGACTTCGAATCGAAGAGTAGCTACTCGATTCGGGTGCGCACAACCGATCAAGGCGGGCTGTGGTTTGAGAAGGCATTCACGATCACGGTGACGAACGTCAATGAGGCACCGACGAACATCGCGTTGTCAGCCAACAGCATTGCGGAGAACCAGCCGACAGGCACAACGGTCGGCACATTGAGTACAACAGATCCGGACAGCGGAAATACGTTTACATACAGTCTGGTGAGCGGGACCGGGAGCACGGACAATAGCAGCTTCACGATCTCGGGCAGTGCTCTGAAGACGGCCGGGCCGTTCGACTATGAGTCCAAGAGCAGTTACTCGATCCGCGTGCGAAGCACCGATCAGGGCGGACTGTTGTTTGAGAAGGCGTTTACGATCAGCGTGACGAATGTCAATGAGATCCCGACTGATGTCGCTCTTTCGAATAGCAGCACTGCTGAGAACCAGCCTTCGGGAACCGCGGTCGGCACGCTGGGCACGACGGACCCTGATGCAGGTGACGCGTTCACCTACAGCCTCGTCAGCGGAACGGGTAGTACCGACAATGGCAGCTTTGGCATCAGCGGCAATCAGGTTCAGACGGCCGCCTCGTTCGACTTCGAAGCCAAGAGCAGCTACTCGATTCGAATCCGAAGTACCGATCAGGGTGGACTGTGGTTTGAGAAGGCTTTTACGATCAGCGTGCTTGATGCGGCCGAGATTGTACCGACGATCACCGGGATCAGCACCGATACCGGCATTGGCAGTAGCGATGGGATCACCAGCGACCAAACGCTGGTGATCAATGGCACATCCGAGCCGGCGATGACCATCAGCATCTATCAGGATGGGGTGTTCACGGCCATGGTAACGGCCGACGCATCGGGTAATTGGCTCTTTGATTACGGCATCGTCAGCCTGGCCGATGGGAGCTATAGCTTTACGGCGGCGGCGAGCGACACGCTGGGGCATACGACGGCGGCGTCAGCGCCGTATGCGGTGAAAGTGGATACCAGCGCGCCGAAGGTCACGGCGGTGTATGTGAGGGGTTCGAGCTGGAATACGAGCTTCCTCTCGTTCCTGGCGGCCAATATGAGCGGGTCGAGTTCTACCTATGGCTACGCGATTCCGGTGGGCTCGGGAGCTGCGCAGTTGCAGACGCTTCCCTGGCGCAACCTCAACCGGATTTCGATTGCCTTTAGTGAAGATGTCTCGGTGGCCCAGGCGCAGTTTGCCATTGTGGGGTCGGTGGGCAGCTACAGCGTGTCAGGCTTTAGCTATAACGCAACGGATCATGTGGCCACGTGGTCGCTCTCGGCCGTGATCGGTGCGGATAAGCTGTATGTGGCTCTTCCCGGCAGTGGAGCGACACCGGTGACGGATACGGCCGGTAATGCGTTGGATGGGGAGTGGACGAATCCGACGAGTTACAGCCAGGTCGGCGGTACCAGCATCTTCCCCTCCGGCGATGGAGTGGCGGGGGGTGATTTTGCCTTCCGGTTTGATGTTCTGCCGGGGGATTCCACCGGCGGGAGTTTGGGGAAGGTGAATGTGGCCGATATCAATCAGACCAAGAGCCGCAGCGCCCTGCCGGAGACGATAAGCAGCTACCGGTCGGATTTCGATGGGAACAACCTGGTCAATGTCGCGGATATTAATTACGTCAAAACCAGGTCGGCCATCTCCTCGTTGCCGGTGAATCCGCCGGTGCTGCCGAGCTTTGGCCCGGTGTTCTCGCAAGTGAGTCTATTGGCGTTGGTGCGTGAGAGTGCGCGGAAGTTGTGGTAGTCCTGCAAAAAAAAGCGACTACAAAGTCGCTTCTACGACGAAGTTGTCTCGCCCTTGCAGGGCTTGTGGGTTTTGTTCATGACGGAACCCAGGGCGACGCGGAGTACCGCTCTACCCTGGGCTATGTACTGGCCGCCCCGTTGGGGCTGTGGGGAGGAGCGGTGAGCGGAGGGGGAATATGCAGAGGGCGGGCGGGCGAGAGGGCGGGCGGGGGCGGCGTAGCGAATGCTAACTTTCTGCGGGAAAAATGCATCGTTCCTTGCATCCGTGATTTCGCGGGGGGTTTTTACCCGCTATCATGGCCGCACCCGGCTTTGGCTGTGGCCCGGTAGAGGAGCTGCGAACGGATGCTGTTTACCAAACAGGTCTCGGTGTTTCTGGAGAATCGCAAAGGCCGGCTGGCGGAAGTGACCAAGCTGCTGGCCGACGAGAAGATCAATGTGCGCTCATTGTCGATGGCGGATATGGCCGACCTGGGCGTGCTTCGGATCATCGTGGATGATCGGCATCGGTGCATGCGGGCGCTGCGTGAGAAAGGGTTTATTGCGCAGGAGACCGATGTGATCGCGGCCGAGATCGAGGACAAGCCAGGTGGGCTGCATCGGGTGATCGAGGTCCTGGGCCGTGAGAATGTGAACATCGAATACATGTACACGTTCTTTGAGAAGAACTCGGACAAAGCAATTGTGGTGCTGCGGATCAATGACTGCGAAGGGGCGGCGGCCGTGTTGCAGAAACATGGAATCGGCGTCCTTCCGGGTGATCGCATCCAGCAGCTCTGAACGCGTGAAGATGAGGCAGCGAGAAGGAGAACGGCTATGAGAACTGGACTGCTCCAGGCAGTGGCGTCGCTGGTGGTTGGCGTGATGGCTGTTTCGGTACAGGCGGCCGAGCCGGTGAAGATCGGTGCGATCTTCTCGGTCACGGGGCCGGCATCGTATCTGGGAGCTCCGGAGGCCCGGACCGCGGAGATGCTGGTCAAGAAGATCAACGCCTCCGGCGGCGTGGATGGCCGGCAGATTGAGCTGATCATAAGGGACTCCGCCAGCAAACCGGAGAATGCGGTGTCGCTGGCCAAGCAGTTGATCGACGAGCAGCAGGTGCTGGCGATTATCGGCCCATCGACCAGTGGCGAGACGATGGCCGTCAAGGGCATCTGCCAGGAGAACCAGACGATATTGATTTCCTGCGCGGCGGCCGAGGCGATCACTACGCCGGTGACCAGCTACGTGTTCAAGGTGGCGCCCAAGGACAGCGATGCGGCCCGGTGGATCTTCAAGACGATGAAAGAGAAGGGGATCGCGAAGATCGGGGTGATCAGCAGCAACGATGGGTTTGGCATGGCTGGCAAAGCGCAGGTGGAGAAGATCGCGCCCGAGTTTGGGATCACGGTTGCCATCTCTGAGGTATACGACAAGCAGGAGACCGACCTGACGGGCGTGTTGACGAAGGTCAAAGGCGCGGGCGTGCAGGGGGTGCTGAACTGGTCGATCGTGCCAGCGCAGGCGCTGGTGGCGAAGAACATGAAACAGATTGGGTTGGATGTGCCGCTGTTCCAGAGCCATGGGTTTGGCAATATCAAGTATGCCCAGGCGGGCGGCGAAGCGGTCAATGGCACGCTCCTGCCGTGCGGGCGCATTCTGGTGGCGGATGTGCTGCCTCAGGATCATCCGCAGAAGGCGGTGCTGATGGCGTACAAGAGCGACTATGAAGGGCAGTTCAAAGAAGATGTGAGTACGTTCGGCGGGCATCCGTATGATGCGCTGCTGGTGCTGAGTGCTGCGATCAAGAAGGCTGGTAGCGCTGAGCCGGCCAAAGTCCGTGATGCCCTGGAGAACCTGAAGGGCGTTGTCGGGACGGCAGGCGTTTTCAACTTTTCTGGCCAGGATCACAACGGGCTGGGAATGGATGCGTTTGAGATGCTGACCGTAAAGGATGGGAAGTTTGCGTTGCAGCAAAAGTAGCTGCGCAACAGATGGATCCGGGTACTCGAGTCCGCGCGAGTCAACAGCCGCGGCAGATGGATGTTTGGAGGTACGCTATGTTCAAGCAATTGGTCGCGGCTGCGGCTGGCGTCGTCGTCGCTCTGTGTGGGTCAGTACAGGGTGCCGAAGCGGCGGATGCCCCGATTAAGGTTGGGGCGCTGTTCTCGGTAACCGGGCCGGCATCGTTTCTGGGCGCCCCCGAAGCCAAGACGGCCGAAATGTTTGTGGCCAACGTGAATGCCGCGGGCGGCATCAACGGCCGCAAGCTTGAACTGATCGTCAAGGACACGGGCAGCAAGCCCGAGAATGCCGTGTCGATGGCCAAGCAGTTGATCGATGAGCAGCAGGTGCTGGCGATCATTGGCCCGTCCACCAGTGGCGAATCGATGGCCGTAAGAAATATCTGCCAGGAAGGGCAGACCATTCTCTTGTCGTGTGCGGCGGCGGAGACCATCGTCAATCCGATCGCCAGCTACGTGTTTAAGACGCCGCAGAAGGACAGCGATGCAGCGCGTTGGATCTTCAAGACCATCAAGGACATGGGCCTGAACAAGATCGGCGTGATCGCGAGCAACGACGGCTTTGGCATGGCGGGAAAGGCGCAGTTGGAGAAGATCGCGCCCGAGTACGGGCTGGAGGTCGCCATTTCCGAGGTCTACGACAAGCAGGAGACCGACCTGACTGGAGTGCTGACCAAGGTCAAAGGTGCAAACGTTCAGGCGGTGGTCAACTGGTCGATCGTGCCAGCGCAGGCGCTGGTGGCGAAGAACATGAAGCAGATCGGCCTGGAGGTGCCGCTGTTCCAGAGCCATGGCTTTGGCAACATCAAGTACGCCCAGGCCGGCGGCGAGGCGGCCAATGGATCACTCTTCCCCTGCGGACGTCTGCTGGTGGCGGCATCGTTGAGCGATGACCATCCGCAGAAGGCTCTGCTGCTGCAGTACAAGAAGGACTACGAAACGCAGTACAAGGAAGAGGTCAGCACCTTTGGCGGCCACGCCTATGATGCGGTCCTACTGCTGACCGAAGCCATCAAGGCGGCCGGAAGCGCGGATAAGGTCAAAGTGCGTTCTGCATTGGAGAATTTGCATGGCGTCGTGGGCACCGCGGGCGTGTTCAACATGTCGCCTACCGACCACAATGGCCTGTCAATGGATGCATTCCAGATGCTGACCGTGAAGGATGGCGCGTTTGCCGTCTACAAGAAATAGCACGCGATGAACATTGCCCAGGTTGTCCAGTACGCGATGTCCGGTATTACGGCCGGCAGCATCTATGCCATCGTCGCGATCGGCTTCAACATCATCTACAGCACGACCGGCATCGTGAACTTCGCCCAGGGCGAGTTCGTGGTCCTGGGGGCGATGCTGGCGATCACATTGGCGCTGTATATGCCGCTGGCGCTGGCGATCGTGCTGGCGGTGGCTGTGACATCGCTGGTGGGCGGCCTGGCTGAGGTGCTGTTTATTCGCCGGTTTCGCCACGCTTCGCCGATGCGGCTGATCATCATCACGATCGGCCTGTCGATTATCATGCGCGAGGGGATGCTGGCAATCTGGGATGAGAAGGTCCGCGCTCTGCCGTATTTTTCGGGATCGTCGATCTCAAGTATCTCGTTGCTGGATGCTCACATTTCGCCGCAGATTCTCTGGGTGCTGGGCGTGTGCGCAGCGACGGTGGCCCTGTTGACGCTGTTCTTTCGTTTCACGCTGACCGGTAAGGCGATGCGAGCGTGCTCGGATGACCCGATGGCGGCGCGGCTCTGCGGGATCAGCGATGGCCGCCTGGTAACGCTCTCGTTCATGGTCAGTGCGGCAATCGGGGCGCTGGCCGGTTGTGTGATTTCGCCGGTCACCCAGACGCAGTATGACATGGGCTCGCCCCTGGCGATCAAGGGGTTTACCGTCGCCATCCTTGGAGGAATGGGCAACTCCATGGGCGCGGTGGTCGCGGGGCTGATGCTGGGCCTGGTCGAGGCCGCGGTGATGAGCCAGTTCCCTGTGGCATATAAAGAAGCCGTCTCGATCGTGGTGCTGCTGCTGGTACTGGTGCTGCGCCCCGGTGGCCTGTTCGGACGGAGGGAGCAAACATGAAGCTCCTCCGCCGCAACTGGCCATTTGTTCTGGTCGTCGCGTTGCTCGTGGCTCTGCAGCAGATCCTCACTCGTGCCGGGGTTGAGTTCTACATGACGCAGATCACCATGTCGGCGTGTTATGCGCTGGTGGTGGTTGGGCTGTGCCTGCTGATGGGATATGCCGGGCAGGTGTCGCTGGGGCATGCCGGGTTCTTTGCCATCGGCGGCTATACGGCGGCCGCCCTGACACTGCATCTGCACTGGCCAACCTGGGTCGGTCTGTGCGCTGCCATCCTGCTGGCGAGCGTTGTGGCTTTGCTGATTGGCCTGCCAGTGCTGCGCCTGCGAGGGCATTATCTCGCGATGGCGACCTTGGGATTTGGCCTGATCGTCTACCGCATCGTCCTGGGCAGTGAATCGCTGGGGCAGGCCGATGGTCTGAGCAGCGTGCCGCCGCTGGATCTGTTCGGCGGCCTGCGAGTCAGTTCCAGCAGGGCGTATCGGGTCCAGAGTTACTACATCGTCTGGTCGGCCGTGTTGGTGGCGATGTGGCTGGCGGCGAATCTGGTGCGGTCGCGGGTTGGCCGAGCTTTGCAGGCGATCCATGAGAATGAAGATGCGGCCCATTCTCTGGGCATTGACACCTATCGGTACAAGCTGGCGGTGTTTGTGCTCAGTGCCGCTTTCGCCGCGGTCGGAGGGGTTTTCGCGACGCACTTCAAAGGCAGCATTGGTCCATCTGAAGCCACGGTGATGTACTCGGTTCGCTATGTGGCCATCGTCGCTGTGGGCGGCATGTCCAGCCTTTGGGGCGGGCTGTTGATGGCAGTCGTGCTTAACTTCCTCTCGCTGCGCGGCACGTTTGGTCAGCATGATGATCTGGTCTTTGGCGGCATCCTCATCGGCATGATGCTCTTTGCGCCCGATGGGCTGCTGTTGGCGGGCCGGTCGCTCTGGCAAAGGTGGCGTGGCGGCGGTGAGTCGTTCGCGGCAGGGGGGACCCATGGCTGAGGTGCTCCTGCGGACCGACAGGCTCAATCGCTTCTTTGGCGGGCTTCATGCCGTGGACGATGTGAGTTTCGCGGTCGAACGCGGCATGATCAAAGCTGTGATCGGTCCCAACGGCGCGGGCAAAACGACGCTGTTCAATCTGATCGCCGGGGCCTTGGCCCCTTCCAGCGGGCGGGTTTTCTGGCGAGAGCAAAATATCACCGGCGGAAGACCGCATGCCATTGCTCGCGCCGGCATTGCACGCACGTTCCAGAACACGCGGCTGTTTCCCCACATGAGCGTTCTTGAAAACGTCATGGTCGGCCGGCATCCGCGTACCGGCTGCGGGTTTATCGCCGGAATGCTTAACCTGCCACAGACGTGGCGAGAGGAGCGGCGGATTCGCGAGAGAGCCGGGCAGATCCTGGAGGAACTGGGCCTTGCGGCTCTGGCGGATGACCTGGCGGGGAACCTTGCGTTTGGGAAGCAGCGGCTGGTGGAGTTTGCACGGGCGCTGGCGACTGAGCCCGAGCTGTTGCTGCTGGATGAGCCGGCGGCGGGCCTGAACATGCACGAGACGGATGAGCTGTCGGAGTTGATCCTCCGCATTCGCTCGCAAGGCGTGACATGCCTGGTGGTTGAGCACGATATGTCGCTGGTGATGCGCGTGTCCGATGAGGTGCTGGTGCTCGATCAGGGCCGGCAGATTGCGCAAGGTCCGCCGCGTGAGATCCAGCGGAACCCCGATGTGATCCGCATTTATTTGGGCGAGGAGGGCGCTGAGCCGGACGGCACGGAAGCGAAGCGAGAGGGAGGTGGGCATGCTTAGGGTCACCAATCTCGATGCCGGATATGGCTCGTTGCGGGTGCTCAAGCGTGTATCGCTCCACATCTCAGAGGGCGAGGCCGTCGCCATTATCGGCGCCAATGGCGCTGGCAAGACCACGTTGCTCAAGACCGTTGCTGGCGTCATGCGGTTGCGTTCGGGATCAATTCAGCTCAATCGCCAGGAGATCGCGGGCATGAAGCCCGAACGGATCGTCCGCCTGGGCTGTTCGCTGGTGCCGGAGAACCGCCATGTGTTTGCTTCGCTGAGCGTACGGGACAACCTGACGCTCGGAGCTTATGCACGCATCGGGGTCACGCCACGGCAGCAGGTGGCGGTGGACATGGACCGTGTCTTTGGGCTGTTCCCGATCCTGAAAACACGGTCACAACAGATCGCCGGCACGCTCTCCGGCGGCGAGCAGCAGATGCTGGCGATCGGGCGGTCGCTGATGAGCAGTCCGCGGCTGCTGATCCTGGATGAGCCATCGCTGGGGGTCGCCCCGCTGGTGGTGCGCGATATCTTCCGCGCCTTGGGCGAACTGAAGCACCAGGGGCTTACAATTCTGGTGGTCGAGCAGAATGCCCGAGTTGCCCTGGCGTTTGCCGATCGCGGCTACTGCATTGAGACCGGGCAGATCGTACTCTCCGGGTCCAGCGAAGAGTTGTCGAACAATCGTGATGTGCAGCGTGCCTACCTGGGCAAGGACTATCAGCGGATCGAGGAATAGCCATGGAGCCAACGACGATCTACAACCGGAAGGCGGAGATGACAGGGCGCGAGGAGTTGGAGCAGTTCCAGCTTGAACGCCTGCAGACGACGCTGAACCGCGCCTACCGAAATGTCGCGTTCTACCGTGCTGCGTTCGATGCTGCCCACATCGACATCGAGAGTTTCAATGATCTGGCCGCGATGCGGCGGCTGCCGTTCACCACGCAGGATGATCTGCGCCGCAGCTATCCCTATGCGATGTTCGCAGTGCCTCTGCGCGAGATCGTGCGCATTCATTCCAGCGGCGGGGCCACCAGTCAGCCAGTCGTCGTGGGCCACACACGCAATGACCTGCGCAATTGGATCGAGTGCGCCGCCCGCGTGCTTGCGGCGGCCGGAGTCAGCGATCGCGACGTCGTGCAGTTCTCGCTGGACTGTCAGCACACCTCGGCCAGCTTCGGGTTTCAACAGGGGGCTGAACAGATCGGGGCATCGGTGATCCGGTCGGCCGGATGCTCCAGCACTCTGCGGCAGGTGAATGTCATGCGCGACTTCAAGACCAGCGTGTTGGTCTGCTCGCCGCATCATGCCAGCACGATCGCCACCACCCTGGAGGCCTTGCAGATCCATCCCGAACGGCTGCACCTTCGGCGCATGCTGGTCATCGGCGAACGCTGGAGCGATCGCATGCGACAGCAGATCGAGTCGCAGTTGCATGTCGATACGTACGATGCCTACGGTCCGGCCGAGATCATGGCGCCGGGAACGGCCGGCGAATGCTCGCATCGCCGCGGGTTGCACATCAATGAGGATCATCTGATTGCTGAGGTGATCGATCCCAAGACGCTGGAGCCGCTGCCGGCCGGGGCGATCGGAGAACTGGTGCTGACCACGATCACCCGGGAGGGCTGCCCGCTGATCCGTTACCGCACCGGGGATCTGACATCGCTTGATGCATCGCCGTGTCCCTGCGGGCGGACGTTCACGCGGATGGCTCGGATTACCGGCCGGACCGACAATCTGGTGCTGTTCCGCGGTAACGGGTTCTATCCGGCACAGGTTGAGGCGCTGTTGGAAGTGGCGTGCGGCACGAAGCCAAGCTACCGCATTATCCTGGACCGTCAGGGGAATGCCGATACGCTGGAGATTCGGTTGGAGATCGGCGAAGGGATGCCGCCGCTGGATGAAGTGCGGGCCTTGGAGGCGCTGCGTGCCAACCTGGTGCAGCAGATTAAGATGCAGCTCGATGTCGATGCCAAGGTTGGGTTTGCGGAGCCTCGGTCACTTCGTGAACTCGGGGAAGAGCCATTGATTGACCGCCGGCCGTGGTGAGGTGAGTGAACTGTGGCACGCAGGTGTTGTGGGGTATCATGCGGCCCCATCATGGGAATTCCGGACGAGTGTTACGCGCGGCTTGACGGCGATGAGTTGATTCTCGGAAACCGGCATGTCGAGCGGCGGTGGCGAGTGCGCGAGGGGCTTCTATACGCGACATCGTTTTTGGACCGCACTTCGGGAAGGCAGTGGTTGGCCAGGGAAGCCGGGGAGCCATCGCTGTATCCCCCTGTGGTCATGGTCGATGAGCCCCGGACGGTCGAGTTGGTGACTCACCATATCACGGATCATCCCGTCGAAGCGCTGTCGCTCGTGGCAGAGTTGATAGCCCGCGGGACGACGGCGACGCTCACGTATGAGTTTCAGATCTTCCCAGCCGTGGCGGGTATGGCGGTGCGATTGCGCATCAGCACTCTCACGCCAGCCGCGCTGACCGCGCTGGCGGCGCCGGCGGAGGCGACGCCGAGCGTCGAGCCGACGGGGGTGGAGGCCGCGCCGAAACGAGCTTCCGGGCAGGCTCTGCTGCCCGATGCGATCGAGTGTCTCATCCTGTCGCTGCCGCACCTGCGGCTTACGCGAGTGCAGTTGCAGGACCAGACGGACCACCACAACACGCTGGCGTTCGAGAATGACTGGCTGCTGTTTCCGGCCCAGGAGCACCTGTACACGAGCGGCGATGTGTTCTTCATCGAGGACCTACTAAGCGGCGAGGGACTCGCGTTCGTGAAGCTGGCGCCGCTGCCGCACGCCAGGGTCATCCAGACACCGCACGACCTGCGGCTCGATGGCGACCGCGTGGCGCTGCTCGGGCATGGGATCGGTGATGGCGCGGAAGGGGGGTACGCAAGCGTGTTGATCTGCTACCAGGGCGGGCAGCCCGGCCGGACGGCGGCGCTGCAGGAATTCCAGAGGCAACTGCGCCCGTACGTTACGGGGCGTGACGGGCTGCTACTGACCAACACCTGGGGCGACCGATCGAAAGATGGGCGAATCACCGAGGCGTTCATGGCGAAAGAGATCGAGGCAGCCGCCCGGCTGGGGGCCGACGTGGTCGAGATCGATGATGGGTGGGAGCGCGGACGGACCGCCAACTCGATCCATGGCGGCGTGTGGCTCGGGTTCTGGGCGGCTGACGAACGGTTCTGGGAGGCGAACCTGTCACGCCTGCCCAACGGATTGGCTCCGCTCGTGCAGCAGGCGCGCGAGCGGGGCATGCAGTTTGGATTGTGGTTCGGGCCGGACTCGGCGAACGACTTTGAGAACTGGGAGCGCGACGTCGATGTGCTATTGGACCTCCACCGCCGCGTCGGGGTGAACTACTTTAAGCTCGACGGGGTGAAGATCCGGTCGAAGCTGGGAGAGAAACGGTTCGGGCAGTTCTGTGAAACAGTGCTGAGCCAGAGCGCTGGGCGCATCGTTATGGACCCGGACGTGACGGCCGAGACGCGCATGGGATATTTCGGGCTGCCACATGCTGGCCCGGTGTTCTTAGAAAACCGCTACACCGACTGGCGACGGTATTATCCGCATTCGACGCTGCGAAACCTGTGGATGCTGGCGCACTACGTCGATCCGCTGCGCCTGCGGATGGAGTTTCTGAACAACACGCGGAACGCGGACAAGTACGGCGATGATCCGCTGGCGCCCGGGCGGTATTCGCCGGCGTACCTGTTCGCTGCGGTAATGTTCGCCAGCCCGCTGGGGTGGTTCGAGGTGTCGAACCTGCCCGCCGATTATGTCGAGGAGGTGTCGAAACTCGTCGCCCTGTGGAAGCAGCATCGCGATGAGATCTTCGCGGGTCCGGTCATCCCCATTGGCGATGAGCCCAACGGCACGAGTTGGACGGGGTTGGCGGCCGTGGCGCCTGACAGGCGAAGCGCTCACGTGCTGGCGTTTCGCGAGCTCAACGACCAGGTGGACTGGACCACGCGTCTGCCGCTGCTGGAAAAGCGAGAATACCGGGCGCGAGTCATCGCGGGAGCCGGAAAGTGCACGCTGCGGCATCGGGAGCTGAGCGTGCGAATTGAGCGGCCACGGGACTACCTGTGGCTGCGTGTTGCCCCACGGTGAGGGTACCCAACGTTGCCGCACAGGCCGCTACCCAGATGGAACCGAGATGGCAGAATCTCGGTGGCGTCCGGTCCGGATTTCGCGTTTAAGCCCTATCTATCGCGCAGCAGACCGGCGACAATAGTCCTTGGCCATTCGACGACCGAGTTCAAACGCCGGGGCAGTTTCGCTGCTGTTCGTTCCCTCCTGACGCGCCTCGGAGCTCCCTCGCCATTTTGCCTGCACGGAGACGCGCTGTGACGTCCGACCTCCGCCCGGCTTTCGCCGAGGCGCGCGACGGCGGCCGCGCCGTCCGCGACTAGGAGAATTCGCATGCTCGTGGGAATCATCGGTTGGGTCCTCGTCGGTTTGCTCGTCGGCTTCATCATCAGCAAGGTGCTCGACCTGCACGGCGACGACCCGCGTCTGGGGATCGGCGTCGCCGCCGGCGGCGCGATCATCTTCGCCGTGCTGTACACGGTGATCAGCGGCGCCGGTGTCAGCGCGTTTAACATCTGGAGTCTGGTCTTCGCCGCCATTGGCGCCGGCGTCGCCGTTGCGGTGTGGCACATGATCCGCTCGAAATACGTCTCCCGCGCGCCGTACACGCGTCGCAGTTCGTATTGAGCGACGGATGGGTATACTGCCGGGCGAGGTCGAGTAGGCGACGGCCCCGCCACCGGGGGGCCCCCTCGCCCCCGGACCCTCGGCCGCACTGTGGCGATGTACAATCTCCTATCAGTGAGACGCCAGGGAGCACCGTGATGACCAGAATCATTGCAGTCGGCATGGGCTTGATCGTCGCCGCAGCGGCCGCGCCACCGACCACCCACAACACCGACGGTGTCTTGTTCAGCGAGCAGTTCGATGACGCCGACCTTACTCAGCGCGACTGGTACGACGGCCTGCGGCCCCGTATTGTCGGAGGCGCCGAAGCCGGCAAGGGGTGTATTGAGTACGATTGGCCAGACCCAGCCACCGGCAAGGCGGTAGGATCCAGCACGGTCCGGCATCTGATCGAGCCCACCGACGAGGTGTACGTCCGCTTCTACCTCAAGTTTTCCAAGGACTGGGGCTGGCCGGCCCGGAAGATGGGGCCGCACCTGACCCATTTCATGACCACGGAGAACCCCAAGTTCGCCGGCCCGGCCGACACCCATCTGACGGTCTATGTCGAGCCGTGCGACGGCAAGCTCCGCCTGATCGCCCAGGACATACAGAACCAGGACGCCCCCCATGGCCCGACCCAGGGGCCGATTCGACGAGGCTACAATGCCACCGTCTACGACAGCAAGGACGCTCCGCTCACTGCCGACACGTGGCACTGCGTCGAGGCGCAGTTCAGGCTGAACACACTCGACATCCAGGCCGACCGGCCCAACCCCGACGGCGTTGTCCGCGGCTGGGTCGACGGCAAGCTCGTCGTCGAGCGTGCCGACGTCATCCTCCGCTCGACCGACTACCCCAAGATGAAGTTCAACCAGTTTATCCTTGCCCCGTACGCCGGCCCCGGCCTGCTGCCGCATGCCCAGATGCTCTGGATCGACGAGTTGGTCGTTGGCACCAAGCGCATCGGGCAACTACCTAATCCGGCGGCGACGCACCCGGCAGAATAGACACTAAGGCTCCCGCCTACGTTCAGTTTCCGATCACCACCCCACGGACGCCAGCAGGCATCCAAATCCAATGTCCGTCCGTGCCCCCAACACGTCTGATACCTCCGAATCGAGCTAGCTCGATTCGCAGACAGAGCCTAGGCCAGGTGGCGGTTCAGGAACTGTTGCCAGCGGCGGGCGAGTTCACGGCTGTCCATACCGGGATAGGCGGCCGGCATTACTGTGATGTAGCCATCGAAGGCGATGCGCTTCAGGCCTCGGAAGACCGAGGCGAAGTCCACACCAGCCGGGTCGCCTGGCAGGCAGAGTGCGAACTTCTTTCCGCCGATACTGATGATTTCAGGGCCCTGGGCATCATCCGGCATCGGCTTATGGTTCTGCACCGAGACGGCAATGATGTAGGGAGCCAGGCGCTGGATCTCGGTTTCGCCGTGCTGCTGCTGGCCGGCGAGGATGAGGTGCGAAGGCTCGAAGGCGAGGCCGAAGTTGGGGTGTCCGATGCGCGGCAGGTAAGTGGCGCATCGCTCGGTGGTGTCGAGCAGTGTGTTGTTGTGGAGTTGGGCACCGGTCTTTATGCCCCGCTTCGCGGCATAGTCGGCCAATCGCCGGATCCAGGGGATGGTTTCTTCAGTGCTTGGCGTAAGGCGCACGTACAGAGCGTTGATAGCGGCCGCCACGTCGATGGTGCGGCACGCCTGCTCAAAGGTTTCATCGCTATTGACTCCAGGGGCGCTCAAGAAGCCACAGCGGACGCCATGGCGCTGCAGGGCCTGGCGGGCGGCGGACACGGCCTCGGGCGAGGAGGTCTCGTCCAGGTGGCCGCGGCGGATCTCCACGCCGTCGTAGCCCACCTCGCGGGCAAAAGCAATGAAGTCGGGCAGAGACATTTCAAAGCCGCCCGAGACCATGAATTGCCGGGCGGAAAGTGATAGCTTCATAGGGCTCTCCTGAAATCAAATCTCCAATCAGGCTGATCGTAACATGTGGGGCACCGGGTCGAAATAGCTTGCGCTCGGGCGTCTTCACTATTCACCGGCTTTCAGGACCGTCGCTTGCGCAGCGAAGTGATTCTCGCTATGCTGTTATTCTGCTCGTCTGCCATCGCCGGCGGGCGAGGAGAGACCTCAGGATGGACATATGCTTGGAAGGAGATAACGCATGCGTCTCGTGACTTACCTGTTGATTGCCCAGGTGGTCGTATTGGTGAACCGCGCTGTTGCCCAGACATCGCCGCCTCCGGCCAATGTTGCGCCGGTTGTGGTGAAGGGCGCCAGTACGCGGCCGGTGACGTTCGATGGGCACGTGTCGAAGTTCGAGTATGGCGACGCAACACCGCTGAGTTTTCCCAATGGCCACGGCACGGTCGATGCGTGGATGAAATGCTTCGAGGGGAATCTCTATTTCGCGTTCCAGATACCCGATCTTTCTCCCTTCCAGGGCGATGACATCGTTGTCATGCTCGACACCGCGAACGGCCGCGCTGCCGCCCCGGACAAGAATGATGTCCGGGCCTACGTCCGCCGCAAGATGGAGAACAGCCGCCAGTACGAGGGCGACGGTAAGAAATGGGTCGACTACTACGGCGAATGGGAATACCGTGCTATTCCCTATGCCGTCGGTTGGGAGGTCGAGGTCCGCATCCCGCTCAAAGCCCTTGGCGTGGATCTGAGCAAGCCGGCCGAGCTTGGTCTCGCGTTCCGGATATGGGACAACGAGCCACAGAAGACGTGGAACTGGCCGGCTGGTTCTGACGAGAATAAGCCCAACACCTGGGGCACGCTACAACTCCAGCCGGCTGATGCGCCCAAATAGGGTCGCTGGCGATGGCTCGCGTGGTGAATCATCGTCCGGCCCATTGACTATCGACCGTTGACCATTCACCATTGCACCCCATGCAACGACGCGAGTTTCTTAAGGCGGCGGCGATATCCGCGGGAGTAGTGGCGGCTGCGGCTTCGATCGGAACTCCTATGACATTTGGCCAGAGCACCAACCCGTCCCAACTTCCTACGCGTCCCTTCAAAGCGGGCGTCGAATTGTCGGTCGTGGGCATGGGTGGGATCGTGGTCATGGACGAGACGCCTGAGCATGCCGGCGCGGCGGTGGCGAAGGCAGTGGAGAGGGGGGTGAACTATTTCGATGTCGCCCCCAGCTATGGCAACGCCGAAGAACGGCTCGGTCCGGCACTGGAGCCCTTCCGCAAGAAGTGTTTCCTGGCCGGCAAGACCGAGCAGCGCGTGGCCGCGGGGGCGCGGGAGGAACTCAAGACATCGTTGGGCCGCCTGCACACCGATTACCTCGACCTGTATCAGCTCCACGCCTTGACGGATGTCAAGAAAGATGTGGATGCAGCGTTTGCCAAGGGCGGTGTGATGGAAGTCCTCGTTGAGGCCAAGAAGCAGGGCCAGGTCCGCTACTTGGGCTTCTCAGCGCACTCGGTGGAGGCGGCGGTTGCGGCGATGGACCGCTTCGACTTTGATGCGGTGGTCTTCCCCGTCAACTTTGCCACTTTCTATCAGGGCAAACTCGGAGATCAGATCATTGCCAAGGCCAGGGAAAAGGGCGTGGCGCGCATGGCACTGAAATCGCTGGCCCGCCAGAAATACGCCGACCGGAGAGATCCCGAGCAGAAGAAGTTCCCCAAGTGCTGGTACCAGCCGGTGACCGATCCGCACGAGCAGGAATTGGCCGTCCGCTTCACCCTCAGCCAGGATGTGGCGAGCCTGCTTCCCCCTGGCGATGAGGGACTGTTCTGGCGGGCGGTGGAGATCGCGATGACGCACCGGTCGCTGGACGAGAAGGAAATGGGCGAGGTCAAAGCGATGGCGGAGCGAGCCAATCCCGTGTTCAAATTCCCGATGGCGTGAACGGTATGATGAGCTCGGAGGAACATGCGGATTACGTTCGCTTCCCTTGAGAGTCGCTGCTCTACGGCTTGGCCTGCAGAGGGCCGATGTACTCGCTGGCGACGACGACGTCGTCGAACCACACTGCCTGGACGCGCTTGGCGGCCTCTTGGGCGCTTACCGGGTCCACGAAGTAGAGAAGCCAGAGGGTGTTGATCTTCAGTTTGTCGGTGCTGCGGAAGTCGAAGCCCTCGAACGGTTTTGGGTTTGTATTCGAGGGTCCCGAAGTCCGGAAGCCATCCCGGAACCAGGTGCCGTTTGCCGAGCCGGTCTTCCAATGACTGGCCTGTTGCCCGTCAAGCCACAAGGCCAACTCGCCGTCGTTCTCGCCCGGCGTGTTGGCCTTCACCATCAGTTCCACGCAAATCCACTTCCCCAGCGGGATGGGTCCAGGCGCCGCGGAGAAGTTGTTGCCGTAAAAGCTCTTGCTGTCGCCCTTGGGAGGGTTGTTGGGGCTGCCGTCCGGGTTCTGCCAACTGTGCATCTTGTACCAGTAGGGGTAGTAGATCCAGTTGTTGAACTTGCCTGGCTCGATGCCGCACGTGAAACCCTTATTCCCGTCGGGTCTGAGGCCGGCGCCGCCCCTCGGCCAGGGGGTGGGTTCGCTGTCGGCGAGAAGGTGCACGAAGTGGTGGATCGGGCCCGTCTTGGGAGCGAACTTGCAGTAGAAGCGCACGTAGGCCGAATCCAGCCCCTTGAAGTGGCCGTAGAGGTGGCCGTTCTCGACCATCTTTAGCGAGCGTACTCCGGCCGATCCGGCGGCAGTGTCCGCCTCCAGTGTCATATTCTCCGGGTGAGACGCCTGGCCCCAGTGCTTACCGATGGCGTCGATATCACCTGTCTCGAAGTTGTCAGCGAAGACGACGCGGGGGTCCTTCTCGATCCCCTTGTCACCGGGGTACTGTGCCGCAAGGCCGCTGGGCTGCGCGGCGAGCGCGGCATGGGTCGACGTGAAGAGCGCTGCCCCCAGGGCCGCGGTAAGACAAAGCCCGGGCAAGCTTGTATTCTGGCTCATCGAATATTTCCTTTCCTACTTACGGCCCTCATTATACTTCAGGGAATCGTATTGGTGCGTCAGTGCGTACCACCGCCGGAGGCAGTATTCTTCAGGCAATCGCTATCTATTGAGGAGATCAGAATGAAAATGCTCAAGAACGGTGGCCATCGCCTGTTTGAGAACGATCCGGAGACATCGCGGGTGGTTTCGGAAATGCTCGACGATCTGGGAAAAAATGGCATGGATGCGGTCCGGAAGTACAGCCAGCAGTTCGACCAGTGGAATCCGCCAGACTTCGAACTGAAACCACGGGAAATCGAGGGAGCGATCGCAAAGCTCGATCCCCAGATCATTGCGGACACGGAATTCTGCCAGAAGAACGTTCGGCAATTCGCCCAGGCTCAGTTCCAGACGTTGCAGAACCTGGAAGTGGAGACACTTCCGGGCGTTATCCTTGGCCACCGCCATATCCCGGTGAAGGCTGTGGGCAGCTACATCCCTGGCGGCCGGTACCCCATGTTCGGGTCTGCCCAGATGAGCATCATCCCCGCCAAGGTGGCGGGGGTGCGGCAGGTCTATGCCTTTACGCCGCCGGTACGAGGCGAGGGTTACTATCCGGCCACCATCAATGCCATGAAGAAAGCCGGTGCGGATCGCATCTTTGTCCTGGGCGGTGTGCCGGCGTTCGCGATGATGGCGTTTGGAATGGGTGTGTTCGAACCGGTTGATATCCTGTGTGGGGCGGGCAATAAGTTCGTGGCAGAGGCCAAACGCCAACTCTTCGGCCGGTGCGGGATCGATCTGTTGGCGGGGCCCACCGAGATCATGGTGATCGCGGATGAATCAGCTCATCCGGAGATGGTCGCCTGCGACCTGCTGGGGCAGGCGGAGCATGACCCTAACAGTGGCGTTGCGCTGGTGTGCCTGAGTGAGGAATTGGCCAAGGTGTGCCTGAAGGAGGTCGAGAAACAACTGGCCGTGCTTCCCACGCGGGAAACGGCCGAGATCTCCTGGCGGAACAATGGCCGGGTCTATATCGTTAAGGATCGCGATGAGGCGATCGCTATCAGCGATGAGTATGCCCCGGAGCATCTCGAGATTCATGTCAAGGATGTGGACTATTACCTAGCTCGCTTGAGCAACTATGGGTCGCTATTCATCGGTGAGGAGGCCACGGTCGCCTATGGTGACAAATCCATCGGGACCAATCACATCCTGCCTACCAGCCGGGCCGCCCGCTATACCGGCGGAGTATGGGTGGGGAAATTCCTGAAGACGGTGACCTATCAGCGGATGACGACTGCGGCCAGCCGCCTGGTCGGCGAGGTTACGGAACGGCAATGCCGGGTGGAACGCATGCTGGCGCATGGGTTGACCGCGCGCATGCGGATCGATCGATATAGCGGGGCCTAGGCGCTAAGGATTGCCATGCAATCCAGCATGATTCGTTGTCCCGACGATTGTATTTGCGGTCTTGGGACTCTGTATTGCTAATCGTCGGCGTCTATTAGCCCACGCTGAATCAGCCATTGTTTGGTCTGGAGCGTATCTGAGCAAATCAGGAAGACTTCCTGGATGGTGCCGGTGGAGGTGAACAGGCATTTCAGACCGGCGGGAGTCGGGTATTGCACTGTGAAACGGGAAGGCGTCTTGCCGTGCCTGACTTTGATCCGGCCGGGTATGATGCGGGTAACATGCGGGCATTCCGCGACGATCTGTTTGAGCAGTTCATCCAGACCAACGATCCGGCCGTGCTGACGTTTGATCCGTCCGAATTTCATGGTCCCTCAACAGCGACGCCCCGGGCAAACGACCCCAGGGCGCCTCATCTTGATGCATTCAATGGCCTTGGTGGGACTCGAACCCACACGCTTTAAGGGCGACGGATTTTGAATC
>CAIQIQ010000135.1 GCA_903871935.1 uncultured Phycisphaerales bacterium
GATCGTGCCAGTCAGCGTCTTGCCATCCAGGAGATGACAGGTCACCTTCGCCCCGCGCAACTGCGTCAGCAAATCCGCGCGGGAGAGGTTCTGTGACACATCCACCTGGAAGCTTTTAAGCAGCTTGGCCAGCGGATCCTGAGAGGGGTAGGTGATGGCGCTGACCTGGCCCTTATCCAGGTCTTGGAGCACCAGGCTCTTGAGCAGGTCGTTGATCTGTCCGGTCTTGAAGCGAAGCTCGGTGGTGGCATTGCCGGTGATGGTGCCATGGTGCTCAAAATACCCCACGCCGGAGGAATAGAGCACCACAAGTTTGACCGGCACCTCCGCCGCAGCGGCAGCAGGAGCCGCAGCCGCCACCGCGGGCGCATTGGCCGCGGGCGCTTGCTGAGCCAGCAGGGGCATGGCGGAAATGGCCGACAAGATCGCGATCAGGCCGACGCGCAAGCGATGTGCGGATTGCATAGGCGTAGTCTCTCCTTTTCCCATTCTCTGACGCCCAGAACGCTACAAAGTTGCAGTTTACCACCATACTGTCCGGAAGCATCGGGAAAAGCGCAGGTCATTTCCCCATCGCCGTTTACTGGTTACACTTGAGAGCGAACTCATGTGTGCCCGCTGTTGTTGGGCAGAGCGGTGCGACGCCCGCGATGCGGGGCGACAACGGGGCAAGGAGAAACCATGCCAGTATCACAACTCCGTCGCAGCGCTCGATGCTCCATCGGTAATGCCGTTCAACGTGTACCAGTGCTTGACTCTCTCGAGAGCCGATTCCTGTTGGCCGCCCACCCCGCGCCATGGCGCATTGCCGGCTCACAGCTCAGCGATGTCATTGACGTTTCGGTCTCTCAGGATGATGCCACCCGGCTGGTGGCAACCGTAAACGGCAGCATCGTTTCCACGCGTGCGATCACCCTGATTCGCAACATCGTCGTGAACGCCGGCGCTGGGGATGACAGCATTACGATCGACCTCGGCGTGGGCATGGAAGGCATTCGCGCATCAGTCTATGGCGGTACCGGAAACGATACCATCGTGGGCGGCGCCGGCAACGACTACCTGGATGGTGGCGCGGGCAGCGATCAGATCAACGGGCGCCTGGGCAACGATTACATCATCGGTGGTGTCGGAGACGACATGCTCGCCGGCGATGAGGGCAACGACAGCATCTTCGGCGGTCTTGGAAAGGACACTCTGGTCGGAGGCATGGGCGACGACCGGCTCTACGGCGACCTTGGCAACGACATGCTTACCGGCGGCTATGGCAGCGACACTCTGCGCGGCAGTACTGGTTCCGATACTCTGCAGGGAGGCGACGGCGCTGACCTGCTCATCAGCGGCCAGGGCAAGGATGTTGTCAACAGCGAGAGCAGCGACCGCGTCACCGGCGGTTCCCGCGACACGCTTGGCAACGATTTCCGCACCAACCCGCTGGTATCGGTGGACGACCCTGAAACCCTCAAACAGCAGTTCATTGACCAGGCGGTCGCCCGCTACAAAGATCTCTACGGCCAGCCCGCCAGTCTCTGGTGGATGTACTACCGCGGCTTAGTGATGGACGGCGTCTACACGATGGCCAGCTCCACCGGTGCCCCGGGCACCAATCCCAATGCCGCCGATCACTCCTCGACCAACACGCAGGTGCAGGGCGTTGACGAAGCCGACATGGTCAAGACCGACGGCGACTACATCTACTTGGTCAAGGACAATCAGCTCGTGATCGTTGATGCCTGGCCGGCCGACGAGTCTCACGTCGTTTCTCGCACGGACATCGATGGCTGGGGCTCAGATATCTATCTCGATGGCACGCACCTGACCGTCATCAGCACCAAGTGGGTCTATGACGAAACCGGCTGGGGCGTCAATCCCGGCTGGCTTGCCGACGGTACGGGTGGCTGGACCTGGGCGATGGCCGGCGCCCCTGCTGCCGCGGCCGTTGCCACCGAACCTGCGGCAAGCTCTTCCGTGGACATCGCACCGTTGATGCCATACTGGCGCTGGCTTCCATCCAAGGCGCAGGTCGTCGTGACCGTTTACGATGTCTCGGACGCCGCGAGCCCTGCCATTATCAGCACGACAACCATCGATGGTTCGCTGAGTTCATCGCGCGACATCAAGGGCGAAATCTACGTCGTGCTCGATCACTATATCGATATACCTGCGCCCCAGATCATCCCCGGCGACGTGGCTGACACCTATGTCTATGAATCTGAAGATGCTTATCGCGCCCGACTCGAAGCCATGACTCTCGCGGAGCTCTTCCCCTCTTACACAACGACATTTGCCGACGCCAGCATCCCCGCCATCAGCGGCGCAGTTCTCGACACACCGGGCCTTTACGCACCCCAGACTCCCGACGATCAGTCCTCGATGTTCTCGATCGTGACCATCGATGCCGCATCCGATCAGCCCCAGATCATCGATACGACTGCGGTCGTCGGCTGCACCGGGCAGGTCTATATGTCCACCGACTCGCTCTTCGTGGCCGCCACTGGCTACGATGCCCCCATGGGCGGTTGGTTGGGCGATTGCCGCACTGACATCTACAAGTTCACCGTTGATGACACCGGCGTCGCTCTCGACGGCGCCGGCCAGGTCCCCGGGTGGATACTCAATTCGTACTCTATGGATGAGAGCAACGGCTACTTCCACATTGCCACGACGACAAACCAGACAGACGTCAGTGCCGACACCGGTGATTTCACCAACACCACCTCCAACAATATCTTTACCATGCAGAGCGATGGCGACACGCTGGAAGTAACCGGCTCGCTCACCGGCCTTGCCCTCACCGAGCGTCTCTATGCTGCACGCTTCACCGGCGACCGTGCGTATCTGGTCACCTTCCGCCAGGTGGATCCGCTGTTCACCGTCGATCTCTCTGACCCAGCCAATCCGGTAGTGGCAGGCCAGCTCGAAATGCCCGGCTACTCTTCCTATCTTCAACCCATCGGCGACAACCTGGTCTTCGGCATCGGCCGGGATGCGGATTCCGCCGGGCATGTCAACGGGCTGAAGGTTTCACTGTTTGACGTTTCCGATTTTGCCAACCCCAGGCTCGTCGATACCTACAAGTTCACCACCGACACTGATCCGTCGCTGAACCCCTGGTGGTTCAACTGGACGTCTTCTCCCGCCGAATGGGACCCCCATGCGGTAAGCTACTTCCCACAGCAGCAGACCCTGGCGCTGCCGGTGCTCGACTGGGGCTGGTGGAACGGAGCCGGGCGGCTGGAACTGCTGAAGGTTGATCCCGTCAACGGCTTTACCGAGATCGGCCAGATCCAGCACGATGGCCAGGTCCTTCGCAGCCTGCGGATCGGCACGTTTGTCTATTCGATCGGCACCGACGCCATCAAGGTTATCTCTCTGGATGATCCTTCCAAGGATGTAGCCGATGTGCCGCTTGATCTGCCGGTCGATTCAGCGCCCTGACGCGCCTGCCATCAGACCCATTTCTTAAGCCAGGCCCAGGCCTCAACCTGCATCTCAGCGTTGAATTCGTGGGGCGAATCATAGAGGTGGCCGCGGAACTTTTCGCCGGCGCCGATCTTGGAGTAGACCGTTTCCAACGTTCGGTACGCGGGCTTGACGCCCGTTTCGACGGGGAAGAGTCCATCCTGCAACCCGTTGATGCACAGAAGCGGCCGGGGAGCGGCGAGGCTCACCACATCGGGCATATCGAGGCGGCGGTAGAGGCCCGGCAACACCTTGGTGAAGCCCACGGTGTGAATGGTGTTGCGAGACTGGATGTCTTTGAAACTTGAGAGCCAGCAGACGGCCACGCCGGCCTTGATGCGGTCATCGAATCCCGTCAGGTGGGCAGCGCGCCAGGCACCGACTGAGAGGCCGACGCAACCGATACGACTGGCATCGACCTCGGGACGGCTGGCAAGATAATCCACGGTACGAATATCATCCCAGAAGATCAGGCCCGCCCACGTGAACCCGGATGTGTAGATGGTGCGGGCAACGAGCTGCTCCATTTGGCCGCGCGCGCTGTTGAATTGATTGACATCTTCGCGGCTCTCCGCCGGACCGGTCTTGGGATCATCCGGCAGACGCAACCGACGTTCACCCCAGTAAAACAGGTCGATGACGATTACAACATAGCCCTGTTCCGCCAAATCGTCCGCGATGGAGCGGTTCGCGTAAGCACCTTTGAATTCGGTGAGACTCGGATGCTCGCCCGGAAGCTTGACCAGTTTTTCCTTGCCCCACCGATAAAAGCCGCCATGGTCATGCAGCGCCACGATCGCGGGCGCCTTGGCGGTGAGTCCTTTGGGGACCAGCACGTAAGCAGGGACGCGAAGTTCAGGGGTGGTATTGAAGTAAACCTTTTCACGGGTGTACTTGCCGCAATCGACCTTTTCGACCGTCTGCGCGGCAAAGTCGCATTTCGCCGGCGCATACTGCATGGCCGCGAAAACTTCGGCGAGCATTCTCTTTCGCCACGCGGGATGGTCGGCGGCCTTGAACTTGTCCGAGGCAAAACTTTCTGAGGCCCAGCCATAGGCATCGCGGATACGCGTGATCGGACCCAGGAGGCTTCCGACGTGGCTGGGGGCTGGCGATTCATCAAGTGGATTTGGGATGCTGGCCATGCTGGTTCCTTTTCCGGCTGGGACGATCGGAGTCTGGGCGAGGGCCTGACGCTGGAGCGAGAGAAGCACGTTTGCCAATGGCAGTGCGGCGGCCGCCGTCAGATTGCCCAGGAATTTCCGTCGAGTTGTATGCAAGAATGATTACCTGTTTCTAGAGACGATTGTCGCGTGGAGTTCATTGTATGCGCTGGCTCGCATTTGAGAATGCGCTTACCGCAGGTAGTACAGGAACATCTCAGCAGCGTGCCAAGTGTGCGGTGTGCACCAGCGTTTGTCGCCAAGTTCTTTGCTCAGCAGATTCATCCGCCAGTAGTCCGCCTGAGAAGCGGCTCTCTCCCAGGTGAGAATCGGGTCATTCACGCGAGGATCGGCGGGAGGAGGGTCATTGAAGAAGTGCGCTTCCGCCCAGCGAAGATAAGGGTAGAGCGATGTGCTTCGGGCATTGAATCTGGGGCAGGGGGTGTAGAATTCGCGGAAGTCCATCCAGAACAGGTGGTCGTACCCATCAGCAATGGGCGGGATGCGGTAAGGATCGTCGAGGCCAAGGCGTCGCAGGCCCAGTTTCATCCATTTGGTCTGATAAACGGGGTGCTCACCGAAGTCGGACCGCCCGAGGAGGTAACCATCCTTTTCAAAGCGCTTGACCTCGTGCAACACCTTATCAACGAGGGGATGCTTGTGATCCGATACCAGACTGATCATGTAGAGGAGCTGGCCGGGATTGTCCGCTTCACATTCTCCTGCGTTGTTCTGATCGAAGACCTTGGAGAGACCCATTACCCAGGGCTCGACCAGGGCGAGGTTGCCGGTTTTCTCCAGGCACATCATCACCATCGCGCTGTCGCGATACCAGGGACGGGGGTAGACCCAAAGGTTGGGCACCGGGCCAAAGGGCATGATGTTAATCAGCAATTGCGCGTGCAAGGCGCGAAGCAGCGGCGCCTGGGCGTGCGGTTCAAACCGAGGCAGCTTCACGGGCGATCGGCTGATTGCCCGGCGTTGGCCGTCGGTGTCAAGCCAGAGGGCCTGCTCATCCTCCCAGATGCGCACGAGGCCGCGCGGCGTATCGAGAGTCACGCGGTATTCGGCCGGCTCGATCGTTTCCGAACGGATGTAGGAATGGTGCAGCAGTTCACCGGTACAGGCGTCGAGTAGTTGGCCGCCGCGGTACAGGCACTTGCGGCGATGGCCCATGCCAAAGAGGAGATGTGGACCAGGCGCTACGTGGGATGTAGCGACTATCTCGTCGGGTAGGATGGCGCATTGCATGGTAAGAACTATCCTATCGGCGGGTGCGATGGATGGCATGGGCTAAGCAAGGGAATTCCGCGTGGGTGGGAGTGTCACTTGCTTGGCCGATTGCGCGAGACGGTTGTAGGATAGCGGTCTTCTGGCCGGCGTGGCCTTGATTTTGTCGACGAGCATTCGCAGGAGTCTACTGTGAGATCTTTCGCATCATTCGTTGCGGTAATGGCGGTGCTGGTGTTCTGCGTGACAGCGCGGGCGGTGGAGTATCCGCAGCGATGGGTAATGGCCAGCGCGGATGTGTCTACTCAGGCGGGATTGGACAAGGCGCTGAAGAATCTGGAGATATACAAGGCCAACGGGATTACTCACGTGCTGCTGGGCGAAGCATGGACGCAACGGCTTGAGGTCGCCCCGCCGGCGTACTTCGAGAATGCGAAGAAGTATCAAGAGGAAGCCAAGAAGGCGAACATCCAGGTCGTCATGTCGCTCTATGCCATCGGCTACGGTGGATTCACATACCGCCATGGCGCCGATCTGGCGGCCGGGATACCCGCAAAGGAGATGCCCTTTGTCGTGAAGGGCAAAGAGGCATCGGCCGATCCGGCATCGGGGCTGGACATCAAGAACAGCGACTTTGAGCAGGCTCCTGGCGGCAAGTTCCTCGGGTGGGAAACCGCATCGCCGGCCGCGGAAAACCTGGTTGTTGATACCACGGTGAAGCACTCGGGCAACAGTTCGGCGAAGTTTGCCGCCACCAAGGGCAAGACGATCACCGCGCGACTGAGCCAGAAGCTCACGGTCAAGCCTTTTCAGTACTACCGGGTAACGGTGTGGGTGAAATCCGACGGTCTCGATGCCGACGGCGAGAGCTACGTTCTGGGTATGGGCAGCGCCGGCAAGCGCAGAAACATCACCACCAACCTGCAGGTCAAGCCGACGCAGGAGTGGACGCGGTATCGCATCTGCTTCAATACGCTCGGCAGTACGGACCTGCAGTTCTCGGTGGGTGCCAGCGACATTACGGCCGGCACGGTGTGGTTCGATGATCTGAAAGTCGAACCGGCGGGACTTATGCTGGTGCTGCGCCGCAGCATGCTGCCGCTGGTCGTTACAAACGAAGATCGCTCCATCACCTACGAAGAGGGCAAGGATTACCAGAAGGTGGCAGGTCCCTCCGACAGCGAATTCAGAGTTGACGACGATGCAGCCAACCTTGTGCTGAGCGACAATTCGCGCATCAAGGATGGGCAGAAGCTGCTGGTCAGTTTCTATCACCCGATCCGCATCTACGGCGACCAGGATGTGGTCTCGATCCAGGAGCCCAAGGTGCTGGAGATCATGGAGGACCAGGCCACGCGCACGGTCAAAGCCTGGCCGGTCGGGAGCTATTTTCTCGGCGGCTACGACGAGATTCGCGTGGGTGGCTGGGAACCACAGCCCAACGGCGAAAAGCTGACTCCGGGTGAGCTTCTGGCGCGACATTTCCAGAAAGCACTGTCCTTCATCCGCAAGAGCGCTCCCGATGCCAAGCTCTACACCTGGTCGGACATGTTCACACCGTATCACAACGCCAGCCCCGACGGGCCTTACTACCTGGTTAACGGCAACTGGGCAGGCTCGTGGGAGGGGTTGCCCAAGGATGTCATGATTGTGAACTGGTACGCACCTTCGAAGGAGAGCGCGAAGTTCTTCGGAGACCGTGGCCATACTCAGATTCTTTCGGGCTATTACGACGATCGCGGCGAGACCGGAATGAAGAAGAACATCGAAAACTGGATGAAGATGTCAGAAGGTGTTCCGAACATCCAGGGCTTCATGTACACGACCTGGAGCAACTACTACGAGGATATGCCCGGATTCTTCAGGCTGATCGCCGAGTATCCCAAGTGGGCCACTGGCGCCGCCGAGGCAGGCAAGGACCATTGATTGCATCTGGAGCGCCAATAACGCACATGGCCACGCAATGAGCGTGGCCATGTGCGTTTCTTGCCGTGTTGGCGTCGGTTACGGCGCTCCCTTGAACTCCACGCCCCAGCCGGCGGGCTTGTCGAACTTCTTTGCCTTTGGGCTCACGCCCGGGGCCGCGGCGGCCTTACCGTTGTCGGCCGCATCGGGCAGGGCGATCTTCATGTCGAACGGTTCGAGCTTCACGCTATCGAGCGCTTGCACTTCGGTGATCAGCAGCGAGCGCTCCGGCGTGACAGCGTATTTCACGTAGCGGGCCTCCACCGGCTCCTTGGCCAGCAGCAGATGATTGTGGCCGCAGAACGTCTCTTCATCAGTCCACATGTAATTGACGGGCACATCTTTCCAATAGAGGTCGAAGTCGAAGTTGCCGACGCTCCTAAAGTCCTTGCCATCCTTGGAGACCAGCACCTCAACCTTGTCTTGGACCTCGCCCTTGATGGCATCCCACCAGGGGTAGCCGCCGCTGATGTGGATACGGAAGGCGGCCAGCCTGGTTGGCTGGCCGAGGTCGACCACGATGTCGGTGTTGCTGCCCTTGTTCCAGATCGGCCCTTCCTGAGTGGCAGTGCCGCCGGGGTAGCTGGACCCGACCCGGCCATCCGTCAGTCGTTTGCCACTGTCATCGTTGGCGCCCCAGGCCTTGGTCTTATCCGCGGGTGGGATGGAGACGGTATAGGGTTTGCCCTGCGAAACGACGTTGCCGTAGGTGACCCACTTGCCCACCCATTTCTCACCGCCGACGTCTTTGCCGTCGCTGTAGCCGCTCTTCACGTCGCTACCGCGCGAGCCTTGCGGGTTTACCGCCAGTGATTTCACCACCGGCAGGTCATACCCGCCCACGTTGATCGTGTAGGTGGCAGGCAGCTTGTCCACGATCTGGGTGTGTGATCGCTCGATCGCAGTGTGGCCCTTCTGAACCTCATCCCAGGTGAATGTCACCTCCAGGGGCTTGTTCAGCGGCGCGACCAGCTTGTGGTTGACCTCCATATGCACGGCGTAAATCGAGCAGGCACTGGGTTCGCTTCCGGAGCCGGCCATCAGGTACTTGAACAGCACGCTCTTCGTGCCGGCCGGGATGTCGGTGGTCCGCTCATAGTGGACCACATCCCACGGCGGCGAGGTATCGGTCAGCGAATAGCTGGTGTTCCACGTCTTGCCGCCATCGAAGCTGTGCAGCATGTCGATGTGGGACTTGGGCGCGCGGTTATAAAAATGCCCGCCATAGGTGACGGTGGTGATGTCGGTTGGAGCGTCAACCTTGAAGATCACGTAGGCGTCTTCGCCCGCCTTCTGCTGATAGATCGCCCCCTGATAGCCGATGTGCTTCTCCACGCAGGCGATGTTCTTCTCTTCATGCAGCAGCGGCTTGTACTTGCCGCCCTGGAGTTCGGGCCAGAGCACGATGGAGCCGGTTTGCTCGCCTTCGCCGACATAGACCGTGTTCTTGCCCAGCTTGAGCTGCGGCTGCGTCTTGGCGTTGAGCTGGGTGATTGCATCAAACTTGATGCTGTTGAGGCGGGCATTGGCGATGTCGGTCTTGCCCAAGAGACTCACTTTCACCAGGGCCTCATATTGGCCGTTGATCGGCTCGATGATCGACAGGTCGGCCTTGGCGGCGCCAGCCTGCTGCGTCTTCCACAACTCTTTCCAGTCCTTGCCGTTATTTGTACTGATGGCAATGCTTGCATGATCTTCAGCACCGGCCACATTCACGTCAGCGGCGATCTTCAGGCTGGTGATGACGTTGCCGCCCTCGATCTTGAAGATCGCCTCGGCCGGCTCACCGGCCTTGGCGGGTACAAGGCCCGCAGGGGCTATTGCCTTGATGTTGGTCGTGCTTTGCGCTGCGCCGGCGAGGCCCTGAGCCGTCAGTGTCGGCACAAACGTGCGCGTGCCGTTGCCGCGAATGTGGTAGCGGGGATTGGCGGCTTCGGTGTCCTTGCCGTTGTCATTCGCGATGAAATACGCGGGATCGGCTCTGAATGATCCCTGGTTGTCCTGCGAGACGGCCATAGAGCTGGCGGCGTCCTGTCGGGAATAATGCCGGGTGTAGGTTTCACCATCGCGCAGGTCGAGGATGAAGCGATGGCCGCGGTCCAGGCCACTGTAGTAGTAACGATACTTCAGCACGCGGGGAGAGAAGCAGTCTTGCCCGACATGCCGCAGGTCGCGCATGGTGTCCGCGCCTTCGATGAAGCCATTGGGCCCGGTGCCGTTGAGGGCGTGGTAGAGGGCAATATGACCCGGTTCGGCTTTGCCACCGGAGGCCTCGCACGCAAGGGTCTTGCCGACATCCGTGATTCCCGCGATGGTCTTGCCATCGCAGAGCGTATAGATGATCGACAGGGAATTGTCGTAGTGGTGCCAGCCGCCGTCGTACCAAACCTCGGGCACGGTGTGCAGGGCGATGTCGAAATACCGCCCGTAGTAGCCCATGTACTGCCAGATGTTCATGTTCACGCCCGAGATGGTCGAGCACATGGTGAAGCCGTAATCGTTGAACTGGCGGATCGGATCGGTCAGTTCCTGGCCATGCACCATCATCGGAGTGGTCTGCCGGCGGGCGATGTGGTTCCAATAAAACATGGCCCACATCTTTTCCTTATCCGTATCCCAGCGGCTGGTGATCGATCGAGTCATCGATTCCATGTCCGAATAATCGGGGCTGGCATCCGTGACCACCTTGACATTAGCAACTTGTGCACGAGCCGAGCCGGTTGCCATGAGCATCGCGCTCGCGGCGAACGCAGCAACTCCAAGCGAACGTCTGAAAGTAAGCAGCATGAGAATCTCCAATCCGCCAATGCGGGCGGTGCGCCGGGTTCTCTCCACTGTGCTCATATGAATGTACAGGGAAACGCCGGAAATGTTGAGGCCGGTTGTTTGTTGACATCGCTTTATGGCATATCCGACTCAATCGCACATTAGAGGTGCGATTTTTGCCAAACCTCTTCCATTCTCTAACGTACAAACGGTGCAAAAACGATTCTTCCCTCCCTGCCCCGCAGGTCCCACCCACGCCTGCGGGGATCTTTTTTGTCCATCTCTCACAAGCGATCTCTGCCATATCCCGCCCCCGACTATGGTCGAGCCTGCTTTAATTCCGCCTGCGGGATGATGTCTTGGATCGCCTGCGGGATCTTCCGACCGGCGAAGATGATGATGATTCGATCATCGTCGGCCGCGATGCAGATCCGGCCGGCCGGGTCCACCCACATGCGACTTGCATGAGAGGCCGCCGGTACATCGTTGGTGAAAACAGCATCGATGGAAAAGGGCTCGGTATTCTTCGCATCCACCTTGAGGCGTGATAGCTTGCCCTGGGGGTGCAGCAGGTAGAGCCGGTCTCGGCAGTACGCACCGGCAAGATCGGTATTGGGCAAGCCTGCCGGGCGAGTTTGCATGAGTACTTTGCCATCGGGCGTGCGGATGGCAAGTTTGCCTCGATTCGAGAGGAAGGTGCTGCCACGCGCATCGGATGCCAGTTCCGCCAGTGTCTGCTGGTCCTGCGTGATCGTAACAGGAGTGCCGATCGATTTAATGATCTCTCCGGTCAAGGCTTCCCAGCCATCCTCGTGCAGCGACCATGGTTGGCCCCGCTTGACGGCCGGCCAGTTCTTCGCATCCCAGCCTGTCTCACCCTCCGGTACTGTCATGGTCCAGATCGGCAGCATTGGAGTTGGGTCGGTGACCCGCGGATCGATCAAGAGATAGTCTGGCTTGATTGCCTTCACGGCTACCTCGGCGGGGGACGTCGCCAGCAGAATCCGCCCGTCGTTATCCACGCCAACGACGTGGCGATACATGCGATCGGCTTCGCGCGTGATCGGCTGCAGTTCCTGCCCAAAGAAGATTCGCGCTCCTTCGGTCTGGTCTGTTATCACCCAGTCAGATCCAATCGCATCCAGCTCCTGCGTCCCGATCGCGAGGTAGCGGGTCAACGCTGGCGGCAAGAGCGAGATAGTCTGTCCCGGCCGGATCGATATCCACGCCGGCATCGTAGGCGGCTCGGTGGGGTCATCGCGCGTGGTCATCACACCCTGTTCGGCGAGCATCACCACGCCACCATCGCTCAACCGCCAGACGGGCCGCAATGCGTTTCCCACCAGTTGAAAGCGGCCCAGCCGCGGCTCGGTGCGGGCGGCGATGATCTGCTGGGCCCGCGTCTTGGCCTCCAGCGGCAGCCCCGGAATGGCTTTTTCGATCACGTCCCACGCCGATGGGCCCATGGCGGCGAGCTGTGCATGTGCCTCCGTGCGCACGGCGGCATCATCGTCGGAAAGCTGGGCGACCAGCTTCTGCACATCGGCCGCGTTGGCCGGCTCCGACTCCAGCGGAACAATCGCCAGGTGCACCTTGCCGGGAACGTCGGTCGGGGCGATCTGGAGGATGTTGCCATCAGTGAACGGCACCAGGTGGATGAACGGCCCGGCCCATGCGCCTTTCGCGAAGTTATCGACGAATGCGCCATCGACATAGCGAAGCACCGTTCCTGCCGACGTCATGAATGCCGGCGGGAGCCATGCGATGAATCCCTTGCCGGTGATCGCTACCTGGGGGTTTGCCTTTTCATCGGCGCTGATCTGGGCGTATTGCTGGGTGATCTCTTTGCCGTTGATGCCGATGACCGCCACGCCCTGGTCAGTGGGCGCGATGATCGAATCGCCCAGGTTCATCGCGCGAAGCCAGTGATAGTCGAAGCGCTGCAGCTTCACGCTCGGGCTCTTGGGGATAATGAGCCGGTAAGCACCCAGTTCATCTCGAATCACGGGGCAGCAGCGAAGCTGTCGGCCGATGCGCTGCCAGTGGGCATAGACCACGGTCTCGCGCGTCAGGTGCGTGGTCTGTTTGATGAACGTATCCTGTTCGATCGACGCGATGGCCGGGGCTTCGGGATGCGCAACCCACAGATCATGCCGCGGGCAGATGCTGGCGTGGAAGGGGAAGGGCACAACGGCCGCCTGCGGGATCGGCAGGCGGTCTTCCGCCAGCGTGGCATCTGCCAGTCCGGGCAACGTGTGCAAGAGATCGGCATAGGTCTGCACGCGTGGCGAAGCCGAAACCGAAGGGATGGTGGCAGGAACCTTGGCCGGCTTAGCGCCGGGCGCCACTGTGGCCACCGGCGCTGTTGTCGGCGCAGGCGGCGCCGGCCGAGTGGCGACGATGAACACGCCCGTCGCCAATGCGATCACTAGTATCACCAGACCGACGATTGTGAAGATCCATCGCATGGATGAGCTCTCCCCATTTCCTGGCATACACGACTAACGTTGGGGAACACGTGGTGATCCACCAATCTTTGGTGGGTTCTTTCCCTGGTCCAGTTGCTGGATCACCCCGGCAGCATCTTTGGCGCTGATAAACTCAACATGCCCATCGGCGAAGAGGAAATTCGATCCCTCTTTTCCATGGTTCAGGAGCGGTTCGTATGCCAGCACGCAGTCCGGGCTGCTCGATATCGTGAGATTCTGTCCCAGCCAGATGTAGGAGCAGGCGCCTGCGCTAAGCTGCCCGGTTCCTGTGCTGTTGTCGGAGGGGCATTGGAATACCTGTGGCGAGATCTGCTGTGTCTGCACCAGCCGATCAAACCCGGGCCCGTACGGTCCTCCCAGCCGCAAGTTGTCTTGCGCATACAGTTGTGCTGCCTGCCCGATCTGACGCAGGTTCGATGCGCACTTGATCTGATTCGCTTTATCTCGCGCCCGCGACAGCGACGGCACCAGGATGCTGATCAGGACGGCCGGCACAATCAGAAACAGCAGCGAGAATGACCCGACTGCGATTCCCGCGATGGCCATGCCCCGCCCACTTCCCGTCTCCTTCGCCTTTCGGAGGCCCAGGATCGAGCAAACGATCCCTGCGATCCCCCCCAGTCCGAATGTAACGAACCCGGCACAACTGCAGATCAGCCCGGCCAGCGCCAGCCCGTTTGTCTGTCCCGACCGATCCGGACCCGCATAGGGCATAGCGATCGGTGGCACTCCAACCGGATCAACGCCCTTCAGCACCTCTGCCTCCTGCACAATGCTGAAGGTCTTTTGGCATGCGCTGCAGGTGACCTGGCTGTTCACGTAGCCGGCGATCTGATCGTCGGCCACGGTGAACTGCTGCTGACAGAAGGGACAAGAGATAATCTGCGGCATATCCAATGCTCCCGAGAGAAACACCAACCGGCCCACATACCGTCCACAAGTATGGCACTGGCGGTGTGCCGCTGCAACAGCCTCCCCGTCGGGAACGAGCGTAGGAGAGGGCGGGAGAGCCAGAGGGCGAGAGGGGGCGGGCGATTGTGGATAACTAACAGGTGCGCAGGTTGTTTGCGGGAACCCCACCACGGTGCTATCTGCCGTAGCTGCATGTAGTTAGGGGTCTCCGTCAGGCAAATCAGTAATGAACCCTCATGTAAACCCGGGTGCGGCCACATGGATCGCAGAGAGCGCAAGGCAATGGCCGCGGGTTATTGGCCCAGCACTTGCCAGATCGCCGGGCGAGTTCCTGGCTTTTTCCAGGTGCCGGTGCCGAACATCGCGGTGGATGTCAGTTTGGACTGAGTGACGGTCAGCGTGCCCACATCGGTCAGCACGTGCACGAGCGGATCGGTGCCGGCCGGGACGTTCAGCAGGGCTATCGTTCCCACACTCGGGGCTGAGATATGGCTGCCCGCCACATCGGCCGGGTGCGTGGCACTGGAAGGCAGCTTGCGGCCGGACACCTTCAGGCTCTCAAGCTTGGCGGACGTATCGACAAAATCTTCTGTGGTGGCGAAATGCTCGGCACAATCCGCGGCGACTCCCACCAGGATGTCGCTATTCAATAGCGTGGCGACGCTCATCTTCTTGATCGATCCGGTCGTCACGATTCGGCTATTGGTGACATCTCCGCTGACCGCGATCGATGCCAGCGGCAATCCCTGCACGCAGATATTGGCATCACTGATCTGACGGAAGGTCAGCGAGGCCGTTGCCTTGCCGGCAGAGCGTGCCAGGCTGTTGATCAGCACCTCGCCGCTTTCAATCACGCTCTTGGCGCTGATGCTCTTGAGCAGGCCATCACTGGTGATGTCGCCTATGTGATAGAGCCCATCACCGTTCCTCCCTTTCTTCACGCTGATGCTCAGGGTGCTGGTGGCAGTGGTGTCGATCAGGCCCACCTGGTTTCCCCAGAAGCTGCCCATCCCGCCGCCGCTGAGTTTGAACGTCACCACATCGCCATCGCTGTCCGCGATGCTGACGTTCTTGTTCGATCGGCCATCCACCCGCCCAAATTCAAACACCGCGAGGATGGGGATGCCCAATTCCTTCTCCACGCTCAGGCCACCGGCATCGGTGGCGCGAATGCGCACCGCATACTCACGGCCCGGGATGTAGTTGAAGGTGCTGGCGGTAACCAGACGGTTTCCGGTGATCCGGAAACTGGCGTTGTCATCTGACCCAGGGCCAGGGACCAAGGTGTAGGTAAAGGTGTCATCGCCATCGGAATCTGTCGCCGATAGCCTGCCTACTTTCGTGCCAATCGGCTGACCCTCGGGAACTCCAGATCCTGAGAGTAATACATTCGTTGGCGATTCATTCTCATTCGTGATCGCGATCGGATAGATGGCCTCATAGATCACGACCCCGAGATTGCTGCTGCGGATGCGGATGCTGTACCAGTTCTTTCCTTCGTAGTTCAGCGGTCCGGCCGTAAGAAGCTGGTTGCCGACAACGGCAAAGCCGCCATTGTCTTCGCCGCCAGTTCCTGGGGCCAGGCTGTAGGTCAAGGAGCTGAACGCATCGGCATTGCTGCAGGACAGCGTGCCGATCAGTGTACCATTGGGCTGGTTCTCCGGCACCGTGGTATTGCTCAGGGCAATGCTGACCACATGGATGATGATGGCCTTTTCGAACGACAAGCCGCCGGCATCGGTAGTACGGAGGCGGACACTGTATGTGCTCCGATCCGCCAGAATGAAGGAAGCAGCCGTCAGAAGCTGACTACTACTGATCGTAAAGCTGGCATTGTCATCGTCGCCCGTTCCGGTGACCAGTGTATAGGCACAGGTCAAGGCATCCCCAAAGTCGGGATCGCTGCTGGCAAGTGGTCCCACGATCGTACCCGAAGACTGGTTCTCAGCCACCAATGTATTGATCAAGATGATATCTGTGGGAACTTCGTTGGTGTTCGTTACCGTGATCGTAAGAACTTTCTCGAAGAAGAAGCCATCGGAATCGGTCGTGCGGACGCGGATCGAGTAGCTGCTTTTCGCCTCATAGTCAAAGCTCGCCGCCGATTGCAGTTGGTCGCCAACGATGCTAAAGCTGGCGTTGCTGGTGCCGACCCCACTCACCAGACTATACGTGAATGTGTCGTCGGCATCCCGGCTGGTAGTGCTTAACGTCCCCACCACGGTTCCGGAAGGTTGGTTCTCGGGAATGCTGCTGGGCGATAGCGACAGGTCTGTCGGCTTATGAGGCCGGACGGTGATACTCACCGTTGCTATGTTGGAATCCCACTTCCCATCGTTGGCCCTATAGGTAAAGCTGTCCGGACCGAAGTATTTGCTGGCCGGGGTATACGTGAATATGCCATCTGTCTGCAATGACAGTGTTCCATGCGAGGGTTGAGCCACAGCGCTATACATCAGCGTATCCCCGTGCACATCGGTGGCAGTCACTACGTCGCTGATAGCAGTGTCTTCATCGGTTGACAGCGACCGATCGTAGGCGACAGGAGCATGCTTGATGACCAATTCGCCCATCTGGAAGATGTACTGGTAGACCAACTCAACGGTCTGGCCGGCTTCCATATCGCCAATATCGAAACCCATGCCAATCGTGTAGTCGCCGTCGCCGTCATTAATACCCGCGAGGGCAGTATCCGGATCCGTTGACCACAAGCGGCTGATCATGGTGTTATGGATTCCCGGAATACCGCAATAGAGGGCGATGCGTCTGCCGCTAACCGGGGCCGTAGCTTCGACATAATTCTCAGGAGGTAGCCCCGGGTACCCTCGTACGTTTTGTGTAAAAGTGCTGCCGCCGCTCCAGACATCAGGATCGGGGTCGATGCTACGCAGAAATTCGACCGCCTTGAGCGCATCGATGGCGGTAATGGTGGTTTTGATGTTGATCCACTGGTCTTGCGGGTCGAAATAGTAGTCGTGGGTAACGCGGCAGCGTGCAGTGGCGCCGGTCCAGCGGACATAGTTGGCGTATCCAGCGGTTCCAGCAAGATTCTCAAGCGCAATGGGGAGCATTGCAGGTGAAGTGTAGCTATTGTTGTTGTTTTCTGTGATACGGCCGTCTACTTTGATAGAGAACTCTTCGAATGGATCGAGAGGGGCAATGTAGTCAGTGTTGGGGTCAAAGGCGCCCGTGCCAGAAGGGTCGTATATCAGACCGGGCACCGTGCGATACCCTGTACCCAGTGTTCCAGCATTGCTCACAGCAGTGAGAATGTAGTTTCCTCGCATCTCGATCGATGGCAATAACGCCGCAGCATTCAATATCGATGAAGGGATGGTAGAAGATGCGCATGCGTAGGCGTCTGTTGTTTCGGCCACCTCAGGCAATGCCACGACCCCGCCATCCGTGACGGCATCGGACCCCTGACCGAACAACAGCACCCGCTGTTCGAGTGCCTCGCTCCTGGCCGCCAAGCGCCAGATGGCGCCACGGTGCCGTCGCACCCGGCGCGCCGCATCACCCGACCTGCCAACGCGGCGCCCGAACTCCTTCCACTGTGCCATGGCTTGCTCCTTCTACGTCCCAGTGGCCCGATACGCTTCCCACTTCCGTATCCTACTCGGCAGACCACGACCCTGCAATCAAAACATGCAATGGTTATGATTTCAGGACCCATGTTTTCGCATATCTCACATGCGATTCATGTTGCGGCTCCTCACCGCGTAATCGTGAAACCCACAAACCAAGCCTGAGTATGGCACTGGCGGTGTGCTGCTGCAACAGCCTCAACGTCGCGAACGAGAGTGGGAGAGGGCCGGAGAGCCAGAGGGCGAGAAGGGGTGCGCGACTGTGGATAAGCAGCAGGTGGGCAAGTTGTTTTCCGCGCTGTGGATGATGTGTGACCATGACGGGTTGCGGCTCAATGCGCGAACACTTATCTTGCTGAGTTGATTCCCTGGTCGATTCTGAAATACACAGGTCATGGAGAGGTCTATGCCGGCAATAACGAACTACGAACAGCAGGTCTATGCGAGTGTATTGGGCAAGATCATCGGCGTGTATGCGGGCCGGCCTTTTGAGGGCTGGACGAAGGATGCGCTGGAGAAGCGGTTCGGTCTGGTAGATCGCTACGTACATGAAGACCTCGATAAGCCGCTGGTGGTTAGCGATGACGACATCTCCGGCACGCTGACGTTTATTCGCGCCTTGGAAGATAGCGGGTTGTACAAGGATACGCCCACAGAGGCGTTCGGGGACCTGTGGCTGAATTACCTGATCGAGCATCAGACGGTGCTTTGGTGGGGTGGGATGGGTCGGTCGACCGAGCATACGGCGTGGCTGCGGCTCAAGCAGGGGTACAAGGCGCCGCAGTCGGGATCGATGGAACTCAACGGCAAGGTGGTGGCCGAGCAGATCGGCGCGCAGATCTTCATCGACGCGTTCGGCATGGTCGCGCCGGGCAAGCCCAGCCTGGCGTCGGAACTCGCGAGGCGTTCGGCGTCGGTCTCGCATGATGGCGAGGCGGTCTACGGCGCGCAGGTGGTGGCTGCCATGGTGAGCGCGGCCTTTGTCGAAAAGAACATGAGCAGGCTTCTGGACATCGGGGTGAGCGTGATTCCCTCGAGTTCGATCATTGCCAAGGTTCACCGCGACGTTCGTTCGTGGGTCCGCCAGGACAAGGACTGGCGCAAGACCTACGACCGCATCCATAACATATATGGATATAGGAAGTACGGCGGCGGCTGTCACATGATCCCGAACCACGCGATCATGGTCATGGCGTGGGCGTACGCGCCGGATGACTTCCACAAGTCGCAGGCGATCATCAACACGGCGGGCTGGGATACGGACTGCAACGCCGCCAACGTCGGCTCGGTCATGGGGTTGGTCGTCGGACTCGAAGGCATCAATCGCGAGTATGACTTCCAGTCGGCGTTTGCGGATCGCATCTTTGTGCCGACGGCCGAGGGCACGCGCGCGATGACGGATGCGCTTGCTGAAGCGCTGCACATCGCGCGGATCGGCAGGAAGGTGATGGGCTGGGAAGCGGTGAAGCCGCCGAAGAATGGCGCGTGGCATCACTTCGGGATGCCGGGGGCGCTGCATGGCTGGATGAGCGAGAGTCAGGCCCTGGCGACCAGCGGCGCGCAGTCGGTCACGAACGTCAAAAGCAATTCTAATGCGGGCAGCCGGTCAATGCGGATCGCGTTTGCCGATTTGAGCGAAGGCAAGTGCGCTCGCGTATCCACGCCAGTCCTGCCGGGCAAGACGACGGGCGGCTATCGAATCATGGCGACGCCGCGGTTGGTGCCGGGGATGAGCGTAACCCTCAAGGGGGCGGTGGGCGATGTCGATGGTAACGCGTCGGCCAGGCTCTATGTCCGTTACTACGATCCGGAGACGCAGGAGCCGACGACGATGGTCTACTCCGAGAGGAAGAAACTGGCGGAAGGCAAGGCTCTGTCGCTTTCGCTGGAGCTGCCGAATAAGGAAGGGTGGCCGATCAAGGACCTGGGCGTCGAGATCAACGGTACGAATCGTGCGGCGGGCGAAGTGTTTATCGACACGGTGAGATTTGTGGGCAATCCAAAGTTTGTTCTGCCGGTGCAGATGCCTCGCACGAAGACGGGTGAGGCGCTGGGGTGGATCGTGGCGGCTGACCTGGTGGACTATGCCTCGTTTGTTGATGGCGGGGAGAAGTACATGCGCATCCGCAAGGATGCGGGTCGTGGACTTGCGGTCACCGGCACGACGGACTGGTGCGATTACACGTTCCAGGCGGAGGCCGCCATGCATCTGGCGGATATGGGCGGCATCATCGTTCGTTACCAGGGGCTGGAACGTTTCATTGCTTTGGTCATGACGAAGGCGGGTAGGCTGCAGTTGATCGAGCGGTGGTACGGTCAGGACACGGTGCTGGCGGAAAAGCCACTGAAGTGGGTGGTCGATCGGAAGCATGCACTGAAGCTCCAGTGCAAGGGCAAGACGATTAATGCGTGGTGCGATGGCAAGAAGGTTCTTGTGGCGGAGGACCGCAAACTCGCCTGCGGAGGTGCGGGGTTCCTGAGTGATACGGGGATCACGGGGTTCAAGGATGCGAAGGTATCGTAAGCGGATTCACGCCCGCGTACAGAGCCGGGTGACCGCGGTTCCGATCCCGTTCGCCATTCCGGCGCGGCCGCTGCAAACCACGTTTAGCCGCCTTCGGCGGCCCCTATGGCCGGCGGCGGGTGATGGCCCAGGTTATCAGGAAGATGGCCAAAAGGCTCAGGACGATGGCCGGCCCTTGTGGCAGGGCAAAGACGTACGCGTTCAGCAGCATTCCCGCGAGCGTTCCGGCAATGCTGATGGTGATTGCCAGCAGGATGGTGAGACCAAACTTTCGGGTGATCAGGGTGGCGGCGGCGCCGGGCAGGATCAGCATTGCGGTGATCAGCACGGAGCCCACCAGGGGAATACCGATAGTAATGGCGACGGCGACGAGCACGATCAAGCCGTAGTGGACAGCGCCGGTGTTGATCCCGCCCGTCTGGGCAAGGGTGCTGTCCAGGCAGTACATCAGAATCTGCCTGCGCCACAGGAACAGTGTTCCCAGCGTCAGCACCAGAAGGGCGACCGCCATTTGAGCATGCAGTGGCTGGAGCAACTGTGTCTGCCCGAAAAGCAGCGACTGAAAACCCGCGGGGGCGCGGTGAAACACCCGCACGTAGGCCTCTTGGCCGACAAAACCCCACGCCAGGGCGCCGGCTAAAAATGCGCCGATCGCCGTGTCGGAGTGGATGCGTTCACCACGATTGACCACGGCAATCGCCAGGGCGGTCAGGATGCCGAACCCGATGACGCCGATGGTGACAATACCGGAGGAATCGAGGCTGGGAACCAGAGCGGCGAGCATCCAGGCGGTGCCGGCGCCGCCAAAGCCGGCATGGGCGACGGCTTCGCCGAGGAAAGCCCATCGCCGCCAAAGGACGATCAGGCTTAGGATGCCACACGCCGCCGCCAGCGCAAGCAGAGCGAGGGCCGTTGGGCCGTGGAGCGTTCCGGTGGCAGCGATATCCGAAAGAAAGATCATGCCTGCGGCTTACAGGATAGGCATTAGCGCCGCGAAAGCCACGACATGAATCTGGTCAGGACATCCCATCTTTGGCTGGTTGGGTGGTTGGATGGGCGCCCTTTTTGGCTCTGTTGTCGGCCAGCACTTTTGCCACACTATCCGATGCAACTGAGATCGCGGAGATGCCGTGGTCGTTCACCGTGTCGACGGCCGCTCCGTGGTCGATGAGCATTCGCACAACGCCCTCGTAGTCGCCCGGATGCTCAGAGGATGGCCCCACCCTGCTGGAGCCAAACGCAGCCCAGTGCAACGGAGTGCTGTTGAACACATCATTGCGATCCTCGATGGCGAAGCCTTCGTCAACCAGCAGTTCCGCTGCATCCTTCGAGCCCCACAAGCACGCCCAGTGCAGCGCGTTGCAGCGATTAAGGCCACGATCACCACCACGGGCATTGCGATCCGCACCGTGCTTCAGCAGGTAGTCAATCACGAGGGGTTGGTTGTACTTGGCCGCGATGTGCAGAGGAGGGCCGCCAAACATGCTGAGGTTCACCAGGTCGGGTCGGCTCTTGAGTACGTTCGAGAGTTCCTCGATGTCGGCCGTGGTGACGGCGTGTTCAAGGTCTCTGACAACGCGAGGCACTTGGCGCTCAGGCGCCGCTTCGCAACGGAAGCTGTAGAATCCGGTCCCCGCGCTCAGAACCAACCCCGCAGATAGTAAGGTATGCGCCAGCATTCCATTCATCGGTGACTCCTTGTCCTTACGCCAACGTGCAAATTCTAGGCCGCAAGACTCTGGCCAGGGTCAGCCATCTTTGAACTTAGCCCGGAATCGATGAATAGGACAATAATATCTGGGAGTATTCTATGTCGGCACCGGCAAACCTCCAAGTCGGGCCCGGTGCGGGATCCCACAGCGGTATGCTACTTCCTTAGCCGTAGCGGAACATATTCACAGTTGGGTTCTTCGGCCAGATAGCTCTGTGTCTCGGCGAAGGCGCGGGCACGGCAGCCCATGCAGATGCGCTTGTATTCGCACAAACCGCACTTCCCTCCAAGCTTGGAGTCATCGCGAATGTCGCCAAAGACCTTGCTCTCACGCCAAATTGTCGGCAGGGGGGTGGTCTTCACGTTGCCGCTGGTGACCGGGAGATAGCCGCAGGGAAAGACCTCACCCTCGTGGGATACGAAGCACACGGCCTGCCCGGCGAGGCAGCCTTTGGTCATGGCTGACATGTCGCCGCCCGCGCCCGCGCCCGGATGGCCGCCGGGATGACCAGCGGTTAGGGCGCCTGGGTGCCCGCTCGCTACGGGATGACCCACAGGCCCCATGCTCTTGTGCGGATGGGCGTGCGCCGGGAGCACCTGCCCCGACTCTCTTTGGCGTTGGTGCATGATGCGGAAGTAGTGCGGGGCACAGGTGGCCTTCAGATGCAGTTTGCCCTCAAGGCTGCGGTCGTAGATCCAGTGCATCGCTTTCTCATACTCGGCCGGCTGGAGCATGATCTCTTCGGTCAGTTCCATCCCGCATCCCACCGGCACAAGCATGAAGATGTGCAGGGCATCAGCGCCCAGATCGAGCGCGAGCTGGTACATCGCATCGAGCTTGAGGTAGTTATGCCGGGCGACGGTCGTATTGATCTGCAGCGACATCCCCATGGACTTGAGCAGCCTGAAAGCGGCGATGCTAGAGTCGAATGCTCCGTCGATCTTGCGGAAACCGTCATGAGTAGGGGCATCCGGACCGTCAAAGCTCATCGAGACCCGCTTGAAGCCGACATCGATGATCTTTTGCGCGATGACCTCGTTCATGATCGTGCCGTTGGTCGCCAGGGCGGTTGGCAGGCCCACACTGCGCGCATGCTCAGCCAGTTCAAAGAGGTCCGGCCGCATCAGCGGTTCACCGCCGGAGAAGACCAGGATGGGCTTGCCCAACTCGCTCAGGCCGTCGATCATGCGTTTGGCCTCGGCGGTGGTAAGATCGTTGCTGCAAAGCTGTTGTGAGACATCCAGCCGCCGGCAGTGGACGCAGGCGAGGTTGCAGGCGGCCGTGGTCTCCCAGAACAGCAGACGCAGGGCCGGTGTCTGGCTGGTTGCCGGGTGCGAAACGGGCGAAGCTGGTGAGGTTGTTTGCTCCATCGGATACCATTATACCCCGGAGTCGGCAGTGTGGTTCAGCGAGCGTAAGAAAGCTAACGATGAAGATCTACACGCGTCAGGGCGATAGCGGCACCACTGGCATCCTCGGCAAGGACCGGCTGAGCAAGGCGGATCTGCGCATTGAGTGCATCGGGACGGTGGATGAGCTGAATGCCGCGATGGGGCTGGCTGAGGTCGCTGCCCCGGAAGCTCTGGTACCGTTGTTACGGCATGTGCAACACGAACTGTTCACAATAGGTTCGCATCTGGCTGCACCCGATGAGGCAGCTTTCGCGCAATTTCTGCCACCGATCAGCGACGAAATGATCGCTCGCTTGGAGCGTGAGATCGACGCTGCAGAATCCGAAGCTGGCCCGCTGCAGCATTTTATCCTGTCGGGGGGATGCGAGTCGGCCGCCCGGATCCACCTTGCGCGGGCGATCTGCCGTCGGGCCGAGCGGCACGTGGTGGCGCTGGGAGAATCGCAGGCGCTAAACCCGCAGATTGCCAAGTATCTGAACCGCCTGGCCGACTGGCTGTTCATGCACGCGCGCTACGCCAACAAGCTGTGCGGAGTGAAGGATGTGCCGTGGGAGAAATAAACATGATAGGAAACTCAATCTGACGGTACCGAGTATTGCACGTCAACGCTTGGGCGCGTTGACGCGGCGGCGTTGACGGTCCGGCCGTCCACGCCCGGACGGACCCGGATGGCCGCAGTGCTCAGCAGTTTCTTCTCGATCACATTGGTGCGGAAGCAGGCCGCCTGGCACAGGCCGCAGCCGACGCAGGTCTCCGCGCGGACAACCGGTGTGACAGCACTCTCTCCCTCGACCAGGATGGCGGAATAGCCGGCCGCCTCGCACGCATCCTGGCAAATCAAGTGCGTGCCTCCACTGGTGTCGCAGTCACGTTGCCCGCGACAGGCCAGACAGGTGGCCGAATCGACCTCGGCCAGGCCCATGCGAATCTCACGCTTCTTCTCCAACGTCAGGGCCGCGATCGCACCAGTGGGGCAGGCCTGTCCGCAGTTGTTGCAGCTCGGATCACACCCCGCGAAATCGGCATTTGCCTGCGGGGTCCACAGCCGGTCAAGGCCCTGGCCGATTCCCATCGGTTGAAGGATTCCGGTCGGGCAGACGCGCAGGCATTGATCACAGCGCGTGCAGAGCCGAACGAAGTCGGCCTCCGCCGAGCTGCCGGGCGGGCGAAGCACCAGAGGCAGGTCCGCGCCGCTGGTCATTTGGATGCCTCGCACAGCCAACGCTCCGCCCACCGTGCTGACGGCTGCGCCGATGAGGAAGCGCCTTCGGGAGTGATCCACGCCGGATTCCTCTTCCGCAGGCGGCTTCGGCGATGTCGCAACAGCGGCGTCAGCGACTCCAGAAAACCGACCTGTGAAGTGGATCGCATCAACCGGGCAAACCCCGCCGCAGGTCTGGCAGAATGCGCAATTGGCCCCAATCGTGCTGAAGTCGTCATTGATGGCGTCGAAGCTGCACACCTTCGAACACTTGCCGCACTCGATGCAGTGGTCCTGAACTTTCCGCTCGTTCATCCGCAGCAGATTGCCAATGGAAAACAAAGCCCCGCTTGGACAGACATGTCGGCACCAGAACCGCGGCCGCAGCAGGCCCAGGAGCAGCACGCCCACAAACAAGCTGATCGACACCCACTGTGCGGCATGAACCGACGGGACCTCTCCCCATCCGCGGACCATCCCAATCTGCAGCGGCGATGCCATGAACTGAAATCCCCGCGTCAGTACCGGAATGGCGGCCACATAGCCAACCAGCATCACGCCACCTGCAGCCGCGACCAGAACCGCGATAAGCACAAAGTAGCGAAGCGGCCGCCACCATCCGATCCTGCGCACGCGAAATCGTTTGACTCGATTGCTCACTGCCCAATCAAACAGGTCAACCAGTGTACCCATCGGACAGAGGTAGCCGCAGAACATGCGCGGAAGCACGATGCCGATCAGCAGCATCGCGCCGCCGAACCACAGCGACCAGACCCACGCCCGGCTGGCGATGGCGGCGCTGATCCCGACCAGCGGATCCAGCGCGAGGAATAGCTCGATGTCGATGATCTCCTTGCGGGCGCGCGACAGGGCGAAATCCCCCATCCCCCCCGGCCAGGCCACAAAGAAGAACAGGACAAGGAACAGGGTGAAGCAGGCTGCCTGCGCGATACGCCGCCATGGCGAGGCTCGCCACGTTGGCCCCAGCACGCGCAGTGACCGGCCAACCTTCGACTGGCGTTCCGACGACTTGACAAACCAATGGAATCGCACGCCGGTGCCTCCGATCGCCCAAGATCATTTCACTGCGCCGCCCAGGGCCTTGCCTGTGGCATTGAGCACTGCCTCGGCCGTAAAGGTAGCGCTGGACACGGTATCAACGCCCTTCACGGATTGCTTGTCGATGATCTGGGCCGGCATGACGACCAGCGCGTTCAGCGGCCAGTCCTCCTTGGTCTGTACGATACGGACCTGTTCGATCCGCCCCGATTTGACGACCACCGCCACCCTCACCGGCCCTCGATAGCCGATACTGTCCGCGAAATAGGTCCCATCGGGCGTCCTGGCCAGATCGATCTTCTGGAACATCTGGATCGCCTGGACGCTGGCCCTGGCTCGATCCTGATATCGTTGGAGCCGGCCGGGCTTCGTCGGATCAGGCGGCCTGATCGCCAGAAGCTTCTGATACCACTCGATGGCCTCTTTGTATTGGCCGTTGATCCGATACGCATCCCCAGCGGAAAGGTAGCCATCTTCGGGATAGCCGTCGATCACCTGCGCGGCGATTGTCATGGCCGCATCAAGTTCGCCCATGCTTCCAAGGACACGGACGGCCTGGCCGCAGGCCGGAGCATTGGTCAGTTCCTCCAATGCCATGGCCTTACTCCCGAGCTTCCAGTAGTAATACCCAAGGTTGGCCACATCCTGCGCGTTCATGGCTCCGGCCCTGTCAGCCTTGCGATACCAGAAAGCCCCGCGGGCATAATCGCCGAGGTAGATTCCATAGATGCGCCCCAGCATCTGCATCGCCCTTGCCTGCGTGTTACTGTTGTTCTTGTTCACGGTCAGGATCTGCTGCATCAGCTTGCAGCCCTGCTGGTGCAAAGCCGGCTTGGGATTGATGACACTGATGTAATACTGGTTGATGTACTTGTTGGGATTCCACGGGGTGCCCCTGGGCGGAGTGGGCCAGGTCAAATCCAGTGTCGCCGGGTAGTTCAGTTTGACCGAATTCCACCATTCCGGCGGCGTCTTGCCGGCCTTCTCGATGATCGCGTCGATGTCCGTCTGCGTGACTGGCTTGGCGGGTTGAGTCGCGGGCCGAGTGGCGGATGGGGCATCATCCGGATTCTCTTCCTCAGGTTCAGCCCGCGCTGTCCCGACCAGCAGCGTTCCCAGGATCGCCGCCACGCCAAATCCACACCCAAATCGAATCACAGCACGTATCCGGCCAAAACACCAACCCATCACACCTCCGGCAGTTGGCAATACTACTAACGACTTGCGCCTTCCGTTGAAGTTGAGCAAGACTACAGGCTACTGCCACCGCCTATTGGCCGCTATCCTCCCGCGCCTTTACGGGTGATGTACCTAACGGCGAGGAGAGCTGTTTCGACGAACGTGGTGTTGGCGGGACGAAGCTGGTGGTTGTTTAGTTATGAAGGCGCAGGCAAGCGTCAACAACGAACGGCGCGTCACCGGTTCTATGCCGCAGGGGTGATGGCGCTCTTTTCGAGGCGGCCGATCAGGGCGCGGATCAATGCCTGGCGATCGTGCAGTTCGGTGTGGTATTCTGCGGAACGGGTGTGGCGCATCTCCCTGGGCAGTTCATCCTGCTCCTGTTTGAGGAGGTTGAGGATGATGCCGATCTCCTGGTCCGACAGGCTGACTTGTGTTTCTAGCATATCACGCTCCATGGGCAATGGTTTATCGCTAATCCCAACAGCCGATTATAGGAGCTATGAGAACGATGATTCCCTGTTGGCCTGCCAAAGGAACGGCCTTTGACCGAGGCGAGCGGTCATCCTAATGTTGCTTTAGGCTCTGTCTGAAAATCCAATGGCCCCACGATGGGTCGGAAAGGGCTCGTATGCGAGGCGACGCGACGAAGCAGTGTTTGACACCACGGCGAGGAGCGGCAACGAAGCAGACGAGCCCTTTCCGGCCCACCGGAGGCGGCCTGGAATCGCCTCATCTGCTGCGGCGCACCGGCTCAAAGGGTCTACGGACCCAGCTTTCGCCGATGCTTCTTGCATCTGAGGCGATTCCAGGGCGTCGTGGGGTCATTGGGTTTTCAGACAGAGCCTAAGACAATGAAGACGGCTCCCTCCATTGGCGACTACCTCATCCATCAGCTCTACTCGCATGGCGTGCGGCATGTGTTTGGTATTCCGGGCGATTATGTGCTTGGGTTTTACGACCAGCTCTACCGAAGCAAGCTGCGTCTGATCAATACCTGCGATGAGCAGGGAGCCGGCTTTGCCGCCGATGCCTATGCTCGTGTGCGCGGCCTGGGCGCCCTGTGCGTTACCTACTGCGTGGGCGGATTGAAGGTGACCAACACCACCGCCGAAGCCTTTGCCGAAAAGTCTCCCGTGGTCGTTATCAGCGGTGCACCGGGGATGAAAGAGCGGGAAAAGAACCCTCTATTGCACCACAAGGTCCGTGAGTTTGATACCCAGAAGAAGGTGTTCGAGCAGCTTACCATCGCCTCGACCGTCCTGGGCGACCCACAGACGGCCTTCCAGGAGATTGACCGTGTGCTGAATGCCGCCTTGCGGTTCAAGCGGCCGGTCTATATCGAGCTCCCCCGGGACCAGGTCTTGGTGCCGGGCATTCCTCACCACAAGACCGCTGAGCTTAACGAGCCCAGCGACCGAAAGAGCCTGCGCGAGGCCCTTGCCGAAGCCCAGCAGATGATCAATGCCGCCCGCCGGCCGGTCATCCTGGCGGATGTGGAGGTGCATCGCTTCGGTTTGCAGGACCAGCTCATCGAGCTCGCGCGCAAGACCAATATTCCCGTGGCAGCGACCGTCCTCGGGAAGTCGGTCATCGGCGAGAACCATCCGTTCTATCTGGGGATCTATGAAGGTGCGATGGGCCGCGATGATGTGAGGCAGCACGTCGAGGGCAGTGATTGCCTGATCATGCTCGGTGCATTCATGACCGACATCAACCTCGGCATCTATACCGCGCGCCTCGATCCGGGGCGATCGATCTATGCCACCAGCGAGAAACTCTCCATCCGCTATCACAGCTACGAGGCCGTCCGCTTCGAGGATTTCATGCGCGGTCTGCTGCGCCTCGATCTCCGCCGGCGCAAGCCCGCCAGGATCCATCTCCCCGTCCAGTTCACCGCGCCTTCGGCACGGCGCGTCGGGCATTCCCGGAAGGCCATCACCGTCAGAGGTCTGTTCCATCGCCTCAACGCGTTTCTGTCCGACAACACGGTGGTGGTGGCGGATGTGGGGGATGCCTTGTTTGGGGCGGCCGATCTGTTCATCCGCGAACGCACCGAGTTCCTCAGCCCGGCCTACTACACCTCGATGGGTTTCGCGGTTCCGGCGAGCGTCGGGGCGCAACTCGCCAATCCGAAGCTGCGGCCCTTGGTTCTGGTCGGCGATGGGGCCTTCCAGATGACCGGCATGGAATTGTCCACGGTCGCCCGCTACGGACTTAACCCCGTGGTGGTATTGCTGAACAACCACGGCTACGGCACCGAGCGGCACATGCAGGATGGTCCCTACAACGACCTCTGGCCATGGCAATACCACCGGCTTCCGGAGATTCTGGGCGCCGGCCGCGGCTTCGTGGTCGAAACAGAGGAGGATCTGGATCGCGCGCTGACCGAGGCGCAGCGGTGGACGCAGAGTTTCTGCCTGCTGGAGGTGCGCCTGGCGCCCCTGGACCGGTCCCCGGCGCTGGACCGCCTGGCGTCCCGATTGGGTCGTCGGCTATAGATCCGCCTTTAGCGGCTCAGGAGCGGCACGATGATGGCATTCAGGGCCATCACCGACAGGATCGCGAAGGCCACCGTGCGAAGTCGAGCAGGGGAGAGGCGGTGGCCCAGTTGGATGCCGAAATGGGTGCCCAGTGCGATACCCGGCAGCATCGCCGCCCCGATGGCAATGAGGAATGCCACCGGCATGCCGAACATGTAGCACAGCGTGGCGATCTGGATCGGGCAGGCGGCAAAGAAGGTCATCAGCAGAAACGCCCGCGTTCGACGGGTGTCCCAGTGGTGGGCCGTGGCCCAGAGAATCATGGGCGGCCCGCCCATGCCGAAGAGCCCCGCCATGATGCCGCTGAGCGGAAAGGCCAGGACCGCCCAGAGCGGATGCAGGTGCTCCCTCGGCCGGACCCGCATCAGCCACAGCACGCCGACGATCGTGAGTAGCGCGCCGCCCAGAACCTGCTTTGCCAGGTCGGGACGAGGCGCGAGTTGATGTGCCAGAAGCCACACCCCCAGGATGAGGAAGATGCTGCGGGCGACCGTCGCCACAGTCGCCTCACGCCAGGGGATGTCGTCGCGCAGTCTCCAACTCGCCCATGCCGTCTGCATCATGGTCGCCCCGACCGAGACCGCGACGGCGTGTTGCAGCGGCATCCCCGCCAGCGTCATCGCCGGCACAGCGAAGATGCCGAAGGCGAAACCCACCATGCCCTGGATGAAGGCGGCCGCCGACACCAGTGGCAGGATGATGATCAGTTGTGTGAGGGTGATTGGCACGGCGGGGGAGACTACAGGAAGCCAGCCTCCGGTGAAATGCCCCTGCGCAGCGAGGAATTCTGATTCCGCAGGGGCGGGGTTGAGTGGTGACGGTTTTACGTTGCTTCATGGGCGAAACAAAGAGGGCCACTCCATGGGAGTGGCCCTCTGATTATCACAGTAAACTCTACGCTCTGGTTAGATCGCTCAGGCGGTACGGCGACGAATACGCAGCATTGTCAGAATACCCACAGCCAGCACGCCGGCGATAGCCGGTTCGGGAACGGCCGGCGTGTAGGTGATCGACAGGCCAGCCCCGGTGTATACTGCGCCATTGACACTGTAGTTGTACGCGCCGTTACCCGAGGCACCGACGAGGGTCGCATCGAGCAGATCCAGGGCCAAGCCCCTGTTGGTCGAACCGTTGGCCCAGTCTTGGGCGGCGGCAAGGACGTTGAAGGTGATCAGGTTTGGGCCGATCATTTCCTTGGTATCGAGCAACGTGCTAAAGGCCTGGGTGATGTCGCCATTGTGGGCGCCGTTCGTGCCGACCGTGGCCCCCGACCAGTCCAGGCCGCCGCCGGCCGTGTTATGGTTGGCGAACCAGAACGTGGCGCCATTGTTGTTTCCCCAGCAGCAATTCCATCCTGCTCCGGTGGCCGTCGCCCATGCGGGGGCCGTCGGGCTCATCTCGTACATCTTGGCATTCGCCCAATCATGCGCCTCGCCCCAAATGTCCTTAATGGACAAGGTCGCCGAGGTAACGGTGGCGCCGGCAAAGTCGCCGGGCAGCGTCATGCCGCCAAAGAGGGTGACGAAATTGTTTGCCCCATTGCTCGGCACGCCCAGGCGGAACCCGGTCCCATTGGGAGCCAGGTAGTTGCCGATGTTGCCACCGGTTGGAGTCTCTTGGACTATGCCATCGGTGCCGCCGGTGAAGTTGAAGTTCACGACCGTGGCGGCCAAGGCGGGAGCAGCCGTACCCACCATCACCAAGCCCATCAATACAGACAAACCGTGCCTCATAGCCTCTCCTGTAAACAACACTTAACTCTATTGTCGTCAGCGGAAGCTACCTCATCAGTAAAGAATGTCAACCTTATGGATGAGTTCGTAACCGCCCGAGCGGATTCTGGTCATCATATGTGATTTATATCACATAGATTCGGCCGCATCGTACTTCTACCCTCAGAAGCCGTGATCTCTGCCCCGACCAGTCATCGTGCGAGGTCAAACTCCGGCTTCTGTGTGCGTCGGCCAAAGCCGGCGAGGTTCAGTGAATGCAATGAAATAGCAGATTTAGAGCACATTCCTCTGCATGGCTTCGGAGATGTGGCGAGCGGGATGTCATGCGTTCCGCGCCGATCTACGAATCCAGACCCCTTTCCACACGCCCCGTTCCAAATATGTGTATCAATGCCGAAACCCTCGCAAGCCTCCCAATCGCCACTGCCCGTCTTCCTTGCGCATGTGGAATTCCATTTCTATCCTCGCGGAGTTGTACCACTCACGAACAGTCACGGTTGCCCATTTGGGCCGGGCATCGTTCGGCTGTTCCAATCCGCCCGAGCCGACGGACAGTAAGAACTCAAAGCCCTTGAATTCGCCGAGTTTGCTGGTGACGTCCGCAAACGCGAATGTCGGTGAGGTACTGCGCTGCTCAGGCGTATAGCCTGCCGTCGATAGATGGCGGTTGATCTCCGCCCAATTGCGATCCAAGCGGGCGTGCTCAATGAACGCGACCATCCGCTCGGCCGCCCCGACCTCACCAACCGGGGTAGGCTGCTGCGCCGACGCCCGCGGCCCAGGAGCCACACATCCACCAAGCAAAGCTGCAGTCGCGATCAGCATGACCAGCCCAATTGCCGGACTTCGCATATTCTTGCCTTCCGTTTCGATTGACCGAAATCTACGGAGGGAACCACACCGATAGAGATCTTGATTCCGCAGGGATGGGTTTGGGTCCGCGGGGCAGGGATTTCGGGCCGCGGGGGGGGATAATCGAATGCTCGACTTTGCTCGGTGGCGCGCCCGTGCACCGCACAAGGGACACCCATCTAAGCCGTTGCGCGGTTTCAATCTCGCCCGAGGAACGTCCCCGAACGGTACAACGCAGTGTAGCACCAGTCCCGGCGCGGGCAAGCGCGGAGATAGGATGCTGTTGCGAGAACGTGGTGGCGATCTATGCCCGCCCAAGGCAGTTCAGATCGCCCGCTATGCTCCGTGGCATGACATCAGGCAGCATCAGACACCACGATCGCTCGCCTGCTCCGGCGCCTCATCCTCGCTCGTCTTCTCACGACTTCGAGTTTGCGGAGATCCGTGTGAATCTGTGGATCGTCTTGTCGTGCTTCTTGAGCCCCCTTCTGGCCGTTCTTCATTCTTGGGAAAAGAGACAGGGCAAACCGGCACTCCGCCCGAATCCTGTCCGCTTGCGACTCCTCGGCGGGGATGGATAATCGACTGGACATGGGACGTTTTTACCGCGAATTGTCGTCAGAGCATATCGAGTTCATCCGCGCACAACGGATGTTCTTCGTGGCCACAGCGCCCAGCGGCGAGGCAGGGCGAATCAATCTTTCGCCCAAAGGATATGAGTCACTGCGCGTCATCGATCCGCGCACGGTTGCCTATGTGGACTATCCCGGCAGCGGCAACGAGACGGCCAACCATCTGCGCGAGAATGGCCGCCTCACGTTCATGTGGTGCAGCTTCGAGGCCAAGCCGCTGATCCTGCGGACCTATGGCCCCGGCAGGGCCGTCGAGAAGACATCGAGCGAGTTCGGCCAGCTCATGGCCAGGCATTTCGCCCAGATTCCGCTCCGTACCACGCGGCAGTTGATCGTCCAGAGCATAGAAGCAGTGCAGACGAGCTGCGGCGCCGGCGTGCCGATGTATCAATACCTGGGCGAACGCGAGAACCTGCGCAAGTGGGCGGATGAACAGGCCCAAAAAGGCACGCTGGAAGAGTATATCCGCAACAACGCCTCGCGGTCGGAAGAGAAATTCCCGCTGAGCGGGACGTAGTGTTGGGAACACAGCTGATGAATACCAATGAGGATCTGTGTTGGTGGCGATACTAACTTAGATACGACATTGCGGCCACTAACCACGCGTCTATCGTAAACCTAGATGCTGTTTGGTGTTAGATTTGAATTGTTCTTCTGACAATATTTTCCTTGCATATCACAATGTACCTCGCTAGATTGGTCTGTGGGTAATGGGTGCCTGATGCGATGTTGTAGGGGCACCTCGATTTGATCTCTCGGATTCCGCCCGCCACGCCCTCGGTAGCGCTTCGCGCTCGGGCTGGCGAGCCGTTAACGTTAAGGTGAAGGAGAACAATCATGGATTTGCGCTTTGGTAAAATGGGGGGGGGCGGTAAGACAGGTAAGAAGATTCGCCTTGCGGCGGCGGCCGTGTGCGAGATGCTGGAACAACGTCAACTGCTTGATGCTGATTCCCATACGTTCCTTACCCAGATCGCCTATTCGGCGTCGGAGGGCAGCGTACAGGAGATATGGGTGGACATAACGGTGCGATGCTCCTATCTCACCTACCAGCAGAGCCTTACCGCCTACTACAGCCTCACTGACGGTACGGCCGAGGAGGGTGATGACTACCTCCCGACTGGCTACTCGGTGACCTTGACCGGCAATATGAGCTACACCGCCACCCAGACCTTCAGCATCCGCATCCTCAAAGACAATCTCGTGGAAGGCGACGAGCTGTTCTACGTCTCATTGACCTCCGTCAGCGAGGGATACCTGGGCCGTGCCCAACCGGGCAACCCGTATACGGAGGCCACCGTCACCATCACGGACAATCCCCCATGCGTAGGCGTGACCCTCATCAGCGACGGCTCGGAGGCAACAAACCCGGCCACCGGGGACCCTTACCCAATCGTGGTGGGCGTCTCCTGCATCGGCGGCAACAGGTCTGTGCCCCTGACAGCTTCGCTGCACCTGCTGCCAGTGCTAGAAAACATCGCCAAAGCCGATGACGAGGATCTGACGTTCTCCCAAGTCACCTTCGAGGTGCTGGAGCAAGACCACCTCAGGGAAACCTACAAGGTCATCGAGATCCCAGTGGTGGATGACAACCAGCCTGAGTGGCTGGAAACAGCGCTGATCGGAGCAGTGCCGGCCGATGATTGCCTGCCCGGCGCATGTGCCTACGTCACGATCACCGATAATGATGCGGGCCTGGTGTATCAGGACTTGCCCGAAGAGATTGAGCCCACACCCAATGAGATTGATCCCGGTGGCCTCTTGTCCCTGAACTGGGATGATGACAATGCCAACGGGATAGCCGACTACCTGGACGGACAGCAAAGCAGTGGAGCCGGCTCTGATGACGACCTGCAGCCTGTGACCGTGGATCTGCCGGAAACTTATGCAGGAGATGCCGCCCACGTGACCTTCACGGCTGGCCAGAATAATAAGCTGCGGCTGTGGCTGGACCAGGCCAAGACCCAGCCGGTGAGCACCAGCCCCTATGCCTGGGCCAGCAAGCCCTCGACCATCTATGTTGAAGGGATCGGCCCTGGAGACAGCGGCATCACCATGACCGCCCAGTACGGCTCCGAGGACTGGCCGGGGCATATCCTCTGGGAATACCCGCCAATTGGCGATGCGGTGAGCATTGCGGTTCTGACCGCTCCCACAGGCTTTTATTCGACGCTGGGAGATGACAAGAACAAGGTGAAACTGAACTGGACCGACCCGCACATGGGAGAAACCGGCCTCAAATTGCAGTGGCGAGAGTCCGGTACGACGCCATGGACGGATCTAGGCACCGTGGGCGAGGTTGAGACGACGAATCACACGCTCCCGGCCGACTATCCCGGCAAGACCTATGACTATCGTATCTTCTCCATCGCCACAATCGGCGGGATTACCTTCACCAGCGGACCGACGACGACGACTGGGTCGGGGATTGCGCTGCGCGAGGTCTCGTTCAGCGGCGTCGGATCTCAGGAGGTGCTCAGGGACGACAACACCGGCGCTTACATCGGGTCGCAGTGGAGCGACTACAACATGAACGGCGAGATCGACGCCGAGACTGGGATCAGCACGTATTCCAACGGCACCTTTGATGGCGGTGTGGAACATCGGTATCCGGCCAGCTATGTTCGCAGTTCCAGCACGCAGAATACATACCTGAGTGCAAGCCCTTATATGTGGTTCGTTGGCCAAAAGCCCGAGGGAGCCTCTTGGAAGATCAAAGGTGAGGCATCGGGATATGCCTTCCCGGCACAGGATGCAACCGCATACGGCGGTGCAGTTACAGCGTCCGTGACTGCGGATGAGGCATTGCCGCAGGCGATACGCGATACCGAAGTAGAGATCACCTGGAAACTTTCGACCGATGATGGCGTCAATTACATTACCATCGGAGACAGCATCACCCGTGTGTATGTCACCGGTGGTGCGGCACCCGTGGCCTACGAGACCGTTCTGGACCTGGGCTGCAGTGCTGCCGACGGCGTGAACATGCGCGACGGTGAGCACAACCAGTCCGACCAGAATACCGCACTCGACCACATCTGGAGCAAGTTCTCCGGCCGAAGTGTATACCGTGTAGACCACACGCTACCTCGACTCACGTACTATGGCAGCTACACTACTCAATACATCACCACCGCAAACCTTCTGAAGTACGGGGATGGCCAGTGCGGCGCATGGGCCTCCCTCCTCTGGGATACCTTGTACGCTCAAGGTGTAAGAGGGGATCTGACGAATCCGGATCCACAGAACCGGCATCCGAATCAAATCGTTGAACTGAAGCCCAACGCTCAGTCAACCCACAGTGCCGGCGGCTTCATCATCGCAAACTGGAATTTCAACGGTAACGGAACCAGTCGTATTCAGTACTTCCCGTACGTAGACACCTACACCGGCGCCCTCTGGTATAACTCGACCGGCTATACATGGGACTCCGCGGAGGTTACGGACAATGGAGGCGTTCCAGGACAAGGCACCGCTAATCCCAAATCAGATTTTGCTGTTCACCTTGTGCTCAAGATCTGGGACGGCTCCAACTATACGTACTACGATCCAAGTTACGGGGAAATATATAATAATCTTGCTGAGTTCGATGCAACGGTTTCCGGATATTACTGCACGGGAACGTACCAGGGCAAGTCTGCCTTCTTCTTCTGGGAGAATACCTCACCAACAGGTGATCACTGGGTCGAGAGGAAGGTCTGGTCAGCATGAGCGTAGGAGGACGGATGCTTCACCAAGGACACATGTATGCCAGAGCGAAAGCATTATTTGGCTTACTGGCCGTATTCGGGTGCCTCGGGCTGTCGTCCTGCACGGGGCCGCACCCCAAATCTGCGCCAGTACAAGCACCCTTGTCGGACGTGCCAGACGGCGACTATGGGGAGATCGATATCGCGGCGCAGAACGGCTGGACCATGCGGATTCGACCCAATGGGTGGGTTGACTACTTCTACGGTGACGGAGGGTTTCGTTTCGCGTCCACGGAGTCGCCGCCTGGAACTATCGATTTTGCCGCGATCCTAAAGCGGGTGCGTACCTTCACGAGCGTCTTGCCCAAGGACGTGCCGCAAACGCAGCCGTTGAACTTACCTGGCTGGTATAGCGTAGGGATCGAGCGACGCGGGAGTTCCCAAGCCGAGGTCCGTTATACGAGCGATGCGGACTTTGTGCGGGGCCTGTTCCAAAAGGCAATTGCAGCCTCGCAACCCGATCCGGAAATAACTGAGCTCCTCCGTACTCACCCACCGGTTCCTCCGCCAACCACAACCAACCCCACCACCGCACGTAACTATTTACCGTGAAGTCTGGCACCTCAGGGTGCCGGGCCGGGGTCGGAGCTCAGGATGAAGATAAGGGGCCTGGATTCGTAAACCCAGGGCAGGACGAAGATAAGGGGCCTGGATTCCTAAACCCAGGGCAGAATCATTTGGCATATCGCGTCGGGAAAACCGTCGGGAAAACAGGACGCGATTCGATGTGGCCACACAAAGAGGGTCAAAGCACATTTCTCGGCATGCCATCGGAGGTGCGGATGTGGCCTTTCTCGCTGCGCGCCCGACTGCGAATCCAGACACGCAAGGGTAGGCGTATACCGCAATTGTGGTACACTGCCTGGGTCAATCGAACGCCTAGAATGAAGGAGCCGGGAAGATGCTGACAATGAAGCGAAAGGCCATCAAAGTCAGGAAGGCGAAGGGTGTGGCCGCCACTGCCGCATCAGTGAAGAGGCCGCGCAGCCACCGTGAATGCGAGGCCTGGTTCGAGACGAATTGGGATAAGGTCGTTGTCGCCGCCAAAGCGAACACAAAACGGCTTACCGGGCGCGAGTGCCTATAGCGATTCGCTTCCACGGGAGGGGTCACATCAGTGCAGACTCCGCACAAGACCATTCGGCCAGGCGCGATTCACATCCTGCCGAACTGCCCGCCACTGCACGGCCAGACAGAGCCTAGAGCGTGTTATGAACTTTGGGCAATGTAGTGTAGAAGATAGGGATGGCAAGGAAGCCATACCCAAGCGACGTCACGGATGATGAGTGGGCCTTCGTGGCCCCGTATTTGACGCTGATGCGAGAGGATGCACCCCAGC
>CAIQIQ010000136.1 GCA_903871935.1 uncultured Phycisphaerales bacterium
ACGCCCGACTTCTCGGCCGTCACGTCGCCATGAACAGGTCCATCGGTCTTGAACACACCCTTGAGCGCTGTCCATGCCTCATTGCGATCCGAGTCCACCGCGTACACGTTGCCATCATCGCTGGCAGAGAACAGGACGCCCTCATAGATCGCGGGAGTGCTGACAACGACGCCTTTGGTCAGGAATTGCCAGCGGTACGGGCTGTTCGGGCTGCTCGCATCAATGGAGGCAATGCGCGCGCCGCCCGACCCGGAATCAATGCCGACGTAGGTCCCGTATTTATCCGTCGCGATTCCGCTGCGAATCGGGTCCTTGAGCTTGATGGATGCTGTGCGGTAACCCTTCGTGTTGTAATAGTCCAGCGTCTGGTCGGTGGGAATGATCACGGAGCCCTCATGCAGCACCGGTGGCTTCGCCTGCGCGCCGGGACTTGCAGCGCGAATAATAAAACCCACATCGCCGCTCTTGCGGTCCATCTGGTACACCATGTTCTGTGTGGTGTAGACGAACAGCATGTTATCGCGCGCATATATCTCGCGCGGCGCAGCGTCTTTGAGGTCCAGGGTCCGCGTCCATACCGCCCGGAGATTGTTGGGCGACAGTTCGGTTATGGCCGGTTCCTTGTTGGACTGGCATCCGGCCACCAAGGCGGCCGACACAAGCAGAGTCAGCAGAGTCTTCCTCACGGTGCCCTTCTCCTTCTGTTCGAGACTTTGAGACTGCTAAGATAGCAGGAAGCAAGCCTTTACGTCAAACCTGATCGCCCCACTTTGCTGGCAGAACGATCTGACCGGTGCCCACCCTCACAATAACTGAGCTTCCAACGCGTTTTACCCGCAAAGACATACGAAGGAGATACTTATGATGCCCAAGCTGTTGTGTACTCTGCGAATCCCCCTGCTCGCCCTGGCACTTGTCGCGGCCTCAGTGCCTGCCATCAGCTCCGCACAGAATGCGGGCCAGCCTCGCCAAGGCCAGCGGAATCGTGCCGGCGCCCGGGCCCAGGCCGGCGATCGTCTGCAGCAGATTCTCGACAAACTGGACCTGAGCGATGAGCAGAAGGCCAAACTTGCACCGATCATGAATGAGCTGCGCACGCAAGTGCGTGCTGCCATGCAGAACACGGCCGATCCCGCGGAGCGCCGCAAGCAGATCGCCGAAGCTACCGCCGCTTCGCGAAAACAGATGGCGGAAATCCTGACTCCCGAGCAGCGTGAAAAGCTCGCGGAACTGATGCGTGAACAGCGTGCTGCCTCCACCCAACCCACAACCCAGGCTGCGGCAGGCGGCGGCATGATCGCCCGGATAGAGGCCATCGCACTGAGTCTGGACCTGACGCCGGAGCAGCAGGCGAAGGTGAAGGAACTGTCCAAGGAATACACCGAAAAAGCGGCCGGCATGCTCGGCGACAACGCGGGCAACCCGCGCGGCAACCCCCAGATGCGCACGGCGATCACGGAGTACCGCTCCGCCATCGTCCAACTGCTGACCCCTGAACAGACTGAGCAGTTCAACAAGAAAGTCGAAGAATTGCGACCCGCCCGTGCCACAGACGGGACCGGAGCAAAGGGCAATCGCCAGGGGAAACGTGCCCAGCGCTCAGGCAAGACTGTGTGAAAGCCCGACCCGCGCCCCAACCCGGGCCGGCGCTAATCCCGCCGGCCCTCTTTAATTGTGGCGGCACGGCCGGGTCGAGCTATAATCGGCGGCATGGATGAGATTCGTCAGTTCCTGAAACCCGGCGCAAAGGTCAAGGTCACACAGCAGATCGTCGCGCGCGATCACACTTGGGTATCGGAAGTCGTCGGCACCATCCTCACCTTTGAGCAGGCGAAGAGCGGAAGCTGGTATGCCCACGCCAAGGATGATCGCCTCTGGCTCGATCGCCTGACGCTCAGAAAAGAGAACGGCGAAACGAGCATCCTGAACCTCGACCAGTACAGTCGGGTTGAAATCGTCTAGATATCAATCATCCGGACAAGGCCGCGGCTGCTTCAATAAGATGCGGCTGCCTCAATAAGATAAAGACAGGGGATTGTGCGCATACACCACTATTGCAATGCGCTATTTAACTACGCAATAAAGCTGGCACCGACCCGTGCGGTTCGTAGTATACCCGTGGTTTTGTCACACGTCTTTCTTATTTCTTAGCGCGGCTCCGCCGCAAAGGATTCTTTCATGAGGGTCACATCGCAGCGACGTGGATTCACGCTCGTGGAACTTCTCGTCGTCATCGGCATCATCGCAGTTCTGATCTCGATCCTGTTGCCATCCCTGGCAGCGGCTCGGCGTTCGGCAATTGCAATCTCGTGTCAGGCCAACCTGAGGAGCATTGGACAGGGCCTGTTCATCTACAGTTCCCAATTCAAGAAGCTCCCTTGGGGACAGTCCAAGACCGCCCCCTACGGCAAATGGGGCGAAGTGGACCCGAGCAATTGGTCCGTCGCTCTGCAGAACACGC
>CAIQIQ010000137.1 GCA_903871935.1 uncultured Phycisphaerales bacterium
CCAGGCGGGTCTTCGACACGGCGACTAAACTGCGCTCGCAAGGGAATTGGCCGGGGATTGTCACCCGACGACTTCCCAGATGAGGGGGCGCTGGCCGGGCTTTTTCCAGGTGCCGGGGGCGAACATGGGGGTGGAGGTCAGTTTCGACTGAGTTACGGTCAGGGCGCCGGCATCGGTGAGCACATGCAGGAGCGGATCGGAGGCGGCCGGGAGGTTCACGAGGGTGATCGTTCCCACGGTTGGGGCGGAGATGTGGCTGTTGGCCACGTAGGCGGGATGAGAGGTCTTGGAGGGCAGCTTGCGGCCGGTGACTTTGAGGGTTTCGAGTTTGGCCGAGAGATTGGCGAAATCGTCGGCGGTGGCGAAATGCTCGGCACAATCCGCGGCCACGCCCACAAGGATGTCGCTATCCAGGAGCGTGGCCACGGTCATCTTCTTGATCGAGCCGGTGGTCACGATTCGGCTGTTGGAGACATCGCCGCTTACCGCGATTGATGCCACCGGCAATCCCTGTATGCAGATATTCGCATCACTGATCTGCCGGAAGGTCAGCGAGGCCGCCGCTTTGCCGGCAGAGCGTCCCAGGCTGTTGAGGAGCACTTCGCCGCTCTCAACCACGCTCTTGGCGCTGATGCTCTTGAGCAGGCCATCACTGGTGATGTCTCCCAGGTGATACAGGCCATCACCATACTTGCCTTTCTTCACGGTGATGCTCAGGGTGCTGGTGGCGGTGGTGTCGATCAGGCCCACCTGGTTTCCCCAGAAGCTGCCCATCCCGCCGCCGCTGAGCTTGAAGGTCACCACATCGCCATCGCCGTCCGCGATGCTCAGGTTCTTGTTCGACCGGCCGTCCACCCGCCCGAACTCAAACACCGCGAGGATCGGGATTCCCAGTTCCTTCTCCACGCTTAAGCCACCGGCATCGGTGGCGCGAACGCGCACCGCATACTCACGGCCCGGAATGTAGTTGAAGGTGGTGGCCGTAACCATGCGGTTGCCGATGATCCGGAAACTGGCGTTGTCATCATCGCCAAAGCCATTGACCAGGGCGTAGGTAAAGGTGTCTTCGCCATCGGAATCTGTTGCCGATAATCTGCCCACTTTCGTACCAATGGGCTGACCCTCGGGAACTCCAGATCCTGAGAGCAGCACATTCGTTGGCGACTCATTCTCATTGGTGATCGTGATGGGATAGATGGCCTCGTAGATCACGACTCCGAGATTGCTGCTGCGGATGCGGACGCTGCAGCTATTCTTCCCTTCGTAGTTCAACGGCCCGGCCGTAAGAAGCTGGTCGCCGGCAATGGCAAAATTGCCATTGTCATCGTCGCCAGTGCCGGGAACCAGTGTATAGGTCAGGGCGGTAAACGCGTCGGCGTTGCTGCAGGAAAGAGTGCCGATCAGCGTGTTATATGGTTGGTTTTCGGGCACCATGGCATTGCTCAGGGCAATGCTGACCACATGAATGGTCAGGGCCTTCGCAAAGGATAATCCCCCTGCATCGGTCGTGCGGATGCGGACACTATACGTGCTTCTGTCCGCAAGGCTGAACGAGGCTGCGGTGAAGAGCTGGCCGCCGCTGATCGTGAAGCTGGCATTGTCATCGTCGCCTGTTCCGGAAACCAGGTGATAGGTAAAGCTATCCCCAACATCGGGATCGGTGCTGGCAAGCGGGCCCACGACTGTGCCTGAAGGCTGATTCTCAACCACCAGGCTATTGACCAGAGCGACATCCGTGGGCGCCTCATTGACGTTCATGACCGTGACCGTGAAGGACTGCTCGAAAGAGAGGCCAAAGGAATCGGTCGTGCGGACATGGATCGAGTATCTGGTTCTGGTCTCATAGTCAAAGCTGACGGCGGAGAGGAGCTGGTTGCCAGCGATGCTGAAGCTGGCGTTATTCGCGTCGCCGAATCCACTGACCAGACTGTACGTGGATGGGTGGTCGGCATCGTCGCCAGTCGTAGTGAGGGCGCCTACCACGGTACCGGGCGGCTGGTTCTCAAGGATGCTGCTGGGCGAGAGACTCGTTCTCGCATCATGCGCGATGTCGATACGCACCGTTGCCACGTTGGAGTCCAGCTTTCCATCGTTAGCCTTCCAGGTAAAGCTGTCGTCGCCGAAGTAGTTGTCGGCAGGCGTATAGGTGAAGGTGCCATCAGTCCGGAACGACAGCGTACCGTGCGCGGGCGGTATCACCTCGCTATAGGTCAAGGTATCTTGATCCTCGTCGGCGGCGATCGCCCGGGCCTGGATGGGGATGCCCTGGTTGGTTGTCAGAGACTGATCGTAAGCCAGAGGAGCATGGTGAAGCTTACCGATCTTGGCCACAAAGGCGTCCCTGACGCCACCGTTGTAACTGGTATCAAATCCACCGCTGGCAAAATCGAGTGAATCGGTTAGGCCCGTTACCCACGCGTCACCGTTACCATCTATCGCTATGGCATAGCCTTTATCATATCCACTGCCTCCCAGATAACTCGACCATACCAACTTCCCATCAGCGTCGATCTTTGCCACATAGGCGTCGTAGCCGCCATCGTAGCTATTGTCGAACCCACCTCTGGTCCAGCCGGGAGATCCGGTATCTCCTGTTACCCACGCATTGTCGCTGCCATCCAAGGCAATGCCGCCGCCAGGGCTCCTGCTTGCGCTCGCCAGAGTCGTTTGCCAGGCCAGAGTTCCATCGGCGTTGATCTTTATCGCACCGACCCACCAGAGCCGGGCATCACCGCTGCTATCTGTAGCGATGTCCAGGCCGCCCCAACCGATGAACCATGCCAAGGTTCCATCGGCGTTGATCTTCGCCGAAAAAGTATTGAGCATCGTAGTTCCGCCTGGATTGCTCACCCCCGTCACCCAGGCATTGCCGCTGCCATCGACGGCAATGCTACAGTCTTCTTCATAGGCCGCGCCGCCCAGATAACTCGACCAAAGCAAGGTTCCATCGGTGCTGATCTTCGCCACGAAGGCATCAGAGGTGCCATAGAGGTTGGTACCGAATCCGTTGCTGGGAAAGTCGGTTGAACTGGTCCGCCCCGTGACCCAGACATTGTCGCCACCATCGATGGCTATACCGCTTCCCTCGTCGTAGCTCGTTCCACCCAGATAACTCACCCACGCCAGTGTTCCATCGGCGTTTATCTTCGCGACAAAGGCGTCTGCGCCACCGTTGTAGGTGGTGTCGAATCCGCCGCTGGCAAAGTCAGTGGAACGGGTGTTTCCCGCCACCCAAGCATTGCCGTTGCCATCGATGGCTATGCCCATGCCCCCGTCGTCAGCGCTGCCTCCCAAATAACTCGACCACGCCAAGGTTCCATCGGCGTTGATCTTGGCTACAAAGGCGTCCCCGCCGCCGTTGTAGCTAGTATCGAAGCCGCCGCTGGCGAAATCGGGTGAAGTGGTCACTCCCGTCACCCAGGCATTGCCGCTTCCATCGATGGCTATGGCCGTGCCCACGTCCTGGCTGCTGCCCCCGACATAGCTTGACCACTCAAGAGCAGGCGTGTCCGCCAGGAGCGTTCGCTGCTCCAGCCTCTCGATCACTGCTCCGGCTGCCCGATGCATCCCAGCAGCGGATTTGCCCAACCCACGCCCAATGTCCTTCCACTGTGTCATGGCATGCTCCTGTTACATCCCAGTGGCCCCATACACTCACGACGTCTTGCATCCTACCGTTCAGTCCGCCAGCCTGCAACGCAATTCCGCAAGTGGTCGAGTTCTCTGCCGCAATTCCGCACCTAACATACTGCTATTCGCTGACGTGTCCGGAGTCTTCTGTGCGTCCGTGCGGCGCGATTTCTGTGGTCAATTGCTTTAACAGGAGATCGCCGAGGGCGCAGAGAAGAGTGGCCGCGAAAAGGCTCAAGAAGCGCAAGAGAGGGGAACAAGGAAGCGGCTGCGATCTGGGGTTTCAGCCCCGACAGGTCGGGATCTACGCTGCGCTCCGAGATCTGAGAAGGGAAAGACAGCCTGAAGGATGTACTTCGAACGGTGCTTGATGCCAGTGCCATGCCGTCCTTACACTCCTGTCTATGCGGATCGCGGAAACGTTTAGTTCCATTCAGGGCGAGGGCAAGCTGGCGGGGGTGCCTTCGCTGTTTATCCGAGCGAGCGGGTGCAATCTCCGCTGTCGATGGTGCGATACACCCTATGCGAGCTGGAATCCGGAGGGTGAGAACTGCTCGCTGGAGCGGATCATTGGGATTGTGAGCAAGGCACCGGCAAGGCATGTGGTGATCACGGGCGGAGAGCCGCTGCTGATGCCGGGAGTCGCGGAGCTGTGTTTTGCCATCCACGCCATGGGGCGGCACATTACCGTGGAGACGGCCGGCACAATCTTTGAGCTGCTGCCGGCGGACCTGATCAGCCTGTCACCCAAACTCTCCAATTCAACCCCGGATGCCGAGTCCGGCGGGCCCTGGTCGCATATCCACGAACAGCGCCGGCTGAGTATTCCCGTGTTGCAGCAGTTCATCGATACGGCGGCCGATCTGCAGCTAAAGTTTGTCATCCAGAGACCCGAGGATGTGGATGAGGTGTGCGAGGTGCTGGGGAAGCTGCGGAACTGGCGGGCGGAGGATGTGCTGTTGATGCCCGAAGGGACCAGCGCTGTAGTGCTTGAGGAACGTTCCTTGTGGCTGGTGGAACAATGCCAGGCGCTGGGCTATCGGTTTGCGCCACGCCTGCATGTCATGCTGTGGGGCAACCGCCGGGGCGTGTAGGGGCCATCAGTAACAGGGGGGCGATGATGTCCAACGCGGTCCGCCATTCCAGGTAGTAGTAGGGGATGTCCAAGTCTTCATGCAGGCGCTTGAGCTTCTGATGGAATTGCTCGAAGAGCGTCTGCAGGGGCTGTTGCGTCCGCGGATCGCAATAGAACATTCGGCATCCCATCGGCCGGAGTTGATGGACCATACACAGTTTTCCCTGCTGGAACCTGCAGCCACTTCCATCCACTTGCTGCGTCAGTGCCGATGGAACAGAGATCCTGGATGCCATGGCCACAAATGTGGCCAGTTCGGCGGTTGTCACGTACAGGCGGTGTCCAAAGTCATCGAAACGGCAGCAGCGGCCGGACAATTCACAGATTGGGCCGATCTGGCGGATGCGCTGCTCAGCTTCGGAATACAAACCCGTTACAGCGTCGATAATCCGAACGGATGCCGCGGCATCCGCGACGGCTCTGGCAAGATCGATTTCCTTTTGGGTGGCCAAGCAGGTTCATTGTACAGGTTTGATATCCTTAACCCAGTACCGACCGGTTGCGAGCCGTGAATAATTCGTTAGAGTGCGCTGGCCGGTTGTGATTGGCGGAGAATGGCGGGAATGAATCGAGGGACGCTCCTGGTTGCAATACTCCTGGCGTCGGCGTGTGCCGGCGTGAGGGCGGAGTCTGCGCCGGGAAGCCCGACGACTCGATCTGCTGCTGTGCCCGATAGCGATCCCTCCACGGTTCTTGCCAGTCCATCGAATTCGAGTGTCCAGCGCGAGGAGGCCGCACGCCTGCTTCTGCAGCAGGATGCGCCGCAGGCTCGTCAGGTGATTCAACGCACACTTGAGGATGCTTCGGACCCTCAGGCGCAGCTTGCGGTTGCTCGTGCGATCTCGACAAGCGGGCTGTGCCGCGGTGAGTACCTGGTGCCGCTTCGCCTGATGATGGGCAATGATCGCGTGCTGACGGATGCCGCCGCACAGGCTCTGGCTGCATGCCGCGATAATCCTGAGTCGCTGAGGCTGCTGATCAATTTCGCCAGTGCCCGGCAGCAGCGTGAGGCCGATCGTCTTGTGGTGATCCGCGCTCTGGGCAGCCTTACCGAGAAGCCGGCGGCTGAATTCCTCATCAGCCTGCTTTTGCGAGAAGATGACAGTCAGCGGATCCGCAACGCGGCGGCCGATGCCCTGGTGGAAATGACCGGCCACAACGAGAATGGCCAGGATCCACGTCTGTGGAGCGCGTGGTGGAATCAGAATTCCGCGCGGCCTGAGGCACAGTGGAAGCAGGAACTCACGGTTCACCAAGCTTCGCGGTATGTTGCGGTGCGGCAGCAGTATCTTCAGCTTGCCGGGGAGCTGCAAAGCATCCTGACGCGTGTGTATGAAACGACGCCCCCAGCGCAGCAGCCAGCACTGCTGCTGACGTATCTCCGTTCCGGCCACTCGGAAATCCGCCGCATCGGCGCCACGGTGGTCCATTCAGAAGCGATGGCTGCCCAGCCGATCACGGCTGAGACCCGCGAGCAGTTGCGGAGCATGATCGCTGATGGTTCCCGCGATGTGCGGATGGCGGTGGCAGGGGCGCTGCTGGCGACGAATGATCCGGCGGCGCTGGATCCGTTGCTGAAGCAGCTTGCCCGCGAAGGCGATCCTGAGGTGCGTGCATCACTGGCGGCTCCGTTGGCTTCGATTGGTGACCTGCGTGCAGTGCCTGCGCTGCGGCAAATGCTCAGCGACCCATCACTGAGTGCGGCGGCGGCCGGGGCGGCGGCTTTACGAGAACTGGGTCCGGTGATCCGCGAGAAGGACCCCGCCCTGGCTATGGCCGTTGCCAAGGATCTTCAGGGGGCGCTCTCGCGTGTCGAGGGCGGGCCGGGGGCGATGCCGCTGCGCGAGGCGATTGCCGAGGCGATGATTCCGTTGCGCGAACCATCATTGATCCCCACGTTCTACCAGTTCCTTGGCGAATCGGGCTCGACGCGGCTGCGCTGGGCCGCACTGCGTGCACTGGGCGAGCTGCGCGATCCCAAGGCCGCTGATACGATTGCCCGCTATCTGGAAGATCGCGAAAGCGGCGTCCGGCTTGAGGCGGTGCGATCTCTGGGCAAGACATCGGCGGCCGAACACGCCGAACTGCTGTACCGAAGGACGAGTATTGTGGAGGAGACAGATCCCTCCGTGCGCGATGAGGCGTGGGGTGTCTTGCAGGGCGTGTTTGCCAAGCTGCCGCTGGAACAGTTGCCGGTGTGGGTGCAGCGATATGCGGGGGAGGCGTCCCGGCGAGTTGTCGTGCTTCGGGCGATGGCGCAACGGCAGGAGGCGGCCGGCGATGCGGCACACCTGGCTGTGACCCGGCAGGCAATCGGCGTCGCTCTGATGGACCTGGATCAGCCGCTGGATGCATCAACCCAGTTCAAGACGGCGCTGGATTATTTTGCGGGCCAGGCGGACCAGCAAATGATGACGGAGCAGTTGGTCGAGCAATACCTTCGGTCGCTGGTTCGTAGCCGCTCGACGACGCAGATCATCGAGTTTGGCAGTCGGTTGTTGACGCAGCGTGCCTCATACCAGCAGACACTGGGAGTGGTGCTTCGCAACGAGGTCCGAGGGATGGTTGACCAGAAGCAATACGCTGACGCCGTCAGCATTATTCAGGCTTCGCGGAGGATTGACCCACCTCTGGCCACGAAGTATGCGGACGATCTGGACGCTATCGGCAAAGAGGCGGCATCGTTCATGCCGGCCGGTCCCGCCACAGTTCCGGCCACCCAGGCATCTCGCTGATCTGGGGCAGTGATGGGGTCCTTAATACCGCAGTGGCGCATAGCCGGCCGCATCGTCAGGCGTCACCGGAACGGCGGTATAGGTTGGCGGGGTATATACACCACGGTTGACGACATGTTCCCATGGCGGCGTCGCGATCATCAGCAACGGCAGCGCAATCGTCTGACAGGTGAAGATGACCGGACCTGTGATGATGTTCTCACCATCGGGCACATCGCGGCGCGGCGTGTAATAGAAGTAGATGGGATTGGCGATCGATGCGCCATCGGCGTAGAGGCTGGTAACCGGTTCCCACTGCCGCAGTGCCATGGCACCATCTTCGATGATCGGGGCGGTGCTGAGTTTGTTGGGATATGGCGTGGTCACATCGGTGCAACCTGCAAGGAGCAGCCCCAGTGTCGAGATCGTCAGAAGGTTACGGATTGAGCACACTGTTGACATCTTTCCCCATTTCTTTCCGGTTATAATCCAGAATCCCGCCGCCACCGCTGACACTGCGCCACTCGTTGCCCGTCGGGTTGTAGTTCATCGGATCTTTCAGGGCAGCGTCGCGAGGGTCAGCCTTGGGCTCGGGCGTAGTGCAGCCCGAGAGAAGAACTCCCGCCAGGACAGCGATCAGGATCCAGAAGTTTCGGTTCATACGATGGCTGCTCCACCATGATACGGCACGCGACGCGTAGTGTATTGTACTCAAGACGACTTGCAACCGGAAGAGATTGATCTTTCAGCGTCGGTTCGCCATTCTGGGCTTCGCCGGGTGGCAGGAGGCGCGGTTCAATTGATGGATGAAGCGGGCATGGATGAAACGGGCACTTGCCCTGCCAGTGGGCACCATTTAGGATCGGCCCGTTCGGACCGGCGGGCGTGACGTGGCGCCGCGGGACCGGAGCTTGTGTCGCTCATACGGTAAGGGTCGCCCATGGCTACGGATGCGGCAGACATATCGCCGAACATCGCAAAGAAGTATTCGGTCAACGGGCTGACGTATACGAAGATGGGCCTGGTGGGCGTCTTTTCATGGCTCCTGTTCGGCGGATTCATCTTCAACGTCATGGAGATGGTCAAGCCCGGCGTACTGCCGCTGTTTCTCATGGGAGATGCGGGCAAGGTCGGGGCGAGCATGTCCATCACCAACCTGATGATGGTTGTCATCCCGGGCGTGACGGGCCTGCTAATCGGGCCGGCGGTCAGTTTCAAGAGCGACCGATATCGCGGGAAGCGCGGACGGAGGATTCCGTATATCACATGGACGATACCGCCGCTGGTCATCGCGTTGATCGGCATCGGTTTGGCGCCGAACTACCGGGATGCGTTTGTGAGGATGGGCGGGGCGTTCTTCCTTTCGCCCAAGATGGCGACGGTGACAGTCATCGGCTTCTTCGTCGCGATGTTCCACGTGTTTGATGAGTTCGTGAACAGCGTCTTCTGGTATCTGTTTGCGGATGTGGTGCCCGAAGCGTTCATCGGCCGGTTCGTGGCACTATTCAACCTGGTCGGCGGCGGGGCGGCGATGGTGTTCAACGGGTTCATGCTGCCCTATGCCGAGACGCGCATGCAGTGGATCTTTATGGGGGCGGCGCTGACCTACCTGGTGGGCTTCAGCGTGATGTGCTGGAAGGTGAAAGAAGGCGAGTATCCCCCGCCCGAGGACATCGGCGAGAACCCCAGCATCCTTAAGCAGACCAAGCTATACATCGTGGAGTGTTTCAGCCATCCGATCTATATCTACACATTCGTGAGCACGGCATGCATGGCGTTTGCCCTGGGCGCCAGTGCGGGCATGATCATCTTTCACCGCGACGGCATTCACCTGTCCATGGATGCCATCGGTACGGCGGGCATGTGGATCTCGGCGGCCGGCATGATCCTGGCGTATCCAGCGGGGTGGGCGGTGGACAAGTGGCACCCGATTCGGATCACGCTGGTGGTGGTCGTTCCGCTGACCCTGGCGCAGTTTTTCGCATTCTTCTTCCTGAAGGACCTGAGGACATACATCCTGCTGCAGGGCGGGACGCTGGTATTCAGTGCACTATTCAATGCTGGCGGCGTTCCGATCCTGATCAAGATTTTTCCGAAAGATAAGTTCGGGCAGTTCTGCTCGTGCAATGGCATGGTCCGGTCGACGGCACGGATGATCGGGGGCGTCTTTGCCGGGTTCTTCATCGACTACATGACGGATTTCTCGGTCGACAAGTTTGCGTTTCGATGGGTGTACATGTGGATTGGGGTTTTCCAGGTGGCGGGCGTGGTGTCGCTCTGGCTGATGTATGTGAAATGGAAGCGCATGGGTGGCGATACCAGTTACGTGCCGCCGGGTTCTGCCCTGGAGAAACAGATGCAGGCGGAGGGCAAGGCCTGATTAGTTTATGGCCGCACGCAACCTCGTCTGGCATCGGATAACAGATCGAGTTTGAGCAGACGTTCGGCGTTGGCGTGCATGACATTCTGGAGTACTTCATCCGGCAAATTCAGTTGATGCACGAAGCGAATGTGGTTGAGCAGGTGCTGCAGAAGGTACTCATCAACGTGGTTTGGTTCGAGGCTGACATCGGTGCCGAAGAGCATGCGATCGGCCCACTTGCAGAAGAAATCGCGGAGGCTGGTGCGGTCGGACTCGGGCATCTGGTCGAAGGGCCGGACAATGCAGCCGCAACTGGTGTCGGTTGACAGGTTGGGGTTTTCGGCGAAGAGTTGATTCAGGCGATCCCATCCGACGTGTAACTGGTGGGCACCGATGAAGGGAAGGCCGCGGAAGCGGCGGACGTTCTCCAGGGTTACCTGCAGCAGATCCTCGTTGGTGAACTTGGCGCCTTTGGCCCAGGCTTCATCCCAGTAGGCGTGCAGGCGGCCGCCCATATAGGGTGCGGCGGTGTGCCGCTGGGTGACGTGCCAGAGGACGGGACGGTTCTGCGTTTCGAGGTAGGCAAAGATGTCCTGCCAGGGCTTGGTGAGCCAAACCTTGTGATCGCCGGCCTCGCGCATGATGCGGATATTGAGGATCTTGAGGCCGACGGCGCCTGCGGCAATGCCCTTCTTGAGGAAGTCCAGGTCGGGCTTGTTGTCATCCATGCGGATCCAGAAGCGGAAGCGCGGGTCGAAGTCGGCGACGGCCTTGAAGGCGTCGAGATTCTCGGGTGAGCCATCGAGGGCGACCATCCGGCCGAGGCGAAAGGCCTGTGCCCGAGCAAAGAAGGTATCGAGCAGGCGGAAGATCTCGTAGCGGTCGTTGATGCCGAAATAGTGGGTGTGGCAATCGACAATGTAGCGCTCGGACGGCAGGTACTGAGCACCCCAGCCCGCGGAAAAGGCGTTGTCAATGGTGAGGCGCTGGGCGACGTCGGGGGAGTGGGGATGGTCGGTGGGGGATTGCTTGGCCATATAGATAAACTCTCCTGCGATAACTTGTCGCACAAATCGAGTTTCGAAAGGGGCAGATCACCGGACGTCTGTGCCCGGTCTGCCGGGGTACAGTATAGCCTGAGGCGGGAGGCATGTCAGGTCAAAGCTGTGTTGGGCGTTCGTGTGTTAGGCGTCCAATTGATCATTGGTGGCAGAGCAATTATGCTCGGCATCGATCTGGTACACGTGGTTGGATCGCGCAATCACTATTCGGGAGGAGATATCTTGAAGCTCTTGAGTTTCGTCGTGAGTGTGGTGGCGATATTGACGGTCTTGAGCGCCAGCACCTTCGGCGCGGCAGCGCTTCCGGCGGTGGAAGCGGCCGTGATACCCGGCACCGGCAAGCCGCCGGTGATTGCGGGTGAGGTGAAGATCGTGGGCAATATCATCTGCAGTAACCACACGGGATTTGGCGAGGGGAGAGTGTGGGTCGTGGCGCTGGATGGCCCGAAGGAGATCAAGGATGAGTATGACGCGATCCTGGCGAAGTATTACAGCAATACCGAGGGCAGCCTGAATAGCACTCAGGCACGGGCACTGCAAAACCAGTTTACTTCGCGATTGATGTACAACGTCGACGGCAGCGAGCAGGCCGCATTGTTCAAGGCGGCGCAATGGAGCGGCCGGTCGTTGTATAACCTGACGGGAACCATCAGCGCGAAGCCCGATGGCACGGTCTGGTTTACCTGTACGGGCCAGTCGGCCAATACTACCAGCAATCCATATCCGGCCAGGATGAAGCAAGCCGATGTTCCGTTGAGCACTTCGAGCGTGCCTGCGCTTGAGCTTAAGGTTGGCTCGGCGACTTTGCGCTGCCTCCATATCGATCCGGGCCAGTTCCTGATGGGAGAGCCTTACTACATGCTGATCAGTTGGCAGGAAGTGCCACCGCACATGGTGACACTGAGTAAGGGCTTTTATGTTGCCGAGATCCCGATTACCAACGAGTTGTTCAAGGCACAGATGGGGCGCGACGTTGCCGCACTTGCCAAGCTGCCGCCGGGGGCCGCGGCCAACCTGACGGTTATCGAGGCCAGAGAGTTTTGTGAGTCGCTTTCGGCGAGCAGTGGGAAGAAAGTCCGCTTGCCGACGAATGCGGAACTGGAATATGTCCTCCGTTGCGGAACATCGAACCCGCCATTCGGTGAGAAGTACAACGGCTGGGCAGCCACGCAGTCGGCCGATGCCAAGGCGACCAAGCCGAATAACTGGGGCATCTACATGTGGGAGGTCAGCGACAGTTGGGAACTGACCAACGACAAACCGGTCAGTGAACACAAGGATGTCGTTGATCCCAGCTATCCCAGCATCCCCAAGATCGGCCAGGGGGGGCATACGGGGCTGGGGATGGCGCAAAACAACTGGCCGATCGGCGAGATGGAATACATTGACGGAAACGCGGGGAACGGCGTGAAGTCGTACCCGAAGTTTCAGCGGGCGCGGATCGTTGTCGAGGAATAGTCTGATGGAACGAATCGTCTTGCATAGATCACAACAGGAAAGGACTGCACATGTCGCAGCTTGATATTCGCATTGGCACTCTGGCGGGTATGGACAAGGGCGCTGCTTATCTGAAGCAGATTCTGCCCCACGGTTTTGAAAGCTTCTCGCTGACCTGCTGGGAGTTCATCGGGAAGGTTGATCTGAAGAAGACGGCGACGGAGGTCCTAGAGACGATTGACGGCAAGGCCGTGATCTCCTGCATCGGCCTGTTTGGCAATCCACTGCAGAATGCACAAACGGCAAAGGACTGGATCAAGATCATCGACGCTGCACCGCTGTTCAAGACCGATCTGGTCTGCGGCTTCACCGGCGCCATTGAAGGCAAACCGCTGCCGGAATCGATGAAGCAGTTCAAGAAGGTCTGGGAGCCACTGGTCAAACGCGCGAAGGACAAGGGCCTGCGCATCGCGTTCGAAAACTGCGACATGGGTGGCTGGTGGCATGATGTGCGCTGGAATATCGCGCACTCGCCCACCGCATGGGAGATGATCTTCAATGAACTGCCCTACGACAATCTTGGGCTGCAGTGGGAGCCGTGCCATCAGATGGTGTCGCTGATCGATCCGATCCCGCAGTTGCGAAAGTGGGCCAAAAAGGTGTTCCACGTTCATGGCAAGGATGCGACGGTTGCCTGGGATGTTATCAAGGAGTCGGGCATTCGCGGCGGCAAGGAGTATGTGTGGCATCGTACGCCGGGATTCGGGGATACCAACTGGCGCGATGTCATCAGCATCCTGCGCATGAACGGCTTTGCGGGCTCCATCGACATAGAAGGCTGGCACGATCCGGTCTACCGCGGCGAACGGGAAATGACCGGGCAGGTGCACGGGCTGAACTATCTCAAGTGGTGTCGTGGCGGTGAATTTGTCGCCAACCCGAGATAACCTATGGCGTGACCGTGACGCTGTTGGGATACGAGTCGAGGACGCCTGGATCGAAGGATGGGACCGCGTAGTACGTCTTGGCGAGGCGGTTGGCCTCGCCGGGATCAGCGATGATCAGGGCATCCTTGGGGCAGTGCTCAGGGGCTGGCCCGAAATAGGTGTCAACGATGTTGCGCCCGGCCTGATTGAGGTCGAAGACGGTGCGGTAGCGGATCTTCGCCATCGGAAACTGGCGCTGGAACATTTGGCCATCGCCGACGAAGACGATCTCTTTGGCGAATTCCATCTTGGAGCGGAGCTTCTCGTCGAAGATGGCGTAGTCCTGCAGACCGTAGGCGCCGCGGCGGCCGAATTCGGCATAGAAGGCGAACAGCGCGTGCAGGTTGTTGGTGCCGGCCATCTGTGCTGTGGGAAAAGTGGGGCCGATCCAGACGAAGATGCCGGATGCGGCGACCAGCACAGCCGCGGGGTAGAAGAGTTGACGCGGCAGCATGGCAATGAGAATTGCGCCGGGGATAAGGGCCAGGATGAAGAACCGTCCCATCAGGTGCGTGGCGGCGATCCAGAAGATGAGCATCACTACGATCAACAGGAGCAGCATCCACGCTTCGGGTTTGCGCCAGGCGAGCAGGGCAGCGACGATGGCGAGGGGGAAGAAGATGTAGCTGTAACGCCAGTTGACGGCGATCTGGTCGGCGACGCGTTCGAGGCGGGCGGGAAGATCGCTGTGATCGGCCGCGGGGCGGTGGGCGCGCTCCCAGCGTTCCACCTGAATATCGGAGAAGTGGGCCTGGCCGAGTTGGTGCATGCCGTTGGGGAAGACCGGGTTGCCGGCCCAGATCTGGTTGCGGATGAGCCATGGGGAGAGAACGGCGGTGCCGGTGATGCCCAAGAGAAGGCAGCCGAAGATAAGTTGCCTGAGACGGCCGCTGCGGATGAACGGCCATGCGAAGCAGACGATGCCGCAGGCAGGGACGGCGGTGAGGATCATCGCCGCGCCGGTGAGTTTCACGCCGCTGACAAGACCGGCGAAGACGCCAGCGAGAATGAAGTGCCGATAGGTGAGAGTAGCAGTGGCGAGCGCTTCGAGGCACCAGGCGATGGCCAGGACGGCGAAGAAGAGCATCCCGGCTTCAACGTAGGTGACACAGGCACTCATCACCACCCAGGGAACACACAGGAAGGCAGCAGTGGCGAGAGATGCAGCGCGGGGCTCAACCCGCGTTCGTAGCCAGCCGCGCAGGGCGATGGCCGCCAGAAGTGTGAAACTGATGCTCAGGAACTGGTTCTGGGTGGCAGCCAGCCAGGGCGAGCCGCGCAAGTATGAGGCCAGCAGATAGTGCACTTCGACGTTGAAAGGGAAATAGGAGTAGACGTTGTGCTCGAGCGAGACTATCCGGCCCAGTTCATACCACTCGCGGGGAACCTGCAGGTGATAGATCAGCGAGTCATAGGGGTGTGGATCATCCGGGCGCCAGAGCATGCCCACGGGCAGAGTGGCGCCGATCAGGGGGATGGCAAACAGGCAGGCGACGACAAGCCAGAGCCAGCCGCCCTGCGATGGTTGCTTGAACCAGGAGCCAAGCTGCTTGGAGCCGGTGGTGAGGCTGGCGAGCAAGTGTCTGCCGTCGGCGAGGCCAAGGATGGCGATCCCAAGGATGATGCCCCAGGCGGTGGCAGGGGAGAGCAGGCCGGCGAGGCCGAAGAAGAGGGTGGCAAACCCGACGATGCCCAACCCCAGAGCGATAGCCGAGACTACACCCAGCGTGGTATCGACCCGGCTGGGCAGAAGCCGGCGCACGATCGGCCGGCCGATCAGAAGGCAGGCTAGCAGGTAGCTCGCCTGGACGAGGAGTTCCTGAATGATGACGGTGAGGACGAGGGGCGTGGCGTCGCGGACATAGAGGGCAAAGGGGAGAGCGGTCGCGGCGATTGCGAGCGCGGCGATCATCCTGCGCGACGGGTGAAGGATACTCTGCATGAACGAGCGGCAATATACGCTCGAAGCGGCGGGGATGCGACAGCACGGCCTGAGTTGCTGACTTGCAAAACCAAAGGCAATGCCGAATGATCACCGCGACGGAGTGCCGGTGCATGGTTCAACACTTGCCGTTCATTTTCCGCAACGCGCTGCGTAATCGCCGGAGAAGCCTGCTAACGATCATGAGCATGGCGGTTTCGTTGTGCCTGCTGGGGTTGATCCTGTCGCTGTATCGCGGGCTGTTCTTTGGCGATAAGCCATCGCCGGCGGCGGCGCGGCGGTTGATTGTGCGACATAAGGTCTCGCTGACGCAGATACTGCCGGCGTCATACAAGCAGCGAGTGGGGCAGACGCCACATGTTCAGGCGGTATCCTCCTGGCAATGGTTCGGTGGCGTGTACAAGGATGCCCGGGAAGCGAAGAACTTCTTCGCCCGATTTGTCGTGGATCCGAAGGCCATCTTCGAGGTTCAGCCGGACCTGACTATGCCGGAGGAGCAGAAGGCGGCGTTCAAGAAGATGCGCACCAGCTGCATCGCCAGCCGTCCGCTGGCGACGAAGCACGGCTGGAAGTTGGGCGAGCGGATTACGATCGTCGGCGACATCTTTCCGGTGACGCTCGATTTCACGCTGGTGGGGATCTTCGATCAGCCCGATGATGGCGAAGTGTTCTTCTTTTCCTGGGACTACCTGCAAGAGGCCCTGACGCGCACCGAGTTTCGTGATGTGATTGGGGCGTTTCTCATTATTGTCGATGAGCCGGGGAATGTTCCGATAGTCGCGAAGGAGATTGACCAGAGATTTGTCAACTCGCCATATCCCACGAAGACCGAGACCGAGAAGGAGATGATGCTGTCTTTTGTGGCATTCCTGGGGAACCTGCGGCTGTTCCTGGCGGCAGTGTGCGGAGCGGTGACATTCACGATTCTGCTGGTGTCGGCCAATACCGTGGCGATGGCCGTGCGCGAGCGGACGCGAGAGACCGCCATCCTGCGTACACTCGGATTCACGCCGCTGGAAATACTGGCGATGATCCTGAGCGAGGCAATCATGCTTGGCATTATTGGAGGCGTGATCGGTGCGGTGCTAGGGGCGCTGGTGGCAATCGGGATGAAGAGGGCGCTGGCAGGGATGTTCCCGTTCCCGCTGTTGGACGCTCCGATGGCGGCGCTGGTGATCGCGGTGGCGATAGTGGTGTCGCTGGTGAGTGCGGCGGTGCCGGCGTGGTTTGCATCGCGGCGGAATGTGGTGGAGTCGCTGAGGTTTGCCGGATAGGCGAGACGGGACCAAATGGGAGTGCCGATCAGATACAACATCCGCAGCCTGGTGCAGCGCAAGGGCACCACGATCATGACTGCGATCGGCATCGCGCTGACGGTCGCGGTACTGGTGATCTCGATGTCGCTGATGCGCGGGTTGCGCGACACGTTTGCGGGTTCGGGCAACTCGCTTCAGGGCGTGGTGCTGCGCAAGGGAACCGATTCGGAACTCAATAGCGATCTGTCTCCAGCATCGCTGCAGGAACTGCGCTCGATGCGGCAGGTGGCGTGGAGCGGGGATGGCCAGTCGCTGGTATCGCCCGAGATTGTGACGGTGATGAATTTGCCCAGCGTTGACAGCCCGGCCGGCATGAACCTGACGCTACGCGGGTTGCTTCCGATTGGTCTGGAGATGCGCGACGTTCAGATTGTCGCGGGCGCGATGTTCCGATCGGGTCAGCGCGAGGTGATTGTTGGACAGGGGGTATCCAAGCGCTACCCTTCAGCGCAGTTGGGCAGCACGCTCAAGTTCGGCAGAGGCGAATGGACGGTGGTGGGGATCTTCGCGGCGAAGGAGGAGATGGCGGCCGTTGCCAGTGAGATCTGGGGCGATCTGAACCAGGTACGCTCCGATCTGGATCGGCAGGGGAACATGAGTTCGGCGCTGATCCGGGCGCAAAGCAGCGCGGATCTCGATACAATGGTCAAGCTGGTTGAGGACAATCGCCGGGTCGGAGCGCACATCGTCAAGGAGCGAGAGTATTACGCCAGCATGACAAGTTCCGGTGCTCCGCTGGAGGTGCTGGGGATCGCGATTGCGATGATCATGGCGATTGGCAGTGGCTTTGGTGCGATGAACACGATGTATGCGGCGGTGGCACGCCGCGGCCGGGAGATCGGCACATTACGTTCGCTGGGGTTCTCTCGGGCCAGCATCCTGCGGAGTTTTATCTTCGAGTCGATGATGCTTTCGCTGCTGGGCGGTCTGGTCGGTTGCGCCCTGGCGCTGCCCGTGAACAACCTGACCACCGGAGTGGGCAACTTCGCGACCTTCAGCGAGGTGGCGTTCCGGTTCAAAGTAACGTGGGATGTGATGGCTCAAGGCGTACTGTTCGCGGTGGTCATCGGGGCGCTGGGCGGGTTTCTGCCTGCCCTGGCGGCCGCCCGGCGCGACCTCATTACGACGTTGCGGGAAGGCTGATGGTGATGCATGAGCAGTGATCTAGGCAGTCTGCGGATCGACAAGTCGCTCAAGAGCCAGCGACCGGGCAACCGGAGGTGGCTCTGGGTGGTACTGGTGATTGTGGTGCTGGGGATCGCGCTTGGTGTGATCGGGCGCGGCTGGGCGAGAGCGCCGGAGGTGGTGGTGCAGCGCGTGCAGCAGATCACGGCTGAAGAAGAGGCGGTGGTGCTGAACGCCACGGGATATATCATCGCCGCCCACAAGATTGAACTGGCGCCGAGGGTGGTCGGACGTGTGGCATGGGTGGGTGTGGAACGGGCAGACAAGGTTGACAAGGACCAGGTGCTGGTGCGCCTGGAGGATGATGAGTACAAGGCCCGGGCAGTACAGGCCCAGGGCCAGCTGGATGGGGCGAAGGCGCGACTTGCGGAACTGCAGAATGGATCTCGGCCGGAAGAGATCGGAAGAGCGAAGGCGGAAGTCGATGCGGCGGTTGCGGAACTGGATAACGCGGCAGCGCGGATGAAGCGACAGCAAGTCGCAGCGCAGGCCAACGCCGTTCCTGTCCAAGATGTGGAGGAGGCCGAGTACAAGCACAAGGCGCAGCAGGCGAGAGTGGCATCGCTGCAACAGGCTTACGAGCTGATACGGCTGGGCCCTCGCAAGGAGCAGGTCGATGCACAGAAGGCGGTGGTTGAGCAACTGATCGGGGTGGTACAACTCGCCCAGATCGATCTCGCGAATACGGTTATTCTCGCCCCGATCACCGGCACGATACTCGAGCGCAACGTCGAGGTTGGCGAATATGTCACCACCGGCTTTGTCGGCGATAGGGGCGCGAAAGGTTATGTCGTCTCGCTGGCGGATCTTAGTGACTTGCGCGTGGAGCTGGACATCAGCCAGGATGACTTTGCCAAGATCGCCAAGGACCAGCTCTGCATCGTGACCACCGATGCTTATCCAGATCGCAAGTATGAAGGAGTGGTGGATCTGATCGCACCGGAGGCGAACCGCCAGAAGGCCACCGTGCAGGTGCGGGTGAAGATACTGAAGCCCGATGGCATGCTCCGGCCGGACATGAACGCCAGCGTGGCGTTCCGCTCGAAGGAGCCAGTGCGGACCTCGGCAGCTCCTGCGATCGTGGTGCCGGCGTCGGCGGTACGCGATGAGGCGGTGTTTGTAGTGGTCGGTGATGTTGCACAGCGCCGGCCGGTGCAGGCAGGTGTGTCAACCGCCAGGGGGATAATGATCATCAGCGGCCTGACGATGGGCGAAGAGATCATCGCTCGTCCGCCTGAGGGGCTCTCCGATGGTGCACGCATACGCCGGCAGGAGAAGCAGCCATGAGCCAGGGGGGCACTGCTGAGGTCGTCGTTCAGGCGACGCAGTTGAACAAGGAGTATCTCCGCGGACAGCAGCGTGTGATCGCGCTGAAGAACGTGGATTTCATCGCCCACAAGGGGCAGTTCATCGCCCTGATGGGGCCATCCGGCTCTGGCAAGTCGACGCTGCTGCACCTGATCGCGGCGATGGATCGGCCGACCAGCGGCCAACTGAGTGTGCTGGGCGAGGACCCGTTTGGGTTCAGCGAGCGGCAACTTGCCCGTTGGCGCAATGCCCACGTTGGGTTCATCTTCCAGGCGTTCAACCTTATCCCGGTGCTTAGCGCACTGGAGAACGTGGAACTGCCATTGAAGTTGACTCGCCTGTCGCCGCGGCAGCGGCGCGAGCATGCGATGACGGCGCTGGATCTGGTGGGACTGAGCGATCGGATGGACCACGTCCCGCGGCAGCTATCCGGGGGCCAGGAACAGCGCGTGGCCATCGCTCGTGCCATTGTGACCGACCCGGATCTGCTGCTGGCAGATGAGCCTACGGGGAACCTTGATGCTCAGTCTGCTGCCGAAGTGCTTACGCTGCTGCAGCGGTTGCACAAGGAATTCCACAAGACGGTCCTGCTGGTTACCCACGATCCTGACGCGGCCGCCTTTGCCAGCAGCATGCATCATCTGAGCAAGGGGCATATGGACTGACAAACAATCCGGCCCGTCCATTTCTGAACGGGCCGGTTCTTACATATTAACTTTGGGCTGTTGCCTCAAGCAGCCTTGCGTTGCAGTCGCTGCTTGTGCAACTGCAGGTTCAGTTTATGCGTGACTTCCCTGCACGCATCCATCAAGTCGCCTTTGGAACGACACGTGAATTCGCCGGCGCCATCGCTTACCTGGGCGCGAACCTCAAACGATTTGCCCGAGCGCTGGATGGTCATCTTCAGCACAAAGTTGCCGATCTGCCGGCCAACTTTGAGCGACCTCCGCAGCCAAGCCATGATCTGCTTGCGATGAACGCCTCGAAGAGGCACGTTGAGCGAAACGAGCTCCATCATGCGGCATCTCCTTTCTTTTTTCAGCCACATTCCTACAGAGCCAACACGTTGCATTCTACTGTATGCTTGGGCGTATACCCGAGTAAAGAATTTCGATTTTTATCAAATCGCTCGGAGAGTCCTTCTGGAATGCCTGTGCTCGCTGGATCTCTCAGTTCTCCGTGAATTGCGGATCTCCGTGTGGCAACCCCGAAATGCCAGATTGTGTTGCATTCCAGCTTGGTTATAGCTATGAATTCCCTGCGTAAAGAGGGAATCTGTAAGGCGTTTGACCATGAAACTAATCGTCCGAAAATCAGCGCTGAATGGCCCTGTGGCTATCCCTGGTTCGAAGAGCCACACAATCCGGGCAGTTGCCTTTGGCTCGCTGGCTGAGGGAACCAGCCACATCCACGCGCCGCTGGTATCTGACGACACTTTGTCGGCCGTGAAATGCTATCGGCTGCTCGGAGCCGAGGTGGATACCTCGGACACCCGGTGCTGGAAGGTGATCGGGTCGGCCGGCAAGATCACGGTGCCAAAACAGACCGTGGATGTGGGCAATTCCGGCACTACGCTTCGTATCGCCACTGGATCGGCGACGCTGGCAAAGCCCGGATCGGTTATCTCTTTCACCGGAGACCGGCAGACGCAGGCCCGTCCAATGGCTCCGTTGCTGGTAGCGTTGACTAACCTCGGTGCCAGGTGCCGCAGCCTTAAGAATAACGGCACAGCACCCATCGAGGTCCATAGCGGCCTCATGGGTGGCAAAACGGACCTGCATTCTCCTACGAGCCAGTTCCTGACCAGTTTGCTGATGTGTACGCCGCTCGCCCCGCAGGACAGTGAGATCAACGTCAAGTTGCTGCATGAGCCCGGTTATGTGCAGATGACGCTCGACTGGCTGGACCGGCAAGGTATCCGCTATCAGAACAGGGGGCTTAGCTGGTTCAAGATAAGCGGTGGGCAGCGTTACAAGGCTTTTGATCAGGCGATACCGGCCGACTTCTCCAGTGCCACGTTCTTTTTGTGCGCGGCGGCGTTACGCGGTGGCGAAGTGGTGATTAACGGGCTTGATTTCTCTGACAGCCAGCCTGACAAGGCCGTTGTCGACTATCTCAAGGCGATGGGTGCTCAAATCGATGGGGGCAAAGACCGCGTAACGGTGCGGCGTTCCGCCCTCAAGGGCATTGAGATTGACATGAATGCCACACCCGATGCTCTTCCGGCGATGGCCGTGCTGGCGACTTTTGCCCGGGGCAGTACCCGCCTGGTAAACGTGCCGCAGGCGCGAACCAAGGAGACCGACCGTATCGGTTGTATGGCCGAGGAATTGACGCGTATGGGGGCGCGGGTGGAGGAATTGCCCGATGGCCTGATTGTGCATGAAAGCGCTCTGAAGGCATGTGAGGTCAGCGGCCGAGGTGATCATCGCATTGTCATGGCTTTGTCGATTGCGGCCATGGCGCTGGATCAGCCGACGACCATAGCCACTGCCGAAGCGATGAGTGTGACTTTCCCAGATTATGTAGATTTGATGAAGAGCCTGGGCGCGACGATGGATCTGGTCCCTTAGTAGCCCGTGAACGATACACGATGTGAGGAACTGCTAATGTTGGGTTGTCATTTTGGACGATTGTTTCAGGTGAGCGTGGCTGGTGGCTCCTATCAGGAAGGGCTGACCAGTGTTGTTCAGGGAACACCCCCAGGGATCCTGCTGAGCGATCAGGAGGTCTATGGCGACCTGCTGCTGCGCAAACCTGGAGCCGACGAACTCTCCAGCCCGCGCAAGGAGCCGGATCTGCCCATCATTTACACCGGGCTGAACGCGGCCGATACGATTGAGGGCGCCGGCAACGCCAACCATACCAATGGTACACCCATCACCATCCTGATCCCGAATCTCGACAGGCATTTCGTCCACGTCAAGCAGTATCAGGATACCAACCGCACCCCGCGACCAGGCCACGCGTCCTACGCCTCGTTCATCAAGTACGGCCCGGATGACGATGCCATCGGCGCGGGCTTTTTCAGCGGACGGTATACGGCAACGATCGTCGCCGCTGGCGCGATCGCCAAGAAAGTCCTCAAGCAGTCCGGTATTAATGTCTTCGCCTATGTGAAAGAAATCGCGGGGGCCAGGTGCCCGGACGTGCCTTATGATGCCGCTTTCGAATACACACAACGCTATAAGTGCATGCGTCAGGACCTCGATCCGTTCTATCAGACGCTCTACGCCCGGCGACGGCTGCATATGGGCATGCGTTTCCTGGAAAAGGCCCGCGTATTCGCTGAAGTAGAAAACGAGATTGACTCCATCCGCGCCAGCGCGACGCGCATGACCGCGCAGCAGATTCGCAGCAACTATGCGGTGCACGAAGTCGTCAACGCCCCGGACATCGAGGCAGCTCAGGCTATGCTCGATGCCTGCAATCGCGTGTCCGCCACCGGCGACTCGGCCGGCGGTGTGGTTGAGGTCGTGGTCACTGGCGTGCCCGTGGGCCTCGGCGAACCGGTCTTCAATAAGCTCGATGGCGACCTGGGTCGGATGCTGAGCATTGGCGCGGTGAAGGGCATCGAAATCGGCGCGGGCTTCGCGGTGAAGGATCTTACAGGTTCGCAGGATAACGACCAGATGCGTGTGAAGGATGGCAAAGTCGTGTTCGACACCAACAACGCCGGCGGCATCACCGGTGGCCTCTCCACCGGTCAGGACATCGTGGTGCGTCTGGCGGTAAAAGGCACGCCGACCATCGACAAACCGCAACACACGATTGATAAGTACACCATGAAGAATACGCAACTGGCGGCCATCACCCGCCGCGACCCGACCATCGTGGCCCGGGTCTGGCCGGTGGCCGAAGCCTACACCGCGATGGTCATCCTCGACCACCTCATGATGCACCACGGCTATCAGTCCCTGCGAAAGGTATAGTTGCGATGGCATCCATCGTGCTTGTCGGGTATCGCGGCAGCGGGAAGACCACCGTCGGTAATCTTCTCGCCCAGCGGCTTGGCATGAGCTTCATCGACACCGATGCCATGATCGCCAAGGCTGGCGGAGTGACCATTCGCGATATCTTCAAGTGCATCGGCCAGCCATATTTCCAGGAACTGGAGATGGAAGCACTGGAGGAGGCGCTGGCGATGCTCGATGCGGTGATCGCGACGGGCGGCGGGATCGTTATGCGAAGCGAGAACCGAGAGCGGCTCAAGAAGGCCGGCCGCCCGGTGGTTTACCTGGCTAGTGATCCCAACCTGCTGTACTCGCGCATCCAGGGGGATACCAATTCGGCCGCCAACCGCCCGAACCTCACCAGCTTTGCCGACGGCCTTGACGAGGTCCGGCATGTATTGGCCATACGCGATCCGCTGTACCGTGAGGTAGCAACGGCCGTCGTGGATGTCACGTTACTGACGCCAGAGCAGATCGTGCAGCAGATTCTCCAGCAGGTGGAATAGGAGGTACTAAGCCCTATGGCGGTGTTGGCGCCGCTGCGTCGGGAGGAGCGACTCGCGAGGGGCTATCGGTGGTGCAAAAGGTTTTAGAAATTCGGGAAGATCGCGGCGATGCGGCCGAAGGTAGTCGGCCGCCAGAGACCTTCCGGCGATTTTGGGGTGCTTGAGGTAATCCCATAAAAGTTCGAATTGCCGCGGCAGGGCGATCTGGTGGGTTTTGCCGGTCCGCTCATACACAAAGTCGGTAAAGGCGATAAACAAGTGAAACGGTGATCCATTTGCCCAGAGCAGGGGCAGCGAGTCGCGGAAATTGCCGCTGTTTGCGAACATGTCCCAGTACCGCGCCATGCGCTTGAGTCGCTGCATTGTCGCGAAGTCGATCAGGGCGTTCTCCATGATCTCGTATGGTGCCTCGGGCGAATAGATCATGCCAAAGGCGTCGCTGTGGCGGGCAATCGGCACGCCGCGCAGGCGTTTGAGTATGCCCAGTTGGATTTCGTGCGGTCGCAGAGCAAGCAGGCGATCGAAGCCGGCCGCGAAACTGTCGAAAGTTTCCCCAGGCAAGCCGGCGATCAGGTCGGCGTGGATGTGGGCGTGAGTGTGCTCGCGAAGAAATCGCAGGTTTGCCTCGACTCTGGCGTTGTCCTGGTGGCGGCCGATCCTTTCGGTGATGCTCTGGTCGAAACTCTGCACACCCACTTCCAGTTGCAGCGATCCGGGCGGGAACTTCACCAGCAGATCGCGCACCTGCTCGGGCAGGCGGTCGGGGATCATCTCAAAGTGCAGGAAGAGTTCCTTGGTCTTCAGTTTCTCAAGGAAGAACTGCAGGATGGTGCACGCGTGGGAAATCTCGACATTGAATGTTCTGTCGACGAACTTGAATTGCCTGCAGCCCCGATCCAGCAGCTTCTGCATCTCAGCCAGGAACGCATCGAGGGGGAACCGCCGAACGGGAACATCGAGCGAGGAGAGGCAGAACTCGCAGGAGAATGGGCAGCCGCGCGAGGACTCCACGTAGATTGTGCGATGCTTGAGGTCGTCGTCGGTGTAGAGGTGGTAGGGCATGGCAACGCGATTGAGGTCCGGCGGGTCAGGCTGGATGATTCTCTGCGGCGGGCGCTGCCCGGCCATGATTGCCTGGCAGAGTTCGGAAAACGCCAGATCCACCTCACCGCAGAGAATGTAATCCGCTACAGACGAGATCGGCTGTGCGTCGTGTTCGTAACTGGCTTCGGGGCCGCCGACGATGAGGGCGATGGCCGGGCGCAGGGCCTTAAGCATGCGGGCAAACTCGAGTGATTGGCGTGTGTTCCAGATGTAGAGAGCCAGACCGACGATCCGTGGCTGGTGAAGGAGAACCTGTTCCAGAGCATCACCCGGACGGGTATCGAGATCGAACTCCAGGATCTGGCACGAACCGGCTAGATCTCCAAGGTTCGCCTTCAGATAGCGCAACGCGAACGACGTGTGGTGGTACCGTGCATTGAAGGTGGTCAGAACAACGTCGGCCATTGGCGGGCTAATCATAGCGGTTCAGCGGTTGATTCGCTTCTGGCTCGTAACGAGAAGGGGTTGACGTTGGCAGGAACATCGCCATACTTTGCGCTCCCTTCCGCGAGCCAGATTAGGGTTTGCGGACCATGGGCCCCGTCGTCTAGAGGCCCAGGACACCGCCCTTTCACGGCGGCGACAGGGGTTCGAATCCCCTCGGGGTCA
>CAIQIQ010000138.1 GCA_903871935.1 uncultured Phycisphaerales bacterium
GACGCCTCGGTTCCTCCAGTGGCGGCCGGCGAAGAAAGTGCCCAGCTTGAGGTTGGATACTCACCTCTTGAACTGCATGTGTTCTTCGCCGGCGCTGCGATCGCCCTGATCGTCGCGTCCCTGGGCCTGTCCATCCGCCTTTCCAACGTCCTCTGGGAAAACCGCTTTGCCGAAGAAAAAGCGGTCGCGGCCGGTTACCGCCCGGCCGGGCGCATGGGGCAAAGCGGCAATCTGCTTTCGATTCCAGTGATCTATCCCGGCATCTTCTGGGTGCTCTCCGTTCTGGTGCTGTGCATGGCGATCATCATGGGCCTGAGCACATTGGGATTATGGAAGCCTCAGGATGTCTGGTCTTACCTGCAGTCCAAGCAGTCCCGTGACGAGATACGTCCCGTCGTGCATATCTGGCTGGGCGTGAGCATTCTCACGCTCGCGATCCTGGTGGGGGTGTTGATCAAGTTCTCACCCAGACGCCGCCTGCTGACGGGTATCGCCTCAACACTGTTGGCCGTCCTGGTCGTCGGCCAGGTCTGGACTGGCGTGCTGATGTTGTTCGACGGCACCTCCAGCCCGCACTTGCGCTTCAGTCGCGCCCGTGCTAATGTGCCGCTTTCGGTACTTCCCGTGCTGAAGTTCACACCCGTAGCGCCGCCCACGACCCGCCCGGTCGAATCTGTCGTTCCCGTGCCCGCTACGGCCCACACCGTGACCGCGCCGCTGCCCGGCACCATGCCCACTACCCCACTGCCGTAATCCCGAACAAGTGCCCGATCAGCGCGCCCATGCCGTAGGTGATCGCGGCTGCCAGCATGCCGATGATCAACTGGCGTGTGCCGCTGAAAAGCATACCCCGGCCGGTCAAAACATGTGTCAGAAATCCCAGCAGCACCAGTGCGACCGCACTGGCGATGAGGCATGCGATGACGCCCGTGTGGATACTGCTGACAAACAGGAACGGCGTCACCGGAGCTACCGCGCCGACGAAGAACAGGAAGAAGCTGGCGATGGCCGCCTCCCAGGCGTTGCCGCCAAGCTCCGCCGGATCGATGCCAAGCTCTTCGCGCGCCAGCGTGTCCAGAGCCGTGGACTTGTCGGAGATCAGCTTCTGGGCAAGCGCTTGCGCCTCGGTCCTTGGCAGGCCCTTGGACTGGTAGATCAGGGCCAGTTCTTCCATTTCCTCCTGAGGTGAGTTCTCCAATTCGTCGCTCTCAATGGCAAGCTGTTTCTGCGCCAGTTCCCGCGCCGACTGCACGCTGAGCCATTCGCCCATCGCCATGGCGCAAGCTCCGGCCAGCATTCCCGCCACGCCCGCCAGGGCAACTGTCTGCGCTTTGTCTGACCCGCCGGCCATGCCCATCACCAGCGACAAGGTGGAGACCAGGCCATCATTGGCGCCCAGCACCGCAGCCCGCATGGCGTTGCCGCCGACGCTGCGATGTCGTCCCTCAAGTCGGGCAAGCATGCCCCCTTCAACGCCGGATGTGCGCGATGACTGCGACATCGCCTTCAGGACGCGGGCATGCGACTGCTCTTCGCCGACGATGCCAGTGCCATTGGCCTCCGACTGATTGTCATAAGTATGGCTGGCAGCCTGCTCTGTGGAGGTCAGTGTCGGCAGGACAAAGCCGATGCCGAACTTCTTCGCCATCCAGACCATGGTGCGGGCACGCAAGGATGGCCTGCGCAAGACCTTCACGCCTGCCGATTCGAGCTGTTGCGCCCAGAACTCGGCGTGCTTCTCCTCCATGACCGCCATCCGCGTGAAGACCTCTTGGATCTGCGGTTGCTTCTCGATGTCCGCCAGCGCCCGGTACGTGGATGCGGCGTCGATCTCCCCCTGAAAGTTCTGTCGATACCGTTTGATGTCAGCAGAGTTAGCCATGTGTTCTTATTCTACCGCAGTCGCCGCCGCGAACTACCCTGAACTTCCACAGATTTGACTGGCGCAGGTCGGAGGATAACCTGTACCGAAGGTCTGTAAAACAAATCGGCACGTTTCCACGTCGGTGGGTTGATTGCGGGGTGTGCGATGCCTGTACGAGTTCAGTGCGCGTGTGGCAAGTCATTCCAGGTCGTCGATGCTCTGATTGGCAAGAAGGTTCGCTGCTCGGCATGCGGCACGATGGTTCCCGTGCCCGGCGATGGTGGTCCTGCGGGCTCCGGCGCCGCTGCAGTCACAGCACAAGCCATGCCGAATACGACCACCAGGGCGAGGCACGCCGCCGCCGCCGCGGCGGCACGCAAGCCGGTCAAGGCCGTTCCTGCAATCGCTTTCTCACCGAAGACGGTCATGTTGGCCTGCGCCCTTGTTGGTGTGCCGCTCCTGATTGTCCTTGTCAAAATCGGGCCCGTCCGGGCAATGGATCAGTGGAAGGATCTGGAGCCCGCGATCAGAGACTATACCTATGATGTGGTGCGCACCGTCTGCATGGAGCAATACAAGGGCATTGTATTTGACGAGTTCATGCGCCCGCCGAAAGTGACCAATGTCATGATTGATGGCCCGATCATGATGTTCACGCTGCCCAACGAGGTGCCCATCCAGGGCACCAGCACGGAAGGGCACTTCAGAGGCACCTATTTCACGCGCGAGAAGCGGTTTGAAATCGATATCAATGTTGGTGGCGACTTTCAAACGATCAAGGTCGAATCCCACGTTGATGATAACGGGCGCTCGGTCATCGATAAGGAAACGCCGATCTCGCCGATTCCGCCGGCCAGCCGACCTGCAGTACCTAAATCGCGATGAACGGTGTCGGGCGGTGCGGCAGCGTGTGGTCGGGACATTTCAGTTTCCCCAACAGGCTATCCAGGTCGCGCTCGATATGGAACTCCGGCAGGCCCAGGCCCTGCGCGATAAGCGTCTGCGCTCGTTGCGGGTTCTGCAGGGCGATCTTCCGAACCACCCAGCCCGGACACCATTTCTGCATGAACAGTTTCTGGAACGCCAGGGCCGATGCGTCATCGGTACCATCGCCCTCGATAGCGGCCTCGATCGGCTGGATGTTGCCCAGGAATGCCATGCCTTCCTCGTGGTCGTAGATCACGGCCGGGCTTGTCGTATCCGGGTGTTCAGCCGCGAATATCGTGGGATCGAACGCCGGGAAATCCATCCCCACATCTTCCCGCCACGCATCGGCAAACGGTCGGCCATCACTCAGGCGGACCTCTACCATCAGAGCCTGGTGGAAGTCCGCCAGTGCCTTGCGGCACGCTGTAAGTGTGTCAAACCTCGCCATATCGCCTCCGAATCGGCGTGCAAACTGGTCGTGCACGATTGCGATTAATCGCCGTGCGGCGAGGATGCGCGGATCATCCTCATCGGCACGTCGGCGCATCCGTAGCGGGTGCAGGATTGCGCGGTAAGACTCCAACTTCGGAGCATCCATCTCGATTCGCTCTGAGGTGCCACAGATGTGCCACAGTTCATCCCAAGGCGCCAGTCGCAGCCGGAAAACCGAGTCGCCCGTCGCCTCGGCGAAGACGGCGTGCGGGGCGGCATCGATCTCGCGGGATGTTGTCAGGTCTTCAAGCGTGACCAGTGTCTCAGACCGACGAACGATCTTGAACACACCTTCCACATTCTCCCTGGCCCAGCGGCTAAGCCTCTGCTTTTGTCGCTCCGATGGCAAAAGCTGGTCCTCGATGAACAACTCGACTGGAGTAAGGCCCCTCTGTGATGTGGGATTGAAGAGGAAGCGGGTGGCAATGTACTGCGACTCGGCATCGCGGTTGAACTTCAGACGCTGCTGCGCGCTCTGCATCTCGACGGCCGCCACCTTCGTCACCAGGTCGACGGCAAACTCCGGCGCCAAGAGCGGATCGCTTTTCACATACTGCAGCAGTTTCCGCTCCAATGCCGTCGCATCATCAGCATCATGGACCAGCACATTCAGGCGGTATGCGTCCAGGCGGGCACTGCCAGATGGCTGCAGCGGCTCGGGCTCCTGCCCGTTGTTGGGGAAATATCCCTCATCGGGCGCCGCCGGGCTCTGCAGGCAGGGATGCAACTCGCCGTCACGCGTGCATTTGCTGGTAAGGAACCGCGCCAGGGAATCGCGCAAGCGCGGCAGAATCGCCATCAGATCCGGATGATCGCGGCGAAGCAGTGCCCTATGCGCCACTTCGATGTAATTCATCAGACCGGACATCATCGCATCGGCGCCGCTGGCAACCACAGCATCGAATGCCGTCTCCAGATCGAAGATGCTCGGCGCCTTTGGTCTGTCTGCCAGATCCGCTACGGCATCCATGCTCGTGCGCTTCTGAAACGTCCGGGCCATGTGCATGGCCGCTTCCCAGATCTCATCGCGATCCAGCCGCAATGTCTGAGCGTGGAAGCCGCTTTGCATGTACCAGTAACGTCGGACGACGGACTCGGCCAGGGCATGGAAGATCGCATCAAACCGGGCTGGCTGCCGGTGCAGCATCGCGGCCCACCGGCCGCGCGGAACTTTGGGTGCCTGCGCTGAGCGTTCTGACGTTGCTGCCATAGATCAGCGCAGCTTACGTGAAGATGTGGGAGAGGATCAAGCCGCAGACATCGGTTGGCTCGATCGATTCGGTACTTAGCAGATCCTCCCGGCCGGTCAGCAGCAGCGGCCCATCCTCCGGCGTGCCCGGCAGTACACCATGCGAGCCCTGCACGAGTCGCGCCTCCAGCGGAATCACATCCAGCAGCGTCCGAAAGCCCAGCTTGCGCTGGAGTAGCTTTAATGCAATGGTCCCGGCGGGAAAACGCAGCACCGGATCGACGAACAGCTCCGCCGGGTCATATCCCGGCTTGCGGTGGATATCGACGGTACGGGCGTAATCGGGGGCACGGCCGTCATCAAACCAGTAATAGTAGGTGAACCATGCCGGCGGGGCGGCCAGCGCCACCAAGTCGCCGCTGCGCGGATGGTCCAGGTGATACTTGCGCTTGCCCACCTCGTCGAGCACCTCGGCAACGCCCTCGGCAAACCCCACCAGTTCGCGCACCTGCGCCCGCTTGGAAGGATTGTTGATGTAGATGTGCGCGATCTGGTGATCGGCGACGGCAAACGCATCCGATGCGCCGGCGTCAAGCTGCTCCCGGCCGAGTTCCTCACGCACCTTAAGTAGTCCCGCGCGCCGCAGCACGCGATTCAGGTGAACCGGCCGGTTCACCGGGCAGATGCCATATTCAGACAGGATGATCACCTGCACATGGCGTGCGTCGAAGAACGTCCACAACCGCTCTACCAGCGCATCGATCGCTTTGAGTTCACGCCGAGTCTGTGCGTGGCCGGGACCGAACTTCTGCAGGCAGTAGTCGAGGTGGGGCAGGTAGACGAGATTGAGGGTAGGGCTATGCTGCCGCTCCACCTCCATGGCCGCCTCGGCGATCCACTGGCTGGACGTGATGTCGGCCATCGGTCCCCAAAACTTGAACAGCGGAAAGGTGCCCAGTGTCGTCTGCAGGTTGCGCAGATTGTCCGGGTATGTGTAGACATCGGGGATCTTCCGCCCGTCGGCCGGATACATCGGCCGCGGCGTGATCGTGAAATCCGCGCTGGAGTACATGTTGTACCACCAGAACAGATTGGCACAGGTAAAGGACGGATCGCGCCCGCGGGCGATCTCCCAAACCTTCGGCGCCTGTACCAGCTTGTTTGACTGCCTCCAGAAGCGCACTTCGCACTCATCGCGGAAGTACCAGCCATTGCCGACGATCCCGTGTTCACTGGGCCATTTGCCGGTGAGATAGGTGGATTGAACAGAGCAGGTTACCGCCGGCCAGACATGTCCAATGGCCGCCACGCGGCTCTGCTTTACGAGCCGTGACAGAAATGGCGTATCCACTCCGATCAACCTGCGTGTCAGGCCCACGACATTGAGCACCGCGGTACGTTTCATGCTGCTGCTCTAGTGTAGCAAGCAGGCCCAACGATCGTGAATAGAAGGTTGCACATCGTCGGCCAACAAGGTGATCTTCGCCGCAGAGCCAGGACAGTTTCCTCAGCACTTCCGTAGGTTCCGATCATGTGTGGGCTACCAGCCGAGCCGACGGACCGCAGCGCTCAGAGTTGGCGCAGCGTTCACATACATAGCCGTTCCGCTGGCACTGCGAGATCCGTTTGCGCAGCAACTGCAGCATCAGATCATCAAGCCCGAGCGTCGCTGTCACGTGATAGCTGGTCTCGGGGTGCTTCCGCTGGGCCTCATGGCTGAGCCGGGGGATATCGCGTGACCAGTGTCTGCCCGGGCCAAGAAAGTATGGGCAGACCACAATATGGTCCGCTCCGCGCTCGACGCATCGGCCATAAGCCGTGGCGATCGTCGGCTCGGCCAGCTCCATGTGCGCTGGCTCCACGATCGGGAACTCTGCCGGATAGCGCTCATGGAATACCCGTGCCACCTGCTCCAGGAGCAGATTGCTCTCGGGGAGTCGCGATCCGTGGTCGACGATAATGATGCCGGTGGTCATCCACGGTATTCTACACCCGTTGATGCCCGGGATGCCACGAGTTGTCAGCCAACTGGCAGACCGTTGATCTGAATTTGCCGGAGAGATACCTTCTTGGGACCAGCGGACAACAGCAGGGAGTGAGCAATGGCATTTGTGGTGACGACAACGTTTACGATTGATGGCTATCGGATCAAGCAGTATCTGGGCGTGGTGCGCGGCATCATTGTGCGCGCTCCCACGATCTCCCAGGGGTTCTTAGGTGGGCTCAAGAGCATTGTCGGCGGCAACATTGGGTCGTACACCGAGATGTGCGAGCAGGCACGTCAGCAGGCATATACACTGCTGATCGATCACGCCCGCGCTGTGGGCGCGAATGCCGTGGTCGGGCTGCGCTACGATGCTTCCGAGATCGGCGGCAAGAGCTCCTCGGCAACAGAAGTGCTCTGCTACGGGACGGCCGTCCTTATCGAGCCGGAAACCGCCGAGGCGGCGCGCCCCTGACCGGGGATTTCTCAGGTTCCATCCCTGGATTTCCGGCGGATGGGACCCGCGGCGAATGGCTCGTGGTCGGGCGGCAGGGCGCGCAGCGCCTTGAGACGTTGCATGAAGAACGCCGGATCGCGCCGGTATTCCTCGACCACGGCATGGAGATACGGCTGGCCGCATTCCGGGCAGCGATAAGCATCGGGCAGGCCCACGAGCGAATATCCGCAGTGGATGCAGAAGGGTTCCTTGCGATTCCGCACCACATTCTTCGCTGCTCTGGCGAACGCCGCCGTGGGTACGGCGATGGCGAAGATCAGGAGTTTCCACGTGTAGACAAAGATCCGAAGTGTGATCCACGGGTAAACGATCACGCCGCCGATCATCAGCAGCAATGGAGCACCGTAGACCCATCGCCATCCCAACAGCCGGCCCGTTTCACCCCAGGTTGGGCGATACCACTGATCGCAATCGCCGAGCCAATATGCATCGAGCGGCGACGCCTGGGGCTCCTCAGGTATGGGGTCGATTGGCATAAGGCCATCCTAACAAGGATGGGAACGGACAGACAAAGACGCAATTCGAAATGACAGATGCTTACAGCGGACCGGCACCCCATTGATCTGAAACGACCCAAGGCGTGCTGCCCACAGTTGCCACGGCGACCACCTCGAGCTGGGCCACCAATGGGGTGGCAGACGCATCGGGAGTTGTGAGGGGATTCTCCCGTTGCGGGTGCTTAAAATCGGAAATGCCGATGTAGCGGAAGATGATAGGACGATCCTAAACTCGCGGTGTGTCACGCGTTGGTCGCGTGGCCGAAATGGAGTTTCTGTTCTGGGGGTGGAGCATGTCATCGCAAGCAGAGAGGGTCGGCGAGAAACTTGTGGACCTTTGCAGTCATGGAAAGAACATGGAGGCGGTCGAGTCGCTGTATCGGCCTGATATTGTCAGTACCGAGGCCGCCGAAATAGGAGGTATGCCGCGGACCGTCCGTGGCATCGTCAAGGTGAAAGAGAAAGGCGAGTGGTGGGCAAAGAACCACGAGCTTCATAGTGAAACCGTAGAAGGACCCTACTCCCATGGTGAGGATCGGTTTGCTGTCCACTTCAGTTTCGAGGTGACACCCAAGATTGGTCCGAGTGCCGGCAAACGCACGAAGATGGACGAAATCGCCGTCTACACGGTGCGCGAAGGCAAGATCGCGGCCGAGGAGTTTTACTATCACATGGCTTAGTGGATGGTCGATGCCACCAGCTCGCGCCGCAGGCGCTCGCGGTTCTGGGCATCGTAGAACTCGACGGGGTTGAAGTCGTCGGTCAATACCCGGCCATGGCGCGGATCGGTTTCCACGGTTCGCTGGATGGCCCGGGTGACGGTCTCGACGAGTTCCGGGTGAACCGTTGTCAGGTCAGGTTGATGCAAGGTCACGAGCTGTGGCTGATCGGATGCCACAAAGAAGATGTTGCCATCATCCCTGGCCGCGTGGATCTTCACGGATTTGAAGACAGCACTAAGCGTCTTGTAAAGCGACGCGGTGTAGTAATCGTTGTCTGCCCGAAGATCGCCGAAGGAGTTGATGACCAGCGTGCCGTTGGGACGCAGGGCTGAATGCATCGCCGCGAATGCCTCGCGGGTCATCAGATGCGAGGGCGATGAATCGCCCACAAAGGCATCGAGGATGATCGTATCATATTGGCGCGGCGCGCGGTTGAGAAAATGCCGGCCATCGTCAATGGTGAGGTTGACTTTCTTTCGGTCGAAGTCGAAGTAGCGCTCGGCCATCGGGACCATGGCGGGATTGATCTCGACAACATCCGTGATGATCCCCTCGCGGGCAAACTGCATCGGCACGATTCCCACGCCCATGCCGATAAATAGAGCATTCGAGATCTTCGGTGTGTAAGCGTGCGAAAGCAGATTCAACAGGTAGGTAAAGCTGTGCACGCTCTGGTGATGCTCGCTGTCGTATCCGTTCTGCCGGAGCAGATCATTCAGCAGAAAGTAGTAGGGCTGATCATCCTGCTTCACGACCTGTAGCATGCCGAAGTTTGAATTGGCACGCTCGATCTCGCTGTAGCCCGGCATGGTGCGGTCTTCGGGAAGAAGAACCAGGTATGCTGCGGCGCCGCCAGCGAGAAGAACCATGCCCAAGGCGGAACGGACCCGATTGCCGCGACCCCACACGATAGCGTAGACCACGGCCAAAACCGCCAGCACTCCAGACGTGCAGAGCATCGTTACAGAGTTGGGAAAGAAGGGGATCAGGAAATAGCCGATCATGACAGTGCCCAGAACACTGCCGAAGGTGCTGATGGCTGAGAGCCTCCCCGCCTGCTTGCCGACGCCGCTGAGTGATGCAGTCATCACCCGCACGAGAAAAGGCGAGGTCATGGCAAGTAGCCCAAGTGGTACGAAAAAGAGGAAGCTTGAGGCCAGGAGCGAGCCGACCGCGAGTTTGAGATCCAGGCACGCTTCGGCCACCGGGCGACACAGCGGCACGGTCAGGCAAAGATAGATGGCCGCCCCGAAAATGCACGAAAAGAGCCGGCCCAGGTCACAAGTGCGGTCAACGAACCAGCCGCCGGCGTAATAACCTGCTGACAGAGAGATGAGCGTCACTGCGATCTGAGCCGTCCAGACGAAATGTGATGTGCCAAAGTACGGGGCAAGCATCTTGGCGCCGAGGATCTCGACGATCAAGACGGCCGCTCCACAGATTGCGGAGGCGAGGTACAGAAACCGGCGCAGCCCAGGCGTCAGCGCAGCGGCAGGCGTCGCCGGTGGCTGGTCGTTCATGTCACGTCTCTTGGCCATACTACGGCTTCCTCGAATGCGATCGATCGTATCTTACCTGTACGGCCAAGGCCTAACCGAAGGTCGCTGAGCGAGCACGTAGCGCCAACATCAGTTCCAGAGAGCGTCTGGCGTTCTGCAGGCTCATCGCGGGCTGGCTGCGCTGTTTCACCGACTGCAAGAAACTGGCCATCTGGCCGAGCATGCCATAGCCCACAAACTGTTCTTCCCGGCCGGACAGATCTTTGCCCGAAACTGTTTCGACGGGCTTGGTCTGCGACCATTCCCGCAGCAGACCATAGTTCTGGAACTCGTGGCCGATGGGCGAAATCTCTGTCTCGAAAGTCCGTCCCGCACATCGCGCCATAAAACCTTCGGCCTGCATCCCGCAGTCGGGGCAGATGCAAATCTGCAGCATGGTGCCGCTGGCCATCACACCTTCGATGGAGAAGTTGGTGACAGGCGAGCCGGCGCTGCTCCAGGTCTGATACCGCAGGTTCAGAGAGCGATACTCATCGTTCAGGACGAAGCGGACTGCATCGATCAGGTGGATGGCGGTGGTGCTGAAATCCGGGTCGCGCCGGTTGGATCGCATCATCCATCCTTGCAGGCAATGCACCGGCCCGGCGGCCACCAATCGCCGCCTCAATTCCACCAGAATCGGGGCAAAGCGGCGATTGAACGCAACCTGGTGGATTACCTGCTTTTCTTTCGCTAGGGCGATCATGCTATCAAGCCCTTCCAGCGTATCGGCCGGCGGCTTCTCCAGCAGCGTTGGCAAGCCGCGTGACAGCACCCGCTTGCCGATCGCACAGGCGACTTCAGGAGGAACTGCGACCAGGACCGCGTCAGGGCGTTCGCGGTCAAGCATCACGTCCAGATCCGTGTCGGTTCTGGCAAATCCGAAGTCATTCTTCACCTTCTGCGCATACTCGGAGTTGAGGTCACAGCATGCGGCCAGTTCCACTTCGCCGCGTTGCGCGAGTATTCGCAAGGCCGGTCCATGGTTGCTCTGCACGATCCAGCCGCAGCCGATCACACACATTCGTATCGACATCGTTCCTGCTCCCTTTTCTTCGTGTCCGTACTCTCGCCTCTGGAAGCCAATTAGTAAACCACACCAACCTGTTTGCGCAGGTCGTCCAGTAGGCGCATGTTGGTCATCGTGCTCTGACGAGGCATATGGGGCGGCGCACCATCGAGCACGGCGGCGGCAAATGCGTCGGCTTCATACGAGTAGATGTCCCGATCCGCATCGACTTTGATGGTGTGCGGACCGGCGGGTATGACCGGAACGTTTGCAGGGCCGTCCATCCTGGGGCGAATGCCGTGGGCGATGGTAAACTGCGCGCCGCCGAGGGGCGGCTTCCATGGTACGGGGATCTCGATGTAGCCATCGGTGCCGCAAACATAGGCGCTGTTGTTCGTGGCAGCGGTCATGCCACAGGTAAAGCTGGCGATGGTGCCATCGGGAAACTCCATGGTCCCGGCCGTCATCTCATCAACACCGGATTCGTGCAGGTGTCCGCAGGCGCTGATGCGCGTCGGTGCAGCGCCGGCGATGAGCTGAGAGAAGTCGATGCAGTAGCAGCCGATGTCCATCAGAGCGCCGCCGCCAAGAGAGGCATCAAAGCGGATGCTGCCGGCAATCTTTGTGGTCTTGAAACAGAAGCTGGAGCGGATCATGCGAACCGTGCCGATGGCGCCGGCGCGAATGGTCTCGAGGAGCTTGAGGGTCTGTGGATGACTGCGGTACATGAAGGCTTCGACGAGGATCCTGCCGGTCTGGTCGGCGACCTCGAACATCTCCTGGGCCTCGCGAGCGTTCATGGCGATAGGCTTTTCACACAGGACATGCTTACCGGCATGAAGGCTCTTGATCGTCCATTCGTGATGCATCGAATTGGGCAGGCCGATGTAGATGGTGTCAACGTTGGGATCGGCGAGCACCTGGGCATAGGAGCCGTAGGCTTGCTTCGCCTGCTGTGCTGCGGCAAAGGCTCGTGCCGAATCGAGCGATCGCGAGCCGACGGCGGCGAGTTCGCAGCGGAGCGATTGTCGGATACCGGTGGCGAACTGCCGGGCGATATTGCCGGTGGAGAGGATGCCAAAGCAGAGTTTGGTGGACATGGATGCTCCTTCGTCGACGAATATAGCAGTCTGCCGGTCGCCGTCTATTGGCGCGGACCACGGTATTCTGGGTACAATGCGGACCATGCTTGAAAGCATCCATTTTCTGTTGAGCTACACGTGCAACTTCGAATGCGACCATTGCTTCCTTTACTGCGGCCCGGGCGCGGGCGGGACGTTCAAGATCGAGCAGATCTGCAATGTGCTCGATCAGGCTGTCGAGACGGGCAGCGTGAAGGGCGTCTGCTTCGAGGGCGGCGAACCCATGCTCTATTACCCGCTGATGCTCGAGGGTATCCGGCAGGCGCGGCAGCGCGGGCTGTCGGCGGGGATCGTCACCAATGCCTATTGGGCGACCTCGGAGGCGGATGCAGAGCTGTGGCTCCGGCCGCTGCATGAACTGGGCGTCAAGAGCATCACCATGAGCGATGATCCGCTGCACTATGGTTCCAATGCCGGGGCACATAAGCAACGAGTGGAGGCGGCGGCAGCCAAGCTGGGCATGGGCGCTGGGGTGATCTGCACGAATCGGCCGGCCGTGCAGGCGGCGACGGCGACCGAGCCGGCGAAGGTTGTCGGCAGCGTGATGTTCCGCGGCCGGGCGGCCGACAAGCTGACCGAGGGCCTGCCGGTTCGGCCGTGGGAGAGCTTCACCCGCTGCACGCATGAGAAGCTCGAGGCGCCCAGCCGCGTGCATGTGGACAGCTTCGGCAATGTCCATCTCTGCCAGGGACTGTGCATGGGCAACCTGTGGCAGACGCCGCTGAAGCAGATGCTGGCGGAGTATGACCCTCAGGCCCATCCGATCGTCGGACCCATCCTGCGCGGCGGGCCGGCCCAACTGGTGCGCGAGCGCGGCCTCGACCACGCGGAGGGCTATGTCGATGAGTGCCATCTCTGCCATGTCGCGCGAAAGGCATTGATGCCGCGGTACGCGAAGGAGCTGGCACCGCCGCAGGTGTATGGAACGAAATAGACCGACCCTATGCAAAGCTCGCCACGGCAACGGGCCGCGTTTTGGCAAAGCCCTGCCGATGCAGCTTGATCCGCTCCAAGGAATGCACCACATCGGCAGTCATGTAGCTTTCGCCGCAATTGGGGCACACCATGACCGGCACATGCTCGATCACCAGAAGACGCGAGCCTTTGCCGTAAGTTCTCGTAACCTTCTGGATGCGGACCCCCTTCTCGCCACACATGTCACAGATGTTGTTGTTGGTTTTCATACTCTGTATACGGTGATGAACAACACTTTTCCGGTGGGGCCGAGACGCACGACCACTTCGGCATCGTCCCCCACGATTGTCGCACCTCCAATGTGGTATTTCCACTGATCCGTCCTGATATCACGTTGGCGCTCGATGACGGTGCCCGTGAGGACAACATGCTCAAGGTCAAAGATATTGAGCCCATCCTGCTCCATCTCGTCTTCTGCGTGCAGCGTCAATACGTATCGCTTGGCACGAATCGAGTGTCGGAAACGGATCAGCATCCGATCGTATGACATAGATACTTGACTCGATGTCTCGCTACTCGTCCACTTACCATTTTCGGCTTTGGCTGGCGACTTTCATCGGCAGGCCGAAGAGGTCGATGAAGCCGCGGGCGGCGGTGACGTCGTAGCCTTCCATGGAGAAGCTGGCCAGTTGCGGGTCGTAGAGCGTGTGCGGGCTCTGGGCGGCGACGGCCTGGGCTTTGCCTTTGAAGAGGCGGACCTTTACGACGCCGGTGCAGGAGAGGTTGGTGTGGTCGATGAACTGCTGCAGGCTCTCGCGCAGCGGGTGGAACCACTGGCCGTTGTAAACCAGGTCGGCGTATTTCAGGGCGATCTGCTGCTTGTAGTGCAGCGTGTCGCGCTCGAGGCAGATCTGCTCCATGGCTTTGTGGGATTCGTAGAGAATCGTGCCGCCGGGGGTCTCGTAGACGCCTCGGCTCTTCATGCCCACCAGGCGGTTCTCGACCAGGAGGCTGATGCCGACGCCGTGGCGGCCGCCGATTTTGTTCAGCTCGGCGATGAGGTCATGGCCGGCGAGTTTCTTGCCGTTGACGGAGATGGGGACGCCTTTCTCAAAGCCGACTTCGATGAGTTCGCTCTCGTTGGGGGCTTTGGCGGGCGGAGTGGTCATAGTCAGGCAGGCATCCCACTTGGGTTCCTGGTCCGGATGCTCGATCTCGGCGCCTTCGTGGGAGATGTGCCAGAGGTTGCGGTCCTGAGAGTATATCTTCTTCTTTGATTGGGCGATGGGGATGCCGTGCTTCTCGGCATACTCCACAGCGCTCTCGCGGTCGCGGAGTTCGAAGGTGGTGTCTTTCCAGGGGGCGATGATCTTGAGGGCCGGGTCGAGGGCCATGTAGGTCAGCTCGAAGCGGACCTGATCGTTGCCTTTGCCGGTGGCGCCGTGGCCGACGGCGTCGGCGTTGGTGGCGTGGGCGACCTCGACCTGGTGCTTGGCGATCAGCGGCCGGGCGATGGAGGTGCCCAGGAGGTAATCCTGCTCATAGATGGCGTGGGCACGGAGCATGGGGAAGCAGAAGTCCTCGGCGAACTCCTTGCGGAGGTCCTTGATGACGACTTCGTCAGCTCCGGACTTGTAGGCTTTGTCCTCGATGCCTTTGAGCTCATCGCCCTGGCCGAGTTCGGCCGCGAAAGCGACGAGTTTGACGCCGGGGTAGCGTTCTTTGAGCCAGGGGAGGATGACGGAGGTATCCAGCCCGCCGGAATAGGCGAGCACGATTTTCTTGGGAGCTTGCTGCTTGGTCATGATTGTTAGTGATCTCCTTCGTTATGCGTTTAGCGATTCTTCGGCGGGGAGTATACCCAGACAAAGAGCGGAGAGCGAAAAGCGGAAAGCGGAACGAATCCAAAGTAGAAGAACGAGCCACAGATGCACACAGATTGACACAGATTCAGGGTGGTTTGCTGGTGTGGATAAGCGCGCAGGTGCGCAGGTTCTGGGCTGGGGTACCCCCTATGCGCTAAGCTCCGTGAAGGCAGGTAGTTAGGTGTAGGTTGGGGGAGGAGGTGAGCAGGTTCGTTCTTTGTCACTTGTCATTGGTCCTTCGTTACTGGTTACTCGTGGGGATCGTGTCGCTCGGGGCGAGCGACCCACCTGCCACGGTGCTCAGGACAGGGAGAGAAGTCAGAAGATAGAAGGTCAGGAGCCAGTAGAGAGGAAGATGCGCAGGTTGCGATGCGCATATTCGCGGTGTTGTGTGAGTTAAATCACTGACCAGACGAAGGTGCGCAGGATAGAAGTCAGACATCGGAAGTCAGAGGTCAGAAGAACGCGAAGTGCGTTCCGTTTTGTTCCACTTTGACCCAACTGTCAGTTTGGCAGGGGCTGGACCCTCGGGGAAAATTGAGGCACTATGGGGCCCCGGCGCAGCCGGGATCTCGCTGCGCTCGACATTGGCACTAACTTGGTGACGCCGATGGCGTGGGTATGCACTTGTCAAAGAACGGGAGTGGGCGCGCGGAAAAAAACGCGCCCTCTACTATATGGGGCGGTGGGGCGGGTTTTGTACGGAAATGGCGGAAAAACGGGGTCTCCAAAAAACAGTAAGATTTTTTTGTGGCAGGAATGTGTAAGAAGGCACGTAGGCACAAAGGCACGAAGGCACGTAGGGGCACCCCCAAACCTCCGCCGCCGAAGGGCGGCCCAAAGCTCGCCGCCGAAGGCGGCTGGACTTAGGTGGCGGCGGCCGTGCCGACGCGTAGCACGAACGTGCGCTATGGCGTCAGCAAGCGCTCCACGTATTCGTGGTGGAAGCGGGGGCGCCCCAAGACAGGACGCCATAGCCGGTGAGTGAAGCGAACAGCAGGCGGTTCATCTTCGGCTTCCTGGGAATCGCATGCGGCTGATGTGTTAGGGGATAGGTTGGAGGACGTGAGCGGAAATCGCTGATCGCGTTGGCATTGTCGTTGAGATGTGGAGGCGATAGGCTTGTTGCATTGGAGAGTGTGAGACGAGGGAGGATCGCTATGTCGACGAGACTGGCAGCGGGTTGGAGATTGCACGTGGGATGGGGTGTGGTCTGTGCGGCGGTGCTGGCGGCGAGTCTCATGGGCACGGGAGATGCGGCGCGCGGGCAGGAGACGAAAGCGGGGGGTGCGAAAACGGTGGTCAAGAAGCTGTTGCAGGTGCGGGCACCGTCGGCGGATTGGAGGAAGGCGGTGGCCGGTCGATCCGGTGCTAATTGGGCGCAGCCGCCGAGAGAATTGCTGGAATCATGGATGACGGAGGACGGGGGGCTTCCTGATGCCAATAAGTTGTCGGCAGAACGGCGCGAGCTGTTCTTAAAGGCGGCGGAGGAATACCCAGAGGAGTTGGCTGAAGTGTTGGCGTATGTGCCGGAGGGGAATGAGGCGGGCGCACGCGTAAAGGCCGTATACGACAAGATGGGGAAAGATGCCTCGTGGACAGGTACGGAACGGGATGAATGGATGGCCCAGGTCAGGCGCTGGTTGCTGCTGCATGGCTATTTCAGGGAAGACTTGATCAAGGAAGCCGACGGGCTGAGCGGCGACGACTCGGCTTGGGCCACAAGCTGCATGCGGGAGTTGATTCGTGTGGACTGGCCCAAGGCGCAGGAGACTCTCAACGTAACTATTTACCGTGCCACGGCAGGATTATGACGAATCGGGCTGCGGCTTATCCGGGAAGTCAAAGGGCTGGTTGGCCCACGACGCCATCAGCATGTCCTTGTAGGTCTCCAGCAGCGGCAAGTCGTGCTGGCGGATC
>CAIQIQ010000139.1 GCA_903871935.1 uncultured Phycisphaerales bacterium
CCTGCGTACCATACCCGCGTAATCGCCTCTTCTTCTGCCGGTCCACGTGATTCCCGGTCGTGCCGCCACCGCCAAACCAGCGGGCTCACGCCCGCTGCTCCTTTTGCCCATAGGCCGGCTACTTGTTTTCCTGTTCAACTCCCTCAGCGGGAATTGGCGCGGGATGGGACAAGAGCCAGTCGTCCACCTCCTTGAGAGTAGAACGCTCAAGTTCGTTCTCCATCAGATAGGTCCGACCGGAAAGCATGGCTGCGACGGATGTATGCTCCTGCCACTTCAGCGCCGGCAGACAGATCAACCCCATACACAACGCTGTCAGAATACCTATCGGCCCAAATGCAGCCCTAGCAGCGGCCGAATGCCGCCTGGACAATCCAGGTGACAAATGATCGGCCAGCCACAGAACCAGACATACTGCCCCACCTAGCATACACGTAAGCCCGGCTGCGATTGCCAAGATACCTCTGCCGTTCCACCATACATTCGTGTAACAGGTCACTGCGACGCCGCATGCCAGCAGAATGATCGCCGATACTGCCGCTATCCGGCTGGATCGGCTGGCCGTTTGTCGACAGGCAATCTTCGGACGCCATACGTTCGACACTATCAGAGCCAGGCCCAAACTCAGCCCGGCGAGCATGGTCAGAGTGTCTGTCAATGATGGCACTGCTGGTCGGCCGCCAAACGGCCTGTCCCGCATTGCTCCCAGCACCAATAGCCCGACCAGACCACCGATGCATGCCAGCGTGTAGAACCGATGTCTTCTGGATACCGTCGCTACCAGCCCCTTCAGGCCAAGTTCGCGCAGCAGGATCACTTTCTGCAGCAGCAGGACAACGCAGAAGAGTAGCAGGTACTGGGAGATAGGACCCAAGCCATTAAAGGGCAGGCCATACCGCCGGTTTGTCCCGGGCAGGAAATTCATGGCCCCGATGACGGCGATGACCGCCAGCACGGTCGGGGCGAGGATGCGCAGGTTGGCGCGCCAGGGAAGCAGGAGCACATATCCATCCGTACCCGCCAGCCGTTGCCACAAAGCCGGAACCATGGCAACCACGCCCGCCGCCAGGAGCAGTAGCATCATCAGGCTGACAGAGAAAGAGTCGAACACGGCATATTCAGCCTGTCGTCCGCCTCGCACTTCCGTAGCATCGGAGGTCAACACCGCTGGAGTGATAGACAACGCGACCATTCCCAAAGCGCGGTAGGTATCTTCAGTGTGCTCGTTTTGAGCTGCTCGATACATCGCGGCGCTGGTGCCGTCATATTCGCGAAGAGCCTCCGCACGGATGCCAGGATTAGCCTGTTCCTGACTGTAAATTGCATGACACACCGCCAGCTCAGTCAGTCCCTTGCCCACCACAAACTGAACGAGCATGCCCGACTCTTTTGCATCGCGCATCACCATCTGCCCGATACGGTAGACATCCTGAATGCTGTTGCGCTGGGCATCTGGGTTATTCTCGCCAATCATCGCCGCCAATTCCGGATAGACGGCCGCGGAAGTTGCCTTGTCCGCTGCGCCCCGCATGAATTGCAGGCTTGGCAGAAAGACTGAGACGGACAGTGCTGTTCCCTGCAACACATCATTGAAGTCGCGCGGCCGGCCTAGCAGGGCGATGCGCCGTTTGGCCAGCGCCACGCTGTAGTCGCTGATGCGGGGCTTACCTGCCGCCTCATGCAGCAGCGCCAGCCCTTCACGAAACTGGGCCGCATCGTGGATACGGTAGCGGCTGAAACTCATTCGCGGCGGGTCGCCCCGGGCATGCTTCTCACGATGATCCAGGATGACGCGGACCTGCTCTGGATCCTCAACAACCAGGTTGATCGCTTCCGCCGCATTGGCCAGTAGCGCGCTGGCCTTCATCAAGGGATACAAGCCATTGTCCGGTTCCGCCCGCCGGCCGGCGTCGCAGAGCTCAAGCAATGGCTCCAGGTCATCCAGGCGCGAAGATGTGCTCTTTTGTCGGGCACGAAACTCCGCCATTACCCGGTTTGCTAGCAGGGCGGGATCATCCGGCCATCGCGCCGCGGCCGCTGCTGCACGCTCTCTCCACTGCTGTACGGGGCTTGCTACCCAGAACGGCTGACTCTCGAAGAGCAACCGGTCATCCGCCGGCATGCTCTGGATCAAGTGGCGAAAGCGGTTCGCCGCCAGATCCCCTGCCCATGGCACGCTGTGGCCCAACGCCGACATTAGAGACCAAGACATAAGTACGCTGCTCAGCGCCAGCACCGCCACCACCACCGCCGCCGGCAGAGCTACAACGCCAATGGCCCAGCGAACCCAAGTGCGTATGCGAATGCGGCGCCGGTTGGCCCGCCAGAGCTGTTCGCTCAGGAGCTTCTCATCCCCCAGCGCACGGACAGCCTGCTGCCGGGCCTCCTCATCGTTCATGCCCGCACCGCGATTTTCCGCCATAGCATCCTGCAGATGGGCTAAGAGTTCCCGGCGCACTTCCTGTTGCAGTTGCCGATCCACGCGCAGCGGGTGCGTAACGCGGTCCAGTAGCGATTCCAGGAGGTCGTCCATTTTTAGCACCCCCGCAGTATGGCGTTAACCGAGTTGGTAAAGTCCTGCCATTCGCTTACCCGCCGGGTGAGTTCCCGTCGGCCTTTGTGGGTAAGAGCGTAATACTTGCGTTGCCGCCCTCCCCCTCCCCCTCCCTCGTCTGTCCCCTCGTCTTTGCCGGGGGCATCCTGCCAGTAGCTCTCGATGAACCCATCGGTTTCCAGGCGATGCAGGGCGGGATAGAGCGTGCCCTCCTTCCACTCCAGTGCCTTGTTGCTGCGGGCATTGACCAGCTTGACCATCTCGTAGCCATATCTGGCGCGCTCCTTAAGCAGCGATAGGATGATCGGCACGATACTGCCGCGAACCAATTCCTGAGAGAATTCCATGATCCACCTCTTTTGCTGCTTGTACGGCGGCGTTGCC
>CAIQIQ010000140.1 GCA_903871935.1 uncultured Phycisphaerales bacterium
AACAGCTACAGCATCCGCCTGCGGACGACTGACCAGGGCGGGTTGTGGTTCGAAAAGACGTTCACGATCAGCGTGACTAATGTCAACGAGACTCCGACCGACATCACCTTGTCGGCAAGCAGTGTCGCTGAGAACCAGTCGGTGGGTACGGCGGTGGGCACTTTGGGCACGGCTGACCCGGATGCCGGCAACACGTTCACCTATAGTCTGGTGAGCGGCACCGGCAGCACGGACAACACCTCGTTCAGCATCTCCGGAAGCACGCTGCAGACGGCGGCGATCTTCAACTACGAGGCCAAGAACAGCTACAGCATCCGCCTGCGGACGACTGACCAGGGCGGGTTGTGGTTCGAAAAGACGTTCACGATCAGCGTGACTAATGTCAACGAGACTCCGACCGACATCACCTTGTCGGCAAGTAGTGTCGCTGAGAATCAGTCAGTGGGCACAGCGGTGGGCACGCTAGGCACAGTTGATCCGGATGCCGGCAACACGTTCACCTATAGTCTGGTGAGCGGCACCGGCAGCACGGACAACGCCTCGTTCGCCATCGCCGGCAATACACTGCAGACGGCGGCGATCTTCAACTTTGAGGCCAAGAGTAGCTACAGCATCCGGGTGCGGACGACCGACCAGGGCGGGTTGTGGTTTGAGAAGACCTTTACGATCAGCGTGCTCAACGTGGCCGAGGTCGCCCCGACCATCACGGGCATCAGCACCGACACCGGCAGCAGTTCCAGCGATGGCATCACCAGTGACCCGACGCTGCTGATCAATGGCACTTCGGAGCCGGGAATGACTATCACGGTCTACCGCGGCGGCGTATTGGCCGGGACAACGTCGGCAAATGGATCTGGCAACTGGACCTTTGATTACACCGGCACCAGTCTGGCCGATGGGAGCTACAGCTTCACTGCTACGGCCAGCGACACACTGGGCCACACTACGGCAGCGTCAGCACCCTATGCCGTGACCATCGACACCGCGGCACCGACGGTGACGGGGGTGTATGTGATGGGCTCCACCTGGACTTCGGGCTTCCTCTCCTTCCTGGCGGGCAATCTGAGCGGTTCGAGTTCCACCTATGGCTTTGCCATTCCGGTGGGCACGGGCACTACCCAGCTTGAGACCCTCCCCTGGCGCAATCTCGACCGCATCTCCGTGCGCTTCAGTGAGGATGTCTCGGTTGCCCAGGCCCAGTTTGCCATTGTGGGGTCAGTGGGCAGCTACAGCGTGTCGGGGTTCTCCTATAACTCGACCGATCACGTCGCCACCTGGTCGCTGTCGGCCGTAATCGGCCCGGATAAGCTCTACATTGCCCTTCCCGGCAGTGGAGCGACGCCGGTGACCGATGTGGCGGGAAATGTCTTGGACGGTGAATGGACGAATCCCACCAGCTTTGACCAGGTGGGCGCTACCAGCATCTTCCCGTCCGGCAACGGAGTGGCCGGTGGCGATTTCGCCTTCCGCTTCGATGTTCTGCCTGGGGATTCGACTGGCGGGAGCCTGGGGAAGGTGAACGTGGCCGATATCAATCAGACCAAGAGTCGCAGCAGCCTGCCGGAGACGACCAGCAGTTACCGGTCGGATTTCGATGGGAATGGCCTGGTCAATGTTGCCGATATCAATTACGTCAAATCCAAGTCCAGCATCTACTCGTTGCCGGTGAATCCCCCGGTGTTGCCGGTGTTCTCCTCGGTGAGTTTGCTGTTGACCCAGGATGGTTCGTTGTTGGCGTAGCGGAAACGTTATCGCCTGTTGGCGAGGTAGGTGAGGATGCCGTCGGCGATGCCTTGGGCGAGTCGTTCCTGATAGGCCGGGCTGGCGAGCCGGGCGGCTTCGGTTCTGTTGGAGAGGAAGCCCAGTTCGATCAGGATCGCGGGGCAGCGAGCCTGCCTGAGCACGAGGAGGCCGCGGTTATCCATTCTCACGATGTGTGAGGGCGAACCGGCGGCGGCCATCTGCCGGTCAATGTACCGGCCGGCCTCAGTGGCGCGACGATCGCCGGATTGCGGCAGGATGATCGAGTGGCCAATCTTATCGGGGCTGGGATTGCTGTCAGCGTGGATACTGACGAACAGGTCGGCATGGCTGCCGGCCGCAGCGCGGTCGGCGAGTTCTATGAAGACGTCACTGTTGCGGGTGAGGACGACGGTGACGCCGCGTTCGGAGAGCCTTCGAGCGACGGCGCGTGAGACAGCCAGGTTCAGAGATTCTTCGTTCAGGCCGGGAATCTGGGCGCCGGGGTCTTTGCCGCCGTGTCCGGGATCGATGACCACCCGGCCGCGGATAATCTGCGGAGCAGGCTTGGGTGGCGCAACCTGGGTGTTCGATGGGGGGTTGGGGATGGCGATGGCCGGCGGGATAATGACCGGAGCCGCGAAGTCGGGCGGCGGCGCGATGGATTGCGTGGCGCAGCCGACCAAGTCGATCATCAACATCACGGCAAGCGTCCAACTGGCCCGTCTCAGATTCATCTTGTCGGGGGTTATACCGGATCGCGCGGACGATGGCGATGGCGCTGCTTGTGAGACTGATGAAGCAGCGACCGCTTCATTTACCGTTGGTGGATGGCACGATACCCAGGGCCGTGAGGATGCGGGTGGAGTTGCTCATGTCGCCGATGATCCGCTGTACGGGCAACGGCATCGTTTTGATCAATGTGGGTGCGGCGATGATTTGCTCACGTTTGGCGGCCATGGGCCGCTGGTAGATGTCAATGATTTCGAGGTCGTAGTTCCCATGCAGATGCTGCTCGCAGAGCTTTTGCAGGTTCTCAATTGCCCGCTGCGAGCGCGGGCTGATGCCGCTGACATACAGCTTCAGGACGAACCGCCCGTGGGGATAGGCGGCGACAACCCGTTCATAGGCGTGAGCGGAACTCCCCAGTCCCGGCTCGTCACCTGCCCTGTTTTGTTGTTTCATACACATTTCCCCCTGGCACCGAAGGGCCTGCCTTACTTACGCGAGACACGCGGGGTGAGCTCGCTATGGACGGTGGGCGCAGTGCGCTGGCGCAGATCAAACGCCACCAGCACCCGTTCGGTGTCGGACAAGTCCCCGATCACCATCTTGATGGGCTTGGGCAGCTTCCGCACCAGCGTTGGGATCGCCAGAATCTGATCGCCCTTGGCGAGCTGTGGGTGCAGCAGCAGGTCGATCACTTCGATGCGGTACTTGCCTTTAAGATATTCTTTGCACATACGCTTAAGATTATCGAACGCAGCCACCGATTTGGGTGTGAGACCGGCGACGTATAGCCGCAGATCCCAGAGGTCGCTGCCGGCGGCCGGCCGGGTCGTTGTCTTTGGTTTCTTGATTCTGGCCCGGGTCATTGATGGCCTCCCTTGAGGGGCTTGGTGATGACGGGGGAGCTTGGAGCGACGATAGCGATATCCGCGCTGCGGCTGCGGCCCATCGCGGAGCGATCCGCCAGTTCCTGCACTTGCCGGGCCTGCTCCTCGGTTCTGAGCTGTTCAACGGCCAGAGCTTGTGCCACCGCTTGCGCCTGCAAGGCGGCAATCTGCGCGTCGAGGGCCTTGCCGGTGGCTTCGGCCTCAACTCGTCGCCGCTGAACCCCCTGTTTGCCGGCCGATTTCTCCGCCTGTTCTCTGGCTTCCTGAGTCAACCGGGCCGATCCGGTGAGCACGCCGGCCGGGCCGAGGTAGACATTGAGCAGTTCGATGCCATGGCGACTGAGCACGAACTCGCGGATCTGGTTGGAGTGGGCCATTCCCCGGCTCTTGAGGATATACAAGCAGCGGTTGCGCTCTCCGCCCAACTCGATATCGCGCACGAGCAGCCAGGTATCAATGAGCGAGGAGATCATGGCTTCGGTCTGCTCGAAGGATTCTCCCGACTGCGTAAGGCTGGTCAAGAATGTCGTGATCTGCTTACCCTTGAGATGGTCCATCAGCCGCATGAGCATCGAGCGTACATCCTCGGCAAGGCCTGCGTTGACCATGTTGGTCACCGGATCCAGGATCACCACCGACGGCTTGAACTGTTCGATCTGCCGGTGCATTACGGTCAGATGCGTCTCCAGTCCGTAGAGGGTGGGACGAGAGGCGTGGAAGAGCAGCAGCCCCTTGCGGATGGCCGGCTCCATGTCCAATCCGATGGAGCGCATGTTGCGGATGAACTGGGCGGGAGACTCCACAAAGCCAAAGTAGAGGCACTTTCCCCCGCTCTGGCAGGTGGCGTGGGCGAAGCTGGCGGCCAGGCTGGTTTTGCCGCTGCCGGCGGTGCCGGTGACCAGGATGCTGCTGCCGCGGAAAAAGCCCTTGCCTCCAAGCATGGTATCCAGCCGCTCGATACCGCTGGAGATGCGGTTGGTGGAGGCGGGATGGTCGAGGCCCACGCTGGTTACCGGGAGCACGCTGATCCCCTGGTCGTCGATGATGAAGGGGTATTCGTTGGTGCCGTGCGTTGAGCCACGATACTTCACCACCCGCAGGCGGCGGGTGGAAAGCTGGTCGTGGACGCGGTGGTCGAGCATGATGACGCAGTCGCTGACATATTCCTCGATGCCCTGGCGGGTCAGCGAGCCATCGCCCTTTTCGCCGGTGATGACGGCGGTGACGCCCTTTTCCTTGAGCCAACGGAAGAGCCGCCGCAGTTCAGCGCGAAGAATGGCGGTGTTTGACAGGCCGGAGAAGAGCGACTCGATGGTGTCGAGTACGATGCGCTTGGCCTTGACCGAGTCGATGGCGTAATTCAGACGGACGAACAGACCCTCAAGGTCGTACTCGCCGGTTTCCTCAACCTCGCCGCGCTCCACGCAGATGAAGTCCATGGCAAGCTTCTTGTTGCGGATGAGGTCGTCGAGATCGAAGCCAAGTGAGCGGACGTTTCGAGCGAGTTCTTCGGAGGTCTCCTCGAAGGAGATGAAGACGCCGGGTTCATCGAACTGGGTAGCGCCCCGCACGATGAACTCGACAGCCATGAGAGTTTTGCCGCAGCCCGCCCCGCCGCAGATCAGCGCCGGTCGGCCCCAAGGCAGGCCACCCTGGGTGATCTGATCCAGACCGGTGATGCCGGTGGGGCACTTTCGCAGTTGCTTATCCGTGCCGGCCAGCGTTCTTGTGGTTCTGGCCAGTTTCCGACTCTTCACCGCTGAGGGCATGAGCGTTCCTGTCTGCTGAGTCCGCAAGCACAACCGCGAACTGAAACAACAGTCCAGTAGCGCTGCACAGGCAGTGTACCCAGTCTGCTCCGCGGATGTTACGGACAAAATATGTTTAATATTTTATATTGTTGTCGGAGGTGGGTTTCAAGCAGAACCAACCGTCCGGGCGATAGCTTCTTCCAGGCGGGGAATACTCACGGGCTTGACCAGATGCTCGAGGAATCCGGCATCGCGGCTCTGCTGAAGGTCAGCCTCCTGGCCGTAGCCGCTCAGGGCGATGGCAGGCAGGATGACCTTCCGCTGCTTGAGCTCGCGCATCAGGTCCAGGCCGCTGCCATCGGGCAGGCCCATATCGCTGATGAGCAGATCGAACTCCTGTGGGGGGCCGCCGGCGCCATCGCTCTCACCCGCGAGATGCAGGGCGGACGCGACATTGGCGGCGATCTCAACCACGTGCCCGCGGGCGGTCAGCAGCCGCCGCATGATGCGGGCGGTATCGCCGTGATCCTCCACGAGCAGGATTCGCAGCCTGGTCCGCGCTGGCAGGACGGAGGCAGACGCAGCGACGGGAGCTTTTGCCACAGCGCTGCTGGTTCCAATGGCAGCAGAGACAGCACCGGCCGGCAATAAGGGCAGGCGAACGACGAATGTCGAGCCTTTTCCCTTGCCCTCGCTGTGGGCGGCTACGGTTCCGCCGTGCAGATTGATGACGGTCTTGCAGATACTCAGACCCAAGCCCAGCCCGCCGAAGCGGCGGGTGGTGTGGCGCCCTCCCTGCTCGAAGGCGCTGAAAAGACGCGGCAACATGTGGGGATCGATGCCCTCGCCGGTATCGGTGAACTCGAGCACGACGAAGCCGTTTTCCTCCATCCCCTGCTTCCCATCCACGTGGCAGTGGATTCCGACGCACCCCCCCAGCGGTGTGAACTTCACCGCGTTGCGGAGCAGGTTCCAGAAAGCCTGTTGCAGACGGGTCGGATCGGCGTCGAGAAAGAGGTTGTGCTCGGGATAGCCCACCTCAATATCCAGCTTCCGTGCTTCGATGTCGGGCATGCAGACTTCCACGGTCTGGCGGAGGATGGTGGCCAGGTCCACCGGCCGGCGATCGAGTTCAAGTTTGCCGTTGGCGATACGTGTCACGTCGAGCAGGTCATCGATGAGCCGCGACTCGAGTTCGATGTTGCGGCGGATTATCTCCACACTTTCGCGGGTGTCGGCGTCAAGGCCGGGAGTATCGTGAAGAATGTTCAAGGCGAGCACGACCGGCGCCAGCGGTGTGCGCAGTTCGTGCGAGAGCACCGCCAGAAACTGATCCTTGGCTCTGTCGGCACGTTCGGCGACTTTCTTGGCCGTTTCGGCCCGGACTTTGTCCTCCTCTACCATCCGCAGGTCATGGATGTCGGTGACGGTGCCGGACCACTTGATGATCTGGCCGTGTTCGTCACGGATGGGCACGGCCTGGCCCAGATGCCAGCGCCACTGACCGTCGGTCGTGCGGAGGCGATGCTCCACCTGGAAAGCAGTGCCGGTCTTTACCGCCTGCTCCCACGCCTGGAGCGTCTTTTCGACGTCGTCCGGGTGCAGGGCGTTTGTCCAATCCCAGGTGCCATCATCGTTGTGCCCGAAGCCCTGATATTGGCGGATGCGATCGTTGAAGAAGTCGGTAGCGCCATCGGCGCGGGCCGTCCAGGCGATGGCAGGAAGCGTATCGGTCAGTTGACGGGCGCGCTCTTCGCTCTGGCGAAGCGAATCTTCGGCATGCTTGAGCGTGGTGATGTCGACAAAGGTGGCAATCACGCCATCAATGACGTTGCCCACCGTCCGGGACGGCAGGAAGCGGGCCAGGAACCAGGACTGCGTTTCGGGCAGATAAACCTGTCGCTCTTTGGTGGCAAGGGTGTGCAGGACTTCGGTCATGTCCGCCAGGACGTCGCCTTCGGTGAAGCGCGGGGCAAAGTCGCTGATCGGCCGGCCGGTGTCGCTCTCCAGCAGGCGAAACAGGAGGGTGGCCGCCGGAGTGAAGCGCTTGATGCGCAGCTCGCGGTCGAGGAAAAGAGTCGCGATTTCGGTGCTGCGGATGAGGTTCTCCAGGTCGGCGTGGGCCAGATCCAGCATCTCCAGCTTCTTGTGCAACTCGGCGTTGACGGTCGACAGTTCCTCGTTGACCGACTGCATCTCTTCCTTGGAGCTCTGCAGTTCTTCGTTGGTGGACTGCATCTCCTCGTTCATGGAAAGAAGCTCTTCGTTGGAGCTTTTCGAGTCCTCGGTGGCGGTTTCCAGGGCCTCGACCGTGGATCGCATTTCTTCGCGGGCGCTCTTGAGTTCCTGCTCCAGTTGCTGGACGGCGGCTTCATCGCTGATTGACCCCGATCCTTGCATCGGTGCTTTGCCCCTGGCAGCCTGGAAGACGACCGCCAGGAGATGGGAACTCTCATCGATGCCCGGCACCGGACGGACGATCAGGTCAATGAGTTGGAGTTCGCCGGCGGTTTTGACCGCGAGGTTGGTACGCAGGACCGGCTGATTGGTCTTAATCGCATCGCGGATAGCCATCCGCAGCCCCGCGCGCAGGCCCTTGCGTGCCTGATCGATGATGTTGAGCGTGGGTTTTCCGGTGGGCTGCTGCAGGAAGGGGCTGGTCTCTCCCGATGAATAGATGATCTCGGCTCGCCGGTTGATCACGACGCAGGGCGGGGCATAGGCAAGCACCATTTGCTCAACCAAGGCGCCGACGTCGTGGGGCTTGGCCTGTTCGGGCCGTTTGACGGGTTCTGCCAGTTGGACAGCGGCCTGGTTGGGCAGTGACAGGGGGAAAAGGACCGTAGCGCGAGGTTCGCCGGCCTTGCGCTGGAAGAGCCGTTGCTTTTCGTCGAGTTCCTGGAACAAGTCGGCCGATGCGCCCAGTCCCTCCGAAGAGCCAAGAAGCAGAAATCCACCGGGGGACAGGGCGTAATGAAAGAGCGGGACCACCTGCTTCTGCAGAGTGGTGTCCAGGTAGATCAGCAGATTGCGGCAGGAGATCAGGTCCAGCGACGAAAAGGGCGGGTCGCGGACCAGGTTGTGGATGGAGAACACACACATGTCGCGGATCTGCTTGGTGACCTGGAAGGCATCGCCGTGGCGCACAAAGAAGCGTTCCTGGCGCTGCGGCGAAACGTGCTCGATGACGCTGGCGGGGTATCGCCCCAGTCGGGCGGCGGCAATGGCCTGGTCATCAATGTCGGTCGCGAGCACCTGAACGTGCGGCGCCACCTTGAGCTTATCGACGGCCTCGCAGAAAAGAATGGCGATGGAGTAGGCCTCTTCGCCGCTGGCGCAGCCGGGCACCCAGATGCGCACCTCGGCCCCGACATCCTTGTTCAAGAGTATCTTGGGGATGGCGCGCCTGGCGAGAACCTCGAAGGCTTCGGGATCCCGGAAGAACTGGGTTACCCCGATAAGGAGGTCCTTGAAGAGTTCCCTGGCTTCAGCGGGGTCCTGCTCGAGCCTGGCCACATAAGTGGCAACCGAATCGATGTGGTGAACCTGCAGACGGCGCTCGATGCGCCTTCCCATGGTGCCAGCTTTGTAACCGTTGAAGTTGTGCCCTGTGGCCTTGTGAAGCACCTCGCAGATTCGGGGCAGGTGCGTGGCCATCCCATGTTCCACGGCGCCAGTGTTTGGGTCTTGCGTCCGTTTTGCCACATAGGCCAACTGCTCGATGAGCTTGGCGGGGATCTCCTCAACGGGGAGGGTGAAGTCCACCAGTCCGGTGGCGATGGCGCTGGAGGGCATGCTGTCGTACTTGGCGGAGGTGGGAGCTTGGGCAATGGTCACGCCGCCATGTTCTTTGATGGCCTTGAGCCCCAGGGTACCGTCACTGCCAGCGCCCGAAAGGACCACGCCGATGGCACGCTTTGCCTGGTCTTCGGCCAATGAGCGGAAGAAGGTGTCGATGTGGGTGCGGACGGTGGAGTGCTCGGCCGGGCTGGTCGTCTTCAGGATGCCGCCCTGGATGGTGAGTACCTCATTGGGAGCAATGACGTAGACGTTGCAGCTCTCCAGCCGCAGTCCGTTCCTGGCCGCATGCACGGGCATTGTGGTCTGCCGGGCCAGCAGTTCTGTCATGAGGCTGGGCTGGGAGGGGTCCAGGTGCTGCACCACAACGAACGCCATGCCCATCTCGGGCTTCAGGTGCGTAAAGAAGTTCCCCAAGGCTTCCAACCCGCCGGCGGAAGCGCCGATGCCGACAACAATGAGCGGCGGGTCTGGTATCGCAAGATCCTTTGATGCCGTATCGTTGGTCTGGCCCACTGGATCCTTTCTTGTCCGTAGCAGGCAACGCCGCGGGTTGGATGCGGCGATGTCTGCACGCCAGTATACCACGAAAGGGACCCAGCGGCGCATTACAACCTAAGTTGGACTCTATCCCGCGGAGCCGGCTCAGGCAGCGCCCCAAATCTTTAAGAGGGATCGCCACGGCGATCGGTATGGGCAACGCCGAGGCGCTCTATTGGACAGCCAGTTCCAGTTCGCGATCGGCCGGGGCATCCTCCGAGAGCTCCGCCAGCCGCCGTCCCGCGGTTGTCAATTGATGGCCACCACCCGACCCCAAGCTCCAGCCCGAGCGTTGGCACGCCGTGAGCCCCGCTATCGAGCACTTGCCCAGATCGCGATGAAGCAATCCGTGCAGGAGCATGCGCTGTTTGATTGACAAGGTGAGAAGCATAGCGCTCACGCCTTGCAGGCCCGGCGCAGGTACAGGCGGTGCGGAGGGTGCGGGGCGGAGGGCGCGCGGAGTGCGGTTCAGAACAGTGGTGAATACTTCCATATCCGATTTCCTTGGTCAGCGCGAGAAGGTCGGTGAGCCCTGATGGTCGCAAGCGCGAATTTCGGGCAAATCCACCGTGTGGCAGTCGGGCGAACCGGTTTATCGTGGCTGGATAAAGAGGCGAGCTGGAGTGTCGACGCTCGATCATAGGCAGGCGGCGCTACGGAAGCGGGCTCAAATATATGAGATTGGCAGAGATCGCCGCAAACGCCCCGCCGGGTCCGCGCCCGTGAGGGGCGGTAGCACTGGGTTGCACCAAGGAAAACACCCACGCAAAAACCCCGGTTGGCTTACTTGCGTCTTAAGCAGTAACCACCGGGGCTTTCGTTTAGTGGGCAGGGCCGGGATTGAACCGGCGACACATGGATTTTCAGTCCATTGCTCTACCAGCTGAGCTACCTGCCCGTACATGTCCCGCGAAGCGCGCCATGCAACAGGGCTGCGGATTCTATACGGTAGCCGGTTGTTTGCAAGATGTGTCCAGGCCCGCGCAGGCGGTTGTTGCTCTTCCCGCGAATTGCCCTCTGGCGTAGGCTGGATGGATATGGCAATTGCAGACCCACGCGTTTACCTGGCCGATCTTGTTGGTGTGATGAAAACTCACTGGCCCGCGAACCGGACCGTGAATATCGTCTGCCATGGGCATAGTGTGCCCTCGGGATATTTCGCCACGCCAATGGTGGATACGTTCAACAGCTATCCTCATCTGCTGCATGTGGCGCTGAAGCAGCGGTTTCCGTTTGGCGTCATCAATGTCATCGTCGAAGCCATCGGCGGCGAGGGCTCGCCGGCGGGAGCGGCACGGTTCGAGGAGCAGGTGCTTTGTCACCGGCCCGATGTCGTCACGATCGACTATTCGCTGAATGATCGAGGCACCGGGTTGCCCGGCGCCCGCGCGGCGTGGCAGCAGATGATCGACCTGGCGAGCAGGCACAAGACCCGACTCATCCTGCTGACGCCAACTCCGGACAATACGCAGCAGATCGGGGCAGACCCCGCAGCACGAGATACGTTGCGAGCGCATGCCAGGCAGGTGCGCGAGCTGGCCGATCTGAATAACACGGGATTGGTCGATAGCCTGAAACAGTTCGAACGTCAGGTGGCGGCCGGGACGCCGCTGGAAAACCTGATGTCGTGGCAGAACCATCCGAACCGAGCCGGCCATGATCTGGTTGCCGCGGAGCTGCTGCGCTATTTCCCGGCGGACATCTAGACTGCAGACTTAGCGGGATCGGATGCTCTTAGCGCGTATGCGCGAGCTTCATCTCGCGGTCGAGGCCCGCGATCGGCTGCCTCGGCTGTACCGGCAGACCCGATACGTTCCACGCCTCCTCGATCTCCATCGCCAGCTCGCGATTATGCGCGACCATCTGCGAGAAGAAGCGATACTCACGCGAACCGGGCATGGGCACGCCGACCTGGTCGTGTTCTTCCACAGCAAAGGCCCACGCTGCGCCGGGCTGGCGGAAGAGCGCAAGCTTCATATGAGGATACGTTTGATTGCCCAGGCGCAAGAAGACCTTTACGGGACAGCGGGTGGCATCTCGTTCCAAGACCGCGCTTTCGTAGAATTCTTTGTCGGGCATGGCGCGCAGGGTCTCAACGCGCAGACGCACAGCGGACGGCGGGGCGCCGGCATAGGCAAGGTTGAGGTAGATGTCTACCGCCTTGAGAAAATCGGCCGGACTCGGAAAGACTTGCGCAACCACTGCTATAGCCTCGCTAACAGACATCATCGAAGTGAAGGCGATTAGGGCTTCGACCCGCTATCGCCCCTCACAAAGCACTCTACGGATGAGCGGTATAACATGCTGATTCTACGGGTCAAGTCGCCCGGTTGTTCTTTGCCGATGCCTTTGCGCTCGATTCGGCACACCGGCATGACCTCCATAATGCTATTAGTCACAAAACACTCATCTGCCGAGAGCAGATCATTAATGGTGAGTGGCCCAATGATTACCGGGACATCCTGTCTTTGTGCAATCTCCATTACGGTCTGGCGCGCCACGCCTGGAAGCACATTGCTGCGCGAATAGGGCGTGCGCTGCGCGATTTGCTGATCATTCAGATCCGCCGGCGTCGGAGGCGTGTACAGCGTGGCGGAGCGAACGATAAAGATGTTGCTGATCGAACCTGCCTGCAGGTAGTTGTACACGTTGAACCAGATCGCCTCGGTCGCGCCGATCTGGCGGGCGTCATTGAGTGCGGCGAAGCGGCCGACGTAATCCAGCGCCTTATGGCCGGCCAGAATGTCGAAGGGGTTCAGTTTGAAGCGGTCGCAGACAGTTGCCGTGATGCCTTTCTCGTAGTGATCCTTTGGATACGGTTGCAGGGGCACGGCGGTGAGAAACGCTGTGGGCGCAAGCCGGATCTGCTCGGCATCGTGGATCATCCGGCCGCGGGTCACGGTCAGCCGCAGGCGGGCATCGCCCAGGGCATTGGCTTTGAGCAATGCGTTCACTGCGGCGATCAGGTCTTCATCCTTCCATGCCAGCGGGATCATCAGCGTTTCGCACGAGCTGCGCAGCCGGCGCAGATGGTCGGCGATGCGATACACGACGCCATGGTATGCCCGCATGGTCGTGAAGAGCCCGGCTCCATGGAGCAGTCCGGTATCGTTCAGCGAGATCGTCGCCGCATTCTCATCGATCAGTTGGCCGTTCACCCAGCAATGTGCCATGTGTCTCTCATGTTCTGCATTACTTCGGCTTGACACCCAGTACCGACATTGCGGCAAGGGCTTTTACCAGAGTCTCATCGTATTCACCTTGCGGCGTCGAGTCGGCGACGATGCCGCCGCCGACCGGGATCCACACATCGTTCCCTTTCACGATCAGGATGCGAATCGCGATATTGAGCAGGATCGAACCGTCGGCATCAAGCATGCCGATGGCGCCACAGTAAGGGCCTCGCCGTGTTGGCTCAAGTTCATCGATGATCTGCATCGCGCGGATTTTGGGCGCACCGGTGATGCTGCCGCCGGGAAAGGTTGCCGCGAGGAGGTCCACCAGGCCGATCCCCTCCCGCAATACGCCCTCAACCGTTGCCGCGCCATGGTAGACGGTCGGGTGCTGCTCGATCACGCGCGGCTCAGTCACGCGCACGGTCCCGAGACGGCACACCCGGCCGAGGTCATTGCGCTCCAGGTCAATGATCATGTTCAATTCGGCCTGGTCTTTGTCGCTGCGGCGCAGTTGCTCAGCCATGCCCGGCAGTCGCGGTCGGGTGCCTTTGATGGGCCGTGTGGTGACATGCCACAGGCCGGTGCCATCTTGTCTGGTATGGAGAAACAGTTCCGGCGAATTGCATACGATCGCAAACTCGCCGTAGGCGAGCAGGGCGCCGTACCATGCGGGGTACTGGCGTTGGATGCGGGAGTACATGGCCTGTGGCGAGAGGGTGCTGCGGACGTGGAAGCGCTGGGAGAGGTTCACCTGGAAAATGTCGCCGGCGCCGATGTAGTCGATCGCCCGGGCGATGGCCGCCTGATACGCGATGGGCGTGAAGTTACTGCCCTGGTACTTGCCCGCATCCTCCGTATCTTCAGGCAACGGCAGAGGTTGTGGGTTCAGTGGGTGACAGGTGAAGATGAACAGAGGCAGCCCCAGGTCGTCCGCCGCGGTCTGCGGGATGTCCTCAAACCATCTCCCCAGATCATATGCGATATAGCCCACCCAGCGGTGATCCGGCAAGGTTCTCCGGTGCTGATCAAGCCAGCGGAGGGCCTCGATAGGATCATTCCATTGGCGGAGGGGCGGCCCGCCAGCACGGCAAAGGGATGTATGTCCATCCGACTCCGCCCGCAACACGAAGATGGGGGAGGCGAGCCCGGCTCGCCATTGGGTGCCGAGGGCGTCTTCACGCGATCCATCCAAGCGTACCTGTATGTCCATGCGCTTCCGCATCTTACGTCCGGTGTCGCTGTTCACAATCGGCGGCTCTTTTGTTTCCTTCCAGCCGGGGTTGCCGGTATACTGCTTACTAGCATATCGACCGGATCAGTTCGACTTATAGTGAGGTGCTAGATGAACGAGATTCGTCCTCAGCAGTTTATGGGTCAACAGTCGGGTCACAAACCCCTGATGGGTGGTGGAACGCCGAAGATCGCCCCGCCACCGACAATGCCGCCGGCGAAGGATAACGAAGAGGGTGAGCCGATCAACTTGATCAGCGATCACGATGCTTCGCCGGAGAGCAAGATCAAGGCTCTTGCCGGCGGTGCTGCTTCAGTACGCAGGGAGAGCTACGCCCGCAAGGCGGCCATGAACGGCACTGGTGCGTGCCGAGTTCGCAGCTTCCACGGCCGGCTTTCCAGCCAGGGTCTGGAGTATATGGACAACCAGATCAACGAATGGCTGGATCATAATCCGGACGTGGAAGTGAAATTCGTGAGCTCCGTTGTCGGCGTATTTGAAGGCAAGATGCGCGAGCCGGCGATCATCCTGAATTTGTGGTACTGATCAGGCTGGTTTATGTGGTTCGGGCTCTATAGGCCACCGCAACACTGCCCAGAGGCAGGTTGTGGAACTTCTTGATCGGCGATGAAGATCTAATTGGCAGCTAAGCCCTGCACGGGCGGATGCTTGTCGGTTAGAATAATGCGGAGATAGAGGTGGAGCATGAGCCGACTGGACCAGCATATAGACTCCGTTCGCACCCGCTTCCTCATTCAGAAGCTGTTGCACTACGCCGCATGGGTGGCGGCATGCGCGTGTACAGCGCTGTGCCTGACCATCGTTCTGTCGCGCATTTTCGACTTCGCCATCCCGTCGATGCTCCTGCTGCTGGCCGGAGCCGGGGCCCTGGTCAGTCTGATCTCGCTGATTCTCGCCGCCGCCTGCTCACCTTCGCGTCATGCCACGGCGATGAAGATCGACGAGGTGCTTCACCTGCAGGAGCGCTATAGCACCGCGCTCTATGCCCGCGGCAACCGCGACGAGTTTGCCCAGGCGGCCTTGAGCGATGCCGAGCATACCGCCAACATGGTCTCCATCCGCAAACGCTTCCCCATGCAGATGCCGCGGATGGCGTATCCGGCAATGGGCGCAGTTTTGGCGCTATTCCTTGCCGATCGCTACCTGCCGCAGTTCGATCTCTTCGGCCGCGAGGAAGCCGCGAAGAAGCAGATTGTGCAGAAGCAGAAGGAAGAGCAGGCCCGGCAACTGGTGGAGAAGGCCCTGGTGGAAGTGAACTCGATTCCGAAGGTCTCGAACGAGGCCAAGGCACTGCAGGCTGCCCGCCGCGATCTCGATGAACTGCTGAAGAACCCGATTAACGATCCGACAGAGGCGAGTGTTACTGCCCAGAAGGCAATGCAACAGGCCGAAGCCGCCCGGCAGCGGATCGAGGATGTGAAAGCCACGGCCGACAAGGTCGAGCAGGCCGACATCTTCCGGCCACTGACCAGCGCCCAGACGGGGGGATTCTACGAGGATTTCAAGAAGTCGGTCACCGAGTCGAAATTCGACAAAGCTGGGACCGATATGAAGGCCGCCATCGACAAATTCAACAAGGCCGATGCCCAGACGCAGGAGAAGATGGCCGCCGACATGAAGCAGATGGCAGAGCAACTGGCCAAGATCGCCAATGATCCCTCCGTGCAGGGCCAGATTCAGAAGCAGCTTGAGCAGGCCGGCGCCACGCCCGACCAGGCTAAGCAGATGATGCGCGAGATGGAGAAAGCGGCCGCCGGCAATCAGGCCTCGCAGCAGCGCGTAAAGGATATGGCCGAGAATCTTTCGCGGAAGATGAATGGTGGCATACTCCCAGCGCCGCAGGAACTGGCGACCTTCATGCAGAAGGTGCAGCAGGCCCAGGCAAAGATGCAGGCGCAGGATTCGGCCGGACAGCTTTCACAAGCCGCCAGCAAGATGGCGCAGGCGATGCAGAATGCCAACGCCCAGAACAAGGCACAAGCCCAGAATCAGCCCGGCAGCCAGCAGCAGGCCGGCCAGCAAGGCAAACAGGGACAGCAGCAACAGCAGGCCAATGCACAACAGCAACAGGGACAACAGGGCAACCAGCAACAGCAGCAGGGAGGCGGGCAATCCAATCAGCAGCAGAGCGGCCAGGGCCAGCAGCAGACCGCCGCGCAGCAAGGCAAGCAGGGCAGCGGTGATCAGCAGCAGGGCAATCCGGGGCAGTCGCAAATGGCCGATGCCCAGCAGCAGATGAACGATGCCCTGAACAATGCCCAGGGCAAACAGGATGATACAGGTGGCAGCATGGCCGGCAGCGGCGGTGAGGGCGAAGATGCCGAAGGCGGCAAGTGGGATTCGGGGCAGCAGCAGGCTCAGGGCGGCCAGCAGAACGGCCAGGGCGTCGGCCAAGGCTTCTCCAACGCCGGCATCGGCGAACGTCGGAAAGGTGGAGCTACTCCCTACACGCTGAAGAAGGAAGTTGACAAGGGGGAGATGAATGAAAAGGGCAAGGTGCTATCGAGTTCCTTCGTGAAGGCCGACTCGATCAAGGGTGAATCCAAGGAACAATTCAAGCAGATCATCCAGTCGGCTCAGAAGGATACGGCTGACGACATTGATCGCGATCGTGTCCCTATGCAGGCGCGTGATGCGGTGAAGAAGTATTTTGACTCGATCCAGCAGGATCTGAAATAAGCCTATTCTGCGTCAGCGCCGGGCCTTTTCCCGGAGAATATCGCGGACGAAACCTGCATTCTGGCTGACCTGGTCTTTGTACTTGTCCCACATACCCACGCAGATGGCGTCGGTTTCCTTGATGTTGTCCAGGGCGAACTTGAGTGCCCCGCGCACGGCATCGTCGGTGCTGCAGAAGCGGTTGGCCTTCAGGACCTTGAAGGCCATGCACGGCTTGCGGGTGCGCCGGATGAATTTCACCATCCGTTCGCGAGCGGCATCATCATAGATCTCGTGGGCGCGGTCGATTCGCCGTTCATTGGCCAGTGAGTAGACGGTATAGAAGCAGGTTTGGTAGAAATCTATGTCCCAGTTGCGTTCTTCAATGTACTCGACGACCTCGGGCAGATGCGAGCAGACGCCAACCAGCAGGCCTGTGTCGCGAAATCGCTTCAGTTTCTCCTGCAGCCGAGGCATGTTGTCGGTGATGAAATAGCGGTCGCTGTTCTCGCCGAAATTCTGGATGCCGATGGGCTTGGGATCAACCGCAAGAATGGCCTTGAGTTCTTCTTCAAAGGAAGGCGCGCCGGGGTTCCAGTCCGAACCGCTGTCATAGAGGGTGGCGATCCACTGGTTTTGCCCGCCGGCAGCCTTATAGCGGTGCAACAGATCATGCATGGTTGGGCCGCCGAACTGACAGGTGTTGATGCCGCAGGCTTCGGCACGTTGTACGATGCTCAGGTCGTGGCCGGCTTCGGGGTTGAACCAAGCCTTCATTTCCTTGTCCAGTTCCGTGCCGCAATGACTCCACCCCTTGATGGGGTTATGCCCAAGAACCAGGCGGGTGATCTGGCGCCCTTTCCAATTGACACAAGGCAGAAGATTCGCAGTCGTCGGCTCGTCCAATGTCACTGTCATGTTACACACCCTTCTGATACTCCTGGTCCAATCATATCCATGGCAAAGTCCACGGAACTGAAACGCCGCTGCGTGCTGACGCGTAAATCGCCTCGACCAAAGCGACCGATTTGCATGCCTCGCGACCGTCCACATCAGGCCGGTGGCCATTGCGCACCGCATCGACAAAGTCCCCAAGCTGCGTCTGGTGCAGGTTAATGTCCGTTAACTGGACGGTGAGGGCGCGGTTAATCCCTTCCTGCGCATTGTGGCCGTAATCAGGCACCTTCTGGCCATCTTCGTCGGCGAAAAACTTATATCGGAGATGTCCATCCTCAATGATCGCACTGCCCTGTGTGCCGCAGATCTGCAGTCGTTCATGCAGTCCGGGGAACGCGGCGGTGGTGGCGTTCAGGGTCGCCAGCGCCCCGCTGCGCCAGCGGATCGACGCCGTGAGCGTATCCTCGACCTCAATCTTGTGCAGGCGCGTGGTAGCTTGCGCGGAGATGGTCTGCGGTTCACCGAAGATCCAGAGCAGCAGATCGGCATAGTGGATCGCCTGATTCATCAGGGCGCCACCGCCGTCCATCGCCCAGGTGCCGCGCCAGGGCGACACCGTGTAGTACTCGGGCGTGCGATACCAACTGACACTGGCCTCGCCCATGACCAACCGTCCAAGGTGGCCGACCACGACCGCGTCGCGCACGTAGCGCACGGCGGGAGTAAAACGCCGCTGAAACACCGTTGCCAGAATGCGCTGATTGCGGTCGGCGGCCTCAACCATCGCCAGAGCGTCGGCCAGACGAATCGCCATCGGCTTTTCCACCAGCACATGTTTGCTCGCATTCAGGGCGGCGATTGCATGCTCGGGATGAAGCGAACTGGGAGTGCAGATGCAGACCGCATCCACATCTTCACGCTGGAGAATCTGCTGTAGATCCGTGCTCCATGCAACAGAATGTTTCGCAGCCAGGGCTTGGGCCTCCTGGGCGATGATGCTATGAACCGCGCGCAACTTAGCGCCAGGCAGTATAGCGAGCGCTGCCGCATGGGTCTGCGCGATATAACCCGCTCCGATGAGAGCAAATCCGACTTCGTTGAGCATATTTGGAATATACCACAGTTTCTCGGGCGTGGAATTGCCTGCCATCTCCAGCAGCGCGCTGCGGCTCAGATATAAGATTCGAGCTCAACGGGGCAGGGCGGCTTCGTAGGCTTTGCGGAAGCATCGGGCGGCTTCTTGGTAGTTGCTGTCGTGGGTGTAGATGAGGCCAAGGAGGTACTGGGTTTCGGCCTGGCTAGTCGCATCGGATGAGGTGGTTTGGGCTTGGAGGAGGTGGTCTTTGGCCTTTTGCCAGTGGCCGGCGGCAATGGCGGAGCGTGCACGAAGGAGGGCTAATTCGCCGGATTGAGTGGTCGCATCCAGGGTATCCAAGATGGCGTCGGCTTGGGTTGTTTCGCCGAGGAGCAGGAGATCTCGGGCCATGAGAAGCCGCAGCGGTTCGGCGGCGGGGGCGAGGTCTTGGGCCTGCTGCATCTGCGCAGCCGCATCTTCGACCCGGCCGCTGGCCAGGAACTGCTGGACGAGCAGCAGATGCCGGTGTGCCCTCTGGTCGGCGCTATCCTGCACGATCTGCTGGTGAGTGAGTTCCTCCTCCAGTTGCGCGCGGGTGAGCGTGCCAGACGCGTAGGCAACATAGGCGGCCAGACTGGCTCTGAGGCTAAGAGGGCGGCCGGCGATGCGGCCGACAAGATTGCCCTGGGAGTCGAAAATGATGGTGGTTGGCCAGGCGTTGACCTGGAAATCGCCGGAGAGAGAGTAGGCCGGATCGCTCAGCAGGGGCCAAGCCCAATGGAGGGCATCGACGGCCGGGCGCAGTGTGGCGTCGGCCGGGCCGCTCATGATGCCCAGGATGGAGAGCTGCTTGGCATTGATGAGGTCCTGGGCGACCTCAGAGACCGCCAGGTCGCTTTGTTTCTGACCGGGATGAAGGAAGACCAGCACGGTTGGCCGGCCGGCGGTGGGGATCTCACGGGGCTGGTCCTGCAGGTCGCGGCCAGTCCAGCGAGTGGTGGGATTGCCGGCCACCAGGAATGCGGCCGGCAACACTGCTGCAAACAGGAAAAAGAGTTTGCGAAAGCGGATCACGTCAACGGCTCCAATTGATAGCCAGCTACGCCGGTCGGGCAGATGATAGTAGGGGGGCGGGCGTTCGGCGAATCATGACAGGGGGAACTGGTATGGCCGACGGAATCGGTAATAATGCAATGGCATCTCGTTTCAGGAGGTCTGACATGTCTGCAACGTGCGATGGTCCGGCGTCGGGATTGTTCAAATCGGTACGATTCAAGGGCAACGCGACACTGCGGAAGCTCAGTGCGCGCGACGTATCGGCGAAGATGGCGAAGGCGGCAGCGCAAGCGCCACAGGGCAAGTGCGTATGTCAGGGGATTGCCTTTGACATTCCGGGTCGCATCGTGCTGGCGAGCGATCGGCCGGTGCAGATCGATCTGGGGCGGGTGAAGGCACCGTGGCTGCTTATCTGCCATACGACCGACGTGCTGCCTCAGGCGGATACGACGGTGGGCGATGAGTTTGCAGCGCGGCGAGAGGCGATGGCGAATGTGCATGGGCACCTGGGCGACTATGTGCTGGTGTATGCGGATGGTTCTGAAGCGTGCACGCGCATCGTACGGCGGCACCAGGTTTCATCGTTCACCGCGGGATGGGGCGCGGCATGCAGTGAGGCCCTTGCGCAGCATAAGGTCCATGCGGTGCGGGCGCACCATGAGCAGACTAATGGCGGGTGGGGCTGGAGCCAGACGCGCGTGCAACAGCCGGACATGGGCGCGTGGGTGAATTGGATCTGGGCGTGGGAGAATCCCTGCCCGCAGAAGGTGATCGTTGGCCTGCGGATTGAACCCAATGGGCGGCCGCTGGTGATATCGGCCATCTCGGCAGGTACGGCCAGCGCGCACCCTCTGCGCTGGGAAACCCGGCGCAAGGCGCTGGTGCGCTTGCCCCGTGGTGTAACGTTTGATCCGAAGTTGGATGAGCATGGGTTGCTCAAACAGATTCAGGTTGACCTCGGGCAGGTGATCTCGGCTGAGCTTCAGAAGGTCTATGACAATCGGCGCTGGGAACGTGGCTACAACAACCAGTTGCCAGCGCGACAAGAGCAGAGCGTGCTGATTGAGTACACCAGCCATCCCGATGCGGTGTTGCGACTGCCTGGGGGGCGGAACGTGCCAGTGGTGCAACTTGGGCGTGCGGGAGCGAGTGCACTGATTCGCGTGGTGCCGCCGGCCGACCAGCGAGTGACCATCAGCGTGGTTGACGAGGAGACGGGACAACCGGTGGCGGTGAAGCTGCATGTGCATGGGGCGGGCAATGAGTATCTGGCCCCGGCGGATCGGCATCGCATTCCCAATGATGCCTGGTTTGAGGATTACAGCGCTGACTTCGTGCATGCGGGGCTGCACCGCTGCACGTACATCCCAGGGCGGACGACCATCAATCTGCCGGTGGGCAAGGTGTACATCGAGGTCTCGAAGGGATTTGAGATTCGGCCGGTGCGGCAGGTGGTGCGGGTTACGCGGCAGATGCGCGAGATCACGATCAAGCTGAGCCGCGTGCTGGACTGGCGGTCGCTGGGATGGGTGACGGCCGATACCCATGTGCATTTTCTCTCGCCGCAGACAGCGCTCTTGGAGGGCAGTGCTGAGGGTGTGAACGTGGTGAACCTGCTCGCGAGCCAGTGGGGCGAGCTAATGACCAATGTTGGCGACTTTGATGGCAGGACCATTCATGGCTCCAAGGAAGCCGGCGGTGATGGCGAGTACCTGGTGCGCGTGGGAACGGAGAACCGTCAGCATGTGCTAGGGCATATCTCGCTGCTGGGGTACAACGGTCCGATCATTGCGCCGATGACCACGGGCGGGCCGGATGAGTCAGCGTTGGGTGATCCGGTGGAGGTGCTGTTGACGCAGTGGGCGCAGCAGTGCCGGCAACAGGATGGCGTGGTCATCATTCCGCATTTTCCCAATCCCAGGAGCGAACACGCGGCCACGATCGTCACAGGCGAGGCTGATGGCGTGGAGATGACATCCTGGGGCAGCCTGTATTCGGGCATCGACCCGAATTCGCTGGCCGACTGGTATCGCTACCTCAACTGCGGCTACTTTGTCGCGGCGGTGGGGGGCACTGACAAGATGTCGGCAAGTACAGCAGTGGGAACGGTACGTACGTATGCGCAACTGGAGGCCGATCAGGCATTCACGTTTGATAACTGGAAGCAGGCGGTGCGCAAGGGACGGACATTTGTCACCTATGGCCCGTTGATCGAATTCACGGTGGATGGGCATGTGCCCGGCAGCCGCATCGAGATGACCTCCAGCGGCGGAACGGTGCATGTGACCTGGCGCGTGGCGAGCGTTACGGTGCCGATGACGCGCGTGGACCTGATCGTCAATGGCGTGGTGCGGGAATCGGTGGAGGTGGATCCGCAGCAGGCTCAAGGAACTTTCAGCGTGAAAGTGGAGCGCAGCAGTTGGCTGGCGCTATTGGTGAGAGGACATTATGCCGACAGGCCGGCCATTGTGGCCGCGCACAGTTCCCCGGTGATGGTGCGGGTGGCCGGCTCGGCGTTTTCGGCGGCGGCCGACGCCCTGACGATCCTGGAGCAGATCGAAGGCGCCATGGCTTATGTCGATACGATTGGCACGCACGCGCAGACGGCGACGTGGAAGCGCATGCGCCTGCTGCTCAGCAGCGCCCACCGCAGCGTGCATAACCGGATGCACCAGATGGGCCAGTACCACGGGCATACGCCCACCCAGCATCATCCGGAGCATGAGAAGTGAAGATGCAGGAGAAGCGGGTTGCATTCTGGGTGATCTGCGGTCTACTTGGGCGCGATGGCCCAACGTGAGATTCGACATATCCCGGTGCTGCTGCAGGAGGTGCTGCGGATCATCGATCCGCGGCCGGGGCAGGTGGTTGTGGATTGCACACTGGGCCTGGGGGGGCATGCGGTAGAGTTGCTGCGGCGGGTTACACCTGGCGGTTCGCTGATCGGGATCGATTTCGATCCGCGCAACATTGAGCTGGCCCGGCCGATGCTGACGGGGGTTGGCGGACAGTTTAGTATCCACCACGGCAATTTTGCGGGGCTGCACCAGATTCTGGCGGAGGGTGGAATGGTTGGGGTGGATGGGATATTGGCGGATCTGGGTGTTGCCAGCCCGCAGATTGATGATCGGATGCGGGGGTTTTCCTATCGGCTGGATGGCCCGCTGGATATGCGGATGGACCCGACGCGCGGCCAGCCGGCGTCAGCACTGCTTGCGCGGATGAGCGAAGCGGAACTGCGCGATGCGATTGTGGAACTGGGCGATGAGACCGATGCGCCGGAAATTGCCCGCCTAATCGTCGAGCGCCGGCGGCAGCGTCCAATCAGGACCACGCATCAACTCATGGCGATCATCTGCGAGGCGAGGCATTTTACACTGCAGCGCGCGGCCGGGGCGAAGCTTCACCCGGCGGCAAGAACGTTTCAGGCGCTGCGGATTCTCACCAATCGCGAGATGGGGAACCTGGAGAACCTGCTGCGGGTGCTGCCAGGCTGCCTGAAACCCGGTGGGGTGGCGGCCATCATCAGCTTCCACTCGGGTGAGGACCGACGGGTGAAGGAGAGCTTCAAGGAGGGCCTGCGAACTGGGGCCTATTGTGATATCAGCGATGATCCGATCAAGGCGGGCGAGGGTGAAGCGATGGATAACCCCCGCAGCCGATCGGCGAAACTGCGGTGGGCGAGACGGGCATCGGAGGCAAGCTGAAGCTCGAATCGGGGCCAAAGAAGAAGCCCCGGTCTGTGAGCTCCGGGGCGTTCTTCCGTCATGATGCGTTAGTTGTTTGCGGTGCTACTGGGCGGCCGGCTGAACCGCCGGGATCGCCGCGGTCTGCTCAGTGCGTGCGCGAAGCACACCATCTTCCATGACCGTTCTGATTTTTGCCAAAGCCTTATTCTGGATCTGGCGGACGCGCTCTTTGGTCACGCCGATGATCTGGCCGACTTCTTCCAGGGTCAGCGGCGAATCATCAGTCTGTTCCCAGTTAAAGCGCCGGCGGATCACGGTTTGTTCAACGCTGGAGAGATCGGCCAGGTTGCGGTCGACGATGGCACGCAGTTCGTCGAGGCAATCCTCTTCTACCTGGTCGCGGCGCTTGTCCTGCCAATCGCTCTTTTCCATATCGGGCTCGAACTCGACCGGGAAGCGCTGACGGTACTTGGAGCTCTTCATTGCCGTGCGGCTGAACGCCTTGAGGATAGCACGGCAGGCATAGGTGGAGAATTTGAAGCCGCGATCGATGCTGAACTTCTCCACGGCACGCATCAGTGCCATGTTGCCTTCCGAGACGATCTCAGCGAAATCGACATCGCCCAGCCGGGTGCGCTTGGCCATCGCCAGCACCAGAGCCAGGTTGGTCCGCACTAGATATTCGCGGAAGTTCTCCGACCGCTTCTGCCATTCGATGAACTGCTCGGCCAGCTCTTTGGCCAGTCCCTCGCGCTTCACCTGCTTCTGCAGTTGCGTTAGACGCATCTTGGAGTAGTTGAAGCGCAGGAACATGATGCGTTCCTCGGCAGTTGTCATCAGCTTGGGCACCTGGCCGATGTCTTCGATGCTGTCTTCGCGCGTGGGCTGATACCAACTGATAACCGGGAGCTGAGGATCGGGCGTATTGAAGAGTTCTTTCTCGATGTTCCTGCGATGGAACAACGGGCTGTCCATGTAGTCGTAAGATTGCGCCAGCAGTTGTTCGGCCTGTTCGCGCAAAGCCTTGGCGATTGCTGGTGGCCGGGTCCCGGAACGCTTACTGATAGCTGTCTGTGCCATTGCAGGCCTGCCTTTCCTTTGTCCGAATCACGAATCCTGATTTGGTTGTCCAGACCAACTCAGTTGGCCGCCCGGCTCTTAAAGGTCCCAATCCGGATACCATCGCGTCCGAGCGTCCATTCCATCAATCGAATCATTCTGTGGCTGCGAACTGAAATGCGGTATCCTGCATAACAGAGCGAACCCGACGTTCTACGGATCAGTTAGCAATCCTAATACCAAAGGCTTCAACAGGAATCGGAATACCACATGACGCGATTATTACGATCCGTGTATATTGTGCCGAAGGTTCGCGAGAACACAGCGGATATTGTGAGCCGAATTGCCAATTAGCCGTAGTTGAAACTGAATCTCAACTAAATATACCACAGATGTTAGTGAAACGGGAGAAAAACGCATGAGCCAGGGGTTATTATGTTTCGGAGGCAGCTTTAACCCCATACACAATGGGCACTTACATTGTTGTCGAGAAGTTGCTTATGCCTGCAAATTTGCTCGCGTGCTGCTGGTTCCCTCAGCGCAACCACCTCATAAACCCACTGAAGCGGACCTCGCGCCAGCACAGGATAGAGCGACAATGTGTCGCATTGCTACCGCAGGTGATCCGCTGTTCGAAGTTAGCGACATCGAGCTTCGGCGGTCTGGGCCGAGTTACACCATCGACACCGTTCGGAGCCTGAAGGCGGCCGGACACCCCGAGATATCCTGGCTCATTGGTGCCGACATGCTGCTGCTGCTGCCGATGTGGCATCGCGCACGCGAGCTGATCCATGAGGCGAACATGCTGGTGATGAACCGGCCGGGCTTTGCGATCCAGTGGGAGAAACTCCCGACAGAATTCAGAGGATTGCAGGCGAACGTCGTCGCGGCGCCACTGCTGGATATCAGTGCGTCAGAAATCCGACGGCGACTCCGCGCGGGCGAATCGGTGGATGATCTGCTGCCTGCGGCAGTCGTTCGCTACATCAAGGAGAAGGGACTGTACCGCGACTGATCATAGCAGCGTTCTCGAACGCCTGCTGTGCCAACCGAGCCAAGACCAGAGTCTGCGCCCAACGGTCCGAAAGCTCCGCCAGCTCACCATTTCGCACATAAGTCAAGGAGTATCCAGAAGATGGAGGGCCGAGTTCTGGGGCAAAAGGTAAAATGTCACCCTGATGAGCCTGCTTTAGCCAGAATGTCGCACCTGTCTCCCACATCCAGAGGAAATCGCGGCCGTGGGCGTTAGTTTGTCCATCGCCCGCATCTACTGCATCGACCTGTATACACTCTGCATTCGACACTCGGCCATGGAAGAAGCCCACCCGCTGCAGGATCGGAAGCAGGTATGACCGGGTGATATCGAATCCCTGGTAGGTCATCTCGGCACCGCAGTAATAGTGCGAAAAATCCCCATTGAAACGCAGATCGGGCCAGCGCTGCAGCAAGCAGTGCGTGCGGTAGATGTCCTGCACCATGGTGGCCCGGTGGGTCTCAATGAACACCGGCATATGGTGAGCTTGCGCTGCTTCCAGAACCGATTGGGCGTAAGCGTCCATCTCCGCGTCGGTTTCCATGCCCCAGCCCACATGCAGAGTCACCGCATCCGCTCCCACATCGGCCGCATGATTGATGACATCATCGGTATCCAGCGGAGAGTTAACTCGACCGCTGGCGGCGAAGCGCAGACCGTGCTTGCGGACAACCGAGGCGGATGAGGCATCGGCCTGCATGCCCTCAAAGCCAGCTTCCCGGATTTTGTCGAGCACAACTTCAAACGCCCAGGTCTGCTTCGATGGGCGCTGCGGCAGTTCCAAGAGCCCCCATGCATTGCCGTAGAGCGTCAGCCGCGGTGCGTTGGTGCTGCCGTCGTTTACGTTGCATATCTTCATGGCACAAAGGCCAAAGGCGAGACCTTTAATCAAGCATGCTGGTGTCTGCGGGCGGAAATCCGGTTGGCGAGTTGGACTTGCCAGGCCGTTTCCATGCTGTCGGCCAAGGCGCGCACCTGATGCCGCGACAGTCGGCCGATAGATGTGCGGGTATCGACGGCCAACTCACGCAGGGCCTGATCGGCGACGAGCTCGGAGAATCCCTGGGTTTCGCAGATCGTTCGCACTGTGCCGATAATGCTACGGGCGGGGTGAAGGTGCTGCTGCTGCGTCAGGGCCAGTAGTACACGCTCGCTGTTTGCAGTTGTCAGACGCTCAAGATAGCTTCGATCCATTGCACTCCTACTAGTAATCCAATCCATGCGATAGTAGGCGGCCTGAAGGAATTCAGACAAATCAGGTGTGCGAGTCATCGCAAGTGCCGCGAAGGTTGGGGGGCCGCGGCGGCAAGATGCGGCTGAGTTCGGTACCACGCTTGACAGTTCTGCGACTGCTGAACGATGATTGACCGATGTATGAGCAAAGCCGTTGTGCTACAGCACGTGGAATTTGAAGGCCCTGGCCGGATTGTCGATGCCCTGCGCGACTATGGGATCCCAATCGAGATTCGAAGCCTTTACCGTGGTGATGAGGTGCCCACCGACCCGGCGGATCTGCGCCTGCTCGTGGTCATGGGCGGGCCGATGGGTGTGGCTGACCTTGGTTCAGCAAAGTATCCCTTCCTGGAAAAGGAAGTGGCACTGCTGAAACGGATGGTCGAGGCCGACCGGCCTGTGCTTGGGATCTGCCTGGGTGCCCAGCTTCTGGCGCATGCGGCCGGGGCGAAGGTTTACCCGAATACGCGCCCGGGAGCGACGGCCGGCGATGCCCCGATACCTGTTCCGGAGATAGGCTGGGGGCCGGTGATGTTCCCATTCCCCGGCGGCACGGAACCATTGCTGTTTGGTCTGCATGAGGGTACGCCGATGTTCCACTGGCATTATGACACGTTCGACTTGCCGAAGCTGCCGTCGCCGGCCAATGCACCCAGCGGGCCTGGCATCCCGCCTCCGCCCACGGGCAACGCGTTGTTGTCGTCGACGCGGGCGTGCCGCAACCAGGCTTTCCGCTTCAAGAATCGCCTGGTGGGATTTCAGTATCATTTTGAGATGACTCCCGAGGCGATCGAAGCAATGCTCGAACATGGCAAGGCGGATGTGGAAAAGGTCTTGGGCACTGGTGGGAGCGAGAAGATACGTTCTGACACGAAAAAGCATTACTCGGAGTATGAGCGATTAGGCAACCGTCTGATTCGGAACCTCATCACGTTCATGAATCTGGCCTGATCTTTCACGCGCATCACAATGAAACTGCTGCCTGTCATCCGCAGCTACGTGCAGCGTCCGCTGGTGCGCCCGTGGGCGCTGGCGGGGCCGGTGCTGGTGCTGATACTGTGCCTGCCGATGCTGCGGCCACTGCGCCAGCCGGATTCGGCAAAGTGGGGCGACGAGGAGCAGATGATCGCCTCGACCGTGCAGGCGCTCGTTGAGCAGCACAGCCTGGCGATAGACAAGAGTGTATTTAGCGCTAATCCCATTGCGGTCGAGCATGAAGGGCATCGTTACAGTCCGTATCCGCCGATGGTGGCCGTCGTGCTGGTGCCAATCTACTGGGTTCTGCTGCGACAGGGCCTGGATTACAGCGGCAACCTGATCTTCGTTCATTACCTTCTGATCCTGATCGGGATGGCGTTGCCAACGGCGATGTGCGTGGCGATGACCTATCGCCTGGGGCGGATGTTTGAGCTGCGCCGGCCATTGCGGGTCGGGCTTGGGATCGCCACGGTTGCGGCCACGGGGCTGATCACGTATGGCGTGGTGATGAACCGCCACGCGCCGGCGGCCGCGCTGCTGCTGGCGGCGGTGACGTGCATCTCGCATCTGATCGTCACCGACCACCCGTACCGTGATTTGCTGATGTCGGCGTTGGCGGGATTCCTTGCCGCACTGGCGGCAACGGTGGATCCACCGGCCATTGCGCTGGGCACACTGCTGTGCCTGGTACTGTTGGCGATGCGCTGGAATGCCGCGACGCGCATCGGCGCCGTTGCGCTCTTTCTCATCGGCGGCGCCCCGGTGATTCTGCTGAACATAGTCCTTTTGCACTCGATCGGCATTCCGTTGCAGGCCGTCTTCTCGGCGCCGCAGCCTCGTGGTATGCCATCACTGGTGTTGCCTACCATAGCCACCTCCAATATCGATACGGCGACCCCATCAGAATTCGATGATGATCGAGACGCCGAGCCTGCACCCAGTGCCATTCAGGCAATCTGGGCGCGGGTCGCAGAGGTGATTGGAAGAATCCTGGAAGGCGCGGTCGGCGGGCATGGGCTGCTCAGCCATTTTCCCATTCTGGTGATGGGGGTCCTTGGTGGGATTCTGGCGTTGCATCGCAATTGGACAGCAGCGACCAAGGCGCTAGCCGCAGTCACGCTGTTCGCAGGGATATTGCTTGTTGTCGCCTTTTCACTGCAAGAGCCCGTTACCGGCATGTCTTATGGCACGCCCTGGTTCGTCGCAACAGCGCCGGCATTGCTGCTCTGGGCCGGCGTCTGGCTCAAACGGCAGCATCGGCCACAATCGTGGGTGATGGCGGGCAGTGTGCTGGCGATCAGTGTCATTGTCAGCCTCGTTGGTATGACTGACCCGACGCCGCGGAAAGGTTACCGCGCTTATAGCTTTGCCGAAGCGAGCATGCACATCATATCGCCGCCTGTTGTCTCGCCGACAACGCAGCCGACGATTCCGTGAACTGATGGCAGTGGCGAGGATATCTCTCCAGCGCTCTAGCTAACAGAAGAGCCTGCCTTAGAATAGCTGCCGACTTGGAAAGGAAAGATGACGATGCGGTGGATCTGCGTCTTTGTCGCAGCAGCAATTGCGTTGCAGGTGCCTTGTGTTCTGGCTCAGGATGGGCTGAGCAGCGACCAATTGCGCCGGATGTATGACGATGCTGTGGTGCAGCTAAAAACGGCCCAGGACCGCCGGAATGAGCTGGCCAGAGAGAATGAGAAGCTGCGCAGCAGGCTCATCCAGCTTGAGGCAATCCAAAAAGAGCTGGATAAGGTTCAGAGGGAGGCCAATATCGTTGCCGATAAAACGTTTGAGGCGAGGTCGGAACATGCGGCCTTTCAAGAGTTCCTCGCTGCAAATCCTTTCATTCGCATCCAATGGCAAGCGTTCTCAGGGAAGTGCCTGCTTGACGTACCGAGCTGTGGCGATCCACTGGGAGTGGACTGGCCACTTCCCGATAAGCTGCGCAACTGAAAGCACTTAGAGTGTTCTCCGCGTTTTTCGGTTCGATCGGCTACTGTCAATGGCCCATGGTTTGCACAATCCAAGGTGATGGATGCAACGACCGCCAAAATGTCTGGGGGAAACGTTTTGGCGACCATGCTTGTCGTCGAAGATGAGGTTTTCTCCCGGCGGGCGCTGCTGAAGCTGCTGAAATCGGTCGGTTTTGATGTGACAGGGGTAGGTTCGGCTGAAGAAGCGATCCAACACCTTGCCGGAGGGAGCGCGACGCAGCCCAACTGGATCGTGGTGGACGTCGATCTGCCGGGAATGTGTGGATTGGATCTGGTGCGCATGATCCGGACGTTCAAGCCAGACATCCATCCCATGTTGGTCACGGGTGCTGACAGGCTGATTGTGCAGGAGTTCTGTGACGAGAACGAAGTAGACTACTTTCCCAAGCCATTGGATATCCCCCGCTTCCTCGGGTATTTCAGGAAAGAATCGCCTGATCAGCGGCCGCAATGACGGCGCATTGATGCACTGTAGAGTTGCCTGTGCAACGCCGGCTTGTGGCGTCTATCCATGCGCGGGCTTCGTTCCATGCTCACCGGGCTGATGCCATCTCCAGGCGTTGATTGAGTCGACGCGGCTTGCGCCGTTGCCATGTCTTCGAGTGGTAGGCATAGCCCGCGATCAACGGCATGGCGAGTGTTGCTTCGCAGTAGACCATTTGCTCAAGGGTGGTGTCGACCTTTCCCCAACTGCTGGCTTCCTTGAGTGTGCTGCTGGATAGCGCCCCATCGCGCACATCCGCGACAGTGATTTGGATCGCATATTTGTGCATGGGCACGCTCTTACCCAGCATCTCGGCCGCTACAACCGTGTCCTGGGTGAAGTTCTTGGGGACGCCGCCGCCGATCATGAACAGTCCCGTCTGCGGGCTGGCAATCTTGAGCTGGGTCAATTCCAGGAAATCCTTGGCTGAATCGAGCGTAACCTTCGCAGCATCCTGGCGTGCGTGCTGGTGCGCCACCAGGCCGAAGCCGGCCGAGCAGTCGCTGAAGGCGGGGCAGAAAATCGGCACATCAAGCCGGTAAGCCATGTGCACGATCGAGCCTTCGCCCTTGCCTTGTTCGTCGAGAAATGCCCCCATGGCACGGATGAACTCGCGCGAGGAGTACGGGCGGGGATCGAGGGTATCCGCGATGTTGAGGATCGTCTCGTCGCACTTGCGCAATTCATCTTCATTGATCAGTGTGTCGTAAATGCGGTCGATGTGCAGTTCGCGGAGCTGGTTATCGAACATTCCGCTCTTGAGCATCTCGGGCGCAATGTAATGCCGATAACCCAGAGCCTCGAAGAAATCCTGATCGACGATGTTCGCCCCAGTCGAGACAATGCAGTCAACCATATTGTACTGGAGCAGATCGGCAACAACCTTCTTAAGCCCGGCGCTGATCAGCGAGCCGGCCAGGCAGAGGATAATGCTGCACTGGTCATCGCGCAGCATCGTCTGGTAGATCTCGGCCGCCCGCGCCAGATCGCGCGCTGTATACGCCATTTGCCGCATCTGGGTCAACAACTCAATCGGGTTCGATGCCGTGATGTCGATGTGCCGGATCGGATCACGAAGCAATTGTTCACGAGTCAGGTTCTCAGGTATTGCGCTGTTCATGGTCCCTATTGTAATCTCTCACATCGAAATCGAGGAAGGAAACTGCGCCCGGTGCACATTCGCCCAGTGCAAGTCTGCGGATGCTTCGCTATAATGCCTACCGGAGCGGACGGGCTTACCTGAATAGCAGGCGAGTTATGGCAGAAAAAGAAACCAACGAGGGTGCGGCGGATAATGCGGCAGGCGCTGCGGTTCAGACCAAGCCCGCGAAGAAACGTGCGCCGAAGAAGAGCCCCCCGAAACTGCTTCCCCAGTGGAAGGTGCTCCTGCACAACGACGATGTGAACGTCGTGGGATATGTGATCAACACCATCGTTATGCTCACGCCGCTGGATGAGCAGCAGGCCCAGCAGCGAACCGTGGAGGCAGACAAGACCGGCGTGGCCCTATTGCTGGTGACGCACAAGGAACGTGCTGAGCTCTATCAGGAGCAATTCCAGTCGAAGGGGCTGACGGTAACAATCGAACCGGCGGAGTGACCGATTCCGGCGGCATCAGATTAGCCGTGCGTGCTGATGATCTGCAGATGCATGATCTGGGCCGGGTCGCGGCCCGTGCGGATCAGCTCGGCAAAAGCCTTCACATGCGGCAGGATCCCCGTGAAGAAGTGGGTGTACCCTTTGCAGAGATAGTTCAGGCCCGCGTCACCATTGGCCGCAGTGGTGAAACGCTGCTTGGGGCAACCACCCCAGCAGGCTTTGATGACCTTGCACTCCCGGCACTGTTGCGGCAGCGCGTCTTCCTTGGCGTGGCCGAAGTGCGATTGCTCGGGCGACTGTAACATGGCCGTCAGTGACTTCTCCAGGATGTTCCCCAGGCGATACTCAGGATAGACATAGTGGTCGCAGGAGTAGACGTCGCCGTTGTGTTCGATGACGGCCGCGCTGCCGCAGGTGCTCTGGTGGACGCAGACCGCGCCGGGGGCATCCATGTAGGCAGCCAAGGCCCATTCGAAGTTCATGACAAACATCCGCCCAACATCCTTCTTCACCCATTCGGCGAAGATCGTGCCAAGGAACTTGCCGTAATCCTCGGGCAGGACGGACCATTGGGTGACCATCGTCTCCGGTTGGACGGTTGTCGCTGACGTTCTGTTTGCGGCTGATTGCAGAGGTGTCGGGCCGGAATGGGTCAGGCCCAGTTGCGCATACTGCCCCTGGGCCGGGCGCTCGACGATGGGTATGAATTGCATGAACTCCACCCCATGCTCACGCAGGAAGTGGTAGACCTCCAATGGGTGCTGGCTGCTGAGGCGGTTAACGCAGGCGAGGACGTTGTACTGGACTCGATGCTGTTGCAGCAGTTCCAGCGCCTGGAGCACCCGGGCGTGGGTGGCCTTGCCATCTTTGCCGAGGCGATAGCGATCATGGATCTCGGCCGGCCCGTCGAGCGAAAGACCTACCAGGAAATCGTGCTCTGCGAGAAAACGGCACCATTCATCGGTGAGTAGAGTGCCGTTGGTTTGGAAAGTATTCTGGATCTGTCGGCCTTTGCCGTACTGTTGCTGCAGCGCCAGGGCATGCCGGTAGAAGTCCAGGCCCAGAAGCGTGGGCTCGCCTCCCTGCCAGGCGAAGACAACCGGCTGGCCGGTGGGGTTTGCCTGAAGATAGCTGCGGGTATAGGCCTCAAGGATTTCATCGCTCATCCGCTGCCGCGAGTCAGGGTAGAGTTTCTGCTTCTCAAGGTAGAAGCAGTACGTGCAATCAAGATTACATGCCGATCCGCTGGGTTTGGCCATCAGGTGAAACGGACGCCGGGCCGGCGTAACCGTAGGTGTGATAATAGAGTGACCGGCAGACATTTCGTGTGTTGTCTTCGTGAAACCAGGACTTTAGATCGGCCAGACGCTATTTCTTGCGCAGCAGCCGGCCGAGGCGTTTCTTCGGGGCGGGCTTGATGGGTTGGGGATGGGCCGCCCGATACTCTTCCTCGAGTTCTTTGAGTATTTTGCGGTTTGTGAGCTTGGCGACAGCGCCCATCCGGTCGGTCAGCAGGGCGCCGTTGAGGTGATCCAACTCGTGCTGCCAGATACGGGCAAGGTAGCCGCTCTCGACCTGGTCAATGGGTTTGCCCTCCACATCTTGAGCCTGCATGTGCAGGGTCTTAAGGCGGACGACGGGAATGTAGATCCCAGGCAGGCTCAGGCATCCCTCTTCGCCCTCCTCTTGGCCATCGCCGTCGGTGAGGGCAGGGTTGACGTAGATCCGGTCATCCTGGGGTTGGCCGGTGGGGTTCATGACGAACAGACGGATGCTATGCCCGACCTGTGGGGCGGCCAGGCCGACGCCCTTGAACGCGTGCATCAATTCGAGCATCCGGTTGGCCAGGAGTCGCAGCCTATCATCGAAGCGCTCGACCGGCACGCTGGTCTTCTTCAGGCGCGGGTCTGGCCAATGGATGATCTGAAGGTTCTCGTACATAATATATGACCTAAGTCTTTGCCCAAACAGTAGATCATTTGGTTGACAGATTCAACCTTGGGCGGTTCAATGAGGCCCGTACCTATCGCTCCGTGCTTTTGCGGAGCGATCAGGGCTGGACAGACCATGTTTGTGCATCAGCACCTTGTGCAGCGCTAATCTGTACGAGTTCAGGCTAGGCAGGTTTGACCGTGGCTGACGTTCTTCAAGGCTACAAAGAGATTCCGGAAGAGGACCGCAAGAAGGCGGATGTCTTCTTCGCTCAAGGCGCGAAAGTGGCCGCCACGGGCAACTACGAATACGCCATCGAGATGTACCTGCAGGGCCTGATGGTCGACCCTGACGCCAAGGAAGCACATCAGGCGCTGCGCGATATCTCCATGAAGCGCAAAGCCAGCGGCGGCAAGGACCTGGGCTTCATGAAGAAGATGGACCTCAAACGCCCGGGCAAAGATGACACGGAAAACATGTTGCGGGCTGAACGGCTGCTGTCCTATGACCCCGGCAATACCGACAACATGCTCCGGCTGATCAAGAGCGCCCACAAGGCCGGCTTCTATGATACGGTGCTGTGGATCGGGCCGATCCTGCAGAAGGCGAATTCAGATAATGGCAAGCACGAGGACATCAACAAGTACATCGCCCTGCGCGATATTTACGTCGACCTGAAGCTCTGGAGACAGGCCACCGATGCCTGCCAGAGAGCCATGAACATGAAGCCCGATGACATGGAGCTTATGCGCATCGTGAAAGATCTCGGTGCGATGGACATCATCAAAGAGGGCAACTACCTGGAAAGCGGCTCCTTCCGCGGCAGCATCAAGAACATGGATGCCCAGCGCAAGCTGATTGAGGCCGACATGGACATCCGCGATGCGGATGTGTTGGCTCGCCAGGTGAAGGATGCCGATGCCGAGTTTCAGGCCGCTCCCGAGGATGCGAGCAAGCTGAGCAGGCTGGTGGATGCCCTGGTGCGATCAGAGACGATGGAGAACGAGAATCGCGCCATCGAGCTGCTGCAGCAGTGGTATGAGAAGACGGGGCAGTTCCGTTTCCGTCTGACTATGGGCAAGATCAAGATCAATCAGCTTCGCCGGCAAGACCGTGCGGAGCTGAGCCGCCTGCGGCAGGCCAGCAAGGCCGCCCAGGCTTCCAAGGATCCAAAAGATATTGCCGACTACAACGCACTGGTTGCCCAGTACAAGCAGTTCCAGAAGGAAAAGAACGAGGAGGAACTCAAGGAGTTCCAGCTCTTCTCGGAGAATTACCCCACGGACATGACCTTCCGGTATGAGTGGGGGGTCCGGCTCTTTGCTCTGGATCGCCATAACGATGCCATTGCCATGTTTCAGCAGGCACGCGCTGACCCGAAGTTGCGGGTGGATGCCTCAACGTATCTCGGCCGGGCATTTATGGCATGCGGGTTCGGTGAGGAAGCCGTCGAGACGCTTAAGGGCACGATCGACGAGTATGAGCTCCGCGGCGATGAGCGCTCCAAGGCGCTGTTCTACTGGTACGGCAATGCCCTGGAGCTGAAGGGCGATCCGGTTACGGCGTTGAAGACCTACAGCCAGCTCGTGCAGTGGGACTTCAACTATCGCGATGTCCAGGCCCGGATCAAGCGCTTGCGCACCCCCCAATCTGGCCCTGCGGCGCAATGAGCCGAACCTGCGGTCCTTCGATGCGCTGCCCAAAGTGACGCAGGTGCATGACCTGACGCAGCAGTAGAAGCAGGTTCTGGCCGTGGATGGCCGCTTGGTGGAGATTGTCCCGGAGATCACCTTGCAGGTGGAATACGCGGCGGCGTACTTTATCGCATCGAGCATATCCAGAAGAAGTATGTGATGGTCCCGGTCCAGCAATGTAACGACAGATGAACGAATATGCTTGATTGGACTATTGGGCCGATGGTCGATTCAGGTCTGCGGCAGCGCGTATGAGCATCTTGAAGGCATCATCATCTATTTCATCACCCTCATGGATATCGATAGCACGCCTGGCGTTGCCTTCAAGGCTGGAGTTGAACAGGCCTGCAGGGTCCTTGAGCGAAGCGCCCTTGAGGAAAGTCAGCTTCACGGTGTTCTTGTACGTCTCGCCGGTGCAGATCTGTCCATCGTGATACCAGACCGGAACACCTCTCCACTTCCACTGCTCGATGACCTCAGGGACAGCCTGTTTGATGAGAGCGCGGACATGGGAGAGCATCTTGCCCCTCCAGTCGGCCAGGTCCCTGATCCTTGCGTCGATTAGCCGGGAAGGGGATTCGCCCTTGGTGGCTGTGCTCTCCTTCATACCAATAACTATAGGAGGTCTGATTTCGCGGGACCGGGCACGGGGAGTGGCAGTGAGGGGTTTTGGGAAGAGGGGGCAAAGGGTCAGGGATCATTGGTGCGAAGCACCCAGAGGGCGGTTACGCCGATGATCTTTGACCCTTCAGACGTCACCTTGCTGGTCTGGAGTTGGCCGCCTTCCATTCCAGCGACTTGAGGTCCGGCTCGGGAACCATTTTCCGCCAGCGCACGTAATCAAAACTCCAGTGGTAATTCTGGCTGAACTGTTTGCCACCCCAGCCGGTGATCTGCGGCCAGCCGAAGTCGAGCCAGTCCTTCCATATCCTGTCCCCGGCGTCGAGGAAGTACTGCTCACCGGTCACGTGCCAGAGCCAGCCGTAAAGCGGCACGATCAGCAGGTTAACTTTGTAGGACTCGGTGGGATGAGCGGTGTTGGACATAAAGGCATGGTTCGCGTCAATGTACAACTTGTCATAAGTGAGCCTGGCGACATCGTAGATCTTGGCAAGGATCCTGGCCTTGTCATCTTGCGAGGTGTCGCTGCGCTCATAGACACGAATTAGCGCCTCAGCGGTCAGCGCGAACATGAATGGCTGGTACTTGGCCGTCTGCTCGCCGGGATAGGGAGCGTTCGGATAGGCGCTCAGACAGGCCTTCCAAATGTCCAGGTGGCTGTAGGCGGTGTCCAGGTAAGGATCGCGGCCGGCGAATTCCGGTGCCCCGAGGTCCCTGGCCACGTGCCAGGCGTTGATGCAGTACGCCACTTCCCGGCTCACGTCAACGTTCTTATCCCACTGCCTGACATTCTGGGCCCACACTATCTGTGAGAGCTTGCCTTTGCGGGCCATCTCGATGGCGGTATGTTTCGAGACCTCATCGTGCAGAACGGTCCAGTCGTAATACAGACCGCGGGTGAAGTTCCGCCAGCCTTCCACCTCATAGTTTCTGCGCTCTATGATGTAGCTATCCCGGTAGAAGCGTCTGCATTTGGCGGCGACGTCGAGCCACTTCTTATCGCCGGTGTATTGCGCGATCTGGTGAAAAACGAAGATGCCGTCGTAGTACCAGATGAAGTTTTCCTTGATGTTGGTGGGATCGATTTTCTCCGGTTGGGCAGCCACCATCTGCGCGTTGTCTTTCATGTGGTCTTCCCAGGCGGAAAGGCCGGGGATGGGAGGAACCGCCTGCTGGGCAAGAGCACAGGTAGCCATGAGCATCACGATTGCGAAGGCAAATAACAGTTTCATTAGGCTCCATGTAATGTGCTGCCCAGGTAAGCTTCGATCACCTTGGGGTTGGCCTGTACTTCGGCGGGGGAACCGGTGGCGATGATCTCGCCGTGATCGAGGACGGTGATGCGCTCGCTGATTGCCATGACCAGTTTCATGTCGTGTTCGATCAGCCAGATGCCGACGTGGAAGTGGTCGCGGATGAAGCGGATCAGTTGCATCAGTTCGGCCTTTTCGGTGGGGTTCATGCCGGCCGCGGGTTCGTCCAGCAACAGGATGCGCGGACTGGTGGCGAGGGCGCGGGCGATTTCCAGCCGGCGCTGATCGCCATAGGGGAGGTTGCGGGCTTGCCAGTGGGCACGGGAGTCCAGAGCGAAGGTTTTGAGCAGTTCCATGGCCTGGCGGTGATGCTCGCGCTCTTCACGCCAGTGGTGAGAGCTGCGAAGAAGCGTTCCCCAGAACCCGTGGGTGATCTCCTGGTGAAAGCCCGCCAGCACGTTATCCAGCACCGAGAGCTGACCAAAGAGGCGGATGTTCTGGAAGGTTCGGCCGATGCCAAGTTGATTGATGCGGTGGGGTGGCCGGGCGGCGATGCTTTTGCCATCGAGCGCGATGGTGCCGGTGGTGGGGGCATAGACGCCGGTGACGAGATTGAACGCGGTGGTTTTGCCAGCGCCGTTGGGGCCGATGAGGGCAACGAGTTGGCCGGGGTCGAGCGCGAAACGGAAGCCAGTCAGGGCGGTGAGGCCACCGAACTGAATGGAGAGATTGTTGATCTCAAGCAGAGACATCTGCGTCTCCTCGCCAGCGGCGGGGGATCAGTTCCCGGCCACCTAAGAGGCCCTCGGGGCGGAGCAGCATCATGATGATCAGGAGCAGCGAGTAGATGACCATGCGCCATTCGCTGAAGCTGCGGAGCAATTCGGGCATCACGGTCAGTACGATGGCGGCGAGGATGGTGCCACTGAGGCTGCCAGCGCCGGCGAGAGTCACCATCACGACCAGTTCGATTGAGCGCATGAACTGAAAGTGGCGAGGGGTGATGTAACCCTCGAAATGCGCGAAGAGCGCGCCGGCGACGCCGGCGAAGAAGGCGCCAACGACGAAGGCCATGATGCGACTGTGAGCGGGGTCGATGCCGATGGCCGATGCGGCGACCTCATCTTCGCGGACGGCGAGCATGGCCCGGCCGCGGGCAGAATGGGTCAGGCGCCAGACGGCGATGGTGGTGAGGATGGCGACACCGTAGATCCAGCCGAAGCCGGCGAAGCGTGGGATATCGGACAGGCCCAAGGCTCCACCGAGAGGCTGAGAGTTGTTGATGAGCACCGCGATGATCTCGGCGAATCCGAGAGTGGCGATGGCGAGATAGTCGCCGCGAAGACGCAGGACCGGGATACCGATGAGCAGGCCAGCGCCGGCCGCGCAGAGTCCGCCGCCGATCAGCAGGACCAGGCAGGTGAGGAAGTATGCCACAGGACCTTTGAGGACGTCTGCCACGGCCCCGGGCAGCATCGCGGCGACCTGGTGAGTCATCGGCAGACCACGGGCAAGCAGGGCGTCGAAGAGGGCGTGCAGCCAGTAGTTCAGGCTTGACCAGACGAGATACGGGGGTGGTGCACCGTCTTGGCCGCTGCCCATCGCCATGTCGGTGAGGAGCCAGATCGCCACGACGAGCAGCCCAACCGCCATCGCCCAGTTACCGAGTCGGCGGAGAAGGCGGAATACGCCAAAGAGCAGCCAGCAGATGCCGACCACGCAGAGGCCGACGACGGCGATATCGAGATAGAACAGCAGTGGGGCGAGGGGATTGGTCAGGAGGCGAAGATGGGCATCTTTGGCGTCCGTGGCAAGCATGGCATGGGCGGGATAGGCGGCCATGTATGCGCCGACGGCCATGAAGCCGGCATGGCCGAGTGAGAACTGGCCACTGATGCCATTGATCAGTTGCAGGCTGACGGCGAGGGTGATGTTGAGGCCCACCAGGCAGATGATGCGGGCGAAGTAGGGATCAAAGAGCGCGGCGTTCTGGAGGAAAGACCCGATCGGCCAGAGTAATAGCAGGAGCAGTAGCGGCCAGAATGAGGCCCAGGGGCTGCCGTGGGCGGGGCCGGGGAGGAGCTGGTCAGACCTTTTCATGGGTGCTCCCGCCCAGCAGGCCTGAGGGTTTGATCAGGAGCACGGCGATGAGGATGACGAAGGCGACGCCGTCGCGGTATTGCGAGCCGCCCACAACAAAGCCCTCGACGAGGACTTCGACAAGGCCCAGCAGTAAGCCGCCCAGGACCGCGCCATAGATGTTGCCGATGCCGCCAAGAACGGCCGCCACAAAGGCCTTGATGCCGGGCATCAAGCCCATGAGGGGCTCGACCTTGGTGTACTTGATCGCCCAGAGGACGCCGCCGACGGCCGCCAGGGCCGAACCCAGAATGAAGGTCTGGGAGATGACTTTGTTGACATTGATGCCCATCAGAGCCGCAGTGTCGACGCGATGCGAGACGGCGCGGATTGCCATACCCATGCGCGTGTATTTGATGATCAGAGAAAGGCCGACCATCAGGGCGATGGTGAGTCCCATAATGATCGGGTCGATCGGTACGATGAAGACGTTTCCGATCTGCAGGGCGTTTTCCATCCACGGCAGGATTGAGGGCATGCCCTGGGGCGTGGGGCCGAAGAGGGAATACTTTGCCCCGCCGGCGGCGACTTCGGTCTGCATGCCGTATTCGAGGAGCATGGAGACGCCGATGGCGGTGATCAGGGAGGCCAGGCGCGGGCGGTTGCGCAGGGGGCGGTAGGCAAAGCGCTCGATGGTGAAGCCCAGCACGGAGCAGATGAGTACGGGAACCAGGAGCAAGGCGAGAACCAGCATGACCTGCATCATGGCGCTGTCGGCGGGGGCGTGGCCGGTCCGGACCAGCAGCTTGCCGGTGTACCAGGCCACGACAGCGCCGATCATGAAGACGTCACCGTGGGCGAAGTTGATCAGGCGAAGGACACCATACACCATGGTGTAGCCTACGGCGATCAGCGCGTAGATAGCGCCCAGCGACAGACCATTGACGATCTGCTGCAGAAGTTCGGAGAGGAAGTCGGACATAGGTGGCTACGTTTGGGGCCAAAGCGTAAATCCCGCGGTACGAAAGTGACGGTCGAACGAGAAAACCCGACGGATACGTTGCTTCTTCATGAGCACCATGGAAACGCAATCGACAAATCCAATCGGCTGATCGGAGAATTTCAGCATCAGTTCCAGAGCTGTGTGTTCCTCGTCAGCGCCGGGCCTCAGGATCGTAAGTTTCTCCTCCGCCAGGATGGCGCTGACGCAGCTGGCGGCAAAGTGAGCGTCCGCTCGGCGCAACAGCAACTCGGCCGTCTCGCACAAAACCAGATTGCTTGTGTAAACGCGCAAAGCATCCAACTTCGGCCACGTGGCTAGCGCGAGCGTGTGATGCGCATCGGACCGCATCGCACGTGCGTAGAAGGCTCCTGTGTCAACGAAGATCACGCCGCTCACCATAGAGGTAGTCGTCTACACGGGATGAGACATCGGATGGGCCAGGGCCCTCATAGACAGGAAGATCGAGGAAGCGGCCTTTTTTGACTGATGCGGGCTGCAAAGCACGCTCGATCGATTGCCGCACAAACTGGCCCATAGACACGCCCGTCTCTCTGGCCCGCCTGGCGGCGCGGCTTCGCAGTTCACGCGGCAACATGATCGTCGTTCTGGTCAGGAGCTTACCTCTGATGCATAACTATATATGCATAACGTCTGCGAATCCATAGCTGCTGCAGCCGCGCACTATGGTGCGATCGACTGCACGAAGTGTGGCACTCGGTTCTCGATCTTCAGGACAACGATGGCTTTCTTGGCGTTGCGGTTCTCGTCGATGGTGATCACAGCGCTGGCGGCACGGAAGTCTTTGGTGGTGGCCAGGGCATTGCGAATGGCCTTGGGATCGGCACTGCCGGCGCGAGTGATGGCATCGGCCATGATTCTCATCGCATCATAGCCCAGGATGGCCATGGCATCGGGCGTCTTGCCACCGTACTTCGCCTTGTAGGCGCTGACGAATTCCTGAACGGCGGGGGCTTTGTCTTCAGGCGAGTAATGGTTGGTGAAGTAGCAGCCATTGATGGCGTCGCCACCCATCTCGGCGGTCTTTTCGCTGTCCCAGCCGTCGCCGCCCATCAGCGGTACTGCGATGCCAAGCTGGCGGGCTTGTTTGCAGATGGAGCCGACTTCGGTGTAGTAGCCGGGGGCGTAGATCGCTTCGGGATTGGCCCTACGGATCCTCGTGAGCTGGGCTTTGAAGTCGTTGTCGCCCTCGGAGTAACCCAGTTCGGTGACGATCTCGCCGCCGTTTGCCTTCACATACTCGGAGAAGAACTGTTTCAGGCCCACGCTGTAGTCGTTTTTGACATCGTAGAGGATCGCGAACTTCTTGAGCTTAAGGTCGTTCATGGCGTACTTGGCCATGGCCGAGCCTTGGAAGGGATCGATGAAGCAGGCGCGGAAGATGCAGTCGCCAACCTGGGTGACCTTGGGGTTGGTGCTGGAGGGGGAGAGCATGGGGATGCCCGCTGCCTGCGCCACGGGAGCGGCGGCCAGGGAACGGGAGCTGGCGACCTCGCCGATCAGGGCAACCACTTTGTCGCGGTTGATCAGCTTTTCGGCGGCCGTCTTGGCCTCTTCGGGCTTGGACTGGTCATCCTCCGAGATGATCTGGATCTGCCGGCCGAGGACGCCGCCTTTGCCGTTGATCTGATCGAGAGCCAGCATGACACCTTCTTTGGTGGAGACGCCAAAGGTCGCGGTGCCGCCGGTCTCGGAGCCGAACAGGCCAATCTTGATCGGTTCGGCCTGGCCGGATGCCAATGAAGTAAAGCCAAGCAGGGAAAGGCTCAGAACTGCGATGAGACTGTTGCGCATAGCCGGTACGCTCCTTGTTGCGGTATGGTCCGGCGGATTCTACGGGCGGGGTGTGCCGGGGGCAACGGATGTAAGATATCGTGGGTCAAATGCAACCATACGTGGGGAGAATTGGTATAGTCTGTGGTATTACAGGTCGCGGCACCATGGCCGCAGGAGCGAACATTGTCACAGCAAGCACCACCACCTGCCGGCCAGGGACAGTATGAGAACCAGTTCATCGAGCGCTTCACGCACATCAAGACGAAGATGCTGCTGGAACTGCACAAGGTGATCATCGGCCAGGACCAGGTGATCGAACTCCTCATGGCGGCGATGTTTGCCCGCGGGCACTGCCTGGTGGTGGGCGTTCCGGGGCTGGCGAAGACGCTGATGATCAGCACGCTGGCAAGAGTGTTGCACCTGAAGTTCAACCGCATCCAGTTTACACCTGACCTGATGCCTTCGGACATCACCGGCACCGATGTGTTAGAGGAGAATGCGGCGACCGGCAAGCGGGGGTTCCGATTCGTCCGCGGGCCAGTGTTTGCTAACATCGTGCTGGCTGACGAGATCAACCGGACACCGCCCAAGACCCAGTCGGCGCTGTTGCAGGCGATGCAGGAATTTCAGGTGACCGCCGGGGGGCAGACCTATCCGCTGGAGTTGCCGTTCTTTGTCCTGGCGACACAGAACCCGGTGGAGCAGGAGGGAACCTATCCCCTGCCCGAGGCGCAGCTCGATCGGTTCATGTTCATGGTGAACATCGGTTATCCGTCAAAGAAAGAAGAGCGGAGCATCGTCAGACGGACGACGATGGACCTGGAGGGTGAGCCCGAAGCGATCCTGACTTCGGCCGACATCATCACGGTGCAGAAAGTGCTGCGAAAGCTGCCGGTGAGCGATCATGTGGTGGACTATGCGGTGAGCCTGGCGCGGGCGACGCGGCCGAAAGAGCAGGGCACGCCGGCGTTCATCAATGAATGGCTGACATGGGGCGCGGGACCGCGGGCGGCGCAGTATCTGGTCTTGGGCGCGAAGGCGTATGCGGTGCTGCATGGAAGGCTGAATGTGAGCTGTGATGATGTGCGTGCGGTGGCCAAGCCGGTGCTGCGGCATCGTATCTTCACGAACTTCAATGCCGATGCCGAGGGGGTTGGGCCAGATCAGGTGATCGACAAACTACTGGAACAGGTGGCCGAGGCGGGAGAGCGCGAACATACGGAAGCTGCGAAATAAGGTCGTACTGGCTGGATTTGTCCTGTCTGCTATCTGCTGTTGCGCCCGATTGGTCTGGGCACGATTGGGCGGGCGATTATGGGTCTTCTTCCGTTTTGTACCCCCATGGCGTCATCTGTCTGGCTATGATCTGCGCAGAAGTACTCAGGAGGAGTAATGGAAGAAACAGGCAATCCACTTTATGGAGATGTGGACGTGGCCCGCAGGCGGCGGACGTTCACCTTGGAACAGGCCAACAGTTCGCTGCCGCTGGTACGGCGTATTGTCGCGGATGTCGTCGGTTCGTGCCGCGAGATTGCGGCCATGCGGCAGCGTCTGGCACAAGACTCGTTAACGCTATCGGGGCGTGAGCAGCTTGAAGCAGCGGCCGAGCACCAGGAGCAGGTATTCGATGCGTTGGTGGACGAATTGGCGGGGATCGGATGTGAATTGAAAGACCCAGGCATGGGCCTGATCGACTTCATCGGCCGGCACGACGGCCGCGATGTCTACCTCTGCTGGCGGATGGGCGAAGACCGGGTCGCCTGGTGGCACGAATTGCACACAGGCTTTGCGGGTCGCCAGCCGGCATCGACGTTGAACGAGCAAGGGTAAGGCGGACCGCGTTCTTGTCGGGGCATGGTGATCGCGTATACCATCAGCACCGACATGCAGGATTACCTGAATCTTCTTCGCCGAGTCCTCAATGAGGGTGAGGTCAGGCCTGATCGCACCGGCGTCGGGACCCGCAGCCTCTTTGGCGCTCAGCTCCGCTTCGATCTGTCGGCCGGATTCCCGCTGCTGACCAATCGGAAGATCCATGTTCGCTCTCTGGTTCATGAACTGCTGTGGTTCATCAAGGGACAGACGAACATCAAGTATCTCCGCGACAACGGCGTTTCGATCTGGGATGAATGGGCGAATGCCCAGGGCGAGTTGGGACCGGTGTATGGAAAGCAGTGGCGCGCCTGGTCTGGGCCGGATGGCACGACGATCGATCAGCTTCAGCGGGTGATCGATCTGATCCGGACTGACCCGCATTCACGGCGACTGGTGGTCAGTGCGTGGAATGTGGCGGACATTCCCAAGATGGCGCTGGCACCGTGCCACGTGATGTTTCAGTTTTATGTCTCGCAAAGCCGCAAACTTTCGTGCCAGCTCTATCAGCGGTCGGCCGACCTGTTTCTGGGTGTGCCGTTTAACATTGCCAGCTATTCGCTGCTAACCCATATGATCGCGCAAGTGACTTCGCTGGGAGTGGGGGATTTCGTCCATGTGCTGGGAGATGCGCATCTGTACGAAAACCATATCGAGCAGACAAAGCAGCTTTTGGAGCGCGAGCCCCGGCCATTGCCCCGGCTTGTACTGAATCCCGCGGTGCGCGACATCAATGTATTCACGGCGGCTGACATCGAAATCCAGGGCTATGACCCGCATCCACCGATCAAGGCGCCGGTGGCGGTATGATCAACCCGAGACTGGAGATCATCGCTGCAGTGGCGGCCAATGGCGTGATCGGCCGCTCTGGCCAACTTCCCTGGAATCTGCCGGATGATATGCGCTTCTTCATGAAGACGACCCTGGGCCACGCGGTCATCATGGGGAGAAAGACTTTCGAGTCGCTCGAGATGCCCCTTTCGAGGCGCAGGATAATCATCGTAAGCAGGACTCTGACCAACGTGCCCTCCGGCGTGGAACATGCCGGCACACTGGATGAAGCGATTCGCCTGGCCGAGGACTCTGCCGGACCGATCTTCGTCGCCGGCGGCGGCGTGCTCTACGAAGCTGCGCTGCCGATTGTCGGGACGATGCGCCTTACCGAACTTGATGAGGCCTTTGAAGGCGATGCGCGGTTTCCCGCCTGGGACAGATCCCAGTGGCGGCTCGCGGAGGCGATCCGCCACGAAGCGGATGCGAAACACAGCACCGGTTTCCGCTTCTGCACCTACTACCGAATCCAGTAGCCCGCGCATCAGTACCCTACGCGTCCCGCGGGGGCGCTCAAACCACCACCAGCGCACAAGAGCACCCACCTGAAGTGACTCCCATTTGCTCAAACAGCACTACAGAGCCCGTCGCGCTTCCCTAACCCGAGAACACAATCCTCACACTCAAAGCAGGCAAAACACTGAAACCACAGATGAACGCAGATCAGCCCCGGGGTGGCTACTCCCTGCTGGCTCTCCCGCCTTGCGGCCCATCGCTGGGCGTCTGTATGATGCGTCTGGAGACAGGCTCATGAAGGTCGTCGCATTCAACGGAAGTCCCCGAAGGGATGGCAACACCAGCATCCTGCTGAACCGCGTCCTTGAGCCGATCAAGGCCAGGGGCATCCAGATCGAGGTCGTGCAAGTCGGAGGCAGCAATATCCACGGATGCCGGGCGTGCTACGCTTGCCGTCGCAATAAGAACGGGCGCTGCGTCCACGATGACGACATGGTCAACGAGTGCATCGCCAAGATGGTCGAGGCCGACGGCATCGTCGTCGGCTCGCCTACTTATTTTGCCGACGTGACGCCGGAGACCAAGGCCCTGATTGATCGGGTAGGTTTTGTGACCCGTGGGAGTGGCGAACTGCTCAGGCGCAAAGTCGGGGCGGCGGTCATTGCCTTCGGCAGGGCCGGGGAACTTCATGCGTTCGACTCGCTCAACCACTTTTTCCTTATCTGCCAGATGGTCGTTCCCGGCTCGTGCTACTGGAACGTGGGCGTTGGCCGAGACAAGGGCGACATCGAGAAGGACGAAGAAGGAATGAAGGCGATGCGAGTACTGGGCGAGAATATGGCTTGGCTGCTGGAGAGCATTGCCGGGCGGAAGTAGGCTGGGTCCAGAAGGGTGACATCCTTCACATTGATAGCAGTTTGCCGGAGATGGAACGCCTTACCGAAGTTTCCCATCCTGCCCAAAATCGTGAAAGAATTTTGGCCGCGCGCAAGTCCTTGTCTTTCCTCACCTTCCAAAACCGACCCCCTCCAAGACCACCTTTATTATGGGGGACCTGTTTCACCTCCCGGCCCTTACCCGGGCCACGCTATTTGACAACCGAATACAGCTACTCGTTCCGGACAGGTCGGCCATCGCCACTCGAAGATGCGCACTCGATCTTGAGCACCTTCCCAGCGATAGTTGTCCACCTCACACAAACTCCCCGAACTGCGCAATCGATCTTGAGCATCTTCCCCTTCGTCGCTCCATCGCTGGGTTCGCCAACCTGAGCGTCTTCCCTTCGTGCCTGTGTGCCCCAACGAACCTGCGCACCTCCTCCCCCATTATCTACCTAACCACTTGCCGCCACAGCACTTGGAAAATAGGGGGTACCCCGCCAACAACCTGCGCACCTGATGCATGCGATCCTCCCCACCCTCCGTCGTTCTGGCAGAGCCGCTTCCTGATTCTCTGCCCGAACGTATTGCCACGAACATTCCCTTGGCAGCCGATGCCCGCAATGATGACTCGGCGCTGATCAGCGGGTATGTTCTGATCCTATCAGTACTCGGGAGCTATGAACTATGCCGATTGATATCATGAAGCAGGACACTTGGCGCATTTTCCGGATTATGGCCGAGTTCGTCGAAGGATTTGAGGAAATGTCGGAGGTAGGCCCGGCCGTCACCATCTTTGGCTCTGCCCGTACCCGACCGGACCATCCGGACTACCTGGCCGCCGAGAAAACGGCGGCGCTGCTGGTCAAGAGCGGTCTGGCTGTCATCACCGGCGGCGGCCCCGGTATCATGGAGGCCGGAAACAAAGGCGCTTACGAAGCCGGCGGCCAGAGCATCGGTCTGAATATCACGTTGCCGCATGAGCAGCAGGCAAACCGCTATCAGACCAAGAGCCTGGACTTCCACTACTTCTATGTCCGCAAAGTGATGTTTGTGAAGTATGCCTCGGCGTTCATCTGCTTCCCCGGCGGTTACGGCACGCTCGATGAGTTTTTCGAATTGATTACGCTGATCCAGACGCTGAAGGTGGAAGCCTTTCCGGTGGTGTTGTACGGGTCAGCGTACTGGACTGGGCTGATAGACTGGATGCGACAGGTGGTGACCGACAAATACATCGACGGCGAGGATATGGGTATTTTCCGCATCGTCGACACACCGGAAGAAGCGGTGAAGCAACTCCGGCAGGGGATCAAGAAACGCTGGTGGCGGCCAGCCGATAAGGAACTGCGGAAGATCACCAATGGCAATGGCAACGGCAAGCAGCGTCCACCGTTGAGCGGCACACCGCGAACAGCGGGGACTGGCGAAGGTACTCGCTACGGGCGCCGGCCGATCCACACCGGCAAACGGCATGTCTCTGCCCTGCGGAAGCCGCAGCAGTAGAGCCCCCGGCGCCTTGCATGGGAAGGCCTAAGGAGTGCGTCACGGCACGCTACACAGCGAGCGGGCTGAGGGCGCATCAAGTGAAGGCACGACATGATCGGCATGAGCCAGACTCTCCGCCGGCACGGAACAGGCGACGGCCAGAACGCGGAAGCCGACTTCGCGGACTGATGCGATGACGAGGGGGGAATCTTCGACAATGAGGCAATCTGAGGGGGTTAAGCGCCGGCCGGTATGTGCGGCGAGTTGCCGCATCGCCAGGAGATAGCCGGCCGGGTCGGGTTTGCCCGGCACTTCACCGGCGGCCACGATGGTGCGAAAGTAGGGGGCCAGTTCCAAGGCAGCAAGGACAGCCTCGATTTCTTCTCGCCGCGCGCCAGAGCAGATTGCCAAGGGGCATCGGGCGGCCATCGCCTCAACGAAGTCGATCGCACCCGGTGTCGGCTGGATATGGCCCTGGCGGATGCGCTGCATCATCGCCTGTGCTTTCTGCTGGGTCATCCGATCGACCAAGTCCCCCGGCAGGTTCTGGTCCGATTCGCGATAGACATGCATGAAGCTGTCATAGTCGGTCAGACCCAGCAGGTTGCGGTAATACCCGCTTTTGTCGATGTCCAGGCCATTTCGACGCAGGACTGTGGTGAACGTTGTGAAGTGGTGCGGTTCGCTGTCCACCAGGACACCGTCAAAATCGAAGAGAACTGCTTTGGGGAAATCGGGCATGGTGTGCGAATGCATCATGAATGAGTTAACCGGCACAGGACGACTTGGCGCATCAGGTCGGTCGGAGCCGGTTTCCCGGTCCACAGTTCAAACTGGCGGACAGCCTGGCGCACGAACATCTCCACGCCGGAGACGGTCTTGGCGCCGGCGGCTTTGGCCTGCTGCAGGAGCTTGGTTTCCGGAGGGTTGTAGACTGCATCGAAGATCAATGTGTCGGGGGACAAGTCGGGCAGGTTGCCGTCGATGGGGCTCTGATCCACCTTCGGATGCATGCCGATGCTGGTGGTGTTCAGGTAGATCTGGCAGCAACTCTTGCACAGATTCTCCAGCGGGGCGGCGACGACCTTGCCGGTCTTGCCGGGGAACTCTTCCGCGAGCTTCTGGGCTCGATCCAGAGTGCGGTTGTAGACGACGACGTTTGCTCCGTAGTGTGCGAGGGCGGCGACGGCGGTTCGGCCGGTGCCGCCGGCGCCGATGACGGCAACACGTTTGCCGGCGAGTTGTTCGCGAGTGATGGAGAGGGCGGCGGTGATCGAGTCGAGGATGGCGGCGTAGTCGGAGTTGAAGCCCGAAAGTGTTGATGGTTGATTGTTGATTGAGGTGATAACGATCGTGTTCACTGCGCCGATAGATTCGGCGAGAGGTTCGATTTCCGCGCCTTTTTCCTTCAGATATCGCAGGGCGTTCTCTTTGTGCGGCAGCGTGATCGACAGGCCGGAAAGGTGCAGTGGCGGGAAGGCCAGGAATGTCTCCATGAACGCTTTGAAGCGTTCGTAGCCGGGTTCGACGAGGAAGGGGAGATAGACACCGTCGTGGCCCACGGCGCTGAAGGCGGCGTTGTGAATGGCGGGCGACATCGAGTGCTTTACCGGCGAGGCGACGACGCCGTAGACCCTGGTTTCTGGCGTGATGGCATCCCAGCGGTAGAGCTGCTTCATCTGCTTGATGGAAACCTGGCCGGGGGCGGTGCCGGAGTCGGCGTCGAGCGATGCGAAGGTGAGCAGGGCTCCGAACTTCTTTGCCAGGATTCGCGTGGCGACGCCCGCTTCGCCCATGCATAGCGCGATGGTGGGCTTGGTGCGCGTGGTGAGCAGTTCAAAGGCCTCAACGCAGTCGCGGATGGAGCGTGCGGACCAGACGATCTTGTTCACAGCGCCGGGGCGCTGGTTCATCTCCAGGACGATGTTGTGCAGCTTGGAGGGGCGGCCGTCGAAGTCGTGGGAGGAGCAGATTACCGGCCGGCCAATCGGGAGGTCATGGCCGCGTCGAACGGTCTGCAGTTCAATATCGATGTATTTCGTTTGTCCGTGGCAGGCGGCTTCCAGTACGGCGAGGCGCTGTTCGTCGGGCAGATCCGATTGGCCACCTTCCCAGGCGGCTCGGCAGGTGACGATGGCGGGAAGGATGCACTCCTCGGCGAGTTGACGGACGAGGTGGGGTTCGGTGAAGGTGTCGATGCGCAGTTCGACCATGTCAGCGCCCGCTTCGGCAGCGCGAGCGATGTCGCGCTTCGCCTGAGCGAGGTCGGTAACGAAGATGGCTGCGCACAATGCTGTCATGTTCTAGGTTGTGGCCATGTGGCCATTACACGCGGCCAAACAGCGATGGTAACTCATCCGCGCCCGGCTGCCGGCCGTATTCGCTGATCTGGAAAGCCTCGGCGAACTGGCAGTCCGTCGGCACCTTGCTGGGAGCGATGCTCCGGCAGACGTCGGCGGCGCGTTTGCCACGATGCTGTATCCATTCAAGGGCAAAGCGGTGCCGGCCGGCGGGATCGGAAGGCACTTTACGTGGATCGCCGGCGACGAAGGGGAGCCACTCGAAGAATTGTGATGCGTGTTGGGCAAGGATATCCGCCTTGGCATCCATCATCGGGTCGAGCGGGATAACAATGTCCGGGCGGAAGGCGCCGCCTTCATGGAAGTTGTCGAACCAGTAGGCAAAGACGGGCATGCGAGTCAGCCGCGGCACATCGGGGCACATCAAGGGCACGGTAAGCATGAAGGAGGTGTCCAATACGGCCTGTGCCGTATAGCGATGGTCGCGGTGATAGTCGTTGGGGCGGTTCACCAGCACCAGATCGGGCCCAGCGCCCGGATCGCGGCCCCAGCGCCGGATGATGCGAACCAGTTGCTCGGTGAGTTCGCGCGTGACATAGACATCGCCATCGTGGACGCCAACGCATTCGTACTGGGCGCCAAACAGGGAGACGGCGGCCTTGGCTTCGGCCAGGCGTCGGATTGCCAATGGTGAGCGGTCTGCGGCAAGCGACATATCCATATGCCCGCGATCGCCGTTGGTGACGGCGACGAACTTCACATGATGGCCGCGCCGGGCCAGCATGATGGCCGTTCCGCCGCAAGCGGCATCACAATCATCCGGATGTGCGCCGATACAAAGTATGTGCATGGGGTGTATTTGACCTCGGTTGGTGTCTAGTGGGTTATGCCGAGTTGCTTCACGCAGGTTTCGATGGTCTTGCGGGTCGGTTCGGAGGCTTCGACCAGGGGCAGGCGCACTTCGCCGCTGTCCATGCCCGCAACCTTCATCGCATACTTGATGCCGACAGGGTTGCCGTCGAGGAAGAGGCCCTTGATCAGGGGAAAGAGCATGTAATGCACCTTGGCGGCTTCGCAGAAGTTGCCTGCTGATGCCAGGCTGACCATCTTCTTGATGAGATTAGGCACCAGGTTGGAGGCGACGCTGATGATCCCCATGCCGCCGATCGCCATCAGCGGCAGTGTCAGAGAATCATCGCCGGAAACAATCGCGATATCGCAGAGGCTGTGAATCTCGCTGGCCATATCCAGCGAACCGGTGGCTTCCTTGATGCCGATGATGTTGGGGTGCTTGTGCAGACGGGCGACCGTCTGGGGCGTCATGGTGATGCCGGTCCGGCTTGGGATGTTGTAGAGGACGATCGGCAGGTCGACCTTATCGGCCAGAGCCATGAAATGCCGGTACAGTCCTTCCTGTGACGGCTTGTTGTAGTAGGGGTTTACCGAGAGGCAGGCATTGGCCCCGGCCTTCTTGGCAAAGGCATGCAGTTCCAGAGCTTCGGAGGTGGCGTTGGCGCCAGTGCCGGCAATGACGGGTACCCGGCCGCCGGCGGCCGCGATGGTAACCTCAATCACCAGTTCGTGTTCCTTGAAGTCGAGAGTAGGGGATTCTCCGGTTGTGCCGACCGGCACCAGGGCATCAATGCCGTGCTTGATCTGATATTCGACATTGCTCTTCAGGTGGTCGATGTCCAACGCGCCGTTGCGGAACGGGGTGATCATCGCCGTCATTGCACCTTGTAACTTCATGATCGTGTCTCTTTTGTGTGCTTCTCTGGGGATTCTCGTCGTTGTATTGGTATCGCGAAGAAAGCGGCCGGGCAATTGGCAAAACCGTGCCCGGCTAGCGTTTGGGATTGATGAGCTGCTTCATTTCGCGCACGGCCTCTCGCAGGCCGATGAAGATGGACCTGGCGATGATGGCGTGACCGATGTTCAGTTCATACATCCCATCCATGGCCGCCACCGGCAGGACATTACGGTAGTTCAATCCATGGCCGGCATGCAGGCGCATACCGGCCGTCACGATGAGCCGGCCGGCGCTAATAAGCTTGTCCAGCTCGCGCTGCTGGTCAGTGACGGCGTTGGCATACTGGCCGGTGTGCAGTTCGACCGCATCAAAGCCCAGTTTCTTCGCCAATTCGATTTGCCGCGGAACCGCATCAATGAATGCAGAGACGAAGATCCCGGCATCATGGAGGCGTTTGACCGCATCAGCGCAGTTCTTCGCAACCGACAGATCCAGACCGCCCTCGGTGGTTACCTCTTCCCGGCGCTCGGGGACCAGGGTTGCCTGTTGGGGACGGGTACGAATGGCGACCTCGACGATCTCCGCCGCCAGCGACATCTCCAGATTCAGCTTGCACTGCACGGTCTTGCGCAGGATCTCAACATCGCGATCGTTGATGTGGCGGCGATCCTCGCGAAGATGGATGGTGATGCCATCGGCTCCGCCAAGCTCGGCTTCGGCCGCTGCCCAGACCGGATCTGGCTCATAGGTCCGCCGGGCCTGCCGCACGGTGGCCACGTGATCGATATTGACGCCTAACTCAACCATTAGAGGCGAAGATTGTAGACCCGATGGGAGCGATTGCAATGATTGCAATGTACTCTACATCTCGGCCGCGTTCGCTTATGATGACCGTGGGAGGAACCGAAAATCATGGTTCGCTTTGGCATCTGCACATCGGTAGCAAACGCACCGGCCGTGAAACAGGCCGGCTGGGATTACGTGGAAGAGAACGCTCAGAGCCTGTTCAAGGGCATGGAGCCTGACCAGAAGTACGAAGGGCGGGAGAAGGTGGCCGCCTCTGTGCTGCCGGTGTCGGCCGCCAATAGTCTGGTTCCCGCCAGCATCAAGATCACCGGGTCGACTGTTAGTATGGACGCCCTGCAGGCGTACATGAACAACGTGCTGCGGCGTGCCGGGCAGGCCGGCTGCCGAAAACTGGTGTTCGGCTCCGGTGGGGCGCGGCATGTGCCCGATGGGTGGGACAAGAGCAAGGCGACCGACCAGATCGTGGCATTCGGCAAGATGATGGCTCCGCTGGCGCAAGCGGTTGGGGTGACCATCGTGCTTGAGCATCTTTGCCGGGCTGAATGCAACATCGTCAATACGCTCGAAGAAGAGCTTGCCATCGTGCAGCGGGTCAATCATCCGAACTTCATGGCGCTCTTGGACACATACCATCTCTGGATCGACGAACTGCCGATGTCGAGTGTGTTGCCGCTGATGCCGTTTGTCCGCCACGTCCACATGGCCGACAAGGATGGCCGCGTCGTGCCTGGCGAGAGCGGCAAGTCTGATTATCGCCCCGTCTTCGCGCTGCTGAAGGAGGTTGGGTATGATGGCGCGTTGAGCGTTGAGGCATTGAACCTCAGCAGCATCCCCGAGCAAGGCCCCAAGGCGCTGGCATTTCTCAAACAGCAATGGGCAGAGGCATAGTCTCTGTCTGGTCATTTCGCATGCCGCGCATGCCGTGCGTAGATATAGGCGCCGGCCGCGATGCCGCCGACCGTGAGGATGGCGATCGTGATGATGAAGGGCAGGTGCGAGCGCCAGTCGCTGCCGGCGCCGATCGCCACGTAGGTTGCTATTGATGGGATGATGCCGATCAGCGTGCCCGCAAAAACCTTTGGCCAGGTGATCTCCAGCATCCCGAATACATAGTTGGACAGGCCAAATGGCAGCAGGCGGGTCAACCGGGTGATGAGCACAACGCTGAACCCATACTTCAGAGCGTACGACTCCAGCAGGCGGACAATCCGGTAACGGGTCAGCCGTCCACTATGGGCAAGATCGCCAGCCAGGTATTTCCAGAGATGTGCCGTGATGGCGGCCGCGATCGCCGCGGCGATGACGCAGCGCACGGTTCCACCGATCAGGCCGAAGCTGAAGCCCGCCAACACATTGATCCACCAGACCGGCATGGCAACCAGCGTGAGCAGGATGTATGCCAGCACTATCACCGCTTCGGCGGCGACAGGGTTGGCAAGGACCCACTGCCGCACTTGCTGGCCGGCGTGCTGGGGGTCGTTCAGAAGTTCCCGGCCACCCGGGTGCAGCAGCATTGCTGTGAACGCGCCCAAGCCAAGCACGATGAACAGGGCGATGATTGCCAGCCGCCATCGCATCCAGAAGTTCCTCGCTGAACTGTTCGCGGCGGCAAGCGATCAGAATCCGCCGTGAGCGATTTCCACCGCCTTGAGCATAGCCCGGGCTTTGCTCATCGTCTCCTCGTATTCGCTCTCGGGCACCGAGTCGGCGACGATGCCGGCGCCGGCCTGCACATCAAAAATGCCGTTGGCCCAGACGATCGTTCGCAGTCCGATGCAGGTGTCCATATTGCCATCGAAGTCAACATAGCCGATGGCGCCGCCATATGGGCCGCGTCGGGTCGCTTCCAGCTCATCGATAATCTGCATCGCGCGAATCTTGGGTGCCCCCGAGACCGTGCCTACCGGCAGCGAGACGCGCAAGGCATCGAGCGAGGTGTACTGGTCCTGCAGCATGCCTGTTACGTTAGTGGTGATGTGCATGACGTGGCTGTAGCGCTCTACGGTCATGACATCGGAGATCTCAACGGTTCCAACCTTGGCCACCCGGCCGACATCGTTGCGGTGCAGATCCACCAGCATGATGTGCTCTGCGCGTTCCTTCGGGTCAGCTAGCAGTTCCTTCTCCAATGCGGCATCCTCGGCTTCATCCTTGCCGCGTTTGCGCGTGCCGGCCAGCGGCCGGGTCGTCACCTTTCGATCCTGCACGCGGCAGAGGATTTCGGGGCTGGCGCCGATGAGAGTGCACTTGTCGCACTTGAGATAGAACATAAAGGGCGAGGGATTGATCACCCGCAATGCCCGATAGACATCAAATGGCCGGGCAGCGCTATGTACACGGAGGCGCTGCGATGGGACAAATTGGAAGATGTCGCCGGCCTTGATGTATTCCTTGCCGGCGAGCACCGCATTCTCAAAGCCTTCCTTGCTGAAGTTGCTCTCGTAATTGAGCGTCAGCTTCCCTCTCCAATCGATCTCTCCCAGTTCCGGCGTGTGCGGCCGCTGCAGAAGCTGCACGATGGTGTCGATACGTCGCTTCGCATCTGCATATGCCTCGGCGAGGCCTGAGTGGGCATTTACATCAGCGTTGGCGACGATCTTGATCGTCTTATCCACATGATCAAAGATGACCAGCTCACCATAGAGCCCAAAGAGCAGATCGGGAATGTGGCGATCATCCTTGGGCGGGGCGTTGAGCTTTTCACCTTCGTAGTAGCGGATGGTGTCGTAGCCCGCGAAGCCCACCAGGCCGCCGGTGAATGGCGGCAGCAGGGGGTCGCGATGGTAGCACAGTTTAGGGCGAAGCGCTTCCAGGTCGGCCAGCGGGTCGGTGGTGACAAATTCGCGGGTCATTCCGGTGCGGAAGTCGGTGATGGAAGCCTGACCCGAGGCCACCTGGTACAGCACCGTCGGGTTCGTTGCGATGAAGCTGTAGCGAGCGATCTTCGCCCCGCCGACCACGCTTTCCAGCAGGAAGGCATTGGGCGAATGCGCCGCCAGCAGTTCAAACGCCGTCACCGGCGTGTGGTGGTCGGCCATCATCTGTCGATAGACAGGAATGAGCTGCGCCGTGCTTGCGGCGGTCTCAAAAGTCGGAAAATCCGGGAAATAACGGGCCATGGGGTAAGGATTGTAGCGAAGAGGGTGGGCAATGACCAATGACCAACGGCCGGGATTGGCTATCCGAACGGCGGTGCGGACGATACACTGATCTCGCCTATGACAATGCAAGCTACAGCACACAACGGTTTGACGCGTGGAACAGTGTGTTCGGCGGCCGAGGGAAAGCTCGTTCTTGCCGTGGACAATACGAACTATGAACTGTACCTGGATTGCCAGGCTCCCCTGACGGCTGGGCAGCGGGTGCGGGGAAAGGTTGTTGTCCGGGCGAGGAAGGTGTGGACGGTGTCGGCGGGAGGCAGTTTCATTACGCCGCTGGCCGGGAAACCGCTTGTGGTTCAGGGAATCGTCAAGGCGGTTCAGGGGAAGATGCTGATCGTGCAGGCAGGGACGCCGATGTGTGTGGAACTGCCGGAAGAGCGCAGTGCGTTTGACATGAAAAATGGCGAGCCGGCCTCCGGGGTGATGGTGAATGTCACCACCTCCGGCGCGGCACGCTTTGAGTTGGCCGACGGCTGAGTGTTGCCGAGAGAGGGCACGACTATGCTTGCTGCCCGATGGATGTTGATGCTGGTAATGGCAGGATCGATCGGAAGTGCCGATCTGGCCACGGCACAGGATGTTCCCGCTGCGACTGCGGGTCAACTTCCATCACCGGCGCCTAAAGCGACAACATCACCGACTACCAGGCCGATCAAGGCGGCAAGTGCCCGACGGCCGAATGCCAGGAAGGCCCCAGCGATGCCAGCTTCGGTGGCGACCGCTCTGCAGGAGATTGGCAGAGAATTTGAGCAGGGGAAGTTGAGGCAGAAGTCGGATTTCTTCAGCGAAACAGCAAATACGGAACTGACGCCGCAACTTGCGGTGCAGTTGCTCGGACGGACGCTGGGCGACTCTGATGCCATGGATGGCTATATCAAATGGCAACTGCTCTCGGCGATTACAGGCGATATTCCCGAAGAACTGGCCAATGCGGCGTTCGATGCCTATCGCAAGGCGCCGGGTTTGCAGCGCCGGCCGGGCATGGAAATGAAGGAACGCATTGTCCTGGACCGTGAACTGCGCAAGGCGGTGGATGGGACGGCGGTGGCAGCGCAGCTTGATATGGGAGTTCGACGCACGGATGACCTGAATAAGAGCGTCCTGGCATATCGGGATGAGCTCTTTAGCCGCCTGCCGAGCGGTATGCGGACCTTTGAGGCCGCGCTGAACGATGTGTATGAACGTTGCCGAGCCGGCGCGGAGCCGCAGTCGTTGACGGCCAGGCTCTCCGGCCACGCGACGCAGTGGATCAGCCGTGATGCAAGTGATGCCGAGGTGAAGCAGTTTGCCGGCATGGTGACCAAGCTGAAGATTATGCAGATGCCGGATTACTATGACGGCGTGACTAAGAATGACCAGGGGCCTGGATACGTGTGGAATGTGCGCAGGGCGGATCCGAACAGCGGCGAAAGGCTGGACGAGATTCTCCAGAGCGCGGGGCGCAGATTGAATGGCGCGGCCACGGTTGATACGACAAATACAGGGCGCACGAGGAGTACGGGACGACGTGGAAGGTAGTGACATGCAACAGTAGTTGCGGTGGCAATCGGCTGCCCATCGGTCAATAATGCCTAATATGAATCAACCACTTGCGCAACGCATCCTGGAACACGTCAAGGGCGGCCGATATCGGCCCCAGCGGCCGCGCAAGCTTGCCAAGGAATTGGCACTGGCCGACGAAGAGCAGTACCCGGCATTCCGCGAATCGCTCAAAGAGCTGATGCATCAGGGCCGCGTGGCGATCGGAGCGGGCGGGTCGGTGGTGCTGCCGGCGAGCCATGAACGCCGCGACACGATCGTGGGAACCTACCGGCATAACCGCAAGGGTTTTGGTTTTGTCATTCCGCGCGATCCGGAGGGGCACGAGGATCTGTATATTTCCGAGGGCGAGAACGCGGGAGCAATCACTGGGGATGTTGTGTCCGCGCAGATTGTTTCGAGGTCAAACCGCGGCGGCAAGCAACTTCTGACCGGCCGGGTCATGGAGATCATCGAGCGGACGCAGAAGCGGTTTGTGGGAACGCTGCTGAAGCAGGGCGGCCGATGGGTGGTGATGCCGGATGGCAACACGCTGACCGACCCAATCGAGGTTCCCGATGCCTCGTCGCGGAATGTCCGCCCCGGCACCAAGGTGGTTGTGGAACTGACGGTGTATCCGGAGCGCGGGCAGTCGGCTCAGGGTGTGATCACGGAAGTGCTGGGGCGCGAGGGAGATCGCGACGTCGATCTCAAGAGCGTGATCATCCAGCACAACCTGCCGCAGGTGTTCCCTGATGAGGTGTTGACGCAGGCGCGAGCGGCGGTGGATGAGGTGAACTGGGATGCGGAGCGGTCCGGGAGAGTGGATCTGACGCAAGAGACGATCGTCACCATCGATCCGGATGACGCAAAGGACTATGACGATGCGATCAGCCTCAATCGCCTCGACGATGGACAGTGGGAGTTGGGGGTGCATATTGCGGATGTGGCGCGGTTTGTGCCGGTCGGCTCGCCGCTGGATGGCGAGGCGGAACTGCGAGGCAATAGCGCATATTTCCCGGGGTTCGTGATTCCGATGCTGCCGGAGATTCTGTCCAACGGCATCTGCTCGCTGCAGGAGGGGGTGCCTCGGCTGTGCAAGAGCGCGTGGATCACGCTGGATGCTGATGCAGAAGTAATAGGGACGCGATTCGCCAATACAGTGATCAAGAGCGCCAAGCGGCTGCGCTATCGCGAGGCTCAGGCGTTGATCGACGGGGCCGCGCGGATCCCGCATCCGGATGGGGAGAAGAACCGGCACGACTATCCGTCGGAGGTGCTGAAGCTGCTGGAGGACATGAATACGCTGGCGAAGCGCATCCAGAAGCGGAGGCTCAAGGCAGGGCAGTTGGTGCTGGAATTGCCCGTGGTCCAGCTTGTGCTGGATCAAGATGGCAAAGTGATTGATGCGGTGCCCGAGGATACCAGCTTCACGCATACGCTGATCGAGATGTTTATGGTGGAGGCGAACGAGGCGGTAGCGCGGCTGCTGGATCACGTGCACGTGCCGTTCTTGCGGCGCGTCCATCCGGGGCCGGGCGATCAGGAGAATACCCGGCTGCAGGAGTTCATCGCGGCGGCCGGCTACAAGCTGCCCAAGAAGATGGACCGCAAGGCGATCCAGACGCTGCTGGATACCGTTCGTGGCCAGCCGCAGTCCTATGCGATCAATCTTGCGATCCTCAAGAGCCTGACGCGCGCTGAGTATTCGCCACAGGAAGTGGGGCACTATGCTCTGGCATCGGAGTATTACTGCCACTTTACCTCACCCATTCGCCGCTATGCCGATCTGACGATCCATCGACTCCTGCAGACCTATCTGGAGCAGCAGCAGGAGCATGGGCGCGGGCACCGGAAGGCGAAGTTCGATTTCAGCGACCAGCCCGATTATCAGAAGCTGGTGGAGGTCGGCAGGCATATCAGCTTTACCGAGCGTCGGGCCGAGGGGGCTGAGCGGGAATTGCGGCAGGTGAAGGTGCTGACACTACTCCAGAATCGACTGGGCGAGGTGTTCAGCGGTGTGATCACCGGGATTACCAATTTCGGCGTGTTCATCCAACTGCATCAGTGGCTGATTGAAGGACTGATTCGCTATGAGCACCTTGCCGATGACTGGTGGGATGTGAACGAGCGCACCGGCGAGGTGCGTGGGCAACGGACGGGCCTGGCGTTGCGGATCGGCGATGTGGTGAAGGTGGTGGTGGCGAAGGTGGATCTGCCTCGGCGCGAGCTGGACCTAAGGATCACGCAATGGCCAGGCGCGCGCGGCGGGTCCAAGAAGATGCAGCCGCGCGAGATGAAGAAAAAGCCGCCCAGTCATCGGCGCGGCAAGCATCGGCGATAGACGGGGATGCGAGGCGTTCTACATTACTCAAAGCTGTATTGCACTACTCGGAGGCCATTGGCATCTTTGGCGACGGTGATGCTGAAGTGCTTGGCGCCTTTAGCGAAGCGAGCTGTGCCGGAGAGCTGCACCTGAAGGTTGCCGTTGACCGTGGTGGGCACCACATTGTCGATCTTGAGATCCTGGAAGGCGCCGAGCTGCTGGATCTGCTGGCTGATGGATTCGATGCCGCTCTTGCTGAGCTCCGGGGCGGCAACATCACGAGCTCCCTGCACATCGCCGCTGGAGATCTTCTGAACGAAGTTGCGGGCGAGCATCCGGCCAGGCTGGCCGGCCTCTGCCTGGACATCGGTGACTACCTGCTTGGCGACTCCGTAGGCCAGATACGCTCCAATACCGACGGTGACCCATCCGGCGATGCCGATGACACCGAGGATAAGTCCGGCGATGGCGAGACCCCGGCCGCCGGCTTGTGGTTCACGGCGGGCCTTATTGAGGCCGACGATGCCAAAGATGACGGCCGGGATGCTGGTGATCAGGGGGATGCACAACAGTGCCCCGCAGATGATGCTGGTGAGGGCGGCCGGGTTGGAGGGCTTGCCGGCGGGAGGCACTGATTGCTCTGACATGGGATTGGCTCCTTCCTGAATGTGAGGAAGCCTACCATGTTCGGTGCTGATCCGCACGAGTCGGGGGCGACGAGCGTAGAATCTGGTGACTCAACTGGGAGACTTGCCGTGGCCGCAAAACTGACAGAGTGCTGTAATCCGCTCGCGAAAAGTGATAGGGACCGCTGTGATGACTGCCCGATGCGGTCAGCGCCGGTCCCGGCGAGTGAGGCGGCTCCGAAGGATCTGCCGAAACCGCCTTCTCTTCCTGGCCCACAACCACAGCGGAAGCAGAGCATGTGGGCATTCCTGAACGGAGATATCACCAGAGATTAGGTCCGGGTTGTGGCACAGGAAGAGATCAGCGGCCCATCGCCTTGCCTGCTACATATGCTGTTGACCAGGCCCACTGGAAATTGAAGCCGCCGATGCGGCCTTCGCAGTTGAGGATTTCGCCGATCAGGAATAGGCCGGGCACTTTGCGCGATTCCATGGTGCGGAAATCGATCTCCGCGAGCGGGACTCCGCCGGCCGTCACTTCCGCGTAGTTCCAACCGCGGGGCTGCGTTACGGGTAGATGCAGGTTTGTGATTCCGTGGACCAGAGCCCGTCGGCTATCGCGCGAGAGTTGGCCGGCCGGCTGGGTCGCGGCTAATCCCGCATGTACCATCAGAGCCAGAGAAAGCCGTTCGGGAAAGTGCTCTCCGAGCAGCGTCAGCAGTCCGGCCTTGGGACGGGCGGAGCAGGTGGATACCAGCCACTTCTCAACGGCCTCAAACGTCTGACCCGGCAGGAGGTTGCATCGCAGTTCAGGGGTTAGGCCGGCGTCGGCCGCCATGACCCAATGCCGGCTGGCGTCCATGACGACTGGGCCGGAGATGCCGAAATGGGTGAAGAGAAGTTGCCCGCGGCGATGGTCGATCCGCTTGCCTTGTGCGAATGTCGAAAGCTCGGTCTTCAGGCTGATTCCGCTCAGATCGGCATGGAAGAATCTCGGATCAAGCATGAGCGGAACCAATGCCTGATGCGTGTCGGTTACCGTGTGGCCCAGTCGCCGCACGATGTCCCAGCCGATGCCATCGCTGCCGCTCTTGGGTAGGGATCGGCCGCCTGTGGCAAGGATGACGTGTCGGGCTGTCACGGTCACATTCACGCCCATAGCGCTGGTTGCCAGGGCCGCGAGCTTAAGTGAGCCATCAGAACAGCGCGCGATGTCCGTGACCTTGCACTCCGTTTCAATCGCCACGCCCAATTCGCGGCATCGGTTCACCAGCGCATTGACCACGGTATGGGCAGAGTCGGTCACAGGAAAAAGCTTTCCGGTGTCCTCACGTTTTAGTTCAACGCCGATGGAGGCGAACCAGCGCACGGTGGCCGCAGCATCGAATGCCGCGAGGATGTTCCGCACGATGTTCCGCGAGCCGTTGAAATCGTCCGCCGTCACTTTCTCGTGTGTGACATTGCAGCGCCCGCCACCGGAGGCGAGGATCTTTGTGCCGCATTGGCGTGTGCCCTCAAGGAGGACGATGCGCTTGGTATCCGAAGCTTTCTCGGCCGCGAAGATTGCTGCTGCCAGGCCGGCCGCTCCTCCGCCGACAATGACGATATCCGCCGCCTCAATCATGGTGCTTATCCCGCGGCCATTGCACCGTGTCTGGATTGATCCCTTCCATGGCCATCTCGTACAACGGACTCATCTCGCGCAGGCGGGTGAGGTTCGCCGTGAGTCTCTCCACAACGTAGTCGATCTGCTGCTCTGTATTGAATCGACCTATGCCAAAGCGGATGGACGAGTGGGCATGGGCGGCATTAAGCCCCATGGCCGCCAGCACATATGAGGGCTCCAGGTTTGCTGATGTGCAGGCAGACCCGGATGAAACAGCGACTTCCGGCATCGCAAGCATGATACTCTCCCCTTCGGCGTACGCGAACGACAGGTTCGAGGTGTGCGGCAGGCGGTTGTCGGTGCTTCCATTGATGCTCACATAGCGGTTGCGTGCCAGGATGCCCTGATCAAGGCGATCACGCAGACTCTGCATCCGTGCCATCTCATCTTGCATTGCCATCTGAGCAAGGCGGCATGCCTCGCCCAGCCCCACGATTCCAGGGACATTCAGCGTGCCGGAGCGGAACCCGCGCTCATGCCCGCCGCCGTCCAACTGGGCGCATACGACGGCGCGTTTCCCTCGCCGACGGAGAAAAAGACTCCCGACCCCTTTTGGTCCGTACAGCTTGTGGGCCGAGAGGGATAGCATGTCGATTGCATCGTTATCCACGTTTACCGGAAGATGCCCAACGGCTTGGGTGGCATCGCTATGGAACGGGATGCCGCGTTCCTGGCAGATGTGACCGATCTCGCGAATCGGTTGCAGGGTCCCGGTCTCATTGTTCGCGTACATGATCGAGACCAGGATCGTGTCCGGCCGGATGGCGGCCGCAAGTTCGTCGAGTCTGATTCGCCCGGTTGAATCGACGCCAAGGATGGTCACGTCATAGCCGCTCAACTGAAGCTTCTTGCAGGGATCCAGCACCGCTTTGTGCTCGGTTGCCTGGGTGATGATGTGGCGGCCCTTCTTCGCGTAGTTCTCGGCGGCTCCCTTGATCGCCAGGTTGTTTGATTCGGTGGCTCCGCTGGTGAAGACGATCTCGGCGGGTGCGGCGCCAATTAGCGCTGCAACCTGCTCGCGTGCCGCAGCAACAGCCTTGGCGGCCTCATGCCCAAACGCATGCGACCGGCTGGCGGCATTGCCATACACTTCGCAAAAGTAGGGACGCATCATCTCGAATACGCGCGGATCTACCGGCGTCGTGGCGTTGTGGTCAAGATAAATGGGCGCATCCATCAATTGCACCGTATGGTAGCTCGGGGAGCGATGCAAGAGGGGATCCATCTGACTCGTTGGCGCGCAAAGCAGAGGCGGCATGGAGAGGATGGTCTCCATGCCGCCGTCATCACATACAGGCTCGTGTTTAGCGCAGGCTCACTTCTTTACTTCGTACTCGGCGTCGATGACATCGTCATCCTTCTTACCGCCGCCAGCGCCGGGTTGGGGGCCCTGGCCGGGTTGCGGGCCTGCGCCCGCGCCGCCTGGGGCAGCGCCACCGGGTGCGGCACCGGCTGCACCTGCCGCTCCGGACTTGGCGTAGATCGCCTCGCCGAGTTTGGATGCAGCCTGATTGACGCTGTCGATCGCCTTCTTGATTCTGTCCGGATCTTCGCTCTTGGCGGCTTCCTTGAGGTTGTTCAGTTCGGCTTCCAAGGCGCCGCGGACGTCGGCGCCAACCTTGTCTCCGTGCTCCTTGAGCTGTTTCTCCATGTTGTAGACCATCGCATCGGCCTGATTGCGAAGATCAATCACCTCACGGCGTTTCTTGTCTTCGGTTTCGTGGGCCTGCGCCTCGTTTTTCATCTTCTCGATCTCTTCCTTGGAGAGGCCGCCGGCGTTCTGGACCGTGATCTTGTTCTCCTTTCCGGTCCCGTTGTCTTTGGCACTCACTGAGAGGATGCCGTTGACGTCGATGTTGAATGTCACCTCGATCTGCGGCAGGCCACGTGGAGCGGGCGCGATGCCTTCGAGGTTAAAGGTGCCGAGCAGACGGTTATCGCGCGCCATGGGGCGCTCGCCCTGCAGCACGTTGATCGTCACCGACGGCTGATTGTCGGATGCGGTCGAGAAGATCTCCTTCTTGCTCGTCGGGATCGTTGTGTTGCGCGAGATCAGCGTTGTCATCACGCCGCCAAGAGTCTCAACACCCAGCGACAGGGGGGTCGCATCCAGCACGAGGATATCTTTCACCTCGCCGGTTGCGATGCCGCCCTGGACTGCAGCGCCGATCGCCACGACCTCGTCCGGGTTCACCGACTGGTTGGGCTCTTTGCCCGGGAAAAGTTCTTTCACCAGTTTCTTGACCATCGGGACACGCGTGGAACCGCCCACCAGCACCACTTCGTCGACCTGGTTCGGCTGCAGCTTGGCATCGCGCAGTGCATCAATCAGCGGCTGGCGGCACTTCTCCACCAGGTGGTTGATCAGTTGCTCAAACTTTGTCCGCGTGATGGTGATCTGCATGTGCTTCGGGCCGTTCTGATCGGCCGTGATGAAGGGCAGGTTCACCGTCGTCTCCATGACGGTTGAGAGTTCAACCTTGGCCTTTTCCGCAGCCTCTTTCAGACGCTGCAGAGCCATCGCATCCTTGCGCAGGTCGATTCCTTCCTGCTTGCGGAACTCTTCGGCCAGGAAGTTGATCAGGACTTCATCAAAGTCATCGCCGCCAAGGTGCGTATTGCCGTTGATCGAGAGCACCTCGAAGACGCCGTCGCCGACATCGAGCACGGACACGTCGAAGGTGCCGCCGCCGAGGTCGAAGACGCAGATCTTCTCGTTCTTCTTGCGGTTCAAGCCATACGCCAGAGCGGCGGCTGTGGGTTCCGGCAGAACGCGCAGGACTTTCAGGCCTGCGATCTCGCCGGCGTCCTTGGTGGCCTTGCGCTGGGAATCGTTGAAGTACGCCGGGACGGTGATGACCGCCTCGGTCACCTTCTCACCGAGGTAGGTCTCAGCCGTCTTTTTCAGATCCTGGAGGATCATGGCCGAGATCTGCTCGGGCGTGTAGTCTTTGCCCCGGACGGTGACCTTCACTAACTCCTCAGGTCCACCGGTAACTCCATAAGGAACCATCTTCTCTTCCTGAGCCACTTCGCTATGACGGCGGCCCATAAAGCGTTTGATTGAGAAAACAGTGTTCTTGGGATTGGTTATTTGCTGGTGCTTGGCCGTTGCTCCGACGAGGATCTCGCCTTTGTCGGTGAACGCGACTACCGAGGGCGTAAGCCGGCTGCCATGCGAGTTGATCAGAACTTTGGGCTGATCACCTTCCATTACGGCTACCACACTGTTCGTCGTTCCAAGGTCGATACCTACGATCTTGCCCATCGCAAACTCCTCTCAAACAATACCGGACATAACTATGGCCCTAGCCCAATGGCTCGGGGTCATCATCACTAGTGCAATGGTTGTGCCATGGTCATCACACAATGGCGCAAGACGTTATTGTACAATAGGTTGCATCACGATAAAGCCGCTGCCGAGTGCCGTGGGTAGTCGATTCAAAGATGCCATTTCGACAGCCGCCTTAACGCTCCTGCCAGAGTGGCAAAATGAAATATGCCGGGGCGCGTACGGGCGGCCGTTGGCGTGGTTCGGGCCGGTCCCGGGAGATCGTATTGCCCATTTTCTTTAATGAGGTTGCGTAATACGGGCTCTACAACGTAAACTGCTACCTGACCTTCAATTCCGCCGCTTCCGGAGTATGGGGTGGTTGAGGGCATAAGTGCCGATGTGACCAGGAAAGGAGATCACCTTGTCTAGCTCAAGCCGTTTCTTCGGAATAGGCGGGAAAGTAGTGCTGTGCCTGTTAGGGGCGATTATTGCGAGCAGCCTGATTGGTTGTTCCAACCCGCCGAGCACAGGCGCGCTGACAGACTTCCGCAAGGGATTTCTGGATCCGACGGCCGTCGGTCGCTTTCAGAAGCAACCGCTGGTGGTGCCCATCCTTTCCAGCCTCGATCGCAGCGTTGACGTTGCCGACGAGCAATTTCGTAATGCAAATGACGTTCGGCCGGAGGACATTGAGCCCACCGGCAGTGATTACACCATCGGCCGGAACGATCTGATCAATGTGGCCATTACTGACCTGGTCGCACCGAATGTGGAGACGACCCGGCAGATGCGCGTCAGCGAGTCTGGCATGATCAGTCTTCCACTGGTTGGTCAGGTTCAGGCTCAGGGCCTGACGGAAGCGCAATTGGAGAAGCAGATCGCGGCCGCATACCGGCAGGCGAACCTGATCCAGAGCGCTCAGGTATCGGTGAGCGTGATTGAAGCACGCGGCCGGACATTCAGCATCCTTGGCAGCGTTGCTGCTCCGGGGCAGTACGCGATTCTCAATTCAGAGTTCCGCGTGCTGGATGCCTTGGTTCTGGCCAAAGACGTTACGGCACAGGGAGTTGAGAGCATTTATGTGGTAAGGCAGATCCGCAATCAGCCCGCTGGTCCGGCCAGCACTGAACCGTCAACGCAGCCGTCGCCAGCGGATGTGCTGACACCGCAGGGCAGCGTGACGAATGCCAAGCACGCCATCCTTGCCCAGGCCTCACCAGCCACCAGTGTCACGGGCGCTGTAGAGCAGGATGGACAAAAGTTCATGACGGTTGACGGCAAGCAGATTCCGGTGCCCAGTACCGAGCCTGCCGCCATGCCCGCCACTCCGACGGCGAAGGTTGGCACCCCAGCCGCGCCGGTTGCCGCCCCGCCCGCGCCGGCGATGCAGGTAACGCCGTTCGAATTTCGCGACCCTGTGGCGGCCGGCAAGACGCGCGTGATTCGTATTCCCTACGATGCGCTGCGTAACGGCGACCTTCGGTTGAACATCATTATCCAGCCCTATGACTTGATTGTTGTACCTCAGCCAACAGTTGGCGAATACTACATGGGTGGACATGTCACCCGTGTTGGTGTGTATAGCCTGACTGCAAGGAAGATCACCCTCAAGCAGGCCATCGTTTCGGCGGGCATGTTTGACCAGATCGCCGTACCATCTCAGACAGAGGTCATCCGCCGGGTGCAGGGCGACAAGGAGATCTTCGTTGAGGTAGACCTCGATAAAGTGTTCGAAGGCTCACAGCCCGATGTGTTCCTGAAGCCCAACGATGTGGTGCAGGTGGGGACAAGCTGGTGGGCCCCGTTTGCGGCGGCCGTTCGTGGCGGCTTCCGGTTTACCTACGGCTTTGGCTTCCTGTATGACAGGAATTTCGCCAGCTACGACGATCCATTTGGGATGGGTGGCAGGGCAGTGCCCACACAGAACCAAGTCACCCCATAGTGCCTTACCGACCTGAGCAAACGGATCGGCCATTTGGCCGATCCGTTTGCCATTTTGGGCCGTACCGAGTATTCAGTTGCCCCCAACACGTGTTGGCAGCGGAGCCGCAAAGGGCTGTTGGTCGGCCACGCTCCGCAACTTCGGCGTGCTCAAGGTGTTCATAGAGTGTCGGCGCACCGGGCTGGTGCCGTGTCTGTGACTTATTTAACAGGCGTTATCGCATGTCCGAACTGGCAAGCAGTGATACTGGCATCATCCAGGAGGTCGATGTACGCGAAGAGCGCTACTTCGGGCTGACACCCACTGCCTGGGTACAGGTTGGGACGTTGGGCCTCCTCTTTCTTGTTGCCTTTCTTATCTGCCTGCGTCGGCTGTGGCTCAAGACCAATCCGATCTCCGGCGATGCCAATTGGAGCCACGCGATTTGCGTGCCGGTGATTGGGCTTTATTACCTGTATGCCCACCGCCGGGAGTTCATCAACACACCTGTGGTTGCTTCTTGGAGCGCATTACCGATTATACCTTTCGGGATACTTCTTTTCGGATATGGCATCTATCCTGGCCAGAACGATTTCGTGAAAGATGCGGGGATGGTGACGACGCTCTTCGGGCTCGCCGCTTTCCTTGCCGGCTGGAGGATGATGAAGGTCCTCTGGTTCCCGATTCTGTTCCTGGTCTGTGCGCTGCCGTGGCCGCCACTGGTCTACAGCGCGGTGGCTTTGCCCCTTCAGGAACTGGCCGCCCAGGTGGCGGTGTTCGTTCTTCGAATCTCCGGCGTGAACGCGTTTTTCAACGGCACCAAGATATTCATGGAAGGATTCCAGGGCGAATTGCGAACCCTGAATGTGGCTGAGGCATGTGCCGGATTGCGCTCGCTGATGACGTTTATCACGATCGGCGCTGCGATGGCATTCCTGTCGGCCCGACCGCTTTGGCAGAAGATCGTTGTAACGGTTTCGGCCGTGCCTATTGCGATTTTCTGCAATGTGATGCGTGTCAGCGGTCAGGGACTGCTGGATCACTACTGGAGCCGCGAGTGGTCGCAGGGGTTTGCGCACCAGTTTGCAGGCATGGTTATGCTGATTCCGGCGTTCTTTCTGCTTCTGCTGATCGGTTGGCTTCTGGACAGGATTTTCGTTGAAGTGATGCCGGTCACCGACGATGGGGGCGTGGCTGTGGCTGAAGCTGTCGCCAAGCTTGAGGCCGCCGCCGCTGCCTCGGGCACACCCATCATCGTTCCGCCACAGCGGAGCCATAACACCATTCGCCGGTCCAAGAAACGTCTTCGCCCGCAGCCGCCGGGCGGGCCTCCGGCGGCGGCCAGCGGAAGCCCGGCGGGACCAAACGATGGCGCACAGCCGGCAAGCAAAGATCCGGAGGCCAAAGCATGAGCGAGACAGAGAATGAACTTCAGGCCCCTCCTGGCATATGGAAACAGGCGTTTGAACGCTCATTTGCCAGCCGGCCCTTTGTGGTGGCACTGGTGATTATGGTCGTGACGGCCTTTGGAATGGGCGCGGCCACGTCGTTCATGAAACTTCGGTTCCGCAAGACGCCGGTGGAGCTGCGCCAGCCGCTGGAGACCCTGCCGCAGCAGCTCGGCAAGAACTGGGTCCAGGTATCATCCGATGAACCACTGCCAGGCGAGATCGAGCAGACCCTGGGCACGAAGAAGTACATCTTCCGTGATTACGTCGACAAGCGAATTGTCGGAGACCCGGAGATAAAGGACATCCTCGATGCGTCCGGGTCGGAAGCGAAGAAGCGGCAGATCGCCATTACGGAGAGCCGCAAACCGCGCGGCTTCATCCACCTGGCGGTGACTTACTACACCGGTATGGTTGACACGGTTGCCCACGTGCCTGACCGCTGCTATATCGCCGACGGTTACGCGCCCATCGACCCTGAGCAGAAGATCTGGGACCTCAGCGATAAAGAACATCCGGACGGCGATAAGAAGCTCGGAGCCCGCTTCATCAACTTTGAGGATGCCACGGGCATCAGCAGCCGTGTAAACAAGAACGTCGGCTATTTTTTCCAGGTGAACGGCGAGATGGAAAGCAGTCCGATTGCCGTGCGCTACCGCTTGCAGGATCTGACCCGTGCGGATGTTTACTACGCCAAGATTGAGTTGATGAGCCTTTGGCGCAACCGCAATGAGGCCGCGAAGATCATGGAGGATTTCCTCAAAGATGCGATGCCCGAGATTCGCAAGTGTCTGCCCGCTCGGGAGGTCGCCGAAGAACCTGGCTCAACCACCCAGAAGGTCGTGCAGTAGTTGCGGGAGTTTGTGATGCGGGTGCGCACCGTCGCAACCCCTCTGGTTTGCGATTGTGAGATATGAAATTCAGGCAGCAGAAGGCATTCGATGCAGCGAAAACTTAACACGCGTTTTCTGGTAATCCTTACCATCGGTGTGGTGGCAGGGCTTATGGTGTTGGTTGTGGGCGGTCGGTATCTGTTCAGAGGCACCGCCGATAAGCACCTGAAGATGGCCGAACTCTATACTCGTGAAAACCGGCTTGCCGACGCCGCCGAGGAGTACAAGACTGCGATTAGCCTCGACCGGCGGAACCCTGAGACTTTCGTGAAACTCGGCGATGTCATGAGGTCGCTCACCCGAACCGACCCGATGATGGTCGATAAGGACAAGCAGTACTGGATCATGGCGCTGGAGGTGGATCCGACCTACCTTCCGGCCATGCAACTTCTGCTCAACGCCTATATTGAAGATGCGCAGTTGTGGCCCCAGCCGCAGATGTTCGAGCGTCTCCGCGATATCTGCAATCGGATACTGGCGGTTGATCCAAATGATCCCCGTGCCAAGGCGCAATTGCACATGTCGTGGTTGCAGCGCTGGATCTTCGGGGTGGAAACACCATCGGACCAGATCAAAGAGAGCATGCGCGAACTGAAGAACATCCAGGAAAAGGAGCCGTCGAATATCGATGTCCCGTTTGTTCTTGCCCGTGCCAAGATCAAGCAAGCGAGCGACCTCCTTGCCCAAGATCGCCGTGAAGACGCAGATGCTGGTTTGGGGAGGGGGGATGAAGGGGCTGAGGGCATTATGGAGCAGGTGATCCTTGCCAACCCGGATAACTCTCTGGCGCATCTCCGTCAGGGACAGGTTCTGATCGAGATTGCTGCCGTCTATTCCAAGGACCTGGGAAAGCGCAAGATCTACCGCGCCATGGGTATCGGCGCTGTGAAGCGTGCCTGCGAACTGGCCAAGCCCGTGGATCCCCTGGCCAAGCCCGAGGATCCTCCCTATTCCGAGGTGAATTTGGCTTGGGCGTCGCTGATGGCACAGGAACAGAAGAACGAAGAGGCGGAGAAGACCTACCGTGACCTGCTCGATCGCCGTCCGGAGGATCGCGGTGTGCGCATCGCCCTGGCCCAGATGATGGCGGCAGATCCTGCCAAACGCCCGGAGGCGATTGCGCTGCTGGACCAGGGAGTTGGCGATGACCAGACCGCCATCGGTTCTCGCGTTCGGCTTCGTGGGGATCAGGAACTGCGGGCTCAGATGGTCCTGGCCGGGCTGCGCATTGATGCCCTGGCAGGATTGAAAGACGAGCAGGAGAAGAAAGACGTCCTGGTGAAGATTGAGGAGCACCTGAGGACAATCTATAACCGTCAGGGCGAATCTCCTGAGTATCTCCGGTTGAAGGGCAGGCTGTGCCAGGCGCAGAACCAGTTTGTCGATGCCATCCAGACGTACAGCCGTGCCGCCGCCATGCTGGCCCAGCTTGGGCAGCCTCAGAATGATGACATGATGTATCAGCTTGCCCGCGTCTATATCGCGGCACAGCAGACGGGTGAGGCCCGCAACATCCTTGAGGACCTGGTTCGCAAGTATGACTCATTCCTCCCGGCGCGTATATTGCTTTGCCACGTTCTGCTTACCGAAGGCAGTCGCGACAAACTTGCCGTGCATCTGCGCTACCTTGAGCAGACGGCTGCGAACGATCCCCAGGTCACGGGGCTGCTGCTGGCGGCATCTGTGCAACAGGATCCGAAACGGTCGCGCGATCTGTTGGCAAAGCTGCCAGAGTCGACGCGCGATGAGAAGATCACCAAGGCCAAGGCGGCCTTCGAGGCCGACCAGGTCACCGAAACCCAGCGTCTTGCTGATGATATCCTGAAGCAGACTCCCGCTGACGAAGAGGCAGCGCAACTCTGTGTGCAGGCGCTGCTCCGGCAGAGCAAACCGGGCGATGCACAGCAAGTTCTTGAACTGGCGCTGGCTGCCAATCCGGACAGCCGGGTGCTGCGCTTGATCAAGGCACAGCTTGAAGGTGGCGGCGACCAACTCGCCGATGCGATCGACGAGGGCATCGAACGGATCTCCGATGAGTTCACGCGCGAACTCAAAAAGGGCATTGTGGCGGATTCCAGAGGCAAGACGCAAGAGGCGCTTGAGCATCTGGTGAATGCCGAAAAGATCAAGCCCGATGCTCCTGAGCTCTGGGATCAGTATTTCCAGTTCTATGCTCGTCAGAAACAGTGGGATAAGGCGCAGCCCTACCTCGACAAACTCATCGCCGTTAACCATGATCGTGCGGGCGGGCTGCTCTATCAGTTCCGCCTGGCCATGGCCAAGAACGAGGTGGACCACGGCATTGACATCGCCCGGCAGATGACTGTCAAACTCCCTGAGTTTGCCCAGAGCTGGCTGGCTCTTGCCCAGGGCCTGCAGTCCGGGCGGAAGTATGAAGAGGCGAAACAGGCTTATCTCCGTGTCCTGGAGAAACAGGCGGCAAACTTTGATGCCTATCGCGGGCTGGTGGAGAGCTGCTATGCGATGCGACAGAATGACGATGCCGGCCGCCACCTCGCTGATGCCCGTCGGCGCATGCCCAACAACCCCGTCCTGAAGCAGATGGAGATCGAGTACGAATTGAACTACGGTCAGCCCGAAAAGGTCATCGGCTTGATCGAGGCCCAGGCGTCACAGCAAAAGGACAAGCCGCAGTCATGGGCCATGCTTGGCCGTGCCTATGAGCGCATCCTGCAGCGGAAGGCTGCCAAAGGTGGAGATGATGAGGTGCGCAAGTGGGCGAGCACTCTGCGCGAACACTATGGCAAGGCATTCGAGAAGTGGCCGGACAATAGTGAGTTCGCCGGCAAGTATGCCGATGCGTGCATTCAGCTCAATGTCCGTGATGAAGCGGAAAAGGCGCTGACGCAGCATGCGGCGAAAGTGCCTGACAAGCCTGAGCCGGCGCTGATGCTGGCCGAGTTCTATGCCCGGACCAACCAGCCTGCCCAGGCGGAACTGGTGCTTCGCAAGGCCGCCGAACGCATGCCCAAGGCCACCGAACTGTGGCAGCGGCTTGCCACGATCCAGGTGTCGGCGAACAAGGTCGACGATGCTATCGCAACCCTCGACGCCGCTCCCGATCAGGATCAGGTGCTGACGCAGAAACTGGAGATCCTGCTGCAAGCGCACAATATCGCGCGAGCCAAAGAAGTCATTCAGGGGGCGCTGGCCCGCAAAGGTGAGGATTTCAGCCTGATCAATGCTCAGGCGTACGTCGCTCTCCAAGAGAATGATCTTAAGGGTGCTCGCGCGCTGGCGGACAAGTCACTGGCGCTCAAACCCGACAATCCCATTGCACTGCACCAGCGTGCTCTGGCGAAGCTCAAGGACACGCCTGCCGATGTCGATGGCGCGATCATCGACCTCAAGCTGGCCACGCAACAGGCCCCGCAGAACGTGGAGCTGCGCGTCACCACCTCCGAGGCCTACCTGGCTCGCCGCGATCGCGACGGCGCGATTCGCGAAATGGAGGTCGCCGCCGCACTGGCTCCCCGCAATCGAGTTCTTTGGAACCAGTTGATGGATCTCTACCTGAGTTCGAACCCGCCGCGGGTCGACGACTGCAGAGCTCTGATAGAGCAGGTTCGTGCCGCTGGCGGCAATACGCTGGAACTGACGATGCGGTCGGCCGCGGTCGCCCAGATGCGCAAGGATGTGCCCGCCGCGATTGCAGAGATGCACCGAGCGGTCGACATGTCCAGCGGCAAAGAAGAGGTGGTCCGGGCCTACATGACCATGCTGCTGGAGTTGGCACAGTATGACCTTCTGCTCAAAGAATCGGAGCAGCTTCTGGCTCAGAATCCGGATGCCTGGTGGATTCGCCATCTTCGCGCTTCTGCCCATGCCAAACTGGGCCAGAAGGAGGATGCATTAAGTGAGTGGGAACTTGCCCTCTCGTTGGCCGAGAAGTCCAAGGATGATTCTGGTGCCATCGCGGTGATGCGCGGCATCGCACAGGACTTGGGCCTTCAGCAGGTGATGCCACGCGTTCTGGAGCGGGCCAAGACTGATACTCGCTGGGCAATTCTCGCGGCATGGCTGTACCACTCCGCAAACGACAAGACGAATGCCGTTGCGATGGTGAAACAGGCGATGGCTTCCCTCGGCTCACTCTCTGCCGACGAGCAGACGCGCGCCATGGGCATCGCGGGCGCCGTCTACCTGTCGGCCGAGCCGCCGCTGGTTAAAGAGGCTCTGGACATGTATGAGGAGCTGCTGAAGCGCGATTCGGAGGATCTGCAGGCCTTGAACAACCTTGCCTGCATCTATGTTGACAGCAAGAGCCCGCCCCAGCCGGCCAAGGCGCTCGAATATAGCCAGCGCGCGTATGATGCGATGCGGCGCCGCGGCGTGAATCAGCCGCTGCTGATCGATACGCACGGCTGGGTGCTGGTAAACAATAAGCGTGTTGACGAAGGCATCGTTCTGCTTCAGGAAGTCGTGCAGAATCAGCCGTTCCTCGAGGCTCGATTCCACCTGGCTCAGGCGTTCTTGCTGGGCAACTATCCGGAAGCCGCGTTACGACAGGCCAATGAAGCCAAGGGGATGATTTCCGCGATGGAAGCCAAGTCGGTTCCGGTCGACGCTTCCATCAAGGCGAAAGTTGAGCTGTTACTGGCTAAGGCTGCGTCTGGTGCGCCGACCACGAAACCGTAATGAACGCGTGGAGCAAAAAAAGCGGCCGGATAGTGTTCATAGATGTTGCGAGAATGGCAGCTTGTGGCATACTGGAATGTTTCGTTTGATTTCGCTGTGATAGGAGTTAGCAATGACGACGTTGCCGCAAACGACAACGGTAAGAGTTCCCCGCACGACGGGGCCGGCGACCTTGATGGTCCCCGGTATGGGCATGTCCGCGGGCCAGGTGCCTTTGGGCACAGCAGGGCAGATGACTGGTGCGGATGCCTGGCGCGTGATCCGCGCCAACATGGTCCTTATCATCTCCTCGGTCGTGATCTTCGCCGTGCTTGGTGTGGTAGCTTACTTCTGGCTCGCCCGGTACTACCCAAGGTATGCCGCCATCGGTTTGATCGAAGTTCAGCCGACATTGGTTCTGGATCCGCTGAAGTCAAGTGAAGGGGTGCTCGATCGCAATTCGATCGAGCTGGAGCAGCGCACGCAGGCGGCCTACCTCACGCACGATTCTCTGCTCAGCAATGTACTGCAGCGCAGCACCGATCTGCGCAACACCGGATGGTTCCAGCAGTTTAAGGGAGATGTCAGCGCGGCCAAGGATGATCTGGTGGATCGCCTGACCATCACTCCGATTCCCGATACCAAGGTCATCAAGATCCAGGCGTCCACCAGCGATCCCAAAGACGCCAAGATCATTGTTGAGCAGCTTGTGGAACAACACTTGCGCCAGCAGGGCGAGATCCGCCGCAATGTCGAGTTGCGCCGCAGCCAGGCACTCAACGAAATGCGCAACCTGAACCAGATCCGGCTGAACGAGCTGAATGAGCAGCTTCGACAGCGCGGCAGCAAGCTGGCGGTCGATGCCATGGGCGTCCCTGGTCACCTGAATGCCAAGGAAACGGAGGCAGGTCACCTGATATCGATGCTGGCTGAGCGTGAGAGCGATCTTGAGGCGGCCAAATCGGCTTACGAACGTTCCTCGGCCCAGCTTCAGTCCGGTCAGGACCCTGCCGACGTCGAGGAGATGGTCGCCCGAGATCAACTGCTGAACACCTATCGCAGCAATCTGGACACTATCGACGTTCAGCTTGCCGAACTGCAGAAGCTTGGCGACGAGCATCCGGCCGTCAAACAGGCCAAAGCTCGTCATGAGGCTTTGTCCCGGAAGTACGAAGACCTTCGTGCCGAACAAGCCTCCAAATACCGTGCGGCGTATCTCGATCGTCTCAAGGCCACGATGACCATTCAGCAGCTTGCAGTCGACCGCATGACAAAGCAGGCTGAGGAGGTCCGGTCGGATCTGGCAGGACTTACCGCCGATCTGAACGTCTACCTGGTGCTCCTTGATGAGCAAAAGACCGTCCGTGATACATTGACGAAGATCGGCAAAGAGCTTGAGGACATCCGCTCGTATCAATCTCGTGCCGACCAGACTGTCGTCCTTTGGGCACAGCGACCTGATATCCCGGATCGAATGAGCTTTCCGAAACCTGTGATCATCGAGGCGCTGGCCATCATGATGGGTCTGGCGCTGAGCCTGGGCGTGGCCTTCCTGAAGGAGATGTTGGACACTTCCGTTCGTTCGCCACGCGACATTGCCCGCGTTGGCCAGCTCAATCTTCTGGGCATCGTTCCTGATGAACAGGACGATCCGCAGATTGCAGGTGTCCGGTTGCCCCTTGCGATTTTCGAAGCTCCGCACTCGATCGTCGCCGAACAGCTTCGCCAGATTCGTACTCGCCTGCAGCATTCGGTGTCGTTGGATACCACCCGCGCCATCCTGATCACAAGCGCCGGCCCTGATGACGGCAAGACCACTATCGCGGCGAACCTGGCTGCCGGCCTGGCTCTTAATGGCCGCCGCATCCTGCTGGTCGATGCGAACTTCCGCAAACCGCAGTTGCACGCGGTGTTCAGCGTTAACAATGACAAGGGTTTCGCCAACGCCCTGGCCGCCCCGGATGAGTTTGCCCAGTATGTGAAGGAAACTTCGATTCCGAATCTCGCGGTGATGCCGTGCGGACCCAGGCCGCCGAATGCCACGGAACTCCTGGAGAGTCAGCTTCTGATCGACTTCATCGATCATGTGCTTGATGACTATGACCACATCATCTTCGACTCGGCGCCGCTGCTGTTTGTTTCGGAGTCGGTGGCGCTGGCTCCGCGCGTCGATGGCGTGGTGACAGTGGTCCGCGCCGGCCAGAACAGCCGTGGGGCTCTACAGCGTGTCCGCGATACCCTGCGTCAAACCAAGGCGCAGCAGATCGGTGTCGTGCTCAACGCAGTCAAGGCCCAGGGCGGCGGCTACTACGCCCGTAATATCCGCACGTACTACGAATACCAGGGCGAGACCACCGCGCCGGTCAAGGTTCCGTAGCCACATCGAACGGTCAGGAAAACGACCCGGGCAGGCCAATCATGGCCTGCCCGGTCTCTTGTTTTCGATGGTCGCCCGCCGCCGGAGCCGGCGAGATACAGTTACTCGATCTCCTGTTCATCCTCTGGCATCGCTTTACTTACTTCATCCATGATCGAACTCGTCCCATCCTCTTCGGCCGGTTCCTGTTCTTCGACGAGTTCCTCCGCCTTTGGCTCAGGGCCCTCTGTGGGCTTATCGTCCGCCTCCATCGCCTCCTGATACGTCCTGCGATGCTCTTCAGGCGCTGGCAGGATCTCGATGTCGTCGTGGGATTCGTTCTGCGCCACCAGGATTCGCTTCTGCCGCGTCAGTTCCAGCACTGCCAGGAACACGCCGATCATCTCGCTCTTGCTCTTGCGTCCCAGGATAAGCTGCCGCAGGGAAAGCTTCCCTTCGCGTGCCAGCCGATCCTCGATGTCGGCCGCATGCAGGTCGATGGGCGTGTCGTCGTATATCACCTCATGGACCGTCTTGCGCAGCCCCACCTCGCGCATCAGCCGGTTGAAAGCCTCTAGCAGATCCCAGATCTGCACCTCTTCCATGTCCAGCGGCGGCGGCTCATCGGGATTGCCTTCAGGCATGGCCGGATACCGCGGGAATCGCTGCGAATGCACCGCAGCCTTCCGCTCCAGCAGCATCGCCGAATCCTTGAATCGCTTGTACTCCAGCAGTTTTTGCACCAATTCGTATCGCGGATCGGTAAGATCCTCGGTTGACGTCGGAGCATTTGGATCAGTCGATTCCGTCAGGCGCGGCAACAGCAGCGCCGACTTGATCTCCATCAGTGTCGCCGCCATGACGAGAAACTCGCCCGCGATGTTGATGTCCAGCCCGCTGTCGTTGTTGATCCCATGGAGCATGTTCACATACTCCATGTAAGATTGCGTGATCCGCGAGATCGGAATGTCGTAGATGTCCAACTCGTCGCGCTTGATCAGGTACAGCAGCAGATCCATCGGCCCGTTATAGACATCCAAATCAACGCGGTAATCCATAGGTGTCCTGCTACAAGCCCGCGATCCCGGCCTTTGCCCCGGCAAATCACGGAAGGGTTGATTTTAGTGGTGGACGTTTGATAATCCAGCGATACATGACGGATCAGGATATCCAACGTTCCGCCCAGGCGGTCATTCGCACCGAAGCGGCCGCTGTTGGCGCGATGGAACGCGCCCTCAATCAGGACTTCATCGCGTCCGCCAGGCTTCTGCTTGCTTGCCCGGCGACGCTGCTACTCACGGGCGTCGGTAAGGCAGGTCACATTGCCCGCAAGCTTTCCGCCACATTCTCGTCCACCGGCACCCCGAGCCACTTCCTCTCACCCACCGATGCCGTTCACGGCGATCTGGGATGCATCCGCGACGGCGATATCGTCATGATCCTCTCGGCCTCAGGCGAAAGCGACGAGATTGTTCGTATCATCAACATCGTCCGCAAGCTCGGGCATCAGATCATCGCCATGACGGCCTCGCGCAGCAGCAGCCTTGGCCGCCATGCCGATCTGGTCCTCGAGATGGGCAAGATCGAAGAGGCCTGTCCGCTGGGCCTCGCGCCCAGTGCATCTACCACTGCCATGCTGGCTCTGGGCGATGCACTTGCGCTGACCGTCATGAAACTGCGCGACTTCAGGGCCGAAGATTTTGCCATCTATCATCCGGCCGGGCAGCTCGGCCGCCAGCTAATCCACGTTGGCGAAGCGATGACCTTCCGGCTCGGCGAGAACCTGCCGGTCGCCTCGGACAAACTCACCGTCGGCGAAGTGCTGCACCAGGTTAGCACGATCAAGCGACGTAGCGGCGCCGTGATCCTCGTCGATGAGGCTGGTCGGCTCTCTGGCATCTTCACCGATGGCGATCTCCGGCGGCTGCTTACCAGCGGCCCTGCCAACGCACTTTCGCGGCCGGTTCGCGATGTGATGGGGCGCACTCCCAAGCATGTCCGCAACGATCAGCTTGCCAGCGAAGCCATGGCGATCATGCAGAAGCACCGCATCGACGAACTGCCCGTTGTCGATGCCGATCGCCGCCCGGTGGGCCTGATCGATGTCCAGGATCTCGTCGTTCTGCGCATGCTCGATGTCGAACCCAATCAATAAGGAACGCGCCAGCGTTTTTCATACCAGAGGGATACCATGCACGTAAATGTGTCGGACCGTGAACAGGCTCGTACGTGGCGCACGCTGTTTGGCGCGGCCGAGAATATCCAGCGTGTGCGCCCCGAGATCTCTGTCGACTACCTGAACAACCCCCATGAGGGGACGACGACCTTCCAACGTTTTGAAGGCGATCCACTCCAGGAGGATCACCGCTGGCACGACGACCGGGGGCCAATGACATTTGCGCCGGCGCCGGCGTCGATTCCTGCGCCCATGCCTAACTACCCGCCCACGCGCATCTCTTATTGCCGCTGGCCGTGGAGCAAGCTCGAGCCGACGAAGGGGCAATACCGTTTTGACGTCATTCACGGCGCCCTGGAAGCTGCCGCCAAACGCGGCCAGACGTTGCAGATTCGCTTTGAACCGTACGTGCACGACGATATCCCGGACTGGTACAAGAAGACGGGGGCAGGGATCATCCCCACCAATTCCGTTCCCGAGATCGACAGCAACGATCCCCTTTACCTGAAGCATTGGTCCGAATTCGTCAAAGCGATTGGCAAGCAGTTCAACGGCCATCCGAACCTCGAGAGCGTCGATGTCGCCTATGCCGGGCGATTTGGTGAATGCGGGGGCAACGCCGATGAGAGCAGCTCCAAGAAGCTCGTGGATGCCTATATCGAGGCATTCCCCGAAACATTCCTGCTGTCGATGATGAACACCCACGGTTGCCGCTACGCCGCATCACTGAATCGCAAGAACATTGGCTGGCGCGGCGATGGCTTCATGGACGGCAAATACCGCGCGCCCGGCGTCGTGCCCGATGGACTGGTCTGGCACCACATGTTCGATGAGTACCCGCGTCACCTGCACGAATGCGGGCTGAGTGAAACGTGGAAGACCGCTCCGGTTTCCATCGAGCCGCATGCAACGCTTTATCATCTGCAGCCCGGCACTGGCATTTTCAATCTCACGAAAGACTCCATCAGTGCCGACTTCGCCTGGCAGGTCGAGCACTGCATGAAATATCACCTTTCCACGTTCATGGCCAAGAGCGTCGAGACTCCCGCGCAGTGGATGCAGCAGTTCATGCAGTTCAACCGCCGCATGGGCTATCAATTCTATCTCCACCAGATGGTTCTGCCCTTGGACGCCAAGGCCGCCGAAGCGGTCAAAGTCGCTGTAACCATCGATAACAAGGGACTTGCCCCCATCTACCGTCCCTATCGCTTTGCTCTGCGATTTGTACAGGATGGACACAGTGCGGTCGTGCCGTTGCGCCAGGACATTCGCAAATGGATGCCTGATTACTCCTACTTCGAAGAGTCGGTGACGCTACCAGCGCAACTTCGGCAGGGGCCGGCGCGCGTGGATTGCGGCATCATCAACGCCGCCAACGAACCGGTGGTGAAGATGCACATCCGCGCCATCACGGACGGCGGCTGGCATCCCCTGACGTACGTCAACATTCAGTAGGCAACGACACTGGCGATCAGCGCTTGGCCATGTCTACCAGTTTGCCGCTTCGGACCAAACCGTCCACCCAGGCCAGCGCCCAGGTGAGCGTGAGGGGCTTTTTCTCGCCCATTTCCTGGGCGGTCAGCCGAAGGGCATCTTCAAGGTTCCGCGTGCCATCGCACCATGAGGCCAGAATCAGTTGCCGGTTATCCCACTTGGGGCCACCGACGATCTTGAGATCCTCCGGCGCAAAGAACGCATCGAGCACGGGGCCAGCCCAGAGGGGCTTGGGACAGGTCTTGCTCGCTCGCTCACGCTGGGCGTCTGTGCCCGCAGGGCTGAACCGCGGCGAACCATTGGCTGCGATGGCTTGGCGCGTCTTCTCCACCAGATCCGCGCACGCGGTACGCAACCGAGCGGCATCCGCGGCCGAATCGGCATAAAGTGGGATCGTGCGCAGTTCGCGCTTGAGCAGCTCCAGGTACATCTCGCCATCGAGGATCTGGCCGGAAGCACGATCCTCTTCCAGCCATGCCGGATACTGAGCCAGCACCCATTCCATCTCGGCGGTGCCTGCGTTGGCGAGGAACGCCGACCAGGCGGCGATGGCCGATGCGGCGAGTATGAGTTGTGGCTCGTTCAGGACCTCGGAGGTATCGCGGTTGGTGTGCCAGATCCCCGAAGTTTCGCCCTTGGATCCGAGCGAGGCGGTGGGAATGTCTCCCGTGCGCGGATCGGCTACCAGGGTGCAGTTGATCTCGAAGGACTGGGATTCAGTCCACGCCGCGCCCAGGCGCTGCGCAGCCAGGCGCAGACATTCGCGCTGAACGCGAAACGTAAAATCGCCAGAGGCGCGGAGTCCCGGATTAACGCACACGGGCGATGTGCTGATGCCGACGCTGTCCACGCATAGGCTTGCCCGGACATTGGCCAGGCGTTCCGGGTGCAGGGCATGCAAGCCCAGTACGCCATAGCACTCCTGCGAATGAACGTGGCGCAGGCCGCGGCGCGGAAGATGCCCTTGCTTGGCAATCATCCTCTGCAGAATGCGGCCGGCGTGCAGGGACGTTACTACGCCTGACGCGTTATCCCAGGCGCCCTGTTCAAAGAGATGGCCGGTGATCCACAGTTCCTCTCCCGAGATGCCTGCCGTCAAAGCGCTGAACACCGGAAGCGTGCCGGAGAAGTATTCACCTTCCACGACGAGCTTTGCTACCACGCGTCCGCCAGCCTGTAGCCGTGCCGTCAGTCGCTCACCTTGCGCCGGAGAGATCACCAGTCCGGGGAAGTTCTCTTTCGCGGCCTGAGCTGTGGGCAGCCAGCCATCGTTTGCGCTGTCCCAGGTGTTGTTCCACTTCACCGCTTCGCGGTTGGCGCCCTCTTTATGTGTGTTGAACGAGCTGAGTAGCGCAAACGCGCCATGGCGGATTGCCAGGCCGCGGATTTCCATCACATGGTGGCTCGGGCAGAAGACAATCTTGCCTTTGATGGCCGCGGTGGCCAGTTGGGCGGGATTGGTAATCAGCACGAGTTCGGCAGTGATACCATTGGGCTCCGTGTGGCCCGTGCCGACTATGGCGGTATTGGAGATCTGGGCGCGATCGGCCCAGCGGCCGGCCAGATCGGCGGGCTCGACAATGTCGACGGTGGCGATGCGGGTCCGGTATCCGATCGGCGCGGTATAGCTGTGATAGGCCGTGACGCCATCTGCTGGAAGGGGCCAGACTTCCGTACTCAGGCCAAAGGAGTCTGCTTTTTTGACTGCCCAGGCGACCTCTTGTCCAAATGAGTCAAAATCGGCCGGCCGCGAATGTTGCCAGAGTGCGGCGGTATCGTGTCGAAGGGCAGCGGCATCCTGCTGGGCGATGCAATCGTCAACCAGAGGTGCAAGGCCGGCATAGGGGGCAGGGCGGATCAGGCACTTCCGCTGGGCATCCCAGTCGGTTGGCACGGTGGCCGAGACCTTGCGCGGCCGGATGGGGCAGGTGGCGCATGCCTGCGGGCCGATGCGTCCGGAGAAATAGTCCTCGATGACCTCGCGGCACTGACTCGGCTTTACGACCATCGTCTTTGCGTTGCCGATGAGGCCTTCGGCGACATACCCACGACGGCGCATCTCCTCCCAATAGATCGTTCGATCTGTGATGGGGCAACCACCCTCTCGCCAGCCCCAGGTGCGAAGCATGGTCCAGGAGCCCTCGGGAAGCTTGACCCAGTACTGTTCCGTGCGCTGGCCCAGGCAGGGGGTATAGTTCGTCATCTCGACGACATGATGGAAGGTATTGGAGCCGGGGCAGCCGACGAGGATGATCTTGCCGCCATCCTGTTCCAGCAGGTGCAGCGGCGAACCATGTCCCATCGTCGGAACGAGGTGGTGCTTGCCGACATAGCGCTGGGCATCGCGTCCCCAGGCGGCAAACGCGTGTGATGGGTCCAGAGAGCGCAGCACGCCGGGCATGCGCCAGAATGTGTCGGCGACCTTGCCATTGCGGGTAGGGGTCTCCAGTGGGCTGTAGTAGCCGGGTGTGCCGCCGCAGGCTTCGTAGTGATTGAAGGTCGGCATCAGCAGCAGGCCATCGGGCCCCACGGCCGCCATGGCGGCCCGGCAGAACGCTTCGGGCCCACCCTCAACATGTCCAACCGACTTCAGTGAGGTGTGGACAATGATGCGATCGCCCGTCTGGATGCCAAGTGTACGAAATGCCTGCAGGATGTCGGCTTGGGTATACATATGCCCGGCATTCTCCCGACGATTCGCCCGAATGCAAACGGTACATCGCTGACAATCGGTAGGGGCGTGACAATGCTCTTGGGTAACAACAGTGGCACGGCTGACGCCAGCCGTAACGGGAACCGCGATGAGGAGGATTGTGGATAAGTGACAGGTGCGCAAGTTCTCGAGGTGGGTACCCCCTATGTGGTAAGTGCTGTGGAGGCAGCCGGTTAGGTGGATATTGGGGGAGGAGGTGCGCAGGTTCGGGGCGATTGTGGATAACTCCGAGGAATAGCGGAGAGCGGATTGCGGATAGCGGAAACGAAGGCGTCAAGGCACGAAGGGAAGGTGCTCAAGATCGCTTGCGCGTCTTTGGGGCGTGATTCAGGCCAACTCACTGGCCCGGCAAAGGTGCGCAGGTTGGCGTGTGCAATCCGTGGTGCTATGTGATCCAAATTGCCGACCGGATAAAGGTGCTCAAGTTAGCGCGCACGGATCTGGCGGAACGCGTGCCCACGGACGGTGAGTCCGTGGTTCTAGCATGGCGTGGATCTTCACTTGTCAAAGAACGAGACCCGATCGCGCGGTCTCTCCATATATATGGGGTGATTTGGAGGCTGCCAAAAATGGAAGTTAAGGAGTAGTAAGGAGTTAAGGAAGCGGGAAATTCCTTCCACTTTTCTGTGGATGAATTGTGGATAAGTCGGGGGCGACCGCGATGGCGCGAAGGGGCGAAGACGGAAGCGAAGGGAGGTCCACTACGCAGTGAGGGGTACAGGGGAATGCCGAAGCGAGGGTTAACCACAAAGAGCAGAAGTGATCGACCGCGGATAACGCGGATGGGCGCGGATGCTTAGTCGGTTCATTCGGTTGACTTCGGACTTGTTTCACGTGGCGTCGTGGCGTCGTGAGGGCCGTAGGCGGATCGGGCGTGAGAAGTCAATCTGGTGCGTTGAAGAGGTCTCACGCCCGCGGAGTACCGCTTACGACGCTACGGACGCCACGAACAGAGGAAGATGGATGGAGGTTGGGGCTTGTCCTATGTGGCACCGCAGGTGCTTGTTCATCACGTTGAGGGCGGCGATGGGCCAAGGGGGTGTGCGGATAGGAGCGGGATAGCGGAATGCGGGTCACTGTAAAGTTGTCCTCAGGGCATACGTGTTCGCTTTATAGAGTGTCTGCTGAAATATGCTTTGAGCCTTTTCCGGATCCTGCAGAAATATGCTTTGACCCTTTTATGGATTTGCTTTGACCATCTTTCCGGATCGTCGCCGGCCTTTACACGTCGACTACCCTTCCATGCATTTGGGTGATCGCAAGCGTCGACTCGCCCCGGTCTACCTCGCCCGGAAGTCCGAAGGGTGTTCGTAGATCGTCGAGGATGGAAACGTACAGCCGGTGCCATTGGTCCCAAGTCAATTTCGCGGGCGGTGCCGTGATGTTGTTAACCGCCTCCCCCAGCAGTTCACCTGGCGCGGCACCGATACGCAACTCCACGATTCTTTCGAATTCGGCACGCCTCACAGGATCGGCCAAACGCCACTCAAACGCCGACTCTATATAACGACGGAGGCCGCTGACAACCCGCGCATCGCGGCGTTCCTGCAGGTTGATCTGCGCCATTCGCTCGACGCAATCTCGGACGAAATCAGGGCAGTGCCTCTCGGCGTGATCTGTGGCCCTCTGGACAGCGTCCCGATGGTGGACGGCTATCTCCCCCGCAATGGCGTCCAACTGCTGCTTCGTCACCCCGCGCGGCTGCGTCGCTCGTAGGCGCGCGGCAACCCGACAGTGGAACTCGATTGGTACGGACTCCATGCAGGTATCCGTGTCCCTGAGGATTCCGCTCGCGACCACGAGTGTAAAGGGCTTCCCGCGCCAGTCGGAGCAGAGGCGAAAACCGTAGGGATCGATACTTGCCAACCACCAAACTGCGTCAAGCGTTCGCGTGGCCGGGTCCGCCGCTGCCACCATCACATGCTCAAAGGGGGTGGCCGGCCTGGCAGCTCGCCGCCGCAGCTCCTGGAGCTCCCTAAGTTTGTCGTATTGGATCCCGACGGCAACCTGGTCATACACACGCTGGTCGAACTTTCCGGCCAGGACATAATCTCGCACGAAGCACCGCACTGCTGCCAGTTCGGGCCTTCGCGTAAAGCGGTCTTGATCTGGGGCGAGCAGATGGTCGAAGGTAAGCAGGACGGATTTTAGCGCCGCGATCTCAATGTTCAGGTCGAGGAGGGGCACGTCGATCGTCGCTCTTGTACCCGGCGGCGACGGGGCCAGGTCCACTTTGCCCGGCCGGCCGAGCCGACGAGTAACCTGCGCCACGTCGGCGCCGACCACCGAAACCAATTGGTGCGTCTTTGGATCCCGCTCCTCCGCAAAGCCCCTGCGCTGGAACCTTCCGTTCTTGCCAAACTCGTAGCGGCCGTTGTCGCCGCGAATGAATGCTCCGACGCTCGGCGTCCTGTGGGAGGCTGGTGTAACGAGGCCGAGACGATTGAACACAGGCGCAAATGCGCCCGCCAAGGCTTGATCGACAGTCTTACCGGCGGCTTCGTTGAAGCGATCCGAGGAGACGATTCTGCTCTTTATCCGGCCCGCGACCGCTTGCGGAATAGTATGCTCCGTTTTTGTCTCCGCGGTGAGCGCGTCACCGGTGAAGAGGCAGGTCGCGTTGGCAGGGAGTTGGTCGTCCGCTATCGGTAGCCGATCCATCGATCCCAAGCGTACGCGGTTTCTCCGGGCAAGTCCATGAACGTGAAACCACGCCCAGCCGTCGACTGTAGCGCCGCGGCATTGAAGAGCGAGTCGGGAAAGGCGTCATAAGCAATCATGTCGTATTGGCTTATGACCCCTGATACCCTCCATGCCTCTCCCCGTTCCACGTTCAGCGGCGACGGAGTTTGGTATCCAGAGTAGCCGGCCATGTTCATAGCTTCTCGCCGCAGACGCCACATTGACGAGCCTCGCCCACCTGGGCGCCGCATTTTGGACAGGATCGAACGTGCGTCGGCTTCATTTGTACGGTAGGGCGACTTGCTGGCGGCGGATACACCACAGGAAATCCGCCAGTGGGAGTCCCCGATGGAGACACTGGTTCTGCTACGGGAATATCAACTGCCTCGATGATTGACTGGACGAGTGCGCAAACTCGCCGCGCATCCTCTTCCTCAATCTTTTGACCCTCGATCAGGGATCGTTTGAACTGGATCCCTGAGATGACTCCACTGTTCTCAACAAAGCCCAGTGTAAGCTTCTTGTTCAGGAGATAATACGCGATGGCAACGACACAAGATCCCAAGAAGCAAATCACTCCAGCAATGGGGTGAAGTGCAAAACCAACCGGCACTGCAATGAACAGTAGAGCTAGTAGCAATACAATCGCCGCCCGTAAGGGGCGGATATAGCCATAGTAGGTCGAGCATATCGCGGACAGGGGGATCATACGGCGGGTGAATCCCTCCAGAGATCCGGTTGTAAACTCAACGCGTACCGGCCCGACTTTGATCGTGCTTATGGGCGAGATGCCGAGAACCGTCAATAGGTATGCCAATACACCTTCTTGTCGGCACTCAATTGCAACCATATTGCCATCGGGATCGGGATTGGCCGTGTCAGCTCGCCATGATTTTATCACCAACGCCATCGTCATGCCCTCCTTCGCACATACATAGGGATTTCGTTACCGGGAGTCTTTGTACAAACAGGTCACATGCTAATTCGACAAACCGGGCGCTGCAATATGGTTCTCTGATCACACGATAGTCGAGTCGAGAAGAGCTCGGCGAAGCACCTGCCGCCTTTCTGGGACGACCCAGGGGCCGCATTGCCGATTCGAGACCCAGTTGCTGCACCACTTCATCAGACCAGTTTACGTCGCCAGTGCCACCGGTGCTGCCCGAAAGTGTTGTTACGCCCATCGTAAGGGCAAAAGTTCAGCTATATGCCGGCGGTTTGGGGCTCAGCCAGTTGACCACATCGTTCTTGATCGCATAGGCGAAGAAGGCGTTGCCTAGTGCGTTGTAGTGCCCGAATACCGCGGCGGCGGCGGGCTTGATGAACAGGCGCTCGAGGTACCTTTCGGGGGTGCAGCCAAAGTCGGCGTAATCGTCCTTGTGCAACTGCAGAGCATCGATCCAGCGAAGATTACGGCGCTTCAGGTAGTCGATGAAGACGGTGTCGAAGCGTTCGCCGCCCTTGAGGAAGTTGATGATCTGGCCTTCGCTGTAGGCAAGAGGGATTAGGAGTTTGCGGTTGGTCTTCTGGCACCAGGGGATCAGCAGGTTGTCCAGGAGATATTCGGTGGATTTGAATCCGTAGGCGCGGCGCAGGTTGAAGGCTTCGGCCCGTCGGGTTGCGGCGGTGCGAAGGTCTACCTTGATGTTGAGGGAATCGGCCGTCTTCTCCAGATCGTCGAACCGGGCCTCGCCGCCTTTTTCCAGGGCGAAGAGACGCACAATCTGGTCATCGTGGAACGTGTTGTAGAAATGTTCCGGGTCGGTCAGCCTGCGTAGATCGGCCGGGCTTTGTGCGATGGCGGGGCGTTCGACGAAGGCGCCCTTGGCGAGGTCCCAGCGCAGGTGCGGCCAGGGAAGGCCGTGCAGCGGCCAGGCACGATCTGGCGGCCGGTCCTTCTCATTCCACTGGGTGCGGATCCAGCGGGAGGCGTCTAGGTTTCGGACGTGGTCGTCGTCGTAGATGGTCAGGATCAGATACTCGGCGGCCTGTGGCCCGTCTTCCACCAGCATGGCGCGCTTGTACGCGCTAAAGACACTGTGCCCGCCGCACCCGAAATTGCGAATCGGTTCGCCCAAGTGAGCGGCGAGGCGCTCCTGCCACGTTTCATCGTCGCTCACCTGCTGCGACATGGTAAAGCTGTCGCCATAGGTGTTGATGCGGCAGGGCTTATCGGCGTGGTTGAATAGTTTGCGGCAGCCCTCCGGACCGTAGGTATAAGTGGTGCGGCAGAAGTCGATGCCATCCTTGAGAACGATGCTGCGGGGATGGTAGCCATACCGGGGATCAAAGCTGCACCACGATGTCTTGGTGGGATCGAGTACTGCTTCCACGTCCAACGGACGGTAGGTCGTGGTCTTGAGAATCTGCCTGATGAGGTCGCTCATGGGATTGTTCTTAGAACTCGGCGAGGCCCGCGCCTTCCACAGTGATGCAGTTCATGATTGCGGGGTCGAGGTTGTTGGGCTTGTAGTACTGGTTAACCAGAGCCTTGTGCACAAGGTCGGTGCTATCTTTCCTGGTCAGAATCATGATGCAGCCGCCCAAGCCTGCTCCGGCGATCTGGGCGCCGGCAACACCCGGTACCGAGCAGGCGATATCAACCATCGCGTCGATTTCCGAGGTTGAGCAGGCATAGGAACCTGGCTGCATATAAAGCTGCGCATTGAGGACGCGCGTGGGATCTTCGCTGGCAAGATCGGCGATCAAACCGTTGAGGTAATGATCGGATGACTCAGCCTCAAACGGATGGTACTTGCCGTCAGCTCCGAGTTTGGCGACGCGATCACCGTCATGGCTGACTTTCATGAGCATGCCGAATCGGTCGATCTCTCCGCGCTGGAGGCAACCGACGCAGATCTTGGCGCGCATGATCTCGGCAGCGCCAAAGAGCAGGACGCCGCGCAGGTCATAGTGCGGCGGTTCATTGTGCGAGGCAAAATTCGTGCTCAGCAGTTGAGCATGCTCGCTGGAAAGCGTGGACTGGAGTTCCTTGCGCGTCATCCTCTGCGGCACTTTCATCAGCAGCCGATAGATGTCGCTGGTCAGACAGCCAAGTTTGGCGGGATCGATATCGCGAACGTATTCGACCATTTTGGCGACTTCCGGGCATCGCTGCTTGAACAGCGCCAGGCCCAGGTTGTAGGCGGCGACGCGGGAATTGAACATGTGCTTGGCCGATGCGCTCTTGGCAGCCTTGATATGGCTGTTGGCGATCATGACCTGATAACCGGCCGGGGCGTCGATGATTCCTTCCACGCGGAAGGGCAGATAACCGACGTGGGCGATCTTGCCTCGCTCGCCGAGATAGATCGCCGCGTGGTCGCCTGCTCCGCCGCGCGAGCCGACGAACCACTCGCCCTCGCCACAGAGATCGATGAACTGACGGCTGGTCAGTTCAAAGTTGTTCAGAGCAATGGCCGCCTGCAGCGTTGCAACGACGATCGTCGACGAACTCGACAGGCCCGCGGCCATCGGCACATTGCCCATCAGTACGACATTGATGCCGCGGATCTTCACATCCTGATACTGATGCTGAAGCCGCAGCATCGCCGCCTTAATGTAGTTGACCCAGTCGCCGGCGGAGGAGTAGAGAAGGTTGCGCACGTAGTCGCTGTTGACGAAGTTCACCCAGTCGCTCCAGGCAAATCGTCCGATCAGTTCGGAGATGCCAAACTGCTGCGACTTGAACTTGTCCGGTTCCGTGCTGACGGCGACCACGTTGTCATCCTCGCGCAAGCCCGCGACACAGAGGGTCTCGCGGTCGATGGCCAGGAAATTGGTGAAACCGCCTCGATGATCGACGTGCCGACCCATGAGATTGAGCCGCCCGGGCGCGCGGACGATCACGACGTTCTGGTCATCGCCAAACTGCTTACCGTAACACTTGAGCACCTTGATCAGCGCTCGTCGCTTTTCCTCGTGCAGGTCGGGAGTATCGCCGTAGATGTTCTTGAGCCATCGCCCCAGCGAGGGTGAGTTATCCTCGATTCGCGAGATCCATTGTCGCACTGTGGCGTACTGCTGGCCGTTCAGATGCGGCTTGGCCGGAACAGCCGACGAAGTACGCTTGGACGCAGTCTTGCGGCGCACGTAATCCTGTATGGCCAGGAGCTCATCAGGTGAATTAAAGCCCTGAATCAGGTCGGGATTCTCGATCGGGATGGCCCTTACGCGGAAGCGATGTCCGGCCTGGCCGGCCACATTGCCAAGATGTTTGACGGCATCGGTCAGGTAGTATTCATGCTGGGCATTGTTGTTATCGATCATGCCCACGCCCTGATAGAACGCGGCGGCCGTGAACAGGTAGAGACTGGGGTTAACGCCCTTGCAGTGCGTCTCGATCTGTTGAGCGGTGTACGTCTTGCCGTCAATGGTAAGATTGTATTTTGGGGAATTGAGCAGTGCCTGCAGTTGCGATAGGTCTAGCGCGCCGTCATCGGCGGCCATGGCCAGGAGTTCGGGCATCGCCACGGCAAGCTTCTTTGGGTTGGCGAAATGCTTAGCGGTTATCTCGCGAACCAGCGTGCCGGGAATCGTTGTCTTCTTCGTCAGCAGAGCTTTGAGTTCATCGACCGCGGCCTGACGAGCCAGGTCGGGCTTCTCAATGATGCCGATCGCCTGGCCGCCGGCGTCGAGGAAGATTCTGCCGCCGGAGGCCTCGGTAGCCTTTGTTCTGGGTATCGTTGCCAGGGCAAAGTCGGCCTGCTGGCGGACAAATCCATCCACCAGCGCCTCGATCGCCTCCGCCTCGATAAGCTTGTCGCCCAGGGTTACCAGTACCGGGCCGCTGTGCCCAATCTGCTCCAGGGCGGCGGCGGCTTTCTTCGCCGCATCGCCGGTACCAAGTTGCGGCGACTGGTGCACATAGAGCGCCTGCGGCTCTTCCCTGGTGATGCAATCCATCACCTGTTCGGCAAGAGGGCCGACCACGATCACAAACTTGCCGAATCTAAGCTTCTTGAACGTCCGTATCGTGCGATTGATGGCCGGCACACCGTCAATCTCAAAGCAAACTTTCGGACAGTCAGCGCGACCCATCCGGGTACCCTTGCCAGCGGCAAGGATTACGACAGCCGTCTGCTGGATCAGACCCTTTTGCTCATTTTGCACGATTCATCCTCACACATGGATAAGCCATGGCGCACGTGAACTGCCATCTCACGACCTTCAGGCCGCCTCATCTATGGCTTGGCGGTTGCCTGCGCTCCTGTCAGGACATCGGTCAGGGTGATCTCAAATTTGCGCGCGCCATCTTCTTTAGCCATCGGGATTTCGAGGGCGATCTTTCCGGCGGGGTCGGCAAGCAAGTTGCGCGATAGCAGCCCATCGGTCTGATTGCTCTCAAGATCTTTGACGTCCATGCGGACCACATGGGGCATGAGCGCAGCGCCTGCCTTGGGTGCGGCGAGTGCCACGTTCACCGAAAGGGCACCAGCGCTGCGAGTGATTGTCGGCGTGATGGTGACTTTGCCGTACGGCAGAATCGCGATGGGGCGGCCGTCGCCATCCTGCATGTCAATGGTGATCTTGCCATCCGTGACGGGGATCGCCTGATGCGAGCGCACGTCGAACAGTTCCATGCCTTTGGCGAGCGGAATCTCGACCGTCAGCTTCTGAATCGCCGGCCCGCTGGAGGGATCTGGTTGCATATAGACCACGCCGTCAGCGCCGACGACTTCCTTCTGCCCGGCGGGAGCACGCAGGATCGTCAGAATCGCGCCGTCCGTTGCGCCCTTGGCATCATACAGGCGGTGCAGGGAAGCGCTGACGTTGTTCACCCGCTTGCCATCGGTATCGCGGATGTTGGCGTAGGGGTTCACCTTGGCGCCTTCCAGCAGCTTCTGGAGGCCGTCGGCGTCTTTGGCAAAGGCCAGGAACTTGCCGGATACGTCGGCCGGCAGGGCGGCCGGTTGCAGGAATTCATCGAAGAAGACGGGGTGAGTGTTCACGACCACGCCGCCATCGGCGATGAAGGCTTTCAGAGCAGAGAGTTCATCGAGCCCGCCGCTCTTGCCGCCCATGCCGATTGCCAGGGACATTGGAAGGACCAGGGCGCGGATGCCCTTGCTCTTAAGCTCGCCTGCCGCGACCTGGGCATCGGAAATAAACGATGGGTCGTAGCCAGCCGCGACAAGGGTCTCGTACACGGTCTTCTCAGTGGCTTCAAACTGCGGGAATTTGTCCTGCAGCCAGGCTTCTCGCTGGCTGCGAGCGCTCCAGAGAATCGCCACCGGCGACCACTGTCGCTTGCTCTGCAAGTACTGTTTGCCCACGCCCGCGCGCAGGACGCTCAGCGAACGCATATACGATTCTGCCGATTCGCTGAAGGCAAAGTCGGGGTTGAGCAGCGAGGGATACCAGAAGAATGCCGAGCCGTCACCTTCAAAGGTGAGGTTGGTCCAAATCTGATAGTCGGCGCCGCGTCCGGAGCGGCCGTAACCGGCCCACGGGGTGCTGCGAAGGGCAGGGTTGAAACTGAGACGCTGGACGAGTTGGTAGCGGCCGGTATAGTCCGCAACCGCGCCCAATGGCAGGGAGAGTTTTGCCCAGTCGATGCCGTTGAACACGCTGGAGGTTTGCGTGCCCGAGACGCTCAGTCGCGTCTGCGGGTAGACCTCTTTCAGGAAATCGGCATAGAACTGGAACGCGCCGGCCCACATGTCGTCGTTGTGTTCGCGCCATTCGTTCCACAGGCCAAACTTGCCGGCCTTCTTGGCGTCGGCGGTGATGGGTGGCTCGATGGCATCAAACGACTCCCATTTTTCACCCAGCGCCGTGTTCAGCGCGTCGATCGTGCCGAACTTGGCTTTGAGCTTGGTCCGGAAGTTCGCAATGTTCGCCGGATGGAAATCGAAATCGAAGTCGGACGTGTAGCTGGTCAGGGAAGTCTCATCACCGAGAGAGACGGTCATCGGCGAGAATGGAATCAGGGGCTTGATCCAGGCCTGCTTGTCGCTCTTTTGCTTGGCAAGGAACGCAGGATCGGCGAAGGATGGCGAACGAACCAGCAGCTTCTTATCGCCGGTGCGTGCGAATTCGCGGTAGTGCTCCTCGAAGTTTTCGGCATGCATGCCAGTGCCGGACATCATCGTCTGGATGCGGAAGCCACGCTGGAAACTCTTATAGGCTTCGTTGCCTCCAACCTGTTCAGTGGTCAGGCCAAATTCGCGCAGCCGCTGCATCTGCAGATCGCGCAGATAGCTGATGCCGCCGGCCGACCAGCCGTAGATCTCGTAGTCGTTCCATTCAGCGGAGGGCGTCACGTACGTGACCGATTGGCCGAAAGCGACACGCTTGCCATCTTTCGCGGCTTCCACTTCGACAAAGACTGCAAGCTGATCGAGCTTGGCGGTATCTGTATGCACCGTGAAGGAATTAGGCGCATTATCCCCAATGTGGGTCAGGTCAATTGGAAGTGGTCGCTCAAGCATGGTGCGACGCCGATTACCCGCATAGTCCACGAAACGCAGCACGACGCTGGTGCCTTCCTGGAGGCCGCCCGGGAGCTTGACCTGCACCTGCAGTTCGTCCCCTTTCTTGATGAATTGGGGTGACTGGACCTTTATGGCATCATATTTCGGAGCCTGGAAACCAAGGTCCCAGGCGGTCACTTCGCCTTTGGCGTTCTTCCACTGCGAGAGGGTCAGGGCCGAGTCGGGATACTTGGGATCCTTGAGAACAACCGGGTTGCCTTCGCGCGGCATGTCGCGCTTGGCAGTCCACATGGCCGAGCGGGCGAGCAGATCGTAGAACACTTCCCAATAGCGGTAGTCGCGCCATTGCCGGCTGTCTCGTGGTTCAGTGATATGCGGGGCGATGCTCTCCGATCGCACCCCAAACGTCACGACGCGGGCGTTGCCGACGGTGCGGATCGCCACGACCGGGTGGCCATCTTCTGTCTCGATCAGGGATTCGGCTCCGGGCGCCAGCTTGTACGCCTGGACATCGAGCGCCTCAAACGGCAGGGCATCAATCGGAACACCGTGAGTGATCGGGTGATCTTTGACGATCTTCCACTTCTGGCCGACGATGTGACCGTTTGCGGCGGCTCTGATCCAGGTGGCGTCACGCTGGGAGTCGGTTTCGCTGTCGACCAGTGCCGAAATCGACTTGAGGTCATCTGGCCAAGTCTGTGTAGGGCTGACGCCGGGGAATGGGAATACCAACACCAGGCCTTCGCCGCGGTTCTTGACCCGATCCACGATTGCCTCAGTCGCGGCTTTGCCGAAGGGGATCCATCCGGTGGGCGTACTGAGGATCATGGTGTCGAACTTTTCAGGGCCTTGCGCGGAACTGGCCAGATAGCGCTGGCTCAGTTCATACGTGCGTTCACCGTACTTCAGGCCGATCCACTTATGGATACCGGAATCGCGGCCCCAGCTTACCGGCGACACCTGCAGGTCAATGCGTTCCATCAGTTCGGACAGGTCGCGCCCCTCTTCCATGCCATAGACGCACAGCGTCTTGAGCGGGCCGCCGGCAGTAGGCCTGGCCAGGGGGAGGTGTGCCGATTCCACCTTCGTGCCGGGCACCAGCTCGATGCGCTGGTCGTAGGGGATGAAATCCACTTTGTCGGTCTGCATCGGCCCCAGGCGGAAGTCGTCGTAGTAGAGGGTATAGCCTTTGGGCGAGCCGGCGGTGAAGAGAACGACCATCTTGATCTTGGATGTCGTGAGTACCTTGGCGAGGCTCTTGACGGGGATCTGGACCAGGTTGCGGCCCTTCTCGATGGTGACACCACCGTTGTAGCGGGTGGCGTAGTTCTTGGAGTTGGCGTCGTCAATGCGAATGCCCAGTTCGCGGCCGCTGGGAGCCCACACCACAAATGAAAAGACTTCGTACTGCGACCAGTCGGCGGGAAGTTTATCGGTGCTAATGCCCGGATACTCGCCGTTGATGGTTTCAACCCTCAAGGACTTGTTCCGATCGGTCTTGTCGCGGGCTTCGACGGAGAGCTTGACGCCGCCCGAATCGCCGGCGCTCCAGAGAGCCTCATCACCGGGGCGGTCAAAGTTCGCGATGATAACTTCAGTCGCTGCGCCGGCGGCCAGGGAAAGGCGCAGGCACATGACCACGATCAGGACGACACCGAGCTTGAGGGCGGACATTGAACGACTCCAGATTGAGGCCGAGAGACAGAGCCTGATAGGAATGCCTGAGGGCCGTCCTCAGGCGGTTCGGGCGCAATATACCACTGGGCCGGGCGTGGGCAAATGGCCGAACCGCAGTGAGTTCACCTCCTATCACGGCTCACCAAATGGCGTGGCGCCCCTGGCGTACAGATCGCCTCACCTGGGCGGAGCCGGGCCATCGGCACTATACTCCCGGTAGATGAGCGATACTCCTGAATTGCAGTTGTTGCCACCGATCGATATGGCGCGTATCGAGCGCGAGATGCGCCAGCGTGATTCGATGGTGTGGAGCCGTGTTGGCCTGAAATTGGTCGCGGGACTTCCCCTGGCACTGGCCGGGCCGTTTGCTTTGGCACTGCTGATATCCATCAACGGATGGATTAGCGACTGGCAGTGGAATTATTTCACCCTGTGGTTTGTCCTGGCGTGCGCCATATGGGCGCTGCTTGCGTGGAAGCTTCTGCCGCGGGTGCAAAAAGGACACTACTTCGCGGACGAGGTGATCCAGGTTGTGGGCCTAACGCCCGAAGGCACACCCGACGTGGACCTCTACGAACTGAGCGGCTTGGAGCCCAAGGTGGCAGCGCAGGCCATCATGACGAAGGTGTTCGCAGGTCCGCGCCGCGTGTATGAGGCATGGCAGCTCGCGCAGGAGCACAAAGCCTTCGGGGCGGCTCAGCGGCAGCGCGCTGCACAGATACTGCAGGATTTGTCCCGCCAGCCGAAGGGAATTCCGTGGCTGGATCTTCGACGCGAGGACGAGCCGCTGCCGGAACTGCTGACGGTGCTGGGGTATCTCAAGACCGCTGATTGGGTTGGTCTCGGTACTGATGGCAAGAAGATATGGATGCTCTCAGATGCACGCAAAGCGGCCATGGCAGGCGCCTGACGCGCACCTGATCGCTGCTCTGAATGGGCGGCCGACAGAGCGGGGCAGATTGCAGCCGCAGTTGGGCCTGTGGTAACAAAATCGGACAAGTCGCTATACACTCGCATTCAACAGAACAGGAAGGTGAAGTCGGTGCAAGAGGCCGAAGGTCTTTCTCCATCGCCGCATCCGCGCGGCGCCATCACTTGGCGCAGTGTCAGCCTGGGCATGCTGGCGACGATCTTCATTTGCTCCATCGCTTATTACAACGATTTTGCAGTCAACAATACCTTCTTCATCGGCAATAACCTGCCCCTGGGGCTTGTGCTGATGACATTCCTCTTTGTGGTCGGTATCAATGGGCCGCTGTCGCGATGGGCGCCTCGCTTTGCATTTTCGACCGGTGAATTGATTGTGGCGTTCTCCATGGCACTGGTAAGCTGCACCATGCCATCGGGTGGGCTAATGCGCTGGCTGCCGCATTCCATCATCGCACCATGGTGGCACGCGCAGGCGAGCAAGGAATTCCGCGACCTGCTGGTGAACCTGCGCGTTCCGGATTGGCTCTTTCCCGACCTCGGCAGCAGCGACCGAAACACATGGTTCAACAGCCCTATCGTAAACGGATTCATGCAGCGGTGGACAGGGATCGGGCCACCACCATATTGGGCTTGGGCGCGTGTGGTTCTCGTCTGGGGCGTTCCGACATTTGCCGCGTATGGGGCGGTAATGTGCCTGATGGCGATCGTCCGCCGGCAGTGGGCCGAAAATGAGCGGTTGCCGTTCCCGTTGGCGCAGATCCAGCTTTCCCTGCTGGAGTCGCCGCGGCCGGGGCAGTGGTTCAACGGCCTGATGCGCAACCGCGTCTTCTGGGTCGGCTTTGCGATGATCTTCGCGTTGCATATGTGGAACGGGGGCTTCCGGTATTTCCCCAAATACATCCCCGAGATCCCTGTAAAGTACAATCTGAGCGGGGTCCTGGCGAACCCACCGTTTATCTATGCCGATGGAGGTCTGAAAGCAGGAACGCTGTTCTTCACGGTGGTGGGAGTGACCTACTTCCTCAACAGTTCGATCTCCTTCAGCATCTGGGCCGCCTTTATCGCCATGCAGATCTACAAGATGATCGAAGGTCAACTCAGCGGTGATCCAACGATCCCGGGAATGGTCGATCAGCGATTCGGCGGCATCGTGGCGTTTGCCTTGGCGATGATCTGGATCGGCCGGCAGCACTGGAAACTGGTGCTGGCGCAGGCGTTTCGCGGCGAGCGCCCCGGCGAACCGCGTGGCCGCTATCTGTCTTATCGCGCGGCGTTCTGGGGACTGGTCCTGTCGTATGCGGTATTCGTCGGCTGGCTGATGCTCGCGGGCAGCGATTTCGTCGGAGCCGTGCTCCTGGCGACGATGCTGCTGCTGCTTTTTGTTATCACCGCGCGGTTCGTTGCCGAAACCGGCATCGTGCACAGTCCGGCACTGGTGCCGCTGTACCGGCCGTTGCACTACATGGTCATGGGTGGCATGACGCACCGGCCGTCGGTCGAATCGTTCTACCTGACGGCCATCCACGAATCGACCCATTACGATCAGCGCGAAACGCTGGCGGTGTATGGTTCGCATGCGATGCGCCTTGCGGATCAGACGCTCTTCGCTGAGTCGTCCAGGTCCGCGGACCAGGCTCAGCGCAAGCTGAGCCGCCGGTTTATGATAGTTCTGGCCTTGGCGCTGGTGGTGGGATATGTTTTCAGTTGGGCGGGGGTGCTCGGGACGGAGTACAAGTACGGAGCGACACTGGATCGGACGCAGGATTCGCCGATCAACTACTGGGGCACCAACATGGCCCGGTGGTCGGTCCTCGATGGCTCGATTGCTTACCAGGATGGCGTATACAACCTGAGGCATGACCCGGCCACCAACTTCGGTTTCGGCTTTGGCCTGACGGCGCTGCTGTCGGTGCTGCGTCTGCGATATGTATGGTGGCCTTTCCATCCGATCGGGTACCTCATCCTGCAGACGTTTCCTGGCAATATTCTCTGGTTCAGTTTCTTCGCGGGGTGGCTGTGCAAGCAACTGGTCGTGAGATTCGGAGGACACAGGCTCTACCAGAACGCCCGGCCTTTTTTCGTCGGAATGATTGTTGGCGAATCGGTTGCCGCTGGCGTGTGGCTGGTGGTGAGTATCCTGCTGAGCCAGTTGGGCTATCTTTACGTGCAGGTACAGGTCATGCCGTGGTAGGGGGTAGGGGAAAAAGACGTTGACGCCATCGCGTTTGGCGCGGACGATGTGAAGCTATGAAGATTCGCAAGGCAGTGATCACGGCGGCCGGCCGCAACCAGCGCGGGTTGCCGATTCAGGCTCTGGTAGATCGGGATGGACAGTATAAGACGGCGCTGCAGATCGTAATCGAGGAGGCCGTGTCGGCCGGCGTCGAGGAGATCTGTATCGTGATCTGCCCGGGCGATCAGGATCGTTACTCCCAAGGCGCCGGCAAGGAGGCATCACGGCTTACATTTGTTGAGCAGCGCGATCCGCGCGGCTATGGGCACGCCCTTTGGTGTGCGCGAGCATTTACTGCCGGCGAAGCGTTCCTGCATTTGATCAGCGATCACCTGTATCTCAGCGGTACGGATCTGCGCTGTGCCCAGCAGTTAGTGCAGGTGGCCCAGCAGGAAAACTGTGCGGTGTCCGCCGTGCAGGCCGCCCGCGACAGCAAGCTGCCATACTATGGTGCCATTGGCGGACAACTGGTGCCACAAAGGGCCAATCTCTATGAGGTGGAGCGCGTCATCGAAAAGCCCACGCCAACACAGGCGGAACAGCTTCTGGTGGTTCCGGGTCTGCGGGCGGGCCACTACCTGACGCTCTTTGGCTTGCATGTGCTGTCGCCGACAGTAATGGAGTTGCTCGATCAGATGGTGTCGGCTGGCGGCAGCAGCATCCAGCTTTCTGATGCCCTGCAGGCGCTGGCAGGGCGAGAGCGATATCTCGCAATGGAGCTTAACGGCCGCCGCTTTGACATTGGCGTGAAGTACGGGCTGCTGATGGCGCAGCTTGCGTTCAGCCTGGATGGCGGCGATCGCGATGAGGTCCTGACGCAGCTTGTTGAGCTTCTGGCAGATCGTTCACGCTGATTTCCGCAAGGAAGTGAGTGCACGCGTTATGGCTTGCGAACTGATTCATACCATCACCAGCGGCGACGCCGATGTCCGCAACCGTTCGCTGGAAGAGCTTTGCCGCGGGGCAGATGCATCCAGGCTGCTGCAATACTGCGCCCAACTCGACTCGTTTCGTCGCTCCAGCGACAATCTCTACGAGCGTGTACGTGCGCTGTTCTTTCTATATGCCATCTACCGTTACGAGCTGCCGGCCAGGTTGGGGCACGGCGTGGCCGGTCTGGTGCCGTTTGATGGTTACACGCAACTTCTCTCGCGACGGTTTGAAGAAGCGATCGATATGTTCCTGGCACACCAGATGCAGCACGGGCCCAGTGATGCAATTGCCAGTGCCCTGGCGGCTGCCTATCACGATCTGGGGTTCCAGACGCTGGCAAACCAGGTTCGGCGTAGCGTCCGTTCTGTGCGCGGAAATCAGTGGATGTTCCGCATGGGTCATCCCGCCGATCAGCCTCTGCGATTCCGCCGCGAACTGCTGCAACGCGGCGCTGATGGACTGTTTCCGATCCTGAGTGAGAAGACGCCTGTACGCATGGATCTGTCGCACAGTGCCTGGAGCGACATCTTCTTTCTGGGGATGGATTTCCCCGAAGGCGCCCGAGTACTGAATGTCTCGATCGACCTTGCCGTGCGCGGCCGGGACAAAGAGCCGCGTCCACCGGTCGAGGCATATCTCCGTGTGATTGAGGAGCCGATTATCCGGCTCATCAGCGTTGACCTGGGCGCGCAGGCGGAGATTACCTTACTTGCCGATATCTTCGATTTCGCCAAAGACTACCTGGGCCTGCTCAAGGCGGCGCTAATTGCCTCGGGCATCGTTCCGCCGGGCCTGGAAGGTTCGGGGCAGAAGCTCTCGGATCTGCTGACGCTGATGATTGGTCCGGGCCTGGGGCTGGAGATCGTCAGCAGTGTGAACAACATCCCCAAGGGGTCGCGCCTGGCGGTATCCACTAACCTGCTGGGGGCATTGATCGCCGCATGCATGCGCGCCACCGGGCAGGCGCGAAACCTCACCGGCATGCTCGATGAAACCGACCGCCGACTTGTTGCGGCTCGCGCGATCCTGGGCGAATGGTTGGGCGGGTCGGGCGGCGGGTGGCAGGATTCCGGGGGCGTCTGGCCGGGCATGAAGCTGATCCAGGGATCGCTGGCTGGCGAGGGTGATCCGGAGTTTGGCATCAGTCGCGGGCGGCTTCTGCCGAACCATCGTATTCTCGATCACAACGACGCCTCGGCCGATACGCGTCGGAAGATCGAACAGAGCCTGGTGTTGGTGCATGGAGGGATGGCCCAGAATGTTGGCCCAATCCTGGAAATGGTGACCGAGAAATACCTGCTCCGCAGCGCCAGGGAGTGGGCCGGCCGCAAACAGGCGATGGGGATACTCGATGAGGTCGTTGCTGTTCTGAAGCGCGGCGATGTTCAGGCTCTCGGGGCGGCCACCACGCGCAACTTCTTCGAGCCGCTGCAGACGATCATCCCCTGGGCGAGCAACTTCTATACCGAGGCCCTCATTCGCAAGACGCGTCAGAAGTTCGGCGATGCGTTCTGGGGTTTCTGGATGCTCGGCGGGATGTCGGGCGGCGGCATGGGCTTTATCTTTGCTCCGCAGCGCAAGCGTGAGGCACAGGACTTCCTGCAGTCGATGATGCTGGAGACGCGCAAAGAACTGCAGCATTCACTTCCGTTCGCCATGGCGCCGGTTGTTTATGACTTCGCGATCAATGAAAAGGGCACGTTTGCACGCCTGCTGTGCGGGCCGGAAGCGGTTCTGCCGGCCGGCTACTATGGCATGATGGTGCCGCAGTGGCTGCGAACCGACCCCCGCGAGCAGACTGCCCATCGCCGTGCCGAGTTGCAGCATTTCGGCAGTGCGGCTCGTTCCCGCGAGGAACTCAGCGGCATGGTCGAGACGCTGTTTGACCGCATGCTGCCGCGGCCGACAGCGGATGATGGCAAGGGCCAGACGTTGCAGGCAATGCTCGATGCCAACGGCTTTGATCGGCAGCAGCATGAACGGATTCAGTCTGATTTGCGCAATGGCCGGATTGGTCTAGCGCAGAACCGGTTGCCGCCAAACACGATCATCACCGATGTCAGCAGCGCCGATGTCATCGATATCACAAAGCGGACCGGCGATGATCTGCGACGGCGCGGCATGGCGGCTTTGGCCGATGGGCAGGTTGCCGTGCTCACCCTGGCGGCCGGTTCTGGATCGCGCTGGACACAGGGCGCGGGAGTGTGCAAGGCCCTGCATCCGTTCAGCAAGCTCTCCGGGGTCCACCGCACCTTTATCGAAACCCATTTGGCGAAGACGCGACGAATCGGCAAGCTCACGGGTGTGATGCCGCCGCACCTGGTCTCCACCAGTTATCTCACCCACGAGCCGGTTGCCGATTGGCTCGCCAAGTACGGTAACTATGGCTACACCGGCGAAGTGCTGCTCTCGCCGGGCAGGGCGGTGGGCATGCGGATGATCCCAATGGTGCGCGACCTGCGCTTTGCCTGGGAAGAGATGCCACAGAAACAGCTCGACGAGCAGAAGCAGAAGATGATCGAAAGTGTGCATGCCGCGTTGATGAACTGGGCCCGCGGTATGGGAGAGGGCTCAGACTACACCGACAATCTGCCCGGGCAGTGCCTGCACCCGGTGGGGCACTGGTACGAAGTGCCGAACCTCTTCCGCAATGGTGTCCTGCACGGTCTGCTGCAACGCCGGCCGAAACTGAAGTACCTGATGTTGCACAACATCGACACCTTAGGCGCGGATCTCGATCCGGCAATCCTGGGCCTGCATATCGCGCAGGGGAGTTGCCTTTCGTTTGAAGTCATCACCCGCCGGATCGAAGACCGCGGCGGAGGTCTGGCGAAGATCAACGGCCAGGTGCGGTTGCTCGAGGGCCTGGCCATGCCGCGCGAGGAGGCCGAGTTCGCGCTCTCCTACTACAACACGATGACGACCTGGATCGACATCGACCAGTTACTTGCCGCATTCGGCATATCGCGCGCCGATCTGGCGGATCAGACCCGCGTCGCGGCCGCCATCCGTGGTGTGGCCGCTAAGATGCCAACCTATGTCACTCTCAAGGATGTAAAGAAGCGCTGGGGTCACGGCCAGGAGGACATCTACCCCGTCGCCCAGTTTGAGAAGCTCTGGAGCGACATGACCGCGATTCCGGATATCCGCTGCTCCTTCTTCGTCGTCCCGCGATCTCGCGGCCAGCAGCTCAAAGATCCTGCTCAGCTTGATGGCTGGTTCCGAGATGGGTCAGCGCAGTATGTGGACAGCATCTGCGCCTGGGGATAGACAAAACCTTGCCAGAAGGACCCGTCTGAGCCCGCCTGCCAAGATGGCAAGCGAGGTTGGCGGCTATCTCAGGGGGCTGCCAGAGAGGCAGGTTTGAGCTGATCTGGCATACCCGGCATGCCGAATGCAACTGGTTGTATTATCTGTATTTACATCGAATCCACATTTGCCGGCACCGCGTTTGTTCTAAGCTCGGCACGTCAAGGTCTACATGCCGATGGTGCATGGTGCTCTGACAGTTGCATAGTGAATAGTGAGCCCCTTAAGCGGGGATGTTTGGAAAGGAGATCATTAGATGGCCACCAAGATGCTTCAGTTTGATGCGGAGGCCCGCAAGTCACTGCTGGAAGGCGTGACCAAGATGTCGCGAGCGGTCAAAGCGACATTGGGTCCCCGCGGCCGAAATGCTGTGCTCGACAAGGGTTGGGGTGCCCCGACCGTGACGAAGGATGGCGTATCGGTAGCTGAGGAGATTGAACTGCGGGACAAGTTCGAGAATATCGGCGCCCGCCTGGTGCGTGAGGCTGCGAGCAAGACCAGCGATGTGGCCGGCGACGGCACCACGACCGCAACGGTCATGGCCGAAGCTATCTTCAAGGAAGGCTACCGCTCGATTACCGCCGGCGCCGATGCCATGGCACTGGCCCGCGGAATTCGCAAGGCCGTCGATGGGGTCGTAGCGAGCCTGAAGAAGCAGAGCCGGCCGATCGATGCCACGAAGAAAGATGACATCGCCAACGTTGCGAGCATCTCGGCGAACAACGATCGCGAGATCGGCGAGATCATGGCCGACGCTTTCATGAAGGTCGGCAAGGACGGCGTGATCACGGTTGAAGAAGGCAAGAGCCTGCAGACCGAAGTGACCGTCGTCGAGGGCATGCAGTTCGACCGCGGTTTCCTTTCCCCGAATTTCATCACTGATGCCGACGAGATGGTGTCGGAGCTTGAAAAGTGCTTCGTGCTGGTCTTTGAAGACAAGATCAGCGCCGCCACCAAGCTGATTCCTCTGCTTGAAAAAATCCAAAAGGCCAAGCGGCCGCTGCTGATCATCGCCGAAGATGTTGAGGGCGAAGCCCTGGCAACGCTGGTAGTGAACAAGCTCCGCGGCATCCTCAACGTGTGCGCTGTCAAGGCCCCGGGTTATGGCGATCGCCGCAAGTCGATGCTGGAGGATATCGCGATCCTCACCGGCGGCGAGGCGATCATGAAGGACCTGGGTGTTGAGCTCGACAAGATCGAGGTCAGCCAGCTCGGCCAGGCGAAGCTCGTCCGCATCGACAACGACAATACGACGATTATCGAAGGCGCCGGTGAGAGCAAGGCCATTCAGGGCCGTATCGCTCAGATCCGCCGCGAGATCGACATTACGACCAGCGACTATGACCGCGAGAAGCTCCAGGAGCGTCTTGCCAAGCTGGCCGGTGGCGTGGCCCAGATCAATGTCGGTGCGGCCACGGAAGCCGAGCTCAAAGAAAAGAAGGCCCGCATCGAGGATGCCTTGCATGCAACCCGCGCTGCCGTTGAGGAAGGTGTGGTTGCCGGTGGTGGCGTCGCGATGATCAAAGCCATGAAGGCTCTGGACAATAGCGACCTCAAGGCCGAGGGCGATGAAGTGCTGGGCGTCAAGGTCGTCCGCAATGCCCTGGTAGCTCCGATGAAGCAGATCGCCGAGAACGCCGGCGTGTCGGGCAGCGTGGTGGTCCGCCGCGTGCTGGAAGGCAAGGAGAACGAAGGCTTCAACGCGTTGACGCTTGAGTACGTCGACATGATGAAAGCCGGCATCATCACTCCGACCAAGGTGGAGCGCACCGCGCTTCAGAACGCGGCCGAGGTGGCGATCCTCCTGCTGACCACTGATTGCATCGTGGTCGAGAAGCCCAAAGATAAGAAAGCCGCCGCCCCCGGTGGAGAAGACATGGGCGGAATGGATGACATGATGTAAGCCCGGATCTCCGGAGACGCGATGGGAACCATCAGGTGTCTCAGCGCGACGACAGTCGGAAGAAACGACTTGTGGCTGCCGGCCGTGTGCCTGTGGCACCCGTGCAACACAAAGGACATATAAGAGAAGCGAGGAAGCACAACTATGAAACTCAAGCCCCTGCAGGACCGTGTGATTGTGAAGCAGTCGGAAGCCGAAGAGAAGACCAAGAGCGGGATCATCCTGCCCGATGCGGCGAAGGAAAAGCCCACCAAGGGCAAGGTCATCGCCGTTGGCGCCGGCAAGGCTGACGACAAAGGCAAAGTACACGCGCTGAACGTCAAGGCCGGCGATGAGGTGTACTACGGCAAGTACTCGGGAACGGACGTGGAAGTGAATGGAGAGAAGTTCGTCATCCTCCGCGAGTCGGACATTCTTGGCGTGCTGGAGTAATCGCGGGCATTGCAGTCCCGCTGTTGATTGTTGATTGCTGATCGAGCAGTCAATCAATCAACAATCAACAATCAACACTGCTCAGAAACGAGCAACTGACTTGGAGTCAAAGAACCATGGCAGCTAAACAGATGATGTTCGACGTGAATGCCCGCAACGAGATCGCCAACGGCCTGTCGCAGCTTGCGAAGGCCGTCAAGGCCACTCTCGGACCCCGCGGACGCAATGTGATCCTGCAGAAGAGCTACGGCAGCCCGCGGATCACCAAGGACGGCGTGACGGTCTCGAAGGAGATCGAACTGCCGCAACCGTTCGAGAACATGGGCGCCAAGCTCGTGAATATGGTCGCCAGCAAGACCGGCGATGTCGCCGGCGACGGCACGACCACCGCGGTGGTCCTCGCCGAGGCGATCTACCTTGAGGGCCTGAAGTATGCCGCCGCGGGTGTGAACCCGGTGACGGTGCAGCGCGGAATCGTGAAGGCGGCTGAAGTTGCGGCCGACGCGATTACTGCCATGGCGAAGAAGGTCAAGGGACGCGAGGACTATAAGCGCGTTGCGACGATCTCCGCCAACGGCGATGAGCATATCGGCAACCTGATGGCCGACGCCATGGAGAAGGTCGGCAAGGAAGGCGTAATCACCGTCGATGAAGGCAAGAGCACCGAGAGCACACTGGAATACACCGAAGGCATGCAGTTCGATAAGGGCTACCTGTCGCCCTACTTCATGACCAACCCTACCACGCTCGAAGCGGTGCTTGAGGACTGCTACATCCTCATCCACGAAAAGAAGATCAGCAATCTGGCGGAACTGCTGCCGCTGCTGAACAAGACCGTGACCAGCAGCAAGCCGCTGCTGATCATCGCCGAGGATGTGGAAAGCGAAGCTCTCGCCGCCCTGGTGGTGAACAAGCTGCGCGGCGTCCTGAACGTCTGCGCGGTCAAGGCTCCGGGCTTTGGCGATCGTCGCAAGGCGATGATGGGTGATATCGCCACCGTCACAGGCGGTGAGTTCATCAGCGAAGATCTGGGCTCGAAGCTTGAAACGATCGAGCTGGAACAGCTCGGCCAGGCCAAGCGCGTCGTCCTCGACAAAGACAAGTGCCTGATCGTCCAGGGCGCAGGCAAGAAGAAAGACATCGACGCCCGCGTGGAGCAGATCCGCCTGCAGATCGATAAGACCACCAGCGACTACGACCGCGAGAAGCTTCAGGAACGCTTGGCGAAGCTGACCGGCGGCGTTGCTGTTGTGAAGGCCGGTGCCAACACCGAAACCGAAATGAAGGAACGCAAGGACCTGATCGACGACGCTCTGCATGCGACGAGAGCGGCGGCCGAGGAAGGCATTGTTCCTGGCGGCGGCGTAGCGTTTCTCCGCGCGATTGAGGCCGTGGAGAATGCCAAGAGTAAGGCCAGAGGCGATGAGAAGATGGGCTTCGACATCATCATCAAGGCACTGCGTTCTCCGACGAAGCAGATTGCCGACAACGCCGGTGATGATGGCGAGGTCATCGTCGACCAGATCCTCGAAAACCGCAAAGCCAGCTACGGCTACAATGCCGCCACGGGCCAGTTTGTGGATATGTATGAGGCTGGCATCATAGATCCGGCCAAGGTCGCCCGTACCGCGCTGCTCAACGCGGCATCGGTCAGCGGCCTGGCCCTGACGACCGATGTGCTGGTGACCGAGGTCAAAGAGAAGGACGGCAAGCTGCAGAATGCTGTGGCAGGCTCAGTCCGGTAAACAGCCTATTTCACAGGCATGCTCGCGAAAAGCGGGCATGCCTGCCTTGTCAGCCACAGATCGGGCAACAGATGCCCACAGATAGGAGTTCATCTGTGTCCTATCGGTGCCCCTTCTGTGGCTGATGTATTTGAGGTACGTCATGGCCGGTGGGACAAAGCGCGACTACTACGAGGTGCTGGGCATCCAGAAGGGTGCCAGCGATGATGATGTTAAGCGCGCTTACCGTAAGCTGGCGATGAAGTACCACCCGGATCGCGCCGGTGATGGCGAAAAGTCGGAGGCCGAAGGCAAGTTCAAGGAAGCCGCTGAGGCCTACGAGGTGCTCTCGGATGCTCACAAGCGCCAACGCTACGATCAGTTCGGCCACCAGGGCGTCGGCAGCGCCCATGACTTCCAGCATATGAATGTCGAGGACATCTTCTCGATGTTCAACCTCGATGAGCTGTTTGGTGGTGGTTTTGGTGGTCGAGGACGACAACGCAGCGGCGGTCCGACACGCGGCTACGACCTTGAGACCCAGGTTGAACTGACTCTGCAGGAAGTCTCGACCGGGTGTGAGAAGACGATCGAATTCGAGAAACGCGATCACTGCACCAAGTGCGGCGGCAGCGGCGCCAAACCGGGCAGCAAGCCGATGGCATGTCCTCAATGCGGCGGCGCCGGTCAGGTGGCTCAGGTTGGTTTTGGCGGAATGTTCCGCATGGTCACCACCTGCCCCAACTGCCGCGGACGCGGACAGGTGATCAAAGAGCATTGCGGCAACTGCGGCGGCACCGGAAAGCTCTTGGTTAAGCGCAAGGTGTCTGTCAAAGTTCCGCCCGGAGTGCACGATGGAATGGCGCTGCGGGTCCAGGGAGAGGGAGAGGCTGGCGAGATGGGCGGCCCATCCGGCGACCTGCACTGCTACCTGCAGGTGAAAGCCAACTCTATCTTCACACGCCACAATAATGACCTGGTCTGCCAGGTGCCCATTACTTTCACACAGGCGGCACTGGGCGCGCGGTTTGAGGTGCCCACGCTCAAGGGTAAGGAGATGCTGGAGATCCCTTCCGGGTCTCAGCATGGCGAGGTGATCAAGCTCAAGGGCGAGGGGTTGCCGGATTTGCGCAGCGGTCGCCGGGGCGACCAGCTTGTGCAGGTGCTGATCGAGGTGCCAAAGAAACTGACCGAGAAACAGAAGGAACTGTTGAAGCAGTTTGCCACGACAGAGGATGAAGCCCTGATGCCACAGCGCAAGGGCTTCATGGACAAGCTCAAGAGTGCCATCAAGGGTGATTAGCCAGGATGACTTCGGGAGAGGCTGCGAATATGAGTGACGAAACAAACGACAACGAACAGTCACCGGAACAGGAACTGGAATTGGACCTGAAGAAACTCCAGGAGGAACGCGATGGCCTGTTCGAGCGCCTGGCGCGGGTGACTGCCGACTTCAAGAATGCGCAAAAGCGCCTTGAGGATGACAAGAAGCAGGCGATCGAGTTTGCCAACAGTCATCTCATCACCGGGCTGCTTCCCGTGATTGACAATTTTGAGCGGGCCTTGAGCGTCGACCAGGGCAAGACCGATGTTGCGGCGATTCTCAAGGGCATGCAGGTGATTCACGATCAGTGGATTGCGGCGCTCAAAACTCAGCACGTGGAACAGATCGCGCCCGCCGTGGGCGATAAGTTCAACCCGGCGCTGCACCAGGCGATCATGCAGCAATCATCGGACAAGTATAAACACGCCAAAGAGCAGGTGGTAACGATGCTGCTGCAGAACGGCTACATCATGCGCGGCCGGGTATTGCGCCCCGCGCATGTGGCGGTAAACGCGATTGGTGGTTAATGTGCGTGGCTTCGCGCTGGCCGCGGCAACCCCAGCGCGAGGTGGATCACCGAAAGCCAAGGTACTCTATGCCAACTTATGAATACCAGTGCGGCGGATGCGGCCATGCGTTCGAGAAGTTCCACTCGATTACCGCTGCGCCCATCAAGCTGTGCCCGCAGTGCAAAAAAAGGAAAGTAAAACGCCTGGTCGGCCTTGGCGCAGGAGTGATCTTCAAGGGCAGCGGTTTCTACGCCACCGACTATCGGTCCGACAGTTACAAATCGGCGGCAAAGAGCGATCAGCCGGCAAGCACGACCACCGCCGCCAAGGGCGATGCACCCTCAGCGTCAAGTGGTGGCTCTTCCGCCCCGGCCGCACCGGCGACGGCGACGGCCAAACCTGAACAAGCTTCCAGCACCAAGGCGGCGGCCGCGCCATCCACGTAGCGCCCAGCGAGAACCAACTGGCGCTCAAGCATTGCAGTGCAGATCACCTAATGCTCATAGTCTCGCTGAGATTACCCATTGTGGGCCTGTTCCTGCCCCACAGCGCAGACGGTAGAATCCTGCACCATGCCCATATCAAGGCCAGATCCGTACTGCCGCTTGAGGAAGCCCTGGTTGTTCACGTTCGCCATCTTCGTACTGGCCGCTGCGCAGCATCCGACCTTGGCCGCCGAACGTCCCATCCAGCCATCAGCACCGGGATCTGCCACAGATAGCACAACCACACGCCCTGCCGATGCCAGCGCGAGAGGCATGATGCAGCAGACGGTCACTGACCTGCTTGCCATCCTGGGAGACCAGGCCTTGCCCAAGAACCAGAAGCAGGATCGAGTCAGCACACTGACACGGCAGCACTTGGACTTCCAGACCCTTGGCCGCATGACACTCGGCGGATCCTGGCGTGATCTGACCGAGCCTCAGCGAAATGAGTTCATCAAACAGTTCACCGATCATCTGCTGGGCATCTACCTGCCGTTGGTGACCGAGTATGCCGGCCAGCAGGTCAGTGTCGGCGATGATCACGCCGAGTCGAATGGCGACCACACCGCGGTGACGACCGTAACCGACCACAAAGGGTCGGGCGGCTCGCTGCGTCAGGTTGCCAGCATCGCCTGCCGGCTGCGGCGGAGTAATGCTGGCTGGAAGGTGATCGATCTCAGCGTCGAAGGTATCAGTGTGGCCGTGGTCTTCCGAGCTCAGTTCCAGCCCGTGGTGCTCAGCTCTGGTATCGATGTGCTGATCGAACGGTTGCGGCAGAAGAACGCGCAGGTCGGCAGGGAGGAAGCACGTGACAAAGAGTAACGCTCCGCGCCGTCGAACCTGTGCTCAAGAACGAACGCGCTGCTTTGCCGTGCGTGATCTGTTGACGAGCGTTGCGGTGCTTATCCTGTGCGCCCTGAGTGCCGCCGGCTGCGCCAGCGGCCCTGATAGATCTGCCCCGCCCAACCCCGCTGATCCATGGGCAAAGTCCAATCGTGCCGTCTATAACTTCAACAGCGATCTCGACCGCGCTGTGATCAAAGATATCTCCGACGGCTACACCAGGCATGTGACGCAATCAGTCCGTACCGGTATCGGCAACTTCTTCGACAATCTGAGCTACCTGAATGTCATCCTCAACGATCATCTGCAGGGCCACTTTGCCCAGGGCTGGCGCAACACCGAGCGCATGGCCATCAATACGACCATTGGTATCGTGGGCGTGTTCGATCCCGCCAGCGGTTATGGCCGGCCCAGGCAGAAGAACGACTTTGGCATCACCCTGGGCCGCTGGGGCGCATCTTCCGGCCCGTATCTGGTGCTTCCGCTCCTGGGGCCATCGACGGTTCGCGACGTGCCGGGAATCATCGTTTCCAGGATCACTAATCCGATGTTCTGGCTGGACCCGCCACTTGAGGTCAGCATTCCCATGGACGTGACGTCGTTCGTGGACCAGCGTGCCAGTCTGCAAACGCAGATGGACCTACGTGACCGGGCGGCCATTGACCCGTATACGTTCACCCGCGATGTCTACCTGCGCCGGCGCAGTTCTCAGATCGGCAAATCATCGCACATGTCTGACGAGGATATCTATGGCGAACCCGCGCCGACCACCGCGCCGGTTTCACCGACCACCATGCCGGCTGCGACGCGATGAAGGATGGTGAGTGAGTCATCATCGGCGAGCGCACGCAAACCACAGAAAGCGGATTCCGCGGCGCTCCTACGGTTTCTCTACAGCAGGCTCCGGTGACAGATACACATCCCACACGCGCTTCCCCCTCTCAAACGTCCGTAGCTCGCGCCAGCCGTTCTCTTTAAGCTCTTCCTGGCTGACACACATGCTGGTGTCGGCGTTCTTCATCGCATAAACGTCATCCCACACCAGTACAACTCCGGCCGGCCGCTGCTTCACCATGGCCTTGCTCCACACTACCGTCTTGCGGCGGTCGGTCATGCTCATATCCAGGTATTGATACACCGCGATGTACGATGCGGTCAGACGTGGGTACTGCCGCTGCAGTTCCGCATCCGACCGATACCATTGCGCCACATCCAGGGCCAGCCGATCATCATCATAGATTCCCAGTGGCACTACGCGGAAATAGACGTTTGCCAGTGCCGGCAAAAGCGCCAACCCCGCCAATACCCATCCCGCCTTCCGCAACTCCAGTCGTTCACTCGCCCATTCCCACCCAAACGCGCCGACCACACCCCACATCGGCGCCGTCACCAGCAGATACCGCAACTCCCCGTTCGATGCCATGATCCCACGCCACCATAGCACACTGTGTCCTGCCAGGATCGCCCATGGCAATCCCATCGTCACCACCCGCCCCCAACACTGCTCTCTCGGCACGCTGCCCGTGCGGCTGCGCAACATCAGCACCGTTCCGGCAACCGTGAATGGGAACAGCAGGGGGCCTGCCAGCACCGGCAGCCGTAGCAGCAGGCTTCCCGCCATTCCGCCATCCGGTTGTGTCTTCCAGAGCAGCAGCGGCCCCGGGTCATACGCGCTCGCTCCCGAGTAAGGCCATTGCTTTGGCAGCCAGAGCAGCGCATTCAGCACTCCGTGCCCATAGTCGGGCAGGCCCCACATTAGCCACCCGATCGTCGTCCATGCCAGTAGCCCCAGCGGCAGGATGACCATGTGCCACCAGCGCCGATTCAGCGCCAGTGCTGCGGCCGCCAGCAGGATCAGCCCAAACCCCTCCGGCCGGCCCAGCGGTGAGATCGCTACCAGCACTGCCATCAAGACCCACTTGCGGTCCAGGTATGCCAGCAGGGCCAGTCCGGTCAAAGCCGCAAAGCACAGCTCGGTCATTTCAGAGAATGAGTGCAGGTAGAGTAACGGCGACGCCAAGGTAGTCACAAATGCCCATTCCGGCCGGCGCATCCCAAGACGTGCGGCAATTCGCCACGCCGTCCACGCGCACAGAAGTGCCATGATCAGGCTTACGGTCCGGGTGCCCATCACCCCCAACGTCGCGGCCGGCACGCTATACAGCAGCATGAACAGCGGCCGGTCCCAAACGCTGATAAACCGGTGCGGCTGGCTCAGCGCAAAGCGTGCCGACAGATAGTGTGTCCGGGCATCGGCCTCAATGAATCCCTCCGAAGATACCGCCGCATACAGCCAAAGCAGCACAAAGACGCTGACAGCGACTGCTATCACGCGCCATCCCCGGCGTGCTGCATCCTCTTCCAGCCCGATGCTCTGTGATTCGGATAGACTCACGCCTGTAACACTACTCCACGTCTGCCTTCCTCAGCAACTCTCAGCACAGACACCTGGCAGCGGAAGGCCGAGCCAATCTCTGGACCATCCTACGCTCCGTACCTCTGCTGATCATCCGTCGATTCGATCACCTCCTGTTTTCCGATTCTCCCGACCCCGTTCGAATGATTGTCAGCGGCCGGTCAACAGGAGACAATGCCTCGGGTGAGAACCCATCGCATCGTGTCATCCTCGTTGACGAAACCAGGCATTTGCCGAGCTGCCGCGATGCTCGCCGTCCTCCTTCCGTTCGGCCGGATCGGCGAGGCCGCCGAGGCGCCACGGGCCACCGTAGGCGCCTATTACTTTGACGGCTGGTCCGGGCACAGCGCGCAAGCCGGTAAGGTGGACTGGGCCAAGGACGCCCCAACCCACCTCTCGAAGCGCATGCTCGACGAGTTTCCCGGCCGCGAGCCGGTTTGGGGCTGGCGCGATGACAAGCTCGAGACCATGGAGCGCCAGATCGACCTGGCCGCCGACCACGGAATCGCGTTCTTCGCCATCTGCTGGTATTTCAGACCCACCCAGAAGCAGGTCGACGAAGACCCTCTGCACACCGGGTTAAGCCTGTTCCTCAAAGCCAGGAACAACCACCGCCTGAAGTTCTGCCTCTTGGTCGCCAACCACCAAGGCGCATTCATCGGCAGCCCCGAGAACTGGACCCGGGCTGCGGAATACTGGATGCCTTATCTCACGCATCAGCAGCACGTGAAGGTGGACGGCAAGCCGCTGGTCCTCATCTTCAACCCGTCAGATAGCAGCAAGGAGGGATTGGACAATCTCCAGGCGGCGGCGCAGAAGGCGGGGCTGCCGGGTGTGGCGGTGGCGGCTTGCGGAGGGGGCGATCCCAAGTTGGGGTACACGTACCGGACCTACTACAACATCGTGCCCGGGTACGACCGCGGGTCGCAGGAACACCAGTACGCCGAACTGGTGCAGGCGCACCAGAAGGCGTGGTCGGGCACCTCGGAGCAGCCTTTCATCCCGGAGGTAACGGCCGGCTGGGACAAGCGCCCATGGGAAGGGGAACTGGGCCTGCGCCAGAAGCCCGGCTGGTACTTCCCCGACCGCACACCCGAGATGTTCGGGAAGTTTCTGCAGTCGTCGATCGACTGGATGGACAAGAACCCCGACCGGACCACGAAAGAGCGCATCGTTCTTGTGTACGCCTGGAACGAGTTCGGGGAAGGCGGCTACATCGCGCCGACGAAGGGTGACCCGGAAGGCAGTTACCTGCAAGCCTTGAAAGAGGTCATTCTTCCGATGGGCACAAAGCGATGACGTGCTCGCCCTTCGCCATCCGCAGTCCATCTCTCCTTTCCCTCTGTCCTTCTCTGTTCGCCCTTCCTCCGCATCCGCACACCCGCATACGACGGCAGATCAGCCATGCGCGCAGCAGAGGGCCGACGAGCCGGGCCTGAAGCAGTCCCTCCTCCCGCGTACCACCTATCTCTCCCGACTTATCCACAATCGCTCCGAACTTGCGCACCTCCTCCTCCGTTTTCGCCGTAACTACCTGTTTTTACATCGGTTACCGCATGGATGGTATCTCCGCGAGAACCTGCGCACCTGCTCACCTATCCACACCCATCTGTATGCTCGGATCTCTGCGCGACGTTTCATGCCTGATTCTGCGATTCACTGTATTTCGCTTAACACCCGCCGATTCCTTCTGGTACACTCCCTCGCCCGACAAAGGAGCTGTGGTTGATGAATCGTCATGCTGTTATCTCCCTGATTAGTCTTTCCCTATCCTCGTTCGCACTGGCCGCCGACTGGCCGCAATTTGCCGGACCGGAGCACAACAACGTTTCCTCGGAAACCGGGCTGCTTAAAGCTTTCCCGGCCGAAGGCCCGAAAGTGCTTTGGACCATTCAAACAGGTCCCGGCTTCGGCGGCGCGGCCATTCGCGACAACCAGGTGATCTTCCTCGATCGCACTGGCGAGAAGAATGCCGAGAAGGATGTCCTTCGCTGCCTGGATCTATCCAGCGGCGAGGAACTCTGGTCCCATTCGTACGATGCCCCGGGCGACTATGACTTTCCCGGTTCGCGCGGAGTTCCCGCCGTAACGAAGTCGCACGTATTCTCCGTTGGCACGCACGGCCATTTCCTGTGCATCGATCGCGCCACGCAGAAAGTCCTCTGGCAGACCAACGCCTTTGGTGAGGGCGGCAAGCCCGGCCCGTGGGGCATAGCCGTATCGCCCCTGATCTATAAAGACTCTGTCATCATAAACATCCAGGCCAAGGCCGGCGGTCTCGCCTCCTACGATCAAGCTACCGGCAAGCTTCTCTGGCAGGCCCAGGAAGTACCCTCCATTTCCTACTGCTCGCCCTCTCTTGCAACCATCGGCGGCTCGACGCAGGTCATCCAGTTTGTTGAATCCGGTGTCTTTGCGGTCGATCCTGATACGGGCAAAGTCCTCTGGAAATACTCCGGCTGGAAGTGTGACGCTCCGATCCCGAATGTGACAGCCTTGGGCGATGGGAAGCTCTTCCTTACCGGCGGATATAAGGCGGGATCAGCACTGATCCAAGTCACCCCTTCTGAAACCGGATTTGACGTCAAGCAACTCTGGAAGATCACGGACGGTTCCCAACTCCATCAGCCCCTATTTGTCGATGGCTGCATCTACCTGAATGGTGTCACCAACGCCACTCCGAAGGCGGGCCTGATGTGCATCGATTCGGCCGACGGCAAGCTCCTCTGGTCAACAGGTGCCGAAATGTCGCCGCATCGTGGCGCCCTGATGCTGGCCGAAGGCCTGATCTATTACATCGACGGTGCCGGCAATCTGCGGCTGATCCAGCCCAATCGTGAAGCCTACACCGAGGTTTCCTCGGCCAAGCTCCTTGCTGGCAGAGATATCTGGGCGCCCATGGCGCTCTCTAACGGCAAGCTGGTCCTTCGCGACCAGAAACAGATGAAGTGCCTTGACCTGCGGGCTGTGCCGTAGGCGTTTGCTCTATACGGTTTCGATGGTAGATTCCTGCGCCCGACAAAGGAGCTGTGATTGATGCATCGTAATACGGTCACCTCGCTGATCGCTCTTTCCCTGACCTCGCTCGCATCGGCCGCGGACTGGCCGCAGTATGGCGGTCCTGACCGCACTAACATCTCGTCGGAAACCGGGTTGCTCAAGGCATTCCCGGCCGATGGTGCGAAGGTGCTATGGACGATTGAAACGGGTCCCGGCTTTGGTGGCGCCGCCATTCGCGATAACCAGGTGTTCTTCCTCGACCGCGTCGGCGAGGAGAACGCACAGAAAGATGTCCTGCGCTGTCTTGAGCTGAGCAGCGGCAAGGAACTCTGGACCTATTCGTACGATGCTCCGGGCAAATACGGCCATCCCGGTTCCCGCGCAGTGCCGGCGGTGACTGAATCACGTGTGTTCTCTGTTGGTCCGTACGGCCATTTCCTCTGTATTGATCGCGCCAGCCATAACGTGCTCTGGCAGACGAATACTCTCGGCCCAGGCGGCAAGTCCGGCAATTGGGCCCTGGCCGTTTCGCCGCTGATCTATAAAGACGCAGTGATCGTTGCCACTCAGGCCAAGGCCGGCGGCCTTGCCTCCTACGACCAAGGCAGCGGCAAGCTTCTCTGGCAGGCCCAAGAGGTCCCATCGGTTCCCTATTGCTCTCCCAAGTTGGTCACAATCGGCGATTCCCAGCAGGTCGTTCAGTGTGTGAATAATGGAGTCTTTGCCGTCAGTCCTGACACCGGCAAGCTCCTCTGGAGCTTCAACGGCTGGAAGTGCAACATTCCAATTCCCAACGTTACGAGCCTCGGTGAGGGGAAACTGTTTGTGACCGGCGGATATGGCGCAGGCTCGGTGCTGATCCAGGTTATCCCCTCGGCTAAAGGCTTTGATGTCAAAGAGCTTTGGAGGATTCCCCACGGCTCGCAGATCCATCAGCCGATCGTTATGGATGGCTGCATTTACTTCAACGGTACGACCAATGAAGCGCCAAAAGCAGGCTTGTTCTGCATCGATGCGGTAGATGGCAAGGTGCTCTGGTCCACGGGAACGAACGTCCCGCCCGAACGTGGTAACCTCCTTACGACCGAGGGGCTGATTTACCACATCGACGGTACCGGTATCCTTCGTCTATTCTCGCCCAAGCGCGACGCCTATACCGAAGTCTCATCTGCCAAGCTCCTTGGCGGCAGGGACATCTGGGCCCCGATGGCGCTCTCCAACGGCAAGCTGGTTATTCGTGACCAGAAGCAGATGAAGTGTCTCGATCTGCGGGCTGCTCCATAGCGGCAAGCTCGAGGTCCAGCCCACCGAGTGTGGCAACGGTTTGCTTTTGTCGGTGCCGCCTTCTACGCTTCGCGTATGACCATGCGCATTCTGGCTTTGGGCGATGTTGTCGGCCGTCCGGGCCGGATGGTCATTCACGATCAGTTGCCGGCCCTGGTGCGGCAGCGGCAGATTGACATGGTGATCTGCAATGCCGAGAACGTTGCCGGTGGCAGTGGCATCACCACGAAGCTTTTCCACAAAATCCGCTCCTATGGCGTGGATGTCGTAACCCTGGGCGACCATATTTATCGCCGATCAGACATCGTGCCAGTGCTACAGACAAGCGAGCGGATCATCAAGCCGGCGAATCTGGCGATCGGGGCGGCCGGCCGCCCATACACCATCGTCCAGGCCACCAATGGCGTGAGTGTTGCCGTATTCTCCGTCCTGGGTCGGATATTCATGAACTTCCCGGCCGATGATCCGTTTGCCGCGGTAGATCGTGTGATTGGTGATGTGGGAACGCGAGCGAAGGTGATGGTCTGCGATGTGCATGCTGAAGCTACCAGCGAAAAGGTGGCGCTGGGGCACTACATGGATGGCCGGGTGTCACTGGTATTCGGGACGCACACGCACATACCGACGGCCGATGCCCATGTCCTGGGTGGCGGCTCGGGGTATATCAGCGATGTCGGCATGTGCGGACCGTACGATTCGGTGCTGGGCCGTCGGAAGGATCGCGTGCTGAAGTACATGACGTCGGGCATGCACCAGCTCTTTGATGTGGCCACCGCCGATGTGCGCATGTGTGGTGTCCTGGCAGAGATCGATACCGACACCGGACGATGCGTGGCGATCGAACGGATCGAGGTCGCCGGGCCCAACGCCGATCAGGCGTACGACTCCGATGACGCCCGCAATGGCGTTGATCGTGAATAGCGGTGGAACCGCACCGCCCAATGATACCGCAGAGTACACCTAAATCCGCTCGCGGCGCACTTTAAGTCTAACGCTTACATCAAGTTCGTCGCGGAGCATGCGGAACTTGCGGCGGCTGGCTAGGGCATTGCAGATTGCATCGTGATGGGTCTCGGCGGTGATCACGGTGATCGACAACTGATAGCCATCACGCTTCAGCAGGATCGTCGGCGGCGCCAGGCGGCGCTTGTCCAGAGCATCCGCCGCGCGGAGGATAGCCAGCAGAATCCGCATCGGGCGGACATGATTTGAGGGAAGCCACTGAGCGTTCTCATCGGCCGACGGAGTAGCTCCACGGTGAAAGCGGGCCGCATAGGCGCCGAACGCACGTTCATCTAAGGTGACATCCAGGCGGCTGGCCTTGGCAATGATCCGGGCGCCGCGGATATGGTGGCGTCTTGGGCCAAGATAGCGGCCGACGTCGTGGACGAGGGCGCCGATTCGCAGCATCCGACGATAGCGAGGGGGAAGTTCATGAATGGGCTGGAGGAGGCCGTAGATGCCCTGGGCCAGTTCCATGACCCGGCGCTCGTGCGCTGTAGATGGCAGCCGCCGGGCTACCCAACGGTGAACATGCTCGATAGATGTAACCTGCTGTGACACGATGGAGGATACTCCGCCGCACCTGTTGCTCGAATTTGACCGCTGACCGGCCACTGCCAGCCAATCCACAGAATATCCACAGCTTATCCACCGGATGCAAGAAGTTCCCGGTTCTGCGACATGTCTTTACGCTGCCTTCACATAGCGTAAACCGAAGCAACACACGCCGGGACATGCCCGCCTCAGCTTGCCAGGGCGTTGAGCCGGTCGATCAACTGCCGCAGGCGGCCTTGGCTTCGCTTATCGAAGTTGAAGATCAGCCGGTGCAGGTGATCCAGGTCGGGTTCATCCTTTTCGATCGCCAGCGGGCCGGAAAGCCGCATCTGGCCGGCGGTGCGTATATCAGCGAAATCCCGCTCCAGTTCGGCCAGTTCGCCAGCCGTCGGCCGCGTTCGCAGGCGAATGATCAACTCGTCGCGGTAGTAGCGGATGGAGTGGAAGTTGCTGTAAAAGCGAGTGACTTCGGTCACGGCCTCTTCAATGCTGTCGGTGACCGTGTAAAGGCTTAGATCTTCCTTGCTGATCAGGCCCTTGCCAAGCATGGCGCGGCGGATGTAGCGATCCCACTGTGACCAGTACGTGCCACCTGTGGCTTCGGCCAGGACGATTGGCATCGGGGCGCACTTGCCGGTCTGGATCAGGGTAAGAACCTCAAATCCCTCGTCCATGGTGCCGAAGCCGCCGGGGAAGAGGGTGATTGCGTGCGCTGCGCGGACAAACATCAGCTTGCGGGTGAAAAAGTACTTGAAGTTAATCAGTTTCTTATCCCTGGCGATGAAGGGATTGGTGTTCTGCTCGAAGGGCAGGCGGATGGCGAGGCCGAAAGATGGGTCGGGCCCTGCGCCGCCATGGCCGGCCGCCATGATCCCGCCGCCGGCGCCGGTGATGACCATCCAGCCTAAGGCGGCGATCCGCTTGGCGAAATCGGAGGCAGCTTCGTAGTCCGGATCGGTCTCCGGCGTGCGGGCCGATCCGAAGATGCTGACTTTGCGCACATCGCGGTAGGGGGTGAATATCTTCAGGGCGTAACGGAGTTCCTTGAAGCTCTTGTTTACCAGTTTCAGGTCGCCGCGATTGTTACGGTCGCGCAGGAGTTTGACGGCATTGGTGACCATCTCCGCAATAAGATCGCCATCAGGCACCTTTGCCAGTTCGCCCAGCAGCGCCTGGGAGCTGTCCATGACCGAGTCATAGTCGGCCTTGGCAACAACGTGGGGCTTCTGTGCGGTTTCCTGGGTCTGTTCGAGATGGTTGGTGAAATCAGGTAGTGGCATCGTGCCGCATACTATCCTGTGGATCGCGCCGTAACCATCGCAGCGCGGGTGGAAGAAGAAGTCGGAAGTCAGGAGCCGGGAGTCAGAAGTCAGTTGGTGGTGTTACATGTAGCAGAGGCGGCCAACCGGCGGCGAGCAGTGTGGTCCAGACCTGAGTCAGTTGGTATATTGCGCCCGAACAGCTTGGGAGCGGTCCTCAGGCAGCAGTCCAACCGCGAATTGCGCTAAAGAATATCCACGGTGATAAGTATGGGTGTTTCAAGAGCTAAGACGAGTTCTGTTTCGGCCTCCGCTTCCAAGACCCCTCGCGAACCAGAGTTCCGATCAGCAAGCAAAAAGATCGTCTGCCTCGGCGCTGGGAGCTACTACTTTCCCCGCGCGCTCGGCGATATCGCCATCACCGAAAGTCTCGCCGGTAGCGAAGTCACCCTCTACGACATCGACTTCGAGAAGGCCCAGCTTATGGCCAAACTCGGCAAGCGCCTTGCCAAAGAGGCGGGCACGCGGGTGAAGATGCGAGCCTGCAAAAGCCTCGCCGAAGCCGTGGACGGGGCGGACTTCGCCATCTCCTCCATCGGCGGCAGCGGCCCGTCGCTGGGCGGTGTATACGGCACAGCAGCGCATAGCGCTGATGTGCTCATTCCCGCGAAGTACGGGATCTATCAACTCGTCGGCGACACCGGCGGCCCGGCCGGCATGATGATGGGCCTGCGCAGCATCCCGATCTATCTGTCGATCTGCAAAGAGATGGAGAAACGCTGCCCCGAAGTCGTGGTGCTTAACCACTCCAACCCGATGGCAATCCTCTGCCGGGCGATGCTCAAGTACAGCGGCATCCGCAAGGTGATCGGCATCTGCCATGGAGTGCAGGGGGGCATCATGCAGCTTGCCAAGCTGCTTGAGGTAGAGCCCGAGGCCCTGGAGGTAACGTGGATCGGCACCAACCATTATTATTGGTTCACGCGCATCCGCCTCGCCGGCCGTGATGTCTACCCGGAGGTGATGGCCAAAGCGCAGGCCCGCAAACATCCACACGGCGAGGTCATGTCGGCCAAGCTCTCTGAGATCTACGGCTACCGCCTGGTCTATCAGGAGGATGGACACGAGTTGGAGTTCTATCCTTTCCTGGCCCAGGCGAAGGATCCCGCCAGCCTCCCATACGGCTACGCCGAGAAGGCCGTCGCGCGCTACCAGAATCTGGACCTGAAGGCCCCGCACCTGACCGCCAAAGAGCAGGCCCAGCAGCGCAAGCAGGGGCTCAAAGAGTTCGCGGATCGGCTAAGCCAGCGCGGCCTGCCGACACCCGAACCGAGCATCATCCGAGGCGAGGGCATCGCCAGCCTGATCGCGGCCATCGCCACAGGCACCCGCCAGGTGCGCATCCTGAACCTCCCCAACCATGGCCTAGTGCCCAATCTACCGGACTACGCAGTTCTCGAAGTGGAAGCGGTAACCGACAGCCAAGGCGCGCGGGGCATCCAGGCGGGCGAAGCGCCGCTCTCGCTGATGGGGCTCCTCCAGAAGCGCATTGCCTGGCAGGAACTGGTCGTTGAAGCCGGCGTAAAGGGAGATCGCAATCTCGCCCTCCAGGCACTGCTCATGGATGAGATGGCGATCCGCCCCGAGCTGTCCGAGCAGATGCTCGACGAGCTTCTCGCCGCCTCGCGAGCCTTGCTCCCGCAGTTCCCGCCCTTCTGAACGGCTGCAGGTGAATGCGAGTTTCACCGCGGCCCGAAGAAGTATGGATACGTCGGCGGGTAGATGTATCCCGGACCCCAGAACGGGGCGTATCCATAGTATGCGTAAATGGCGCGATACCGATCATCCTCTACCAGATCGGGATCATAGCGCGGCGCGCCGGCTATGTGTTCCAGCGAATGCCCAATCACCACATGGTCCCCAGTAACTTCCTTCACCGCGTCAATCGGGATCAGCAAGTGCTCGCCGCCAATGCCCAGGAAGCCGCCGGCCTGGACCATCAGGAAGCGAACCTTCCGCTCCTGTTCGTCGATGAACAGGTCCGCCACCCTCCCAACCTCGTTGCCATCACTATCCAGAACTTTGTGATGTCGGACATCCTCGCTGGGCCGTTCCAGCGTCAGCGGAGTGTCGCTGAGCCTGATCAGCCGCGGATCGCTTGTGTCTTTCATATGTCACCTCCGAGTCTTGCCACACGGATCTGCACATTTCTCTCAGAACGATTTGAGGCAGGCTGAAGGTGCATCGCAAGCGAGCTGGAACGCAGGCGGTCCGAAGTGCTTTGGCCCCCAATGAATAACGCCCGGCACCCTTGGGCGCCAGGCGTTATTCAAGAGCGGGTGATGAGGGTCGAACTCACGACATTCACGTTGGCAACGTGA
>CAIQIQ010000141.1 GCA_903871935.1 uncultured Phycisphaerales bacterium
CGATCCGCCAGCACGACTTGCCGCTGCTGGAGACCTACAAGGACATGCTGATGGCGTCGTGGGCCAACCAGCCCTTTGACTTCCCGGATAAGCCGCAGCCCGATTCGTCATAATCCTGCCGTGGCACGGTAAATAGTTACCCCTCTCGAGATAACTAAAGGGGACATCCCACATTCTTTCCGTATCGCCCGCTCCTTCAGATCACAAACCGCCCCCGATTACTTCCATGATCAGTATAAGATCATCTCCTGTATCATCCTCAGCAACAGCAATAAACAACACTGGTCACGTGCTTCACCGTCGTCGGCCATCCGCATCTCACCGCATCGGTTCGCCGGAGCCCGCCCCAAGCCCGGTAAGAGCAATCCGAGGAGTCAGGAATCATTGACGTAATCGCCCGCATGGGTGCTTCGCACCAACAACTCCCGACTCTTTGCCTGCCCCACACCTGAGCCGTTTTGCATTTGAATGGGCGATGAGATACCCGTATTGTAGCCGTCGCATCAAGCGGCAATCGAAGCAGCTCGAGATGGAACCAATCGACTATCGACCAGCAGTTCCGACGGCAAGAATCGCGCTGGCACCCATGGCCATGTTGTTGCGATGGGTAGGTGGATCTTCGGCATTCATGCTTGTAACTGTGTCTTGCGGGGACCGTCCTCGCGAGGGCATTACACCGGAACTGATCATTATCCCGGTGGTGTTGGTGCCGATGGCGATTGGCGGCCTTCGGCAAATCCACCGAACAAAGGCAAGAGGGTTGGGGCTTGTCTCTTTTCGCTGGCAGTGGCGGTCGCGGCGATTTGGACGCTAATTGTGGTCGGTACACGGGAGTCGCCACATGAGCGAGCAGGATCTCTCGCTTGTCAGTTTGAGTTGTATAGGATAAACGAAGCAATTAAAGCATGTCCACGCAGCCCACAACGCAAACGGGGCCCGCAGTTACTCAGAAGGTAACTCCAGCTCGTCGCACACCCGCCAGACCCCGGCATAAACCGCCTACTCCTTCACCCGCTTCGCCTCAAAATCCCGCGTCATGATCGTCTGCGACGTCCCTTTGAACACCCCATCGACTACCTTGCCCGTGTACGTCGTCACCATCGGCCGGCCGCCAAAGTCGCGGGAAACCTCAAACGCAATCTCCCCGGTCTTGCTCACCGTGCCATTCTGGATCTCGCTCTCAGCGCCGAAACCCGAGACCGTTCCTGTGACCTTGTCGCCATCCTGCTTAAGCTTGAACGTGAACTCCATATCCCCCTGAGGACCTTCAAACGTCCATGTATAACTCCCCGTCACGCCCGCACTCGGCTGAGTAGCCGCCGCGGGTTTCTTCGCCTCCTGGGCTGCTGCCACCGCGGCCGCGCCAACCATCAGAACCATCAACGCCACCAGCCGACAGCCATTTCCACGCAACGACATAGTCTTCTCCTAAGAAAGAAGCGAAACGGTCTTCTGCTCCGCAGTTTACCACCTACTCCCGCTACACTAAAGCAAAAACCCGCGAGCCCGGAATGAACATGAAGTATCGACGCACGCTGTTCTGCCGTATGGGCACTGCAGTACGCCGGTTTCGCCAAGACCGCCGTCACTGCGGGTCGATGGCCCGGCCATCGCGACTCCAGTGTCCGCCGTAATCCCGGCGTCGCAGCCTGAATACCCCAGCCTAAGATCAGTATCCAAGATCAGGAGAAAAACATGGCCGTATCCCCCACGGCGCCCGCAACGCGCACCGAAACCGACAGCATGGGAAGCATCCAGGTCCCCTCCAGCGTCTACTGGGGCGCCCAGACAGCGCGTTCACTCATTCACTTCAACATCGGCACCGAAACCATGCCCCCGGAGATGATCCGGGCCATGGGCATCCTCAAGAAGGCGGCCGCCATGGTGAATCTCGACCTGGGCAAGCTCCCCCGCGAGAAAGCCGACCTGATCATCCGGGCGGCCGATGACGTCGTCCAGGGCAAGCTCGACGCGCACTTCCCCCTGCGTATCTGGCAAACCGGCTCCGGCACCCAAAGCAACATGAACGCCAACGAGGTGATCTCCAATCGTGCCATCGAACTCGCCGGCGGGGTGATGGGCAGCAAGCGCCCGATCCATCCCAACGATGATGTGAACATGTCGCAGTCCTCCAACGACACCTTCCCCACCGCCATGCATATCGCCGCCGCCACGCGCGTCGAGCAGGACCTGATCCCCTCCATGGAACTGGTCCGCGATGCCATCGCGGCCAAGTCGCGCCAGTTCCAGGACATCATCAAGATCGGCCGGACCCACATGCAGGATGCCACCCCACTGACCGTCGGCCAGGAGTTCTCCGGATGGGCCAGCCTGCTGGATCGCGGCATCCACCGCCTCCGTCAAAGCCTTGATGGCCTGTACGACCTCGCCATCGGCGGCACCGCCGTTGGCACCGGCCTGAACGCTCATCCCGAATTCGCCCAGCGGGCGGCCGTCCAGATCTCCGAACTCACCGGCCTGCCGTTCCGATCTCATCCCAACAAGTTCGCCGCCCTCTCCGGCCACGATGAACTACTCTTTGCCCATGGCGCCATTCTGACCCTCGCCACCTCCCTCATGAAGATCGCCAACGACATCCGCCTCCTCTCCTCAGGCCCGCGCTGCGGCCTGGCGGAACTGACCATCCCAGAAAATGAGCCCGGCTCCTCCATCATGCCGGGAAAGGTCAACCCCACCCAGTGCGAAGCCATGACCATGGTCGCCGTGCAGATCCACGGCAGCAACGCCGCCATCGCCTTCGCCGCCTCGCAGGGCCACCTCCAACTCAACGTCTACAAGCCCATCATCATCCACGCCTTCCTGCAGTCGGTGCGGCTGCTCTGCGATGCCAGCCATGGCTTCGTCGAGTACATGATCAACGGCATCACCATCAACCGCGAGCGCGTCGATGCCTACGTACACCAGTCTCTGATGCTCGTCACCGCCCTGACGCCGCGAATCGGCTATGAAAAGGCCTCGCAAATCGCCCACGCCGCACATGCACAAGGCATCACCCTGCGCGAAGCCTGCACGAAGCTCGGTCACCTCAGCAGCGCGGAATTCGACGCCCTGGTCCAACCAGCGCGGATGACTCACCCGGAATGACGACTGCGTCAGTCATCATCCGCCAACGTCGTCCGGAAATCCGCCCACACCGGCCGGTGATCGGAGACGCTCAGTGCCGCTTCCTTGTCGTGGTTCTGGAAAAGCATTTCGTCGAACCGGTAGACGCCCGTATCGCCGGTGTATTCCCGCGTATACGTCGCGTTGACAAGAATATGGTCGTAGATCTCCTTCGACGACAGATTCGTCCCCTGCGTAACCACTGTGTCCCAACCGCTGCCAACGAAGTGGTGCAGGTTGGGGCGGGTATGCTGCTCATTGAAATCGCCCAGAACGATGATGTCTTTCTCTGCCTGGCCGGCCGCCATGCGCGGTAGAAGTCTCGCCAGCTCCGCCACTTCCTGCTGCCGCTGTCCTGCATTTCCCCACGTCAGGTGGACGGTAATCAGCTCAAAATCGAAGTTGCCGGCCTTAAAGGTTGCGCAGTAGGGAATGCGTTCAAACACACCCGGCGACGCCCCAGGCAGCATCTCCGGCTGACCCAGCTCCTGCACATGGTCGCCGCGATAGATGAAAACCAGCCGCTCGCCACTGCGGCTTTCCGGGCTCAAGCTCGTCGAGCGCCAAGGACCCGCCAGGGCATGGAGCAGCGCATCCACGCCCCTGCCATCCTTCTGCACCTCCTGGATTGCCATGACATCAAACCGGTTGTCGGTGATGATCCTCGACACCATTCCCACATCCGTTGTCGCCTGGCTGCCAAACTGCCTCAGGTTCCAGGTTGCCACCCTGATCGTATCCGGCCCACTCTGAACACTCGCCGGCGCGGTGGCCGGCGCGGTGCTCCGCACGCGGATGGTCTGCTGATAGATCCACGCTCCCAGCACCATTAACGCCAGGAAGAGAACCAGCAACAATGATGGACTTGAGTGACTTTGCTTACGTGCCATGCGATTTCCGTTATAATGATTTTACCATCAAGGACTAGTTCAACCGTATCGCCTTGGTGGGAGACCGTTTGTCCGTATGCCCAATGACCTATTGATCACACCGTGACACAATCCGTTACCGAGCGAATCCGACTCCCCTTGTGGTTGCACCCCGCGCCACCCGCTCCGCCCTTTATCCACGTTATCCCGCGCGACCGTTGGCCACGTATGTTCGGGATCTTGCTTGCCGCGGCACTGCTTCTCCGATTCATCGCCCTGATCTGGACACCGCTGGTTCCTGAAGAGGCATATTACTGGCTATACTCCCAACACCCCAGCCTCAGCTACTACGATCATCCGCCCATGGTGGCATGGTGCATCGGCTTGGGCACCTTCATCTTCGGCACCACTGAACTGGGGGTCCGCGCCATCGGGTGCCTGATGATGCTTAGTTCCAGCCTGTTGATGTACCACATGGGGCGAATGTGGTTTGACCGCCGAGCCGCCTTCATCGCTGCCCTGTTGCTGCAGGCTCTGCCCTTCTACTATGGTATGGGCTACATCGCCACGATGGACTCGGACCTGGTGTTCTTCTGGCTCCTGTGCCTCACGGGGCTGACATATGCCCTCCGCCGCGATTCCACATGGGGATGGTATCTCGCCGGCATCGCCCTCGGCGGCGCAGCGCTTACCAAGTACACCGCCCTGTTTCTGGGTGTCGGCATCGTTATTGGCCTGCTTGCCTGCAGGCCATGGCGTCGGCACCTGCTCACGCCACATCCCTGGCTGGCCCTGCTGATCGCATCCGCCTGTTTCACTCCGGTGGTGATCTGGAATGCCACCCACAACTGGGCCAGCTTCCGCTTCCAACTGCTTGATCGGTTCGATGAAGATGGTTTCGGCGTGAGCAAACCGCTGTGGTATCTCGCCGTTCAGGTCCTCGTGCTGACTCCGCCGCTCCTGGGCGTCCTCGCCCTGATGGCGATCCGATCCATGAAGCACTATCGCCGCCTGCTATCTCCCCGACGCATCTTCACCTGGGCCTTCTGCCTCCCACTGCTTGCATTGATGCTCTCAAAATCGTTCACCACCAACATCCGCCTGAGTTGGACGGTCCCCGCCTATCTCAGCGCCATGCCCGCCATCGCGTGGATTCTGATCGCCGCCATCCGCCTCGCCCGCCGCCGCCATCACAAGCCCTGGCTGCTCCAGATAACACGTGCAACCGCGACCATCTGCCTCAGCATCGGCATCGCCACCATGGCCTACGTGCTTTTTCTCCAGCCCTACACCCGCTGGTTCCGTCCCTTCGGACCTTGGCGGCAGCTCGCCGCGATCGTGGAAGATGCCGAAGACCGTCTGCAAAGCCAGACCCATCGTGTACCGCTGGTTATCGGCGACGGCAAGTACCGCCTCGCCAGTGTCATTGCCTTTTATCGCACCCCGCTCGAGCAGGAACGCCCCGCCGCCAGCGACACCACCGGCGGCTGGATCGTCACCGGCGGACATGGCCTGGCCTTCGAATACTGGATGACGCGCGCGGATGCCGCGGGCCGCGATTGCATCGTCGTTACCGATTCCAACGACCCCATCAAAGAGTTCGCAGGATGCTTCGACTCCCTCATTGCCGTCAACGACCCCCGCCTCGCCGCCTGTCACCCCTATGTCGTCCTCGTTGGCCGCGGCCTCCACCCAGTTGCTGTGTCCGCTCGCTGAGGCCATGTTTCATGACTATCCACAATGACGCAATGGTCCGGGTCGTGAATGTCGCCCGCGGCGTCGGCGCACTGTTGATCACTGGCGGGGCCCTGACCTTCGCATTGGCCGTTGTCTCAGCGATACGCCATCCCTCATTGCCCCTGCCGTGGATGAATGCTGTGGTAGGACTGTTCGGCGGGGCGCTGGCCGGGGGCATGTTGCTGGTGTCGGCATCGCGACTGAACCGCGGACGTGTGTGGGCCTTCTATGCCATCACCGGGATCGCCGCGACCGGGACGATATGGTCGGGAATCTCTGTGCTGAGCCTCAACCTCCGCGCAGGCGCAGCGCTGCCGCTAATGCTGGCGCTGTCAACGGCCTGCGCCATCGCCTGGCCGCAGGCGCAGGGACTCCGAAAACGTGAACCGTACGCGCCGCTAAAGCCGATCCCATCGACAGGCGTGATCGTTCCGCCGCCGCCCGCGCGCCTGAATGACCAGCAGTTGCAGCCATGACCCGGCGTCCGTGATTGCGGTCGACCCGCCCACGCAGACGCCGAGCATCCCCACTTCAGCCGATCTGCACAAGCTCCAGTGCATCGCCGAACTGCCGCAGCAATTCAAGGCGAATCGCAGCATGCTCCGGGCGTCGGAGCTGCGGATCGGCGTCCAGCAGCCGCTTCGCATCCTCCCGCGTCAGGTGCAGCATCTCCAGTTCCCCGGCGATGTCGGCCAGCTTGAACTCCGGCAGACCATGTTGACGAACTCCAAAGAACTCCCCCGGGCCCCGCAGCCGCAAATCGGTTTCGGCAATGTCAAAGCCGCTGGATGTCTTCACCAAGGCGTCGAGCCGCTGCCCGGCGTCTTCAGTCAGCGCCTCGCCGACCAGCAGGCAATGCGACCTATGCGGCCCTCGTCCCACCCGGCCGCGCAACTGGTGCAACTGCGACAGCCCAAACTGCCCGGCGTTCTCGATCAGCATCACGGTGGCATTCGGGACATCGACTCCCACTTCCACCACCGTCGTGGCGACCAGCACATCGATCTTCCCATCGCGGAACGCCAGCATCGTGCGCCCCTTGTCCTCCGAGCTCATCTGCCCGTGCAGCATTTCCAGCCGCAAGCCGTGCAATTCGCCGGCTCGAAGTTTCTCCAGGTGATCCTGGACATTCTTGAGGTCCGGATCATCGCCTTCCGTCCCCTGCTCCACCTTGGGCACCACCACATAGGCCTGCCGGCCAGCCGCCACTTCGTTCTTCAATCGGGCATAGGCCAACGGTGCTTCGGACTGTCGGAACCATTGCGTGCGGATCGGCTGCCGTCCCGGCGGAAGCTGCGCGATCGTGGTGATCGCAAAATCCGCGAAATAGGAGAGCGCCAGCGTCCGCGGGATGGGCGTTGCCGTCATCACCAGGTAATGCGGCGAAAGCCCCTTCTCACGCAGGATGCCGCGCTGACGAACACCCAGCTTATGCTGCTCATCGACCACCACCACGCCCACGTCGGGCAGATTCACATCCTCCGACAGGATCGCCTGCGTGCCGATGGCAATGTGCACCTCACCACGGGAAAGCCGCTCGCGCAGCAGTTCGCCGCCCTTCTTCTTCGCCTCATGCGTCAGCAGTTCGATCTTCACGCCCGAGCCGGCAAGCATCTGCGAGATCGTCAGGTAGTGCTGCTCGGCGAGGATCTGCGTGGGCGCCAGCAGCAGCGCCTGCTGCTTGTTGGCGATAGCGACGAGCATGGCATAGAGGGCCACCACGGTCTTGCCTGAACCCACATCGCCCTGCAGCAGGCGGTTCATCGGCACATCGCACTGCATGTCGCGCACGATCTCCCAGACGGCCTGTGTCTGCGCTTCGGTGAGTTGGAAGGGAAATCGCTTGCGAATCCGCTCATCGAGCAGTCGATCCAGCCGCATGGCCGGGGCACGCACATCCGCCTGGCGCAAACGCTTGCCCACCAGCAGCCCAAGCTGCATCAGCATCAGTTCGTCATACACCAGCCGGCGGCGGGCAGCACGGGCATCTTCCTGCGTCGGCGGCTGGTGAATGACAGCAAATGCCTGTTTGCGCGGAAGGAGGCTGCGCTGGGCAAGTAACTCCGGAGTGAACCACTCCTGAACATCATCCAACGCGGAGGGCAGATTCGCCTCGATGATCTTCCAGATCTGCATCGACGAGAGCTGCGTACTGGCCGGGTAGATCGCCCGGAGGATGTCGTCGCCAACCAGCGGCGCATCAGGCGCGATGATCTGCCATCGGGGTTGCACGATCTGCGGCTGATTGCGAAACAGACCCGCCTTCCCCTGCACGCGGAGAATCTGCCCTGGGTGAATCTTGTCTCGGAGGTAAGCGCCGTTGAACCACGTGAGCGAGAGCGTACCGGTTGGATCCTGGATCGTGGCCTCAAAACGTTTGCGCGGATAGGGAATGTAGTTGACGGCGATGACTTCGCCGCGGGCAAACTGGATCTGGCCGCTCACCAGTTCACTGATCGGTCGCTCCGACTTCTCAACCTGGTAGCGACGGGGGAAATACTCCAGCAGATCTCCCAGCGTATTCACCCCCAGTTGCTGGAGCTGCCCTGCGCGGGCTTTGCCGACGCCTGCGAGCATGCCAACCGGCGTGGACAGGCTGCTGCCGCGTTCGGGTACATTCGGATACTGCGGTGCCATTCGTGCCCATGTTGTACCCGCAGCTCCGGATGTGCTCCAGCAGACGATATATTTGTCCTTTGAACTGCAACGACTTCAGGCATTGTATTTGCATAGCATTAGGAGTTATCTCCGGGCTGCCGTTGGCTCGGTTGAACCACTCTTGGGGGACCACAATGAGTTCACGCAAAGCGTTTGTGTCGGCCGCGGCATCCGTTGTCACCGCGCTGGTGCTGGTTGGTTGCAGTGACAGTTCGGTGTCGGGTACATCCGTAGACGAGAATGGGACAATGTCGGCCCAATCAGGAAACCTCGATAACTGGGCAAATAACTACAGTTACAGTCAGCCTGAGAATAGTTACAGCCAGCCTGAAGATGCCGCAGATCGATCCCAGCCTGCCGGCGCTGCCATGCCCGGCGACTCCGATGACGACAGGTAGCTTGATATGCGCGCAGCCCCGGGGTCCATGTCAGAGGCACCCTGCACCACCCAGCCCAGCAGCAGATCACGCTTTCGCTAAGCTCTGACATCGCGCAAACCGCGACAACTCGACACAGCCGCTGCCTCCCCCCCCGACCCCGAGCTTGCGCAGCATCGGCGCCGGCCATCACGGGTTGGTCTGTATTTGGATCGTTTCCCAGTTTGCCTGCGCGTTTTTCATTTGCTTCAATGCGTAGTGGCAAAGTTGCAGGCGGACCTCCTGGCCCGACCAGGCGCTCAGATCGACATCGACGCTCTTCCACAGATCAGGGGTGGTGGCCTTGTCAATCGGACCGGCGAAGACCTCCTGCTCGTTGACGCGGACGACCAGCCGCCAGTCACCCTCGGGATGCCGGCCAACCACCAGGTGCAAAGTCACCTTCGCAGAGGTCGGCAGCGTAGTGGTGGTCTGCAGCCGGCAGGGGAACTCCTGGTAAGACAGAAGGCTAACAAATACATTGGTTTTACCGAAGAGTTCTTTCTTCAGCCCCTGGTCGCCGCCCACCCTGCAACCATCGATCTGCCACCACGGGGCGACTTCCTGCAGGTCCTTGCTTATTTTGGCCAGGTATCGGCTGTTGACGTTGCTCCGGTCGCGAGCCATTTCGATGAGGGCCGCCTCGCCAAGGCGGTCGACGGGTTTGGGACTGCCCTGACGATGCAAAAGCAGCCACTCATAGAACCGCTTATCGCGATAGTACCAGGACCACAGATTGTGGTCTCCCTTGGGCACCATGGCATAGACCACATCCACGCCCCGGCCGCGCAGTGCTTTGACCATCACCGACGAGCCCGGCTCGCTCTTGGCATCCACTTCGCCGGAGATCACCAGGCATGTACTGCCCGTTCCGGCCAGCGCCGCGCTGAGGACCTCAGGCTCAAACACCCGCGCCACGATCGGAGCCACCACAGCCAGCCGTTCCTTTGCGAATCGGGCAACCGACCAGCATGCGGTGCCGCCCATCGAAAAACCCGTAACATAGCGGCGCTGTGCATCCACAGGATAGCGACGCGTGATCTCGTCAATCAGCCCCGTGATGGCCTTGCCAATGCGGGCATCTTCATAGCGTGCATCGGCCGGGCACTGCGGCCCGACCATGATCATCGGCAACCATTTCTGAATCTCGGGCCGTTCCGCCAGATCATGTGATACGCCACTGGAACGGAGCATCTGCGGATCGCTGCCGCGCTCGCCAAGCCCGGACATGAACACCAGCATCGGATACGGCGCCAACGCCTGTGTCGCAGGCAATGTCGTCGGCCGAGTGGCCGCCGTGGTCCCATAGCCCTGTGGCAGGTAAAGCAGGAACGAAAGCTGATACGGCTTGCCCTCGTCGGTGTAGTGGTACACCATATTGTGGTAGCCGGGTGTCTGGGGATTTGCCTCGCCATTACCGTAGCCCGTAATTGCATCTTGGGCAAAGCCCAGCTGTGTTACACAGCAAACCACTACAAACACAAATGCCGTGATGCCTCGCATACCCGCTAATACACTGCTGGTGGCCGGAATGTTGCACGCGCGGGGGCGCTGGGCGTTGGGCGCGGTAGCGGTAACCGGATGCGGCAATCGCGTGAATCAGCCTGCCGGTTGGGGCTACCTCACAATCCGTAGCGTGTGGATCGCGTACGGAGTGAACTCCAGCGTCACCTCAGATGTCTTACCGGCCAGCTTCCGCAGATTCTCCTCCAGCATGTCCACCAGGCTCACGGAGCGGCATGGGAGATTCAGACGAATCCGCGCTTTGGTCGTCGAGCCGTGGCATTCGTAGAGGCGCACGATCAGGTCTTCGCCATCCTCCGCCTGCTTCACGGCTTCGACAATCACGCTGGGGGTATCCACCTCGATGAAGCTTGTGGGGGCGGCGAAGCCGCCGCGGTGCCTGGTGGTGCGTGTGGCGCGCAGGGGCACGTTCAGCTCGTAGGCTGCGCGGACGACGCCGCCGGTCACGTGATCGCCGGCATGGGGCAACAGGCTGTAGGTGCAGTCGTGCTCGGCGCGGTCAGCCGCCGGGTCCGGAGAAGATGGGCTGCGCAAGATATTCAGGTCCATCTCGCCGCCGTGGACGCGGTGGCCGTACTTGCAGTCATTCAATAGCGCCACACCGTAGCCGGCGTCGGACAGGTCGATCCACTTGTGGGCATTGATCTCGAACTTGGCGGCGTCCCAGCTTGTGTTGGCGTGGGTGGGACGAGTAATCGAGCCGTACTGGATCTCGCAGCGGACAACCTCGCTCTGCACGGTCGTGGGGAAGCTGGTGCGAAGCATCCGGCCGGACTCCTGCCAGTCCACGTGCGTGACGAAATCGAGCCGGCGGGAGTCGGCCTCAAGTCGGATCTCCTGGGTCAGCGTGGACTTGCCGTAGGTGTAGGTCTGCCGCACACCCGCCGCGGGACCATCAACGAACGGTTCGGATGCGCTGAGCTTCATGTACTGGGGCGCCCGGTTGCGGTAAGTCATCGGGAAATCCCAGGCATCGCCATCATCGAACCAGACGGCCAGGCGATTGCCCTTTCCGGCGAGAGTCTCACGCCCGGCCTGCTTATCGTAAACCGATGCGATCGCGCCATCGCCGTCAAAGCGGACGCGGAGGAATTCGTTCTCCAGCACCTTGCCATCACAAGAGAGACCCGCAACGGCGAGGGCGCCGGCGAGTTGCTCATCCACCAGCGCGCAGCCACACGCCGGCACTGTCACCTGCATCCAATTCCCCGACAGGCTCAACCACTGCCGCCGCGGCCAGGAGAGGCTGTTGAAGATCACAACGGGCTTCTGCAGCGCTGATGTATCGATGCGGGCAATTAGCTTCTGCTCGGCCGCCGCCGCCAGTTGCAGCGTGCGGGCCAGAAGCTGTTCGTAACGGGCCAGCGACTCATCATAAACGCGTGTAATCGACGATCCCGGCAGGATATCGTGGAACTGATACAGCAGTACCTCCTGCCAGATCGCGACGAGTTCTTTCTGCGGATAGGCATGGCCGGCCGTTTGCGCCAGCGCAGCGAGCATCTCGCAATCGCGCAATGCCAATTCCATCTTGCGGTTAAATCGTTTGTTGCGGGCCTGCGTGGTCAGCGTGCCCTGGTGCTTTTCCAGATAGAGTTCACCCGACCAGGTGGCGAAGGCATCGGCATCCTTCTCCCACTTGGCAAAGAAGTCGACCGCTTTCTCCTGCATCACCGGTACGAGGCCGGCCAGGTCCTTCTCGCGATCCAAGCGTTCCAGGTGCTCCTCGCCCGGCCCGCCGCCGCCATCACCAATGCCAAAGAGCATCAGGGCATGGGAGGAAACGGCCGAATCTTTGTAGTTCCGCTCGGCCTTGGCGAGCGCCCGCGGTGAGGCCGGCGAATTGTACGTCTCCTCCGGCAACATATGAGCCAGCACTTTGGTGCCATCGATCCCCTGCCACCAGAAGCTCTGGTGCGGGAAGCTATTGATCTGGTTCCAGGAGAGCTTCTGCGTCATGAAGTACTTCACGCCGCACTTGCTCATGATCTGCGGCAGGGCGCCGGAGTAGCCAAAGACATCGGGCAGCCAAAGGTCGCTCACCTGCTGGCCGAACTGGTCGCGCCAGAAGCGCTGGCCGTAGAGGAACTGGCGAACCAGCGATTCGCCCGACGTAACGTTCGTATCGGCCTCCACCCACATGCCGCCCTGCAGATCCCAGCGGCCCTGAGCGATGCGCCGCTTCATTTGCGCATAGAGCGAGGGGTAGTTCTCCCTCGTCCACTGGTACTGCTGCGGCTGACTGGCGCCATAGATGTAGTCGGGATAGCGCTCCATCATCCGCAGGACGGTGCTGAAGGTGCGGGCACACTTGCGCTTGGTCTCGCGGATGGGCCAGAGCCAGCCCAGGTCCATGTGCGAATGGCCGATGGCGCTGATTGCCAGGCTAGCATCGCCGCCCTGCTTCGCCAGGTGCGGCGCGAGGATGGCGATCGCCTCTCTGGCCTCCTTCTCCGTAAATGCACAAAGCACATCGGCCACCTGGCACAGCGCCCGGAGGATCTGCTGATGCTGCGCCGAGTTCTCCGGCAACTGCCGCATCAACTCTTCCAGCACCTCATAGTCGTACCAAAGCTGATGCATCGCGACATTCTCAATCGCGATCTTCGCCTCCTTGAGCGTGCCGCCCTCGCGGAGCTTGCCAAAGAGGTCATTGCCGCCGGCATCCGCCCAGAAGTCCACCTTCTCGCCACCCATGGCCCGATTCACCAGCGGCACCACGCGCTTGCCCGGCATGCCAAGAGACAAGTCAAATCCGCTGTTGATATTCGTTAACCCCTGGACGGGCTCACCCTTATTGCTATAGACGCAAGCCTCACCATTCACATCAATCAGAAGCACCACGCGCTGCCCTGCCGCCTCGGCGGGCACCTTGCCGACGAAGTGGAACCACGCACAGTCGAACAGGCCGCCCCACTTCTCGCCCGGCCGAAGAACAAGCTTCTTACCACTGGCCCGCTTCTCATACGCCACCGGCTCCGCCGTTACATGCGCCCTGACCTCCAGATCAGCCACAGGATGATAAACCGCGTCGGCAATTCGGCGCGTCAGTTTCTGCAGTTCCCACTTACGCATGGCAAACAGGTATGGCATAGGCTTTTGTCCGAAGTTGGATCGGAGCGGCTCTGTGTCCGTTGAGGTCTGAAATCCGGGATTGCGGCACCGAGATTCAGGCAGCGCTCTGGATCGCCTGCACGCATTTGGCGACGGCCGGTCCGGGATTGTTCACATCGGCCTCGTACTCAATCACCGAGATACACCCTTCGGGAGCCTTGGTCTTGACCAGTTCGACCATCTTCTTCAGATCGAGATTGCCTTCGCCGATGATCACATCATGGCCACGCCCAGCGCGGTCAAACACGAAATCCTTGAAGTGTACGCCATACAACCGATCAACAAACTGCTCGGCCATCTCGATCGGATTCTCGCCGGAATCCATGGCCCAGGCGGTATCCAGCTCCAGCCCCAGCCGCTTTCCGGCATGTTTGAAGATGTAAGCCAGGATCTCGCGGCTCCCCAGCCAGTCATAACCGCCGTGATTGTGAATGCCGCAGTAGATGTCGTACTTCTCGGCGTACTTCTCAATCATCTTGATCGAGTTCAGGTGGTCTTCGGGCGCAAAACTCACAGCCATGCGCTTGGCCCCTGCCATCTTCACGAATTTGCAGCGCTTCTCGAAGCTGGCCTCATCGCCCCGGTAACCTTCCACACCAATCGACACGATCTGGATCCCTGCCGACTTGAACTGCGAGATCACCGAATCGAACGTCGATTCATCATTGAAATTGGCATGCTTGCCGCTGAGTTCGATGCCCGTGGCACCAGCCTTCTTCAGCAGGTCAACAACCTGCGAATTATCCTTAAAGGCCCGAAAACACCACGACTGCACGGCAACCGAGTTCTTTACATCATTCACGGTATTACGACTCCTTCCTATTTGAGATCAAGGTATGGTAAGCATGGTGATTCCCGGTGCAAACCGCACATCAAGCCGTTTTGCCTCAACCACCAATCACCTGCTCAAGCGAGTCGATCTGCACTGGCCAATTCCCAAAAATAAGCCCGCCCGCCGCTGGAGGGCGTGCGACGGGCGGTCGGAGGGTCCTGTTACTAACTACGTACATACACTAACGCGCTTTAGAACGCTTGTAAAGAAAAAGCCCCCATTTTCACACCCGCTTGGTGACCTATAATGCAGAGTCTGCTTCAAAACCTCTGTTTTGCCAGCTAAAGGGGGGGGGTGCCAACACGACAATCGGACCATGGAATTTGGTCACCCACCCTGGCTGTGGCGACCCGATCATGCCGCGAGTTGCCGATCCACTTGAATCTTCGCTGCAAATCGTACTCACGAAGGAAGCCGGGCGAACAAAGAGAAGAACGCCACCGGGTTGGCGATGGCGCTCTTCACGGACAGTGATGGTTCGCTCTTGCAACCGCTCTATGGCTGCCACGGATCAAAGGCGCCCTCGGCCACGTTCGGAATCTCCGTATCGACGTGGCCGTCAAGATAGAGATAGTTCGAACTCGGTCCGACCTTGGCCTTGCCCGCAGCATCCGTCCTGCGAGTCATGCCATGCTTGTAGATATCAATCAGGCGATCAAAATCGTCGACGCCATCGGTGGTCTTGGGCGGCTCCATGAAGTAGTCCCACTCGGTGATGTACTTCTCGCCCATCAGGATCACCTCTGTCTGCGACCGCCAATTGATTTGGCTGCCCTGAGCACTGTTCTTCACCTTGTAATTGGCCACATGCTGATTGAGCACATAGGAGTGCCGAAAACTCATGACCGGTTCGTTCCAGTTCGGCTTGACGACCGCGCCGGTCATGTCAAGAACATCGGCAATCACGACGTTGCCATCCTTGTCAAAATCCGGAAAATTCCCTGCGTCCGCGGGACAGAGCATTTCCGGCGGATCAAATCGTCCAAACACGACCATCGTCCAGACATCAGCAGTGCCATCGGGCGGAAGGCTGTGGTCCCGCGGTGGATAGCCCAGGGTGGACGGAACACTCTTGTTCATATAGCCGTTGAACTCATCCGGCCCCATCGGGAAGAGCCATCCCTTGTTGGCGTCGGCGTACATCTCCAACGCGATATACACCTGGCGCATATTCGACATGCACTGCACCTTGCGGGCAGCGACCATTGCACCCGATAATGCCGGCAACAGCATGCCCATCAGAATAGCGATGATGCCAATCACAACCAGCAATTCCACCAGAGTGAACCCGCCTGCTCTCTTTTTGCTATTTCCGTATCTCATGATCCGTCTCTCCCTCTATCCACCATGTAATACACGACTCGGACAAAAACGTTGCTGACGATCTTGTCAAGCCCGTTACTCACCCGACGGCCCCCCCCTCAATACATGGGGCACGGCCTGAAACAAACAGCCTGATGGATGCTCTGTTTAACGCGTGGATCTCGCCGTTATTGCTTATCCGGCCAGACTTTGCCATCACGGCAGACTACCGCCGTTCTGCGACAACCTGGCTATAGCGTCTCCCATTCCGCTCCACCCCGTCACGCGCAACCAACACCCGGCAAGACGTTTCCACCAGCCGCGCCAACTCGCCATCTGCCATCAGTTTCCGACGGTCGCGCATTGCGTCGGCAGCATCGCTGACATGAAATGTCTCCACGATCAGCCTCGCACCCGGCCGAAGCAGTTCCGCCGCCGCCGCAACCAGCGGCCGATGCAGGTATCGGAACATCATCACCAGGTCGTACTTCCCCTGGCCCAACGGAATCCCCGTCGTCAGATCATGCCGCACCGTCCGAATACTCACTCCACTGCGCCCTGCCAGATCAGACGCCCGGGCCAATGCATCGGGCAGGATATCAACCGCATCGACCTGCCAGCCGCGACGGGCAAGATACACCGCCTCCCGTCCGGACCCACAGGCAAGATCAACTGCCCGGCCGGGCGCCGCCGGCACAAACTCAACCAGCAACGGCGAAGGCCGCCACAGAAACTGGGAGGATGCCCCCGTCTCGCTCAGGTCGCCCCCGCTTCTGGCAACAGCGCTATACCCACGCCCCTGCAGCAGCGCAATAGCCCGCGCAAGCTCTACCGCTGAATCATGGAAAACCCCAAGCCTGCTTCCCTTCTCAGGCAACTCATGCATCCGCAATAGAAGTTCCGCCAGCGGAATATTCACGGCTCCCGCAGCATGCCCGGCCGCGAATTCGCGCTGCGCCCGAACATCGAGCAGCGGATACTCCATACCTGTAACCCAAACCTACGACTGATCCTCTTCCTGCTCCACCTCATCCAGATAACTCAGCGCCCGCTCCAGTTCCCCCTTCAGGTGCCGCACCCGCAACAGGCTCTTCACCCGTGTGAGCAACTCAAACTTATTCACCGGCTTGGATACAAAATCATCCGTACCGCATTCCGTCGCCTGCTCGATATCGCCCAGTTCGTTCAGCGCTGTCACCATCAGGATCTGAATGTCGCGCGTGGCCGGATCGCTTTTGAGTTTCTTACACACCTGAAACCCGCTCATCCGCGGCATCATGATATCCAGCAGGATCAGGTCCGGGTTCTGCTGCGCAACCTTCTCCAGACAATCGATGCCATCCACTGCCGTGAACACCTTTACCGGCAGGGTTTCCAGAAATGCCTGCATCAACTCCAGGTTCTGCACGTTGTCGTCAACGACCAGAACCTTCGAGTTCGGCAGAAACGACTCGTTGTTCGGAACAGCTTTGTCCTGTTCACCCTCGGCCATGTTGCTCTCCTTCTCCCCTCTTCAGCCCTTCATCGACTGGCACACGCCGACTCGCACACAGGCCTACTTGTTCTTCTTATAGTCAAAATCAAGTCCGCCGCGAAGCTGTGGCCGGGGCTTCTTGGGTTTCTCCGGACCTGTCGCAACCGCTTTCTCCGGAGCAACCAGCTCCGAGACCTTCTTGATCGACAACGATATCCGCCGATGCTCCTGGTCCACGTCGAGCACCGCAACCTTCACCTCCTGCCCCTCATGCACCGCCTGGCCGACATTGGTGATGCGCTGGTTGGACAACTCCGAGATATGCACCAGGCCCTCGAGGCCCGCTTCCAGTTCGACAAACGCGCCAAACTCTGCGATTCGCGTCACCTTGCCCGCAACCACCATATCGGTGGCAAACCGCTCGCCAACCGTCTTCCACGGGTCAGCACCCGCCTGTTTCATGCTCAGGCTCATGCGCCGAGCCTGTGGATCCACCGACAGCACCACCAGCTTCGCCGTATCGCCAACCTTCACCAGGTCGGTCGGATGCTTGATCCGCTGATAGCTCATCTCGCTGATCGGCAGCAGCGCTTCCACTCCCTCTTCCACCTGCACAAACGCGCCAAACGGTTCAATGCGAATCACCAGCCCCGTGAGCGCTGATCCCACCGGATACTTCTTGTCGATTTCCCGCCAGGGATCCGGCATCGCCTGCTTCAGCGAAAGCGTGATCTTCCCGGCGTCCTTGTCCAGCCGGATCACCTTCACGTCGACAACATCCCCTTCCTTCAGCACATCCGAAGCCTTGGCGATCCGCTTATAGGCCATCTCCGATACCGGAATCAGCCCATCCACCCCGCCCAGATCGACAAATGCGCCAAAGTCGCGAACGTTCCGCACCGTCCCGTGCAGCATTGCGCCTTCGGTGATGCTCTCAAAGAAGTTCTTCTTCTTCTCTTCCCGCTCGCGCTCCAGCACATTGCGGCGCGAGAGGATGATGTTCTTCTTCGTCCGGTCAAACTGCACTACCTCGGCCGTGATCCGCTGATTCAGGAACACCGACACATCCGGCACATGGAACACATCGACTTGCCCCGCAGGCATGAATGCCCGCATGCTCTTGATCTCAATCTCCAGCCCGCCCTTGTTCACGCCCGTGACCGTTCCCTCCACGATCTGGCCGATATCGAGTGTTTCCCAGTTCACATTCGTGGCCTTCGCCCCGCGCAGCCCCAGAACCAGGATATCCTCGCGCGGATCGCGCCGGATCACCACGAAATCGAGCTCCTGCCCAACCTGCGGCTCGGCCTCAAAGTGCGTCAACGGGCAGACCCCCTGGTCCTTGCCGCCGAAATCCACCAATACTTCATTCTTGGGCAGATCCACGCGAATAATCCGGCCATGCCGCATACCCTTGGCCGCCGCTTCCGCCGCCTGCTGGCTCCGCTTCGGTCCTGAGTCGTACAGGGCATCAATCGACATATCCCCAAGGGCCTCGCTGATCTCCTTTTCAAGAGCCGAATCAACGCCGGGCCGGAAGTTCTCTCTATACTGTTCGTCCGCTTTCGCCATGTATATTCTCCACGCTTCTGTTGAACTCAAGCCATGCCATGTTAGCCGCTGGAGGCCCAAACGAAAAGCCGCCGCGACCCACCCCGTGCCTGGTCCGGCACATTGATACTTTGTTGCCCGATCGGCGGGGCGTTCCCCATCCCAGCCCAAAACCGCGCCAAAACTTAATTAGCCCTAACTTATTCCCGCCCGTCTCCTGTCCCAGTTTGTTCTCACTAAGTTTGTACGCATCCGGGGCTTGTGTATATTGCCACCTGAATGTCCGGGTCCCAGCACCCTCGCCGGAGCTCTGCCACTCCGAACCGGCTTGCACGCGGCTATGGGAGGTCGATTCAGGAGACCGTTGAGCAATGAACGTTCACTGTGTTCAAGACCGTAGCGCGCTACAACCGCGCATTATGCTCCCCAGAATCAGGCTTGGCATTCTGCGGCCGTTCCCGCTGCTTCTGGTGACGTTGCTGTTCCTGATCTCTGCCGCGCCCATCTGGGCCATTGAACTTTCTCCGGCGGACGTCCAAAATCCCCGCTGCCTGACCTGCCACGGCCGGCCGGACTTGGGCACGAAGCCAGCGGCCGAACGCAGAACCATGGTTGCCGGCGAGAATCCATCTGCCATCGCCGCTCCGCGCCCCGGTCTCTATATCGAGCCGGCAATGTTGGCCGGCAGCCTCCATGCCAAGGTCCCCTGCATCGCCTGCCATGTGGATGCCGATTATCTGCCCCACCCCATCAAGTTGGCGCCGGCGCAGTGCGGAACATGCCATCCGACACAACAACAGGAATACACCCTCAGCGTGCACGGAAAGGCGTTTGCCGCCGGCAGCAAGCAGGCCGCCCGCTGCCCCGACTGCCACGGCTCCCACGACATTATTTCCCACAAAAATCCGCAATCCCGAACCTATCGCCTGCAGTTGCCCTTCACCTGCGCCAAGTGCCACAGCAACTCCAAGATGATGCAGCAGGAGCACATTCGCCAGCCTCTGGCTGCCCAGCAGTACCTCGACAGCATGCACGGCCGGGCCCTGCTGATTGACGGACTGATCGTTGCGCCGACGTGCAATGACTGCCACGGCGTCCACAAGATCCTTTCGGCAAGCGATCCGCAGTCCAGCGTAAACCGGGCCAATGTGCCAAACACCTGCGGCAAATGCCATATAGGCATCGAACGGATCTACAACGAGAGCATCCACGGCCGCCTGCTGGCAGCAGGCGACCAGCGTGGCCCGGTTTGCATTACGTGCCATGCGCCCCATCTGGTTGCCCCGCCGGGCGCCGAGGCGTTCAAACTGCTCACCGACGAGCGATGCGGCGGGTGCCACGCCGATCGCCTGCGACGATATCGCGAGACATTCCACGGCAAGGCCATGGCGCTGGGTCGCGCTGGTGTCGCCGCCTGCTACGACTGCCATGGCCACCACGACATCGTGCCGGTCAGTGATCCGCGCAGCCACCTCGCGGGCGAGAACAAGGTCGAGACCTGCCGCAAGTGTCACAAGAACGCGAACGCGAACTTCGCCGGATACATGGCCCACGCCGATCACAGCGATCGCGTGCACTATCCCGTCCTCTACTGGACGTTCATCTTCATGACCTGCATCGTGCTGGGTACATTCAGCTTCTTCGGCGTGCACAGCGCGTTCTGGTTCTTCCGTTCCCTGGTGCTGTTTATACGCGACCCCAAGGCCTTCAAGGAACTGCGAACCACAACCAAGACGGGCGACCAGGAGTACGTCCGCTTCCGGCCCTTTGAGCGCTTCCTGCATTTCCTGGTCGTCATCAGTTTCCTGACGCTGGTGGCCACGGGCATGCCACTGAAGTTCTACGATAGCCGCTGGGCTCACTGGATGGTCTCGTCGCTGGGCGGGATTGAGGTCATGGCCCTCATGCATCGCGCTGCTGCGATGATCACCTTCCTCTACTTTGGCCTGCACTTGGCCAGCATGGTCGGCGTCGCGATCCGGCGGCGGGCCGAGTTCCGCAACCCGGCCACCGGCCGTTTGTCGCCTCGCCAGATCCTCAAGATCGCATTTGGTCCTGACATGCCCCTGCCCAACCTGGACGACCTGAAAGACTGGTGGGCACACCAGATGTGGTTCCTGGGCCGGGGCCCGCGGCCGCAGTTTGACCGCTGGACCTACTGGGAAAAGTTTGACTATATGGCCGTCTTCTGGGGTGTCGCCATCATCGGCGCCACCGGGCTGATCATGTGGTTCCCCGGCTTCTTTACGCGCGTGCTCCCCGGATCGGTGATCAATGTCGCCATGATCATTCACAGCGACGAAGCGCTCCTGGCGGCCGGCTTTATCTTCACCTTCCACTTCTTCAACGTCCACTTCCGACTTGAGAAGTTCCCGATGGATCCGGTGATTTTCTCCGGGCGCATCTCTAAGACCGAGATGCTGCACGAGCGCAAGCGCTGGTACGACCGGCTTGTCGCCACCAATCAACTGGACAAGATCCGCGTCCGCGATGACTGGGCCCAGTGGAAGCGCGTCATGCATCCCGTAGGCTTCATCGCCTTCGGCATCGGCGTGTTCCTCCTGGTCCTGATCTTCGTAGCCATGAGTTCGCGCCTCTTCGGCGGCCACTAACCGCCATCCTCAGCCCCAACGGGGCGGCCAGTGCATAGCCCAGGGCAACGCCCTGGGTCATCTGCGCCGCATAGTGGCCGAAGCCCTGAAAGGGCGAAATAACCGCCGCACTGTCATCAGCGTGCCAAGCATCCTTCTACACCCACATCGCGGAAGACCCTCCCAGATCAGGCGATGATCTCGCGATCTGCCTCGCCGTGGCCCCCGCCACTCCCGCCCGCTCAGCATGCTCTGACCAACGGCCGGTCGCCACCTGCACATCGCGCATGATGCCCTCCGCCACCCCAGTGGTTATCCCGGCCATTTCCGCCAATCGCAGCATCTGCCGCCGCTGCGGGTTCTTCCCTTCTCCCGCCACCGTCATCGTGTGCTCGCCACCTGGACCGGGCGTATACAACAGGTCATACGCAGGCGACAACTTCCACTCTCCCGTAATGTCATCCAGTACAAAGGCAAAGTTCTTCACATGATCATCGCGATTGTGCTCCAGCACATTGAACACCATCCGGCGAAATGCCCGCAACACATCCTGATGGTTCCGCGTCAGAAGACTGGTGGCCTTCAGCAGATCGGCATAATCCGCCGAAGGAATTCGGAAATTCGCCTGAATCAGACTGCCGAAGGTATGAACATGCCAGCGACGATTCCCCCGACGGTCGAATCGCTTCACTCCAAAAAACCGGTCGCCCTCGCAGATCCTAAACAGCCGCGTCGGCGGCATATCCACGTCCTCTTTGGATTCCTCCTACAAGACAGTCGCCTCAGCGGACCTTCACCGCAGCGCCTTCCCCGCGCGCCTTTGCGTCTTGTGGGACATTGGCTCTCTCCGGGAATATGGACTCAATCAGATCGTGACCTTCTCTTGGCAGCCGGTAGACGCTATCCCCATACCAGAACAGCCAACTGCCACTACACATGTGAACTGATTGGGTATCTCTTTGGTTCTTATCGGTGATGTCTTTGCACCATGCCAAGCTGATCTTGAGAGGCGGTGTCTGAGTATCCCACTGGCTATATGCACTTGCATGGCTACGGCCATTCCAAGGGACCGCCTTTGCCATGGCCGCAAGTATGGACAAGGCGGCATTGCGGTCAAACGGGCTGCCCTCGTCCCAGTCGCTATTATCGGGTCGCCTTCGGTAAACGGTGAAAGTCGTATCACTGTGGACCCTTGCCATCAGATCAAGTCGACTGTTTGGAGTAGGCGGCGTCTCCCTCCTTGCCTCTTGACCCGTCCGACGAGTCGCAGCGGTTGTGGGCTGACTGGATGGGCTAATGCGCCGTGTCGTAGGGGGCCTGTCGTCGATGAGCCCGAAGTCTGGCGTACCCACAGCATCGTCTAGCGGCAGATCCTGAGCATGCGCAAAGCACGCCACAAGGATCACTGCAGAGGCACACCCACACCTCAATGTAGCCTTCAATAGAGACATCTGATGCTCCAACTTGGGGAAAATAGGCCAAGGATCGGTCCCATCTACCTGGGAGCCAGCCCCGGGGCTGCTCCCCGCATTCTACTACTCACTCCGCCATACCGAAAGCAAAGATCTGCCGCCCTGCCGTCTTCCTGAACGGCCTCCGCGCATTGTCGACGCTCAGGAGTGACATTCCCAGCCCCGAAGATCGCCAGCCGTTCTTTGGAGTGCGGTGACTTGTCACCGCTTTCGTGCGAGGGACTTGTCCCGAGCAGCGGCCCTACCTCTCGATGCAGGCGACGAGGCGCAATTCGCCATCCACAATCCCCGGCAGGTGGCAAGTCCCGAACCTGCCCCGACTTACAGCTCGCCCCGGCCGACTTATACACATGGAGTGGTGCGCATGTGTCGCGCAGGCGCGCACCGCGACTTACAACAATCTTCTCAGATTTCCAATCTCAAATCCTCAAATTCCAATGGAAAAACGCAAAGCCCCCCCCACCAGGTGCGCGCCTGCGCGCACAAAGCGCGACACCGGGGGGATCTATAGAGGGCTGTATCGGACAGCCCCCACAACCTAATACCGCCCAAGCCCTCTGCCCCTATTGGTCATTGGGTCTTGGTCATTCATTGGACATTGGTTCTTAGTCATTGGTCATTTACACAGGGGATTCTCATGCTCGTTCAGCCAGCGCTCTTGCCTGACGTCCAGCTCGATCTCGACTCCGTCGCCGAACTCTCCGACCTACCACCCCTCTGGGCCCTCCACGACCTCATCCCCTGCCATCGCCTCTCCCTCGTCGCCGCTCCCACCGGCTCTGGCCTCACCCAGCTCGCCTGCCATCTCGCCTCCGCCTTCGCCACCCAGCCCGGCATCTCCACCGGCCGGACCATGTACCCGCCGGCCAATCCCGACGGCACTCTCCCCGACCCTATCATCATCCCCAACGAGACAGGTCCACAAAGCTGTCCCACCGTCCTTCTCATCTCCTACCGCGACCAACACGATGTCCTAAAACCTCGCCTGCAGGCCCTGGGCGTCGATCCCGATCAGGTCCTTGTCCTCTCCCAGGTCCATCGCGAGTATCCCAAGGTCTACGGCCAGGAGCCCCGCGGCCGTTCCGCTCCCTTCTCGCTCGATGATCTCGATGCCCTCTCCGAACTGCTGCATGTGCACAAAACCATCCGTCTGGTCCTGATCGACAATGCCGATCTGCTCTTCGCCGCCACCAACGATCCCGCCCGCGCCAAAGTCCAGCGCGATCTGGACTCCCTCGCCATCGTCGCCGAGAAGAGAGAAGTCGCCATCGTCCTGCTCGCCGGCGTCCCGCACCTGCAGCGCAATCCCTTCGCCTCCCGTCTCTTCGCCGCCATGCGGGATGCCTGCCGCCTGGTATACTTCATGGTTCCCGACCTCGAAGACCCCGAGCACCGCCTGCTCTTCTGCATCAAAAACACCCTCAGCCGCTTCAACTCCACCCGCAAACTCCAGACCCTCACTCCCGCCTCCCCATCCAGCTTCCGCGCCCTCAACACCAACCTGCAGTCCCTGACCCTTCCCCACTACTTTGCCCTCCTGCATCAGCAGCGATCCTCCTCCCATCGCTCCGGCCCATCTCCCGACATGCACGATGATGCCTGCCAGTTCCTCCTGCAAGCCCTGGCCACCGGCCCGCGCCCGGCCGGCGCCCGCCGCAACCCCGCCCCCGGCACGCTGCGTCACATGGCCGACGAGGCCGGCTGCGCCTGGGGCACCATCCTGCGCGCCAAGAGCACCCTCCACATCACCAGCCACTTCGAGCAAGATCACTGGACCTGGCACCTCCCAGCCACCATCCCCAACTCCCGAATACATGTCTTCCCACTCCCGCTTGGTCCATGGATGGAGTCGCCGTGGCGACGAGAGGGGCCGGGGGTGAGGGTGCCGTACCCGGCACACCCCCCTCGATCTCCACAGAACCGGTCGCGGATGGAACCTGCGCACCTCCTCCCCCAAACGAAGCGCAACCCACGCTTCCACCACAAGATACGCCACCCCACCCCACCCCCGCGAGAACCTGCCCACCTGCGCCAATTGTGGCGCAGTCGTGCCCGACTGCGGTGCCCGCACCCCTCCCGGGTGCAGGGCTGGCGGGCCGAACAGACACCCCAATGCCAGAACCGTTGCCCATCCCAGTCACTCATGCCCCATCCGCCCCCACCACCCCCGACTCTACAGAGTCTCCTTCGCGCCTTGGCGACGTCGCGGCCGCCGTTTCTCCTTCCGGAGCCGCCGCATGACCCAAACCCCGACCGCCAATAGCAGAACGCGCACCAACCAATCAGGGATGCACCAATCCGCGTCAACCTGTTACGGCACCACCCTACCAGCCCTTGCCGCTCTTGCGCGTACCGCACACATTGACCTCGATGCCCAGCGCGGCCGCCATCGCTGCCTTCGCCAGCATCGCCTTATCCGCTTCCTCCGCGCTCTTCGCGTACGCCACCAGAATATGGTTCGCCTTATGCTTTGCCATGAACTGATCCCGACTCACGCCATACAACACCGCATGCATGATCGGCCATTGCGGCGTCGTCGCCTGCCATCTGCGGTTCGTCTCCGCCTCAGGCAGTTCCACCACGCCCGCCCGGCCGACGTCCATCTTCAACTTCGGACCCTCCACATAGACCCGGCTCCACACAATCTCGCCCGGCTTGCTAACTCCCTTGAGCGTGCCGCCACCCAGCCGGAAATACATCTTCGGCTGCCGCTCCGAGCTCGCGCCTTTCCATCCGCCAACAAAATGAGCCGGCGGCGCAGAGCCGGAAATCAGGAACACCCAAACATACTCGCTGACCGTCCCGCTCTTGTCCTCATCGCCCCAGCGCACATCATGCAGCGTGCTTTCCATCGGCTGGCCCATCGCCTTGTGCACGCGCACCGTCATAAGCTGATCCAGACCGATGCACTCATCTACCTCGTTAAAATGCGGAATCGGATCGCCATCACGGATGACATTTCCCTGCGCATTCTTCACCGGCGGACGATCCGCATTGTTCAGCATCCCTTCCACCAGATCCGATGCCGGCAGCAGATCTTTCAATCCCTGTTGGTACTGAATGCCCACCAGGTCGCACCCGAACTCATCGGCCATTCGGCAGGTTGCGATATACATCTTGCACTGCGTCAGGATCTGTTTATCCGTCAGTTCCGTCTCTTCGTTGCTTCCCACGACAAACTTCATCCCGCGATCTTCCATCCACTTCCGGCACACCAATGCCTCTTCATCGCTCACTTGCGTCGTGGCATAGTAGAGTGCCGACTGGCTCAACCGCTCCTTGAACACACCCGTCGGCTGGATCAGTTCATCGGGGATAATGGCATTGGCCATGCCCATGCATCCTTCATCGAAGATACCCATGATCGCCCGATTCGCCTTGAGCTGCGCCGCCAACACTGTCCCAAGTTTCTTTTCCGCCCCACCCACCTTCACCTTCGACAGGGGCACGGCCTGCGGCGTCGGATGCTTCACATGCCCGGTCTTCAGCCACTTCCTCAGCGTGTCCGTGAAGAACGCATCCGTAAAGTCCTCACTCCAGACCGTTGTGTATTTCTTCGCAAACTTCGTCAGGCATCCATTCAGGTTCAGCATCCCCACCAGGCCCGGCCATGTACCCGACCAATTCGCACAAGTCATGATCGGCCCCTGGTGCCCCAGCAATCCCGGCAGCACATGATGCGAATACTGCCAAACCGCCTCGGCAACGATCACCGGCGCCTTGGGATCCATCTTCGCAAAGACATCAAGCCCCTCTTTCTGCGAAGCAATGAACCCATGCTGCGCATCCGCCTTGAACCCATGCGCCCGAACCAGCTCATACCCCTGTTCTGCCAGAGCGCGCTTCAACGCCTCTTCCATCTTCTGCTGTTCCGGCCAGCACTGTTGATTAGCCGACAGGCGCAGGTCACCGGAGGCAACCAGGTAGACCTGGTTCTTGCGAAGCTTGGGCGTTTTGACGGTTACAGGCAGAGCGTAGGCGGCCATAAAGTCCTCATGCAAACGTTTGTTTTTTGGCCCTGTCCGCCTTCCCAGGCAGAACTCCTCAGGGTCAAATCAGCGTACCGGATGCAGTAGCTGCTGTGAAGGACCGAAGAATCCTTCATTGACGGGCAAACAGTCGTCGCTGCATTGGCGATGGCCGACCTCTGTGGATGTGTTAATCTGGGCAAGATGCGACATCTGGCCGCACCGGCCGGAATTGCCCTTGCGCATTGTTGTGTTGGCTGCTCAACATGAGTATACTGACAAACGTCTGGTGAACAGTCTTTGACCGTCGATCTGCACGAGACAGGTCCAGACGGTGTAAGAATGGCCGTTCGCCAACCGTGGTGGTTGCACGCAACGCAATCATCCCGCCGCGAGGCGATGCTGCCTTGCGGCATGATGCGGAAACGCTTTATTGTGTTTTCGCGCGTTTTCATCTCGTCTGCTCCGCGACGCCGCGTGGCGACTTAGCACTTCTCTTCCGTGCTACGACAGCCGGGACTGTGTGCCTTGAACAATCAGGTTGTTCATTGGATCGACTTGGTTCCGATTGACGGTCGGAGGTTTCTTGGCGTTCCGGGCCATAATACGCAGTGGAGGTCGAGGCCCATAAACGCCACATGCTTTGTCCCGCGATTTTCGGCATCAGTAGAGCCGACGCACAGGCTGCGAGGGCGGCCAATGTGAACCATCGCGGCACCCTAAGCATTTACCGCCGGGACATCACCGGTAACACGATTGCAGGCCAAGCGCCGCAATCCGGCGGTCGAAGGGTTCGCTCCTGCCTGGAAACAGGAGCACAACAAACGCGGGCCATAGCCCGCGCATGATGTACTGATCGGCCGGAACTCGATGACGAGTTCCGGCCGATTTGTTTATAGCGCCGCCCACAGCACCCCCGCCAATTCGTCATCGGTCAAGATGACCGGGTTGTACCGCATGCTGCTCGACTTCTTTGCCAGTTCCACCATCGGCACAACCGCCGCCCCCGTGATCCCAAACTCCCGCAGCCGCGGAATCTGCATATACGCCGTCATCTCCTGGATGAACTCCACCGCCGCATCCACCGCCCGCTCATCCGCCAGTTCCCGCCGACCCGTCAGCGTCCGCCCGACTGCCGCGTACTTCCCCAACACCGCACTCGCGGCCTGCCGCTCCCGCAGCGCCCGCACATTCATCCGAATGACATGCGGCAGCAGCGCAGCGCACACAACTCCATGCGGCACCGTGAAACTCCCGCCCATCGGCGCTGCAAATCCATGCACCGCGCCCAGCCCCGCATTCGTCAGCGCAATACCCGACAGCAGCGCTGTGATCGCCATGTCCTCGCGTGCATCCAGATCCGATCCATTGTCATACGCCCGCCGCAACGATCGCCCCGCCCGCGCTATTCCCTCCAGCGCCAATCCATCGGTTATCGGATTTGCATTCACCGACGTATACGCCTCAATCACCTGGCACAGCGCATCTGCGCCCGAGGCCGCCGTCACACGCTTGGGCACTCCCACTGCCAGTTCCGCATCCAACAACGCCAGCCGCGGCAACATCAGTTCCGACCGGATCGACGCCTTGAACTGCTTCGCGTGATATCCGACGACCGCATTGCGCGTCGCCTCCGCCCCGGTTCCCGCCGTCGTTGGCACCGCAATCCACGGGTAACTCGGATGAGTGATCTTCTTCCCCCGCCCGACAACTTCCATATAGTCCAGCGGCTCGCCGCCATTGCCCAACAGCGCCGCTGTCGCCTTGGCCGTATCCACAGCGCTTCCCCCGCCGATCCCGATCAGCACCTCGCACCCGCCAGCGCGGGCCAATGCAAGTGCCTCGCTCACACTCTCCACCGTCGGCTCGCCCTTCTGCCTGTACACCTCAAAAGAGATCGCCCCCAACTCTTTCTCCACGCGCTGCAGCAGCGCCGGCCCATTGTGAACCACCAGCACCTTCTTCCCCAACCCCGCGACAAACTCTCCCAGCCGCGCCAATCCGCCGCGCTCCACGATGATCCGCCCGGGCATGAAGAACTCGAACTTCATGCCTTCTGCTCACCATAGAAGATCGGCTTATACTTCACGCCCACCCGCGGCTGCGCCATCCAGTCGCCCACCGCGCTCTTCCAACGCAGATAATGTGCCGTCTGCTGATGCTTCACGAAGTCTTCCTTTGCGTTGTAGACCTCGTAAAGAAAGAACCGATGCGGCTCTTCATCACCGCGCAGCACATCGAACCGGATATTCCCCGGCTCTTTTCGCGTATTGGAAGCGTTATCCAGAGCCAATTCCATGAACTGTTTCACACATTCGGGCTTTACCCACAGACTGACGCATACAACGTACATAGATCACTCCTTTGGCAGCTTGTCCTTGATCTGCTCCAGGCGGTCGCCGGCGGCCTGAACGGCGTTGTCCCAATCGGCGGGATTGTGGCTCCACTTCCCGTAGCCGTACTGTTCGGGCGCGGATGCAGCTTCGGACAGCGCAACGTTCAGCACCTTCTTGCACAGATCGTTGGCCAGACGCTCTTCGCCGGCCTGCTTGAGGAGCCAGAAGTATTCGTAATCCGTCTGCCCCCGCCGGATCTGCTTCGTGCGGATGTTCCAGATGGGCAGATCGAAATTGACCTTCTTGCCCGGGTAGATGAACACGCCCTGCGAAATGGCCCATGTGCGGTTGCGCGGATGGTCCCAGATCTCGTTGTCATTATTCTCGCCAGCGCGCCCGCGCCCCTGGATGAAGCGGTCCGGATTCCTGGGGTCAGGCGTGGCCTTGCGCCACGCCTCGGTCATCGAGTAATAGCATTCGTAATCGAGTTTGTATTGCCACGCGATCCAGCTCCACGTGCGCATGGCGATGCCGTCGGCATCCAGCGTCTCGTTGCCCTGGTAGGGTTCGCCTCCCTGATAGAACGCCTTCTTGTGGTCCTTGGCCAAGGCATCCATATCGGGAACGTTATAGTAGTCGCCGGCCACCATCCACCAGTCGAGGTTATCCTTCCAGAGATCGAAGATGGGCTTCTGTTCGGTCCAACTCTTGCCAAGGATCGTGTACACCGCGATCTGCCGCCCGAGGTTCGGGCCCGGCGAGTTCTTCACGCGCTTCGCATAGTCGTTGAGCTTCTCCGCCTGGCCGCGTGGCGGCTCGTCCGCCAGATATGCGTAGGCGCGGCTGATATCCCAGCCCTTCTCCTTCCAGTGATTCTTGATCTCCACGATCATCTGATCCCAGGCCTTTTCACCCGGTGGGAACTGGGCGTTGCCGCTCTTGATCCCTGTGAACAGCGGCACCTTCCACACCTCGATGGCATCCTGGCCGGTGCCGAAGATGTTGTTGGTGGGACTGAGAACCTTCCCGAACCGGCCGTCATATCCAGCCCAGTCCACCTTAAGCGTGCCATCGGCATTGGTGGTCACATTGGGGCGGCTTTCATCGTACATATTGCCGCAGGTGAAGCGATGCCGACGCGAATCGACGTACATCTGCTCCTCGTACTTCTGGCGTTTCGCCGGCGTATCCAGCCACCCGCCGCCGGACTGGTTCATGTCGTCCACGCCGCCGTTCATGAAGAAGACCGCGTGGATTTTGCGCGGAATGTCGAAGTCACGAACCTTCAGGCTCACCTTCACCGTCGCAGCGTTGGCGCCGGCGGCCGACACGGTCAGCGTTCCGGCGTACTGCCCGGCGGGCGTGCCGTAGGGGATAGCCAGATCGATCCACACACCCTGAATCTCGTTAGGCTTCACCGCAAAGGGTGGCCCGTCATATCCGCCGTACGTATTGCTGTCGCCCAAGGCCCAGGGAACCAACGCATCGGGATACCAACCCTTGCCCATGGTCGGGCCGTTGGTGGCGCCCGAGCCCTTGTCATTGACCTCGGTGTAGTAAATCTTGAACAGTTCGAGCTGCGCCGCGGAGAGCTTGGCGCCGTTAGGACCAACGAGGTCCGAGCTCTGGACGTTGACGTCTTTCAGACCCTGAGCTTCGCCCTCGATGCCAAGCTGAAATGCCAGCGTCTCGCCACGGGCTGCCGCCAGCGCGATGGTCTTCGCGTCGGCATCCCAGAGGATATTCTTCCGCTTGATCGCGCCAAGATCCTGCTTGGGATCAATGACGAAGATCTTCTTGCCGAACTTGTCGATCTTGTACCCATCCGGCACAGCCCACACATTCACATCGGCCGCGAACGCCACCGCGGCGACCAGAGCGGCGACACAACCAGCAACAGCTCGGACGATCATTCTCGACATGGTCCTCTCCCTTAAATGGACAACCCCGACTGTACCGCACCCCGGCCGAATGCCGCAAGCGAAATACACCCGCGTGCATGGGACTTCACCCGGGAACGCGGACGTCCCCGTCCGCATCTTCGCTTTACGCCAACGCCGGGGCCGCCAATCTCCCGATTGGCATCCGCTCTCTCCCGCCGCTCATGCTACAATCCCCCACGCCCGAGGTATCCCATGACGCATCAGGAGGCCCGCTTCCGCATGGCGACCGTGCTGCTGTCGGCCGACAAACCGCTGACCCTCCGCGAACTCACTACCGCCGCCGACCTGACCGGCATCTTCGCCCGCGAAGCCGCCGATCAACTCATACTCTCCGGCCAGGCCCTGCTCCTCGAACAGCCGGGCCAGGAGCCCACCTACCGCTGGGCCACCCCGCTCGACCCCACCTCCGCTGCCAAACCCCCCGCTCTCGACAGCCCCATCGTCCGCCACTTCATCGACTACATTCTGCACGACTACTCCCCGCCCGCACACACTCACACTCTCGCCATCTTCCAATGTTGCGTCGGCCGGCCGTTCTACCGCACGCAGAGCCACGCCTTCATGCGCCATGCCGTCGAGGCGGCCACCGGCCTCGATCCCTGGCGTGATGCCTCCACCTGCCCCGTGCACGTCGTCGTCCTCGGCAGTTGGATCGGCCCCGTCCCCTACGAATTGCAGACCATTCACCCGGCCACCGTCTCCGCCACCGGCGTCAAGCAGATGCCCGACTCCCTCTACGCCGCCGCCCGTCCCATCCTCGTCCAGCGCATGGCCAACTACCTTCGCATCCACGGCCCACGATACCGGCACATCGCCACCTTCACCGACGGCCGCTACGCCCAGATCATGCGCGACGTCGCCCAAGCCACCGGCCGCCAGATCGCCATCCTCCCCGACCCAACCGGCCCGCGCGTCACCAGCTACCAGGGCGGCGCTCCCCGCACCTACTGGCAGCGATACTGGATCCAACTTGCCCTGGAACTCTCCCGCCCCTCCGGCCCCAAAGCCCAAGCGCAAACTCTCGAGCGCCTACGCCAAATGGGCGTCGAAGCCACACCGGATTCATCGCTGTTGAAGACCGCGTGATGTCATGATCACGAACTGGTATAAGGGCTGATACAGGAACCCTAAAGGAGTACGTTGAGTTGGTAGACACCGGTAGAACCCAAAGCAAAGGCGGCACCATCCTGCCGGTCATCGAGCCGGGGGCGGAGCAGTAGTGGAACAACGCACCATTGCTCCTGCCCAGCGGGCGGCTTTTGACGAGTTCGTCCACCGTCATCAGCGGCGGAACTTCTTCGCCTTCGGTCTGTACTCCATCGCGTTCAACCTCGGTTGGCTGTTCAAAACCGAAAGCATCATCATCGCCTCGTTCGTGCGCACCCTGGGGGCCTCGAACCTGGTTCAGGGGCTGTTTCCCATGGTCAACCAGTTGGGCAGCACCATCCCTCAGTTGCTCATGGCCAACTGGGTCGAGCACCTTGCCCACAAAAAACGGCTGATGCTTGGCACGTTCTTCCTGTATTTTGTCCTCTGGTTCGCCATGTTCCTGGTCCTGATCTTTGTCTCATTTGATCACAAAAACGTGATCCTGGGCATCTTCCTCGCCATCAACACGATCTTTGCGTTCAACCTGGGCTGCAACAGCGTGGTGGGCAGCATCATCTTCGGCAAGGTGGTGCCCTACAACATCCGCGGGAAGTTGATGACGTTCACTGGCGTGATCGGCGGCGCCGCGGCGATCTGCTGCACGTTCCTGATCGTGCGTCCCATTCTGGAAACAGGCACTGCCAATCCGCTCGCTCCGTACGCGATCCTGTTTCTCTTGTGCAGCCTTCTGTTTCTGGCCGCATGGTTTGCGCTTCTGTTCATCAAAGAGCCCCCGCTGGCCGGGGCCAAGCGCCGGCGGAATCTGCTGGCCTTCACCCATCATTCCCTGCGCCTGGTGATACACGACAGGAATTTCATCCTCCTCTTTCTCATCGGTGCCCTGGTCTCCATCAGTTTCGGCGTATTGCAGTTTTACACGGTATACGCGAAGAGCCAGTTGCGGATCGCCAACTCGATGCTGGCCTGGTATCTGGTGTTCCAGGTGGGGCTCACGCCGTTGGGTTCGGTCTTCTACGGCCTGCTCGCCGACAGATATGGCAACCGCCTGGCGATCCGAATCGGGTCGGCCATCTTCGCTTTGACCCCGGCCATGGCGATGCTTGTGGGCAGTTGGCCGGGCCTGACGCAGCGGGCGTGGCTCTACTCCATCGTGTACGCAATGATCGGCTTCAATCTGCCCGTCCAGCAGATCCTCACCAATTACCTGCTGGAAATCACCCCGCTGGAATTACACCCCAATTACCTGGGGGTCTACAACGCCCTGCGCAGCATCACCCTGGTGTTCCCACCGGCCATGGGATTGCTGATGGACAGCTTCTCTTTCGACAAGGTATTCCTGGGCCTGGCCGCATTCCTGTCGCTGGGTGTCGTGCTGGCATATCTGCTAATCGAGCCTCGACACCTGGCCGACAAAGATGAGTACAAAGAGGAAATGGCGCTGGGGTAACCCGCAATGGTGCGTGCCCCGCATCGCTCATCAGGGACAACTCTGTATGCTCTGGGAAGTAGTTGCCCAGACGCCCAGGCTCGACCCCGCGTAAAGACCCCCACCCCGAGACCGCCATTGCATAGCTCCCCTCGCGTACCCGCGCAATCCAGAATCCAGTTCAGCATGGGGCGATGCCGCACCCTGAGATCATGCAAGTATTGAGGCAACACCGACCTATGGCATGCTCCTGTACTCGTCCGCCTCGAACTTACGGAACAGAATGGATGGAGCCTTCGAAGAAGAATGCGGTGGCCGAAGAGCGGCCAACAGGACTGTCAATTCGATTCCTGATCCCTTACGCCTTCCCTTGAGATGCAGAAATGCAGCAATATAGAGATTACGAACCAGCATATGTTTTGTTGTCGGTTGGTCCGTTGCTGAGTACGCTGTAGGCATAAGTACATCGGAATGCAACACAGGAGCATGCCATGGCACAGTGGAAGGATGTCGGGCGTCGGGTTGGCGACTCGAGTAACGCGGCTCGTCGTGATCCCAGGGCATCTCCCATGAGGCTTGGAGTCGCGATGGCTGTTCTCGCCGCCATGTCGGCCGGGACTTGGGTAAGCAGAGCCAAGGGTGCAGCCAGAACGCTGCCCCCGGCCGAGGTGCGCCAGGATGGTACACCACAACGCAACGCCACTCTGGTCGTCACTGTCATGGACGAGCAGGGGCAGGCGATCCAAGGGGCAGACATCGATGCGGTGCCTGGTGATGGCCAGCGCGCAGCACTGAACCGCGTGAGGACCGACGGGAACGGAATGGCGACTATCACTGTGGCGGCCAGCAAGACGCCCTGCGTCGTGGCTGCGAGTAATGGCGGCTTTGCACCCGCGCATGCCACTGTGACACCGGAATCCGCCGATGCGCCGGTGGATGTGTACCTGGCTCTGACCAAGGGCCATGAACTGCAAGGCATCATCATGTGTTCGGATGGCAAGCCCGCGGCAGGATGGAGCGTGTATGTGCAGCCGGAATGGTGGAAGAGCCCGTACATGCCCAAGGATGTCCCGATCGGCAAGGATGGCCAGTTCACGATTCCGCATGTCGGGGATGGCGAGCACCAGATCCATCTCCTGCGCGGCAATAGCTCTCGGATGATCGGTACCGTAAGCATGCCGGCAGCGCAGATGCCGATCCGACTGGATGTGCCCTTCGTGTCGCTGGCTTCGCGAACCGATATCACCGGCAAAGTGAGCATCAAGGGCCGCCCGTCGAGTTCCATTCTCGTGATCGCGCAAGCCGGGGATGAGCACCTCTCCGGGCAGGTGGATTTCGGGCGCGATTCCAACAGCACCGAAGGTACGTACACCATCAAGGCCGCTGCGCCCGGCGCGTATCGCCTGAGTTTCTCCGCGCCGGAGGTCGAGCCGAAGGTGCTGCAGAACGTGAAGATCCCCGGCAAGGTGCCGCCGGTGCAGCTTGTGGTTTCGGGCAAGCCCGTGCTCCACGGAGTGGTGACTGATGCCGCCACTGGCAAGCCGATCACCCACTTCGCGATGCGGGTCGACAGGACGGAGGATCCGAAGTGGTCGCAGGTGGCCAACAACGAAGGGCAGTTCCGCATGGAACTGCCGGGGCCAGGCATCTACCGGGCGCAGGTGGTTGCCGATGGTTACGCGTCAATGTGGAGCGAAGGGCTGCGCGTCGAGGCCACAGGTGCGGTCGCCGAATGGCCGGTGAAGCTGACGGCAGGCGGAGCGTTGTCCGGGCTGGTGGTGGATCCACAGGGCAAGCCGGTGGTCGGCGCCAAGGTGATCCCATTTTCGATGGCACGGAATCGGCTACCCTGGCCTCTTGAGCGGTTCCAGGGCGAACTTGGAGCGGCCGTTACCGACGCGAACGGCCGGTTTGTACTGCCGCACCTCGCTCCGGGCGATGAGAGGCTGAAGGTCGTCTATCCGCAGTTGGCGCCGCGGGTCGTTGATGGGCTGAAGGTGGTGGAGGGGAAGGAAACGGACATCGGGTCGGTTTCGCTGGCAACGGGTGGAACTGTGGAAGGAACTGTGTATGACTCCGAAGGCTACGCAGCGCCGGGCGTGACGCTCCGGTTCAAGGATTACGAGTACGGCGCGGACCTGGAAGCCCTCCGGGTGGCGACCGTGATGACCGATGAGGAGGGTCATTACCGGGTCGAGCACTTGGCGAGCGAGCGGCTGTATGTGAACGTGGCAGACTGGAACCGGCAAGGGGTGCAGAGTCGACTGGTCCGGCCGCTGGATGGGAAGGTGACGACGCTCGATTTTGGCGGCACGGTAGCCGTGCGCGGCCGGCTGATGGACAAGTCGCGACCGATTGCCGGTCGGCGCGTGCGGCTCTCGTGGGGTTCGCCGCATGGCGGTCCCGTGACTGTCACCGCGTCGACGGATCGGGATGGAAGGTTCGCGTTCCTAGGCACTCCGGTTGGGAAGTACACGTTGTGTGTCCAGACCGAGGATGGCCGGGGAGACTTCATCCCTGCCGGCGCGGGCGAAGTCCAGGTGACGGGTAAGGAAACCAACCTGGGCGATGTGAAGATCGCAACGGGTGAAGTGATCGTCGAGGTGGATGCGGAGGAGCGGGGCGATGCGGATCACGTCGCGTATCTCAGTGTGGCCAATGACGACCCCCGGTCGCTATGGCAGGAGGAGATCGTGCAGGCAAAGCGCGATGGGGACGACTGGCGGGCGCGATCGGTGCCGGCCGGGAAGTACCGCGTTTTCGCCCAATTCCGGGGTGATACCGCGTTCGTGGTCCAGATGCCGTTTGAGCAGAAAGCGGATCGGGATCGGACGAAGCTGAAGCTGCGCATCCCTAGGCAGACCGCAACCCTGGAGGCAACGGTGATCGCGCCGGACACGGATGATAGTCCGTTCTACCGAGAGTTGACTCTGCTCAATGCCGACCAGACGGTGATGGTATTTGCGTACAGCAACGCGAACCCACCCAAGCCGCAGCGTCTGCCACCGGGTGAGTACCGTGTGATGGATACCGCGACGGCCAAGCCGCGGGCGGACGTTCCGCCGATCGTGCTGCAGGCGGGCAAGACGACGCAGGTGACGATCCACGCCGTCGCGGAAGGGGGACCGCCGACAACCTTGGTGGTGGTGCAGGTCTGGTCGGCCGAGGGCCTCCCGGCACCGGAGTCCCCAGTGCGGCTGGTGGACAGCGACGGGACATCGCTACAGACGGTCCGCATACACGAGGGTGTATCGGTGTTCGCTGCTCGGCCAGGGAAGTACCGCGTGGAAGTGGATGTGCCGGGGCGTACGCCGGTTACCCGTGACATCGAGGTGGCAGCGTTCGTTCCAACTGCGGCCAAGCCAGCGGAGGAAGTGCATGTGGTGTTGCCGTAGGGCGCGTTAGCACGGCCGACGCTCGGCGCCGATTCCGGCCGGCGCGGACAAGCGGGCGTAGATGACATCCCACATTTGCGCCGATCAAGTCGCCTTAATCTCGCGAATGCCGCGTCCAAACGCCCCACTGCTGACGCCATTCCTGGGTTTACCCCTCTTCTCCGCCCATACCCACCACGTGGTGCTGACCAGAAGACTCCTTCCCGACCACCTACTACCTGCCAGCGGGCACCAGTACGGCGAGCAGTCGCCGACCCCGAAGGCTCACCGCTAGTTTTTCCAAAACACCACAAGCTTTTCGCCCACAATCACTTACACACAATTTACATATGGAGTGCTGCGCATGTGTCGCGCAGGCGCGCACCGCGACTTACAGCAATCTTTCCCG
>CAIQIQ010000142.1 GCA_903871935.1 uncultured Phycisphaerales bacterium
TATCCACTGCGGTCAGAGGCCAATCATGCCTCCAGGCAAAGATCGGGTATCGTTTGAGTACCTGCAAGGCCTGCAAGAGCTCCCCGCCGTACATCGGCAAGGGGACGGCATCCGGGCGTTTGTCGGAGTCCTTTTGTATGCACTGACAGTACACTACTCGATGCTGCTGATTGACGAGCCGGAGGCCTTCCTGCACCCCCCGCAGATTCGACAACTTGCTCACGCGCTGGCTCGCGAGACACCAGCGGACCGGCAGATGTTCATTGCTACTCACAGTGGTGATTTTGTTCGCGCAATGGTCGAAGCAGATCAGGGACGAGTGCGAATACTCAGGCTTCACAGAGAACAGAATACCAATCATGTGCGATTGCTGGATAATGACCAGATCAGGAATCTCTGGAGTGATCCACTGCTCAGGCACTCCAACGTTCTGGACGGACTATTTCATGAAATGACCATCGTGGCCGAGGGCGATGCCGACTGCCGATTCTACTCGGCGATCAAAGATATATGCGACAAAGATGTGAGAACGCCACAGGATGTCCTGTTTGTGCCCTGCGGAGGCAAAGCACGTGTCAAAACCGTGGTCCGCGCGCTTAAGGCTCTCGCCGTACCGGTGCGCGTGATCTGCGACTTTGATGTTGTAAGTGATGAGCACCCGCTTCGAGACATCTACGAAGATCTGGGGGGCAGATGGGACCAAATCCAAAAAGACTGGCGGCTTGTCAAAGAATCGGTGGGCGGACGGCAGGCAGAGCTGCCTGCAGACCGCGTTAAGGCTGATATCGAGCAGGTATTGTCGGATATCAAGGGCAAGGAGTTCCCCAAAAGTGCCACACGGGAAATAGAAACCATACTCAGGAAGGCGTCTCCATGGGCAATGGCGAAACAGGTGGGGGTCCCCTTTATTCCACCCGGCGACGCAGCGCAGGCATTCGCCCGTCTCGATTCTGCCCTTAAGAACGTAGGTTGCTACATCGTTCCCGTGGGAGAACTCGAAGGATTTGACAGGACGGTGGGCAACCATGGCCCCAAGTGGGTCAGTAGTGTGCTCGAAAAGGATCTTGCGGGCGCAGATTTGGAAGCTGCAAGGAAATTCGTCGCGCTGGTAGTATCGTGAACACCTGATCGGCATCCTCCGTGCTATCGACGCCACCCACGCTTGCCCCGCCGCGATGGCCGGCTGCTCGCCCGCAATCCCCATGCCAGAGTCCGCCTAACAATCTGCGAATTTTTCCCGCCGCTCATAACCCCTTGTCAAACCTCAATCTCTATTTATCGAATCTTGCAAAGAGCGTTATACAGGTACGTGAATAGTAATCTGGAAAAACACCCATTTTACCCGATGCTTTCAGAGCATTCACGCACGTCCCTCAAACGGCATCCGACAGATGCCTCCGCGCCTGCCCGGCATGTTCTTCTGCGTGCCTTCTTCCGCTTTCGAATCTGTGCAAATCGGTGGCAATCTGTGGATCGACTCCTTGTGCTCTCTGAGCCCCCTGCGGCCATTCTTGGCTTCGTCTGGACCGTGTGATTCGCGTCGCCTCTGCCCAATCTCGCCCCTGCGTTCTTTCCTCTGCTACCTCCGCTGCCTCGATGTTCAAATGCCCTTGTCGCCCAAGGTGACCCTCCCGCCCGCTTGAAACAGGCTTCAGACCGCTGCCTACCATGGCTTTAGCCGACGACCCTCGCCGGCCCTCAGATCGCAAACTGGGAAGGAGATAACCCAATGTCAGATCCGCTGCTTCGCAAAGTGCAGAGTTCCCCAGATGAGACCCGGCCGTTCAAAGATGGCAAAGGCAAGATGCATGTCTTCCACCTCGGTGACTCCACGGTCGGCCGTGGAGAGTTTGAGCCTGGCTGGCGCTGGTCGCTCCACGTCAAGCCCATCGCCGGCACCCCATCGTGCCAGTCCACCCATACCGGATGCATCTTGGAAGGGCGGATGGCCGTGAAGATGGATGATGGCTCTCAGGTCGAGTACGGCCCAGGCGATTTCTTCCGTATGCCCCCAGGACACGATGCCTGGATCGTCGGCGACCAACGCTGCGTCCTCCTCGATTTCACCGGCGTCGCCAAGTACGCCAGGAAGACCTGAACCCCTAATAAACCTTTAATCTGCGCCAGAGTCACGCTTTGCAGGTCATCATATGGATCCTTGCCGACGTTGCGCCTTAGCGGCGAACCCCTCCGTCCCCGCAGGCAATCCGCATGCCCCGCCTCCCCTAAAGAAATGCGAATTTTTCCCGCCGCTCATAACCCCTTGTCAAACCTCAATCTCCCTTTATCGAATCTTGCATACTACCCCCTATTATGAGGGACATGTTTTTCACCCTCCCGGCCACGCTATTTGACAATCGAATACCTGAACCTGCGCATCGAACCTGCGCACCTTTGTCTATCGGTGACCTATCTCACCAACAACCCCAAACATGCGCACACAACCTGCGCACCTTTGTCATTGAGGCTTGGGTCTTGGTCATTGATTGGTCATTGGGATTTGGGCATTGGTCATTCCGCCAGGAGACTTATCCACAATCGCCCCGAACTTGCGCACCTCCTCCCCCGAATTGCTTATAAACCCTTGTCAACACGCCACCTAGCGCCATGTGGGTACCCCCACCGAGAACCTGCGCACCTGTCACTTATCCACAACGCCCATCGCGCATGCTCCCCCTCCCCCATTTTGCATTTGCCATTTGTCACTTTGCATTTCCCCATCCCTCGGATACATTCCACTCTAATAAAGATGCATTACGAGCAGGGCAACATGACTTCGCTAAGCCTCGGCCGCCCGGCCGCTGGCCTCGCCCTTATCGTAGTAGTAGCCTAGGCTGCCGCGCTCGACCCCATCGAGCCCGCCGCGCGGTAGCCTGTAACCCCCTCGAATCCCTGCGGGTCAGGTTGTCTCCAGATCGCCAAATCGCACCCAAATGTCAGTTTCCGTCATAGAGGCACGTATGAGCATCGCAATCGAAGAGAAGTCGCAGTCCACACCCCCCAAGTCACCCCTGGTCGGCCAATCCGGCGCCCATGTCCTGGAAGCCCTCTTGCGCGAGCAGGGGGCCGACCTCGTTTTCGGCTACCCCGGCGCCGCCGTCATCCCGCTCTTCGATGTGCTCTACGACTCCACCATCCGCTGCATCCAGCCGCGCCACGAGCAGGGGGCCGCCCACATGGCCGACGGCTTCGCCCGTTCCACCGGCAAGGTCGGCGTCTGCATCGCCACCAGCGGCCCCGGCGCCACCAACCTGGTCACCGGCATCGCCACCGCCAATATGGACTCAGTTCCCATGGTCGCCATCACCGGCCAGGTGAAGAGCCACCTGCTGGGCAACGATGCCTTCCAGGAAGCCGACATGACCGGCATCACCCGCCCGATCACCAAGTACAATCGCCAGGTGACCAAGGTCGAGGAATTGCCCCGCGCCATCCGCGAGGCCTTCCACATCGCCCGCACCGGCCGCCCCGGCCCCGTGCTCGTCGACATCTGCGTTGATGCCACCACCGCCAAGCTGCCCGCCGACCACCAGGCGGCCATCTCTCTGCCCGGCTACCGCCCGGCCGGCATCCCGCCGCAACGCCAGATCCAACTCGCCGCCGACACCATCAACGCCGCGAAGCGTCCCGTCTTCTACGTCGGCGGAGGTGTCATCGCCTCCGGCGCTCACGCCCTGGTCCGTCAGATCGCCCACCAGGCGCAGATCCCGGTAACCACCACCCTCATGGCCATGGGCGCAATGGATGAGACCGACCTGTACTCGCTGCGCATGCTCGGCATGCACGGCTCGGCCATCGCCAACCACGCCGTGCAGAACTCCGATTGCCTGATCGCCGTCGGTGCCCGCTTCGACGACCGCGTCACCGGCAACCTGGCCACCTTCGCCCCGCACGCGAAGATCATCCACATCGACATTGACCCATCTTCGATCAGCAAGACCGTCCGTGCCGACATCCCACTCGCCGGCGACGCCGCCGCGATCCTCGCGCGCCTGCAACCGCTGCTGCATCGCGCCGACCGCAGCCCCTGGATGACCCAGGTCACCCAATGGCAACAACAATACCCGTTCCGCTACGCCCCCAGCACCGATGGCACGATTAAGCCGCAGCAGGTGATCGAGTCGGTTGCTCGCCTGACCAACCACGATGCCATCATCTGCACCGGCGTCGGCCAGCACCAGATGTTCACCGCCCAGTACTACGGTTTCCGCCGCCCGCGCCAGTTCATCAGTTCCGGCGGCCTGGGCACGATGGGCTACGGCGTCCCGGCCGCCATCGGCGCTCAGTTCGGCAACCTCGGCGCCACCGTCATCGACATCGACGGCGATGGCAGCTTCTCGATGACCATGAACGAAGTGATCACCGCCGTCCGCTACCAGCAGCCGGCGAAGTTCATCGTGCTCGACAACAGCTATCTGGGCATGGTGCGGCAGTGGCAGCAGCTCTTCTGGAATCGCCGTTACAGTGGCGTGGAGCAGATGCCCGTGGACTATTGTGCGATCGCCAAGGCCTACGGCGCTGCCGGTTTTGCCGCCAGCGCCTCATGTGAGTTGGACGACGCCATCAAAGCAATGCTCCAGCACGAAGGCCCGGCCGTCTTGCACGTGAAGGTCGAGCGCGAAGAGAACGTTTATCCAATGGTCCCCGCCGGCGCTGCCCTGCACGAAATGCGCTACGGCACGCTGGCATAGTAGGGCCGGTGACCTCACCGGCCGAGTAGAGTCAGAGCAAGGAGCGCTTGAGCTTCGGCACCCTCCACCAGCGGAGGTAACAAGTATTCGGCCGCTTCTATCGACATTGATGTTCGGCCGGTGAGGTCACCGGCCCTACTGACTGGAGGTCCGCGCAACCTCGTGATACAGTTTCCGCCCCGCCACCCGGCGGGCACAAACGGTTTGGAGTAAAGAATCATGGCAATGAAAGTCTGGATCGACGGTCAACTGGTTGACAACTCCGACGCGAAACTCAGCGTCTACGATCACGGCACGCTCTATGGCGATGGTGTGTTCGAAGGCATCCGCGTCTACTCCGGCCGGGTCTTTGAGTGCAAGGCCCATCTCACGCGCCTCTATGCCTCCGCCCGCGCGCTGCGTCTGGAAATCCCCTACACCGCCGAGCAGCTCGAAGCCGCCATGTACCAGACCGTGAAGGTCAACGGCTTCACCGACTGCTACATCCGCCTGGTTGTCACCCGCGGCGCCGGCTACCTGGGCCTTTCCCCCACGAAGTGCCCGAAGCCCGCGGTGTTCTGCATCACCGACACCATCGAGATGTACCCCCGCGAAATGTACGAGAAAGGCATGGCGATCATCACCGCCTCGGTGACCCGCTGCCACCCCAACTCCATCCCCCCGCGCGTCAAGAGCCTCAACTACCTGAACAACATCCTCGCCAAGATCGAGGCCAACGACGCTGGCGTCTCCGAGGCGCTGCTGCTGAACCACGAAGGCAACGTCGCCGAATGCACCGGCGACAACATCTTCGTCGTCCGCTCCGGCCAGGTGCAGACGCCCACGACCTCCGACGGCATCCTCGAAGGCATCACGCGCAGCGTGATCCTCCGCCTCTGCGGCAAACTCAGTATCCCCTGCGTCGAAAAGACCCTCCAGCGCTTTGACATCTACGCCGCCGACGAATGTTTCCTCACCGGCACCGCCGCCGAAGTCATCCCCGTAACCAAGATCGACGGCCGCCAGATCTCCACCGGCCAGGTCGGCCCGATTACCCGCAGACTGATCGAAGCCTTCCACAAGTGCGTGCGAGAGGCGTGAAGGTCGAGTCCTGTTACGCAATAATAAATGATCACTACGGCGCTACGAGCTCCATCTCCGGATACCATTCGCGCATTACGCCGAAGTAAAGTCCTTCTTCGATGGCCACAGGCTGGAGCCGTTTGCCGATGACCTCCTTTTCGCCATCGACCGCCACCCCCGCGCTCGTCCAGCCGCTGTTGGTCGCGGCATCCAGCATGAATACGCCCTTCACCGCCCGCAGCAACGACGGATTAGCCAGAAACCGTGAGCTGCGGCCATCGAACGTCCGCTCAAAGGCCTTTACCCGGCCGCTCGCGGGATCGCGGAACACAACGACCGGCTCATCGCCAACGGATACGTTGATCGGTTGCTCGGTCACGGCGTTCTCGGCGACGGCCACCGGCCGCGTCGTCGCGAACACCAGCACCTGCGTCTCCGCCGGGAGCGGCAGGGCGGTCTTGTCCACGCGCATCGGATACCGCGGCCGAATCGGTCCTGCAGGAGCCTTGTTCAACGCCGGCATCGACATCACCAGGGTCTGCGGATATCGGCCGCGCCACTGCCCCCACGTCATCTTTGCCGTCGGCACAGCGGCATGGAATCCTCCCGGTACGGTACCCTCGGGCGTCAGCCCGGTGAGTCCATTGATAAACTGTCCAACCCGCGTGTTGTAGATGAGCAGGGCGTTGGATGGCATCGACACCACTTCAAGCTCGCGAGGGACTACCTGCCGTCCCATGCTGCGTGCCACCGCGCGGTTCGCGAAGGCATTCCACATCAGCACGACCTGTTTCTCGCGTACCTGCAGCACCACCACCGGATGGCTGAAAAGCTGTCGATACGGGAACGCATACGTCTGCTCATCTGCCACCAGTCCCACCACGTACTCATCATCTTTCATGAACGATGTCGCATCCGCAGCGCTCACCGCCGGCGGATGATCCACCACCTGCAGATTGGCAAATGTGCCGGTGACGAAGAGTTGTGCGAACAGGGCCAGCACCGGGGCAAATCCAATCAACCACCACACTCGCCGCTTGCCAATGATGATCGAGACCACGATCGCCACGCACATCAGCACCGACAGCGTCAGCAGCGGCCATTGCAGTTGCCGGGTCGTCTCAATGACATGGATTCCGCTGTGAAACAGTGACCATTGCGGCAGTGTTCCATACACCGCGGTTGCAGCACTAAGGATCGCGATCGTGAGCAGAATAAGCGGGAGTATCATGGCACCTTCCATGGCGCTTCGGGCCAGCCGCCCATATCCTATGCGCCTCCGCCGCGAACGCCAGAGAGTCACTTCCCAGTCATCAGTTCCCGCAATTTCGCCCCAATATCCGGCGCTCGCATCAGGCTTTCACCGACGAGCACGGCAGCCACGCCGGCTTTCGCAAGCCTGACAATATCCGCATACTCGCGAATCCCGCTCTCGCTCACCAGCACGCTACGGTCGGCCACAAGTTCCGCCAGCCGCAGCGTTGTTCCCAGATCCGTCTTAAAGGTTCGCAGGTCGCGATTGTTGATCCCGATCAGGCTATACCGCGACAGCGGCATCCCGATTACATGGTCGCGCACGCGGATGAGGTTCTCCATGTCATGCACCTCGATCAGCGTCGTCATGTTCAGTTCCGTTGCCAGGATCTGCAGATCGGAAAGCTGTGAGATATCGAGGCACTCCGCGATCAGCAGGATCGCATCCGCCCCCGCCACCCGCGCTTCATAAACCTGGTACGGGTCGATAATAAAATCCTTCCGCAACACCGGCAGCTTCACATGCTCTTTGACCAGCGCGATATATTCGAGTTTCCCCTGGAAATACTTCTCATCGGTCAGCACGCTCAGTGCATCGGCGCCGTTCTGCTCATATGCCTGCGCAATTGCCACGGGATCGAAGTCCGCCCGGATCACACCGGCCGACGGCGATGCCTTCTTGACCTCGGCGATCACATTCAGCCGCTTGGCTGTACGCGTCGTGATTGCCCGGTGGAAATTCCTGGGCCTGGGCAGGTCCTTCACCCGACGGATCAGCTCATCCAGCCCCTTGCGGCTCTTGCGCTGCGCCACTTCCACTTTCTTGGTTGCGACGATCTGCTGGAGGATATCGCTCATCAGTATAGAATCCGTGGTTAAGACTCAATCACGGTCGCGGGCGAACCCTCGACCCGAGTGGCCCTATACGGGGCTACTCCCAACGGCTGAGGAACTCTAAACGCCTCCAGAATGATGTCAAACCTCCTGCTCCTCGCCCAAACCCAGCCCACCACCAGCCCCGCCGTTGTCGCTATCGTGGCGACTCTGGAGATCCTGTGCCTCATCGGCCTCATTCCCTCGGCCATCGCCATTCATCGCCGCAAGCTCTACACAGTCCCGCCGATTCCTACGCTCCCTTCCTCAACGATGCCGGCGGTGCTCTTGGCCATCATTGCAGCGGCCATCCTCACCTTTATCGCTGTCCTATCGTTTTATGCCTCTGTTCTGCACCTCGATCACGCCGCCCTGACATCCCCCGCCGGGGTCCGCAAGATGGTCTTCATCCAGCCGCTTGCCCAGCTTGCCGGCGCGGGCATCGCTGTCATCCTGCTGGCAAACCTGCGCCTGCTTCCCGCGCTCTTCTATTGGCCTCAGATGCGCAGCAGGCCCATCCGTCATGCCGCACTGACCTGGCTCCTGGTTATCCCCTGGGTCTGCCTGGCCGGTGTCATCGTCGAGCGGATCGTCCGTTTCACCGGCGGCAACCCCAGCACCAAACACGTTTTCTTCACCGTCTGGCAAGGCGAACCCGCCGGCGTCACCGCTTTGAAAGTTGTCGCGTTCTTATCCGCCGCGGTGGCCGCCCCGATCGCTGAAGAGATCGTCTTCCGCGGCCTGCTGCAGCGGATGATCCAGAGCCTCACCGGCCGCCCGTTCGTCGCGATTCTATTGGCCTCATTAGCCTTCGCGATGGTCCATGAGCCCTGGACAATCCAGCCCGGCGTCTTCGTGCTCTCCCTGTTCCTTGGCTTGGCCTATTTCCGCACCGGCAGCCTGCTGGTTCCCATCTTCGCCCACGCCCTGTTCAACGCCACGCAACTGATCTTCTTCATGCTGATGCCCGCCTGATCAGTAAGGCGGCCGTCCCGGCCGCAGCCTCAAACCCCCATTCCCGCAAGTGCCGACCCATCACATGAGCACTGGAGTGCGGCGACTTGTGGCACATCCGCCTGGGTGGATCGCCGCTTTTCTGCGAGGGACTTGTCCCGAGCCCTTCGTTTGCTCGGAGTACAGCCTTCAGGCTGTCTTTCCCCTCTCAAATCCCGAAGATGACGCGAACCAGCGGCCGCACTCAACTATGACCACGGCGCGAGCATTGGCTAGACACAACACTGCCGCCGCCAACCGCGCGTCTATCGTAAACCCATATACTATCTGACATTAGATTTGTGCGTAGTTATTGATAACATTCTTCTTGCATATCGCAATGTGTCTCGCTAGGCTGATCCGCGGGTAGTGGGTGCCTGATGTGATGTTGTAGGGGCACCTCGATTTGATCTCTCGGATTCCGCTCGCCAGGCCCTCGGCAGCGCATCGCGCTCGGGCTCGCGAGCAATTGAACTAAGGTGAAAGGAAAACAATCATGGATTTGCGCGTTGGTAAAATGGGGGGGGGGCGAGAAGACAGGTAAGAAGATTCGCCGCGCGGCGGCGGCCGTGTGCGAGATGCTGGAACAACGTCAATTGCTCGATGCTGATTCTTATACTTATTTGGGCGCACCAAGCGTCACCGTCCAAGAAGGTGACATGTGCCATGCGGCGATCAATTGCATGAATATCTCACCAGGCACCCACATCACCGCGACCTGGGGAGTGGACATCCCCGGCACGGCTTGTCCCGATGACTACGACGACGCATCTGGAGAGGTGTTGCTGACGGGCGATGGCAGCTACACGGACTCGGTGGGCATCGAGTTCCCCATCCTGCGGGACAATATCGTCGAAGGTGATGAAACATTCACGTTGTGGCTGACCAGTGTCTCTGAGGGTCATATGGGATGGCCGCAGCCCCCCGGGTCGCGAACCCATATTCACTTCACCATCACGGATGACCCGCCGATTGTGGATGTAGCGCCGTACAGCGATGGCTCCGAGACCATCGATCCGCTGACCGGCGACCCCCACCCGATCTGCGTCACCGTCACGCGTTCCGGGGGCGACATCTCAGAACCACTGGATGTCACGCTGCAGCGAAGGGGCGACAGCACCGCCTACCCCTCAGACTTTTCGATCCCGCAGGTCCATCTCGAAGGCGGGCAGAGCAGTAAGATTGTGGACCTTCCGGTGAGTGATGACAGTATCGTTGAGTGGAAGGAATCGGCAATCATCCTGGCGGTGACCAACGGCACGCACATTGGCCGAAACGTCGCTACGACCTACATCCGCGATGATGATGCCGGGCTGCTCTATCAGGATCTCGATGAAGAAGATGAGGACACCCCTAACGAGATCGACCCTGGCGGATATGTGGCGCTGAACTGCGATGATGACTATGGCAACGGGATACTGGATTATCTCGAGGGCCAGCAGGGAACGGGCGCAGCATCGGATGACGAGCTGCAACCATTGAGCGTGGTTCTGCCCCAGGACCCTCCATCGCAGTACGCGAGCGTAACCTTCAGCACTACTGGCGGCGGCCTGCGGCTGTGGCGTGATGATCTCAAGACACAGCCGCTGGACAGCTCCTATCTCTGGGGCTCTTCGGTGCCGCAGACGATATGGGTGGAAGGCATGGCCGCCGGGACCAGCACGGTGACCATGGAGGTGAACGAGCTTATCTATGCCAACGGCCACTATTACTGGGATGAGACGGCGCTGACGGATTCGGTGAACATCAACACGATGGTTCTTCCGGCCCCGGAGGATTTCGCGACGACCTTGGGCGATGCCAGGGATCAGGTGAAACTGACTTGGATCGCTCCGCAAGCCGGGGAATCGGGATTCGAGTTGGACTGGCGGGAGTACGGCGAGACCGATTGGAACGACCTATGCACCGTAGGGAACGTCGAGACGGCTTCGCACAATCTGCCCAGCGATTATGCGGGTAAGACGTATGAGTATCGGATAGTCTCGACGGAGGAGGATCACGGTATCGCGATTATGAGCCTGCCGGTCACCACGACGGGATCGAGGATTGCATTGCAGGGCGTTGGATTCACGGGCTCGTTAGTTCAAACCATCAGGAGAGACTTCACTCAAGGTCAATCGGAGTATGCCTGGCCTGAATGGTGGGACGAGAACTGCGATGGTGAGATTGCCGGAGAGTCAAGCGCCTACACAAACCACACCATCGATATCTATGGCGAACTCGAACATCGATATCCGGTGAGTTATCTGCGCAGTACGTCGGCAGCCGATTCCTTTATGTCCCTTCGCGCTTGGACGCAGTACCAAGGCACATGGGACTCTGGCTGGTTAGTTCGCGCGTGCGGAGCGGATAAGGTGTTTGCGGAATCCGGCGTCTCGGGCTCGTCTGATCCGCAGATCAGCGTGAGCGCCACGACGCCGCTCAGTAACGTGATCGACAAGCAATACGCCACATTCGATTGGGAAATGTCCACCGACAACGGTTCAACCTGGTTCTACCTCGGGGAGAACCAGAACGAGATCTACGTCACCGGAGCGCCGGCGAGCGGCGCTTTCGAAACGGTATTGGACTTGTGCTGTGACGGTGCGAAGGGCCTGAATCCCGACACTCAGCAGACCAGTGTCGTCAGCGGTATCTGGGGCAAGTTCTCAAGTGGATCAGGCCCCGCCAACGTGCACCGTGTCGACGGCACTGCCTTGACATATTATGGTTCGGTGAACACGCAGAGCATCAATACTGCAAGCCTGCTAGGTTCTGGGGATGGCCAGTGCGGTGCGTGGGCGCTATTCTTTGCTGACACACTGAAGTGTTCGGGTGTAACAGGGGTCCACTATGTGACCGTGCGCCCGGGCATCGTGGGTGCAACTGGATTCCTCATCGGAAACTGGGTGTTCTCGGGCAATGGGACCAGCGGAGACAGTGCGTTCCCGTATCTACAGACGGAAGTCACCTACTCGACCAACCATATTCCCGGACAGAACAACGATGATCCCTTGGCGATGTTTGAGAACCATCAGGTGCTGCGCATTTCCGAGACGTATTATGATCCGTCATACGGAAAGACATACTCAACTCTTCAGCAGATGGACGCCGCCGTTATAGGGGGATTCTGGAAGGTGTCTGGAGCAACGATCTTCTACGCCAAGAGCCTGGATCAGCCGGATGACATTATCGCAGATACACCGTCGCTCCTGTTCTGACGCAACAACCGAGGTGGATACATGATGATCCGACGTGTACTGTTCGTCACCGGCCTGCTATTAGGGTTGGGATGTCCGCTGCCTGCGGCAGCTCAGGATAAACAACAGCCAGCGATGCCACCAAGGATTGTGAAAGTGGTTGCTGTTGAGGATTCACTCTACGCCCTCGGCGATGCTTGGACGGAGAATGCTGGCTTTGAAGAGTTGCGCTCGGAACTGCAATCGGTCAGACGAAGTCTCTACCAGATTCAACACAACGGCGCGACAGAAGGCTACAAACCGGCTGCCATAAGGGTGCGCTCTCTGAATCTGGCAATCGTCAACCTGAAGGACCTGCAGAGGAAAGACATCCCCATCCCACTCGATGTAATATGCCACAATCCACCCGTGATAAGGTTCGCTTGGGATGTTCACGACCACGCGATCTTCTTTATCCAGCTAAGCGAGATCACCTCGCCGTGGTACCGCGCCAGCATATGGACGCAGAAACTGGATGACGGAGCGGGCAATCGGTTTTCTTCGAGCCGTAGGCTATTACAGGTGTGCGAGCCAGTCGGGAATGCGATAACCAGAGGAATCACTCTTGAGGCCGCAATGTCCGGCGGGACTACTCCAAAGAGGCAAAACTGGCCAATCGTATCAGACCTAACGATGAACGGCAGCATCCCCACTGTTGGCTTGAACGAAGGAGGGCACATCAACCTGTTCACGTGGGATGGTCACAAAGAGTGGCTTAAGAAGCCGGCGAGCAAGCTTGAGCCATTCGAAGCGTTTGTCACGGGCGGCGAAAGGTCGGGAGAAATCCTTGGAGCAGGTGTCGTCTATCGCGAGCCACCCGCCTCATCAGACTCCTCGGCTGAGGCTCGCGGCCAGATGGTGGTTGCACTGGTCGTTGACAAGATGAGTACCGGCCAGCGACTCCTGAAGGTGGAAGTGACCGGCACCACGGCTCGCCTCGCCCAGGCCACACGCGATTCGACGCCGGACAATGCTCCGCGCACACGTTCCATCCTTGCGGCGCTGCCCGTGGCGATATCTGTTCCGCAGAACACGAAGGCGACGAAGACCATGACCAGTTCTCCGGATCAGCAGAAAGCCCAGCGGTGCTTCTTCACCGCCGACGATGGCCGGACCTGGTTTGCCGGTTCGGCAGATAGTATCCCGCAATGTGAGATCGGCGGCCGTTTGGCGGTTCGAGCATTTGTCTTTGCGTCGCCCAACAATCCGAGCGCCCCATTCGTCGCATACCTGATGGAGTATGACAGGGCTGCGAAGGATGCGTTGCAGCAGGCAAAGGCCGAAGGCAGGTCGCCCACACCAGAGGAACAGAAAGCAATATCGCAGGGCACCCTCGTGAAACGTCCTGGCGACCGGAAGTGGATACCGCTATCCGAGGCGGCCGACATTACCACCGTCCACACGCCCGGGGGACAGCCAGTACTCATTGTGCCGACAGAATGAAGTGGATGAACCGGGCGGTACAAAGTCGGCCGGGACCGACGGGACCGCTGGCGTCTCGCCGGCGCGACTGTTCGCGCACTAACCTGAGAACCTTGGTCAGCCCGGCCAATGACCATGGACGAATGACCAATGTCGGCCAACGTATTACGTCACCACGTACCACGTACCCATCCCGACCGCGCTGCCTTTCAGCCCAGAGCCACATCTCTTATGATCGAAATCTCGCGTTTGCATCGTAACGGGAGACCAGCGCATGCAGGTTCGACGGGCCCCAATGCTATGGCTGCTGATCGGTACAGGCATCGCCCTGTACGTGTTCGTCATGCAGCTCATGATCTACTACGTTCCGGCGTATAGCGCTGGGTCAGATGAGTCGGCCTACTTCCTTACCGCCAAATCCATTGCCCAACGCGGCGAATCCGGTTTCCGCTGCGATAACCCGCTCTTGTTCGTATCCGAATGCATGGTCGAAGTCCGGCCAGGTGTATTTGAGCAGAAGTATCCCATCGGGTTCCCGCTGCTGCTGGCCGCCGGGTACAAACTTGACGGCATCACCGGCGCGTTTCTCGTCAATCCGCTGTTTGGGTGCCTTTGTATCGTGGGCACGGTATTGCTGGCGCGAGAATTGGCCGGCCGCTGGGCGGTGCTGGTGGCGATTCTGCTGGCAATACACCCACTGTTGCTGTTTCACTCGGTTGGAGCGATGAGCCATGTTACCGACACCGCCTGCATTGTCTGGGGCATGTGGTGCCTGTGGCGGTGGGGCCGCTCTGGTGGCATGCGCTGGGCGATCCCGGCCGGGCTGCTACTGGGTTACGCCGCCTGCATCCGTTACACCGAAGCGATGCTCGGTCTCGTGGTCGTCTGGATTGCATTGTGCCGGGCACGCCAGCCTTCCGATCGTTCCCAACAGGCATTGCCAGCCGCAGGTTTCACGCGAGCATGGTGGTCGGAAGTGGCGGCAATGCTCGGGGCGGCGGTACTGGCGATCGCCCCGCTCATGATCTTTCAGTGGAAGGCCTTTGGCTCGCCGTTCACCACCGGTTACTCGTTCTGCGGTGAATCGGCGGCGTTCTCTGCCCAGTGGTTTGCCAAACATATCGGCCCGCTGATCGTGGGACTTAATACCAGCGGATTCGGACATTGCGGCGCATTCCCGCTGGCGGCGATTGGGCTGATCGTGTGGGCGATTGCGTGGATGGTAGGGCGACCTGGTGCTCGTGGATCGACACACCCGGTCGGCTTTCTCTTGCTCTGGGTCGTGCCGTCGCTGCTCCTGTACAGCGCATATTACTGGATATCCCCTGAGCCTCAGCTCTATCTTCGCCTGGTGCTGGGAATCTATCCGGGCATCCTGATTGGTGCAGCGTTGGTTCTCAAGGCGCTTGCCACCCGCAGCCGCTGGCTGGCCGGCCTGATGGCCGTGATGCTGTGCGCATTGGCGGCAGCAGGGCGGGTCTATCCGACGACCGAGTTCGCCTTGCGCCGAGATCGGATGATGGCCGACATGGTGCGCGAAGCTGCCGCACTGATGCCTGAATCAACCAGGCCGGATTCCCTGGTGATCGCCGACTACTGGCTGGCTTACTACTTCCGATTTGCCACGAATTGTGACGTGATTTACCCCAGCTATGTTGACGCCTCCTGGGTCGCCAAACGCGCTGCCAACGCTACTCTCCCGGGCCAATGGGACTTTAACAAGCTCCGCGCCAAGCGGTTCTTCGACAGGCTCGGCGATCGCACTCAGGACGAGCTCAATGTCATTCTGCGTCAGGAGATCGCACAGCGGCTGGGCCGCGGGCACGAAGTGCTTCTATTGACGGCGGACATGGAGGATTCAGGCGCCGCGACCGCATTCTCCCTCTGGAGTAAGCGACTTGGTGATGGGTTGCACCTGACTCGGATCGACAGCAGCCCGCGGCAATGGATGCTATACCGTGTTGAATTGTCGCGATAAACCCGCGGTCAGTAGTTCCCTCAAGTGATCCTCTTCGGCGGCTCGCCCTCGTCTATGGCGGGCGCAGAGCCTTGCACATTCTCCCCGGCAGGGGAGCGCCGCGGGTAGATCAGGTATGCCCCCGCCACCAGCGTCCAGGTTGGGAATAGTTCCAGCCCCGGAATTGCCTCTACAACCAGCGCTGGCAGCAGCGGCCAATGCCAGCCCATGAGCATCCACAGCAGCAGCGCCGTCGCCACATCGACCACGATCTGCACCGGCGGGAACATCCAGTCTCCCAACGATATGACATCCGACACCGCCGCCACCACAAATGCCGTCACCCTTCGCTTTCGATCCGAGGCCTCAACCGGCGGTAACGGCGGGGGAATGACTCGTTTGACCGTGTTCATTGTCTTCATCACTCTAAACTCGTCCCGGGTCCCACGACAAGCCACCCATTAGGGGAAACGCGCAATACTTCGCTTGTCGCAGTCCAGCCTGGTACTTGCCGAGGACACGCCCGAGGACAGCGCTGATGACGCCGCCCCCAAGCCGCGCGGTTCCTTTACAGCGCAACCACTGTTTCGTAAGCCACTTACGAACATCGCGGCCAAACTCAAGCCAGGAATTTCCATCCTGCCCCTTGCATTTCGCGGGGGCTTCGGTAAATTCCCCGCTCCCTCCTGACGGCTAACGCCTGACGCGATGGGGTGGCAGGTGCGAATGTGCAACGCAGTTTGCAGTCGACCCAAAAGTGTCGTGAAGAAAAAACGAACAAAAGGGTTGACACCGGCAAAATGTGCAGTATGATCTGCCTCCCCCACTCAGCGATGAGTGCGGGAAACGAAGAAGTGACGGAAAGGTAAACGGAACAAAGGGATTGACCCGAAATCAGTTACCAACCCGCAATCGGCACTAATCGCCGGACCCCCAGCTAACCCTGGCCCCGGCAAGTAAAGCCGGTGATGCCTGAAAAGATGCAACGTTTGGTTGCGTCGCCGAATTCGAATCGGCCTGTTCCTTGCAGAGGAATATGCCCATCCGCGTTCGGCGGACGATTGTGAAAACAGTCGGCTCTTTGACAAGTGAATACGAGGTTCAAGGTATGGTCAGTCGATACGGTTCGATGTGAGTCGTATTGATAGATCAGATCTAAATTGCGATGCCCGCCTCTGCGGCACCCTTAACCCGGTGCCAATGACGCGGCCACCAAGCCGCGCGGTTTTTCCGTCGGGCGGGTATCGTCGAGCACCTTTTCGGTGATGATTCATTATCCATCTGGATAGAACTCACAAGTACTATCCAACTGTCCCGCATGCCCTGCGGTGAGACAATCAAGGAAGTAGCGATCGAAGCCTTAACCGGCCAAGAACGCTGCGACCAACTCCTGTCTCTTCGACGGTGATCGATAAATGTGATCAAGCTACTAAGGGTGTTCGGTGGATGTCTTGGCATGTAGAGGCGATGAAAGACGTAGTAGCCTGCGATAAGCCTCGGGAAGCTGGCAAACGAGCGTTGATCCGAGGATTTCTGAATGTGGAAACACAGTACGGTGACCCCGTATTACCTGCCGGTGAATGTATAGCCGGTATGGAGCGAACCCAGGGAACTGAAACATCTTAGTACCTGGAGGTAAGAGAAAGAGAAATCGATTCCGCAAGTAGCGGCGAGCGAACGCGGAACAGGCCAAACCGGGCTTCGGCCCGGGGTTGCGGGCCTCAATATGGTAGCTGAGCGACTAACTGAACGGCATGGAAAGGCCGGCCAAAGCGGGTGACAGCCCCTTAAGTGAAAGTTGCGAGGCGCCTAGAGGTACCAGAGTAGCACGGAGCTCGTGGAACTCCGTGCGAAGCCGGGCGGACCACCGCCCAAGCCTAAATACTCCTACATGACCGATAGCGTACTAGTAGGGCGATTGAACGATGAAAAGAACCGCTACAAGCGGAGTTCAAAGAACCTGAAACCGAACACTTACAACGCGGTAGGAGACCTATGCCCCGCAAGGGGAATGGTTGACTGCGTACCTTTTGCATAATGGACCGGCGAGTGTATGTCTACGGCAAGGCTAAGGGTCTTAGACCCGGAGCCGAAGCGAAAGCGAGTCTTAATACGGCGTTAAGTCGTTGGCATACGGCCCGAAACCTTGTGATCTACCCGTGACCAGTGTGAATCCTCAGTAAAATGAGGAGGAGGCACGAAGCCGTGAACGTTGAAAAGTTCTGGCATGAGTTGCGGGGAGGAGTGAAAGTCTAATCAAACTGGGAGATATCTGGTTCTCTCCGAAATGCCTTTAGGGGCAGCCTCGAGCCACTACACGATGGAGGTAGAGCTACTGAAAGAGGACGTGGGGCTACCCGCCTACACGCCTCTACCAAACTCCGAATGCCATCGTGACTATCTCGGGAGTGAGTCCGCGAGCGATAATGTCCGCGGTCGAAAGGGAAACAACCTTGACCATCAGCTAAGGTCCCAAAATACAGCTTAGTTCGGGAGGAAGTTAATCTGCTCCTGACAGCCAGGATGTTGGCTTAGAAGCAGCCACCATTTAAAAAGTGCGTAATAGCTTACTGGCCTATGCAGGTTAGCGCCGTAAATGATCGGGAATAAGCAGTATACCGAAGCTATGGATGACGCGCAAGCGTCGTGGTAGGAGAGCGTTGCATGCTGCGGTGAAGGTGTACCGTGAGGAGCGCTGGAGCGCATGCAAGTGAGAATGCCGGTATGAGTAACGATAATGCAGGTGAAAATCCTGCACGCCGAAAGCCTAAGGGTTCCTGGGGAAGGTAAATCCGCCCAGGGTTAGTCGGAAGCTAAGACGAGGCCGAAAGGCGTAGCCGATGCACAGCAGGTTAATATTCCTGCACCGACTGTGAAGGTTGAACCTCAGAGTGCGATTTTCCAAGGCAGAGCCTCCGATTGGTTGTGGAGGTTTCGCAAGATCGAGGCCCGCATGGGCCGAAGTCTGTGGAGGAAGATCCGAGAAAAGCTCTGAGGTGACGACACAGCCGCCCGTACTAAAACTGACACAGGTAGGCGAGGAGAGTATCCTAAGGCGCTCGAGAGAACTGCGGTTAAGGAACTAGGCAATCTAACCCCGTAACTTCGGGATAAGGGGTCCCTCCTCCTTCGGGAGAGGGCGCAGAGAATCGGCCTGGGGAACTGTTTATCAAAAACACAGTTCTGTGCGAAGACGTAAGTCGCTGTATACAGAATGACGCCTGCTCGGTGCCGGAATGTTAAGGAAGTTGGTCAGGGGTTCGCCCCAAAGCTAGCGACCGAAGCACCGGTAAACGGCGGCCGTAACTATGACGGTCCTAAGGTAGCGAAGTTCCTTGTCGGGTAAGTTCCGACGCGCATGAACGGCGTAATTACTTGGGCGCTGTCTCAACCGCAGACTCGGTGAAATTGAAGTGGCGGTGAAGATACCGTCTACCCGCAGCAAGACGGAAAGACCCCATGGACCTTTACTATAGCCTGGTACTGATGCCGGTTGTGGACTGCGTAGGATAGGTGGGAGGCGTTGATCTCTCGGTTCTGGCCGAGAGGGAGCCATTGGTGAAATACCACCCTGTTTGCATTCGTCATCTCACCTTACACCATGAATCTGGGTAAGGAACCGTGCTAGGTGGTTAGTTTGACTGGGGCGGTCTCCTCCAAAAGAGTAACGGAGGAGTGCAAAGGCAGGCTCAGTCCGGTTGGCAATCGGACGGCGAGCGCATTGGTAGAAGCCTGCTCGACTGCGAGTCCGACAGGACAAGCAGAGGTGAAAGCCGGCCAAAGTGATCCTGTGGTCGTGTGTGGAAACGCCATAGCTCAACGGATAAAAGGTACCCTGGGGATAACAGGCTGATCGCATCCGAGCGTCCATAGCGGCGATGCGGTTTGGCACCTCGATGTCGGCTCATCACATCCTGGGGCTGAAGGCGGTCCCAAGGGTTTGGCTGTTCGCCAATTAAAGTGGTACGTGAGCTGGGTTCAGACCGGCGTGAGCCAGGTCGGTCCCTATCTGTTGCGGGCGCAGGAGTTTTGACGATGCCCCTTCCATAGTACGAGAGGATTTGGAAGGATGGACCCCTGGTGTACCAGTTGTCGCGCCAGCGGCACGGCTGGGTAGCTATGTCCAGAAAGGATAAACGCTGAAAGCATCTAAGCGTGAAGCCTCCATCAAGATGAGAACTCCCATGAGACCCCACGTAGACTACGTGGTTGATAGGCTGGAGCTGTACGGACCGAAAAGTCTTCAGGTTACCAGTACTAATGGTCGATTGGCTTGATCACTTTTATCGATCATCGTCCAACTCGAATCGCACCACGCGGAGCAATCCGATAAGCGCGATCCGATGCGGAAAACGAAAAGAGTAGTTCGACGAAACCATCGCGAGAACCTCGTATTACACGATCAAACACCCCGGGTTGGGTTTACAGCCCGACCCGGGGCTTTGTCGGTGGCTAGATCGCAAAGGTCACACCCGTTCCCATTCCGAACACGGTCGTTAAGCTTTGCGAGCCGATGATACTGCATCAGCGGGAAAGTAGGTCACTGCCGGCGTTAAACAAGAGCCCTCAGGGTTTATACCCTGAGGGCTTTTTGTATTTTTGGCTGCCGTGCCCGCCTAAGTTAACAAATGCTAGCCTGATGCGCCTCGTCCCTTTCGCTGCAAGTCTACGCTACGCCAAAGTGTCGTAATTGAGTCTCGGCGCACAAAATGCGCAGAAATATGTTGAACCCTTGCCTTTGCTTTCGTACAAGAGCATTCACAATTCTGTTTTTGTGTAGTGGGTCGCCCCTTTTCAGGGCTTCCTCGCCCTCGGGCGGCCGGTTTGACATATCTCTTTGTTGTTCGGGAGGACGGTTATGTATCAGGGAACCGTCAAATGGTTCGATTCGAAGAAAGGCTACGGCTTTATTGTCGGGCCTGAAGGGAAGGACATCTTCGTCCACTTCAGCGTTATTGAAGGGGAGGGCTTCCGAGCCCTCCGCGATGGCGAGGAAGTTGAGTATGACTACAAGCAGGGAGATAAAGGCCTCCTTGCCAACTGCGTTCGGAGGCTCAATCTCGCCCCGGCCGCCGTTCACCGAGTGATGGGCCAGCGTGCCGTCGCTTCGAATTGATCGGCTCCGCTCCGTCCGAACTGCGCGATGCACTAAAGAGCCGCCCGCCGCGGCGGGCGGGTTTGGCCGTACCCGCCTCAGCCCTGGCAAAAGCGCCCCCGCTCCAAAGATCGGATGCCGGCGTTGCCGCGGGCTCCCGCCCCCAATGCCGCTGACGGCTAGTCTAGCATCCCTCTTTGCCAAAGCCGCGCCTTGCCCTTACTCTTCAATGGCATGCCGCTCTTGCTCCTTGGTTTCGCGATTGGCAGTCTGCTTGGCCTTCTGGTTACGGCCCTGGTTGCCCGCCGGGCCTATCGCCGCATGTCCGCCCTGCAGGAGCGCGCCCGCCAGAACGAGCGCCTTGCCGAACTGGGCACCCTGACCGGCGGATTGGCGCACGAAATCAAGAACCCGCTCTCCACGATCCAGCTCAATCTGCAACTTCTGCTTGAAGATGTTCGTCCGGAGGATCCAGTCTACGGCCGGATTGCCAACCGAATCGCCACGGTGCAGCGCGAGGGCTCCCGCGTGAAGGAAATCCTGGATGATTTCCTTCGTTTCGCCGGGAAAATCGAACTCAAGCCACAACCCGTGGAACTGCTCTCTCTCCTGGACGAACTGGTCGATTTCATGACTCCCCAGGCTCAGCTCCAGCACGTGCAACTGCGCCTCAAGAAGGCGGATTCTCCCGTTCACGCCGCGGCCGATCCGCGCCTGTTGAAGCAGGCCATCCTGAACCTGGTGCTCAATGGTCTGCAGGCGATGGGCGACAGGGGTGGCGAGATGATCCTCTCCGCCTCCCGCGAGGGTCCCGAGTGCCGCATCGACGTTACCGACACCGGCAAGGGCATGTCGCCCGAAGTCCGCCAGAAGATCTTCCAGGCCTATTACAGCCTGCGCAAAGGTGGAACCGGCCTGGGCCTGGCCATGGCGCAGCGGATTGTCGACGAACACGGCGGCCACATCACCGTCTGCAGCGAAGAGGGCAAAGGCTCCGTCTTTAGTGTCTTTCTCCCCGTGGCGCAGGCCGTGCCCGCGGCCATTCCCGCCACTCCCGCATGACGGGCCTAAGCCCCAACGGGGCGCAAGTTCATAGCCCAGGGCAAGGGTACCCGCGAGCGGGCGCAGCCCTGGGAAATCAGCGTAAAGGAACAAAGAGCCCTGTAAGGGCGAGATAGGTCGAGAGATCGGAGACACGGCCCGCTCCCGCAGCCACCCCAATAGTCTCTCGCAACGACGCCGTACAAGGGTCGTGGCCGCCTCGCCATGCGATTCCTCATTTCGTCTTGAACACACTTGGCTTGGTTGCTGGTGCTGGTTTCTCCGGCGGCGGAACGACCACTGGCAGCCCCGGTTCAACGACCGGCTGCCCATCCGCATCCACGCACTGCCCCTTTGTGTCATGCGCCAATCGCCAGAGCCTGTGGAGTATCCTGGGATCGCTGCCGGCATTCATCGTCGTGGTATACACCTTCGCGCTGATCCCTCGGTTCTCCTTCACAAACTCGGTAATCGTCGCCTCATCCGGACATCCGCCAAGATATACAATCACTTCCGGACGGAACTTCAGCGCCCCAAGCAGTGTCGTGCGATCATTGATATAATGGACGGACGTTCCCTTCAGATACGCCACAGCCTTGTCGCGATACATAGGCGTTGCATGCTGCATCGCGCCGAATGCGGGCTGGGCAACGACCTCTGGGCCAACACTCCGGCTTGTCACAACGTTGAACCATTGGTCCGGTTCGAGTTGCAGGATGACCCGCGCCGCTTCTTCGTCCGGCTGCCACCAATAGTCCACCGCCACCACCACGCGCTTTGGCTTGGCGCCAATGGCATCGCCGGTCCCCTGGCCGTCTTCTACGCTGATGCCAGCAGCCGTTAGTCTCCCACGCAGATCCGTATTCTGCGCTTTGAGGGCCGCCACATCCCCCTGCAATTGCTTCACCTGCGACCGCAGCGAACGCACCTCAGCCGCATCCCACGGATGAGTGGTCGCCGAATCTGCAGCCAGAACCCACGTTGCTCCAGCCGCTACAAGCACCGCCGACCACAGGCAATTCCTGACGTATGCAGGTCCGTTTCCCATGCCGCTCCTCCCAATGGAAGACTGTTATGCACTCCAAGGCTGGCCCATGCAAGTAATCCCGGTGCAGCAGTCAGACAGAATAGGTCTACCCGTCAGCGCAAACCGTCGCCCGCGCGAGTCCCACCGTGCGCCCGCACACCGCCCTCGATCTTCACAGAATCCCTCCTGTCACTCATCACGCATCGTCACCATCCCCTACGTCTATTCCTTGGGCATGCCCCGACGCGAGGTGGCAATGCATTTGAACACACCGGCATTGCGCAGGCGGTCGCCTACCCGTTGCAGGTAATGATTCATTTGCCGGTAGATAATCTCTGCAGAACGCACATCATTTGAATGGGAGTATAGCCGGGATAGGAACTCGGCTTTCTGGCCGAGGAACATTCTGCTCAACTCACTCACCGCGATCAGAGCATCCGGATCGCTGGCCATGCCACGGGCAGCCTCGGTGAGCATCTGATTGGTCGTCTTGCGCAGGTTGTACAAGGACACTCCCAGCGGCAGGAGCCATCTGTCCACCCGATTGGCTGGTGAGCCGCTGGGTCCGATGCGATACAGTGGCTTGCCATCGCGCCTGGAAACAAACGCGAGGAGCTGGCAATCCACCTGTTCTGCCCTGCCGTGGCGGAAGTCTGTCGCGATGGCCGTCGATGCATAGTTGTAGAAGCGTCTTGCCAATTTCAGCGTCTCTGGCCACAGCCGATGGTAAAGGTAAAATGGATTATCTGGTTCCTTTTCCCGATCCCAATGGCAAAAGCCCTTCTCCAAGTTGATCTCGGTCTTCGTCAGCCTCCCGATATCAGCGGCGTACATTCCGCAGTTGAGGCAGAGTAGCAGCAGCAGCCGTTCGTGTGCGTCAGCTTTTCGGAAGAAGCTCTTCAGCTGGTGTTCGTTGTAGGTTGTGATGGCGGTGCTCTTGGCCTTGCGCACAAGCAACGCCTTACTAAGTCCACCTAGACGTCGGTAGTTCTCACTGTGAGCCGAATCGTAAAACCAACTGAGCATCCGCCCGAACTCGATCAGAAGATTCGATGCAGACCGCCGTTTGAGCTGTGCGAGCATGTGGCATTTGGCATCATGGATCATCGCGACCGTCAGGTTTGCAAGCGACTGTTTGCTCGGGAAGAAGCGGAGTGCTCCGTTGACCCGTACGCAACTCGTCAGGAAAGTGACGTTCTGGATCTCACCCTCGGCAAGCGCCAAGCGACGGTTCTCGCGGAAGAGAGATGCGACCATTTCAAGGGTAAGGTCGTCGCGAGGTTGCGTAGAGGCCGATGGGCTGAGACGGGGTATTCCTGCAGGGATCGCAATCAGCGTACTGGTTCGTGGCCAATGTGGGGTCTCCGAGTTGATGTCTCCTTCCGCGCGAAGGCTGGGGCGAAAAACCGTATCCCAATCCTGCACGAGTCGATTCCATTCCTCTTGGATTTCCATGGCTTTCTCGTCGGCCTTCTCGTGTGACCAAGAACTAGGAAAGTACCAGCTCGTCTCGTTACGCAACCTGCCATCACGTCCAATGTGTCTACCTATGCTCAAAACCCAGCCGCCCAGCGCCCGCGGGCGCACTGTACGACCTTTCCTTCGCTGTCGCGTATGGATGGGCGATACTGTTTGTAGCTTAGCTACCGGTTTCCCAGGGTGTGCAAAAACCATGGCTTCTATTCCTTATGTGCGTGTGCAAGAGATCGTAGGAATAGCAGAGGGCTCGGGCCTCGCCCCTTGTTTCGCTATATCGCCTGACGCTGAGCGTCTTGCTTTACAGGTTCTGGGTGGGAGAATTGCCTCCGATGGCTGCTAATCATCACAATGAACTGGCGCAACGCTGGTTGGGCAAGCTGACCAGACTGAATCCGGCTCCGGGTCGCGCGGCGTGTCGGGGCAAAGCTCCCCATAAGCCGCTGCTGCTATTATCCTTGTTGGACATGGCTGAATCGGGCGAGATCAAATCACGGGCATTCACCCGGAGTCCCGCCCTCGTCGTCCGCTTCAGAAGTTACGGGTGCATCGTTGCGGAACGATGGCCTAATCGCCTGGACATCAAGATGCCGCTGTTCTACATCAAGAACCAGCAGCTCTGGGATGCTTTCGACGCTGAGATGCGTCCCGCGACTGCTCCGGAAAACTGCGTCTTGTGTGAAATGCACCCGGAGTTGTTCGAACTGATTGCTGATCCGGGCTTTCGCCTCAAGGCCCGAATGGTGCTCATCTCCAAGTACTTCGAGCCAGCGGAACGGGTTTCGCTCTTCGAGAGCATGGGCCTCCAGGTCAGTGACCAGTTCAGGAAAGCTGCGGAACGCGAAGTGGGAGAAGCCATCGAAGCGGCCAAGCGCAGAGGCCGAAGTGCCAGGTTCGCGGTTCGCGTCGTCAGTGAATATCGCTTTACGTGCGCGCTAACGGGCTACCAATGCATGGCAGATGGCGGAAGCATTGTTGACGCGGCTCACATTGAAGCGTGGGCTCGGACGCAGAACGATGAGCCGGCGAATGGCCTTGCTCTATCCAAGAACGCCCACTGGATGTTTGATGAGGGACTGTGGTCCGCAGACGATCAGTTGCGTGTTGTCGTGGCGACGAACAAGTTCAGTGAAAGGGGACCGGAGGCAATGCAGCTGCGCGCCATGGCCGGAAGACACCTGCAATTTGATCCAGCTGCGAAGCTTCGGCCTGGCATCGACTACCTGCGTCAACATCGATGCCATCACGGCTTTGAGTTGTGAGTCCGGTTTCCCGATCCTTTCCGCCGGACCCGCTGCCCGGCATCCTTGCCGCAGACAGGCCCGATCTCACGTCCGACCAAAGGGGTTGCGCCTGCTGTTCGCATCACTCACCGGCTTCCGCGGGCCTGCACCTGGCCCGCCTCGTCTCCCGACAAGTACACCTTCGCCTTGCTGACGCTACAGCGGTGCATTCAGAAGCACCTACGCGCTGGCACGGCCATCGCATCCTTACCTAAGCCGCCTCTGGCGACGCTCTGGTCCGCCTTCGGCGGGCGGGGTTGGGGGGGCCAAAAAATCTGACAAGATTTTTGGCTTCCGTTAACCCCTTGTCATTCCTCAACTTCCATTTTTGGCAGCCTCCAAATCACCCCTTATAGTAGAGGGACATGTTTTTTTCCTCGCTCCTGTCCCCTTGGGAGAGGACCAAGGTGAGGGTACCGTACCCGGCACAGAGGATCGTTTTTTTCGTTCGTAGTTCAAGCTTTAGCTTGTCTACGTGCCCTGCGGCTCCGCGCTCTTTGGCAACCGAATACCCGCACCACCCAACGCCCACCGACTCACCGTCGGTGGGTCTCCCGGGATACCACCCCCGCACGCCCTGGCCTGCCACGCCCTACGTATCACGCATTACGTTCCTGCGGCCCAATGTCACACTTTGTCACCCGATGTCACACATTTTTCGGGCACACATTGGCCTCTGCCAAACTGACAGTGGACCAATGTGGAACAAGATGGAACGTGTTCCGCTCGACCTGTGCGCGCTAACCTGCGCACCTTTGTCTGGCCAGTGATTTGACTCACGCAACGCCCCAGATATGCACAACCTAACCTGAGCATCTTCCCCTTCTGCCTCCTGTCTTCTGACCTTCTGTCTCCTGACTTCTTCCAA
>CAIQIQ010000143.1 GCA_903871935.1 uncultured Phycisphaerales bacterium
ACCCCGACGGACATTACCTTGTCGGCAAGCAGTGTCGCTGAGAATCAGTCGGTGGGTACGGCGGTGGGCACGTTGGGCACAGTTGATCCGGATGCCGGCAACACGTTTACCTACAGCCTGGTAAGTGGGACCGGCAGCACCGACAACACCTCATTCACCATCTCCGGCAGCACGCTACAGACGGCGGCGATCTTCGACTTTGAGGCCAAGAGCAGCTACAGCATCCGGGTGCGGACGACTGACCAGGGTGGGTTATGGTTCGAAAAGACCTTCACCATCGGTGTGCTCAACGTGGCCGAGGTCGTGCCAGGCATCACGGGCATCAGCACCGACACCGGCGGCAGTGCCAGCGATGGCATCACCAGTGACCCGACGCTGCTGATCAATGGCACCTCAGAGCCGGGAATGACCATCACCATCTATCGCGGCGGCGTATTGGCCGGGACAACGTCGGCAAATGGATCTGGCAACTGGACCTTTGATTACACCGGCACCAGCCTGGGCGACGGAAGCTACAGCTTCACTGCCACGGCCGGTGATGGGCTGGGCAACACAACGGCAGCCTCAGCGCCATACGCGGTGACTATCGATACGGCCGCCCCAGTGACCACCCCATCGTTCGGCGGGACGGCCGGTACCGGCGGCTGGTATACCAGTTCTGTGACCGTGACGCTGAATGAGAGCGATGCCATATCGGGCGTTGCCCAGACGAATTACAGTCTTGACGGAGGCAGCACATGGCAGGCGTATTCCAGCCCCTTTGTGGTCTCTGCCCAGGGCAGCACATCCGTGCAGTTCTACAGCACAGATGTAGCCGGTAATGTTCAGGCAACACAGACACAGACGTTCAAGGTCGACTCCCTTGCCCCCACCGTGACAGGGGTCTATGTCAGGGGCTCGGCCTGGAGCAGCGGCTTCCTTTCGTTCCTGGCGGCCAATTTAGGCTCTTCCAGTTCCACGTATGGCTTTGCCATTCCGGTGGGCTCCGGGAGCACCCAACTGCAGACGCTGCCCTGGCGCAATCTCAATCAGATCTCGGTTGCCTTCAGTGAGGATGTGTCGGTTGCCCAGGCGCAGTTCGCCATTGCTGGGTCGGTTGGCAGCTATAGCGTGTCGGGCTTCGCCTATAACCCAGCCGATCATGTCGCCACCTGGTCGCTGTCGGAGGTGATGGGTCCGGACAAACTCTATATTGCCCTTCCCGGCACTGGCACATCGCCGCTGGCCGATGCGGCAGGGAATATCATGGATGGAGAATGGAGCAATCCCAGCAGCTACAGCGACGTGGGTGCCAGTGATACGTTCCCATCCGGCAATGGGACGGCTGGGGGCGACTTTGTCTTCCGGATGGATGTGTTGCCGGGGGATTCTACCGGCGGGAGCCTGGGGAAAGTGAATGTGGCGGATATAAATCAAACCAAGAGTCACAGCAGCCTGCCGGAGACTGCAAGCAGCTACCGGTCAGATTTCGATGGGAACAACCTGGTCAATGTGGCCGATATCAATTACGTCAAATCTAAGTCCAGCATCTACTCGTTGCCGGCGGATCCGCCGGTGCTGCCGGTGGGATTCTCACCCAGTTTGCTGTTGAGATCGGTTGAGATCTTGCTGGGCAATAGTTCATCGGGCTTACTGTGAGAGATGGTGTGGGAAAAGAAGGGCATCGCGACAGGATTGTCGCCACGACGGCAATGACGACAGGGTGCGCGCGGATTGGGATGCACCGAATTGGTTTGTGTGTGGCTCAGATGGCCTAACGCCGCCCGCGAGGCGCGTGTCTACTTCGGTAACGCCTACAATTTGTCGAAGGAATGATGATATGAAGGAGTTCTCTAGAGGATTTCTGGTGGCCACGGCCGCTGTCGGGTTGGCTTGCGTTGGATGTGAGCATGAACACCATGAACGCGAGACCGTCTATGTCCAGCAGCCGGCGCAGCCGCAGTATGTCGTTGTGGCGCAGCCTCCGCCACCAGTTGTGGTCGAGACGCGGCCGCTGCCACCTGGACCGGGATGCATCTGGATTGATGGCTACTGGCACTGGGGCGGCCGGCAATACGCGTGGAAGTCGGGACATTGGGAAGTGCCTCCGCGCGGCTACAACCACTGGGTAGCTCCGCGCTACGAGCGCCATGGGAATGAATACCACTACATGCCCGGCCGCTGGGACCACGATGATCGGCGGTAGAGCAATCGATACGTTCACGCTGAGGATGGCCGGCTGGGATTAGGGTCGTCAACCAGAGCCCAGGGTCGCTTCGAGCATCGACCAGTTGCCCTCGAACAGCCGGACTGCGCCGTTGCCGGTGAATACGAGCATGCGCGTCGCCACTTTGTCGATGAAGAATCGGTCATGGCTGACGACAACGACGGCGCCGGGGAAGTACTCCAAAGCTCGCTCCATGATCTGCGTGCTTTGAATGTCCAGGTGGTTGGTTGGCTCGTCCAGAATCAGCACGCTGGCGCCCGAGAGCAGGCACAAGGCCAAAGCCACCCGAGCTCGCTGGCCGCCCGAGAGCGTGCCGATCTTCTGCGTAAGATCCATTTCGGAGAAGCCCAGGAGGTTGAGGAATCGATTTACCTGTTTACGAGGAGCGTGGTAGGCCACTCCCTCCACATTGACGGTGTGGGTGACGGTGTCGTTCAGATCCAGTTCCGTCAACACGCGGTTGAAGTCGGCAAAGCCCTGCCCAGAGGCCCAATCGACTTCTCCCGCGTCCGGCGGCTCGCGCTGTGTCAGCAGGCGCAGGAGCGTGCTCTTGCCGCAGCCGTTGGAGCCGACGATGGCGACACGATCGCCCTTGGTGATGTGCAGAGAGACATTGGCGAAGAGCGGCCGGCCATCGATGGATTTGCCAAGCTGTTTGATCTCGCACAGTGATGTGCCCACTCGCAGGTTGGCGTAGAGGCCTGTGATGATCTTGTCGGCCGGTCGGGGCTCCGTGCGTTTGCTGATGTTGGCGAGCCGGCGGCGCAGGGCGTTGTTGGGGTCGCGGCGTGCCTCAGCGCGATCGGTGATGGCCTGGGCTTCATAGGCGAGCATCTCTTCCTCGTGCTCGAACTGGCTTTGGATGGTTTTAAGGCGCATCTTGCGCTCACTGACGTAGGAACCATAGCTGCCGGGATATTCCTGCAGGTGGTAGGCATCAATCTCCACGATGCGGGTGGCGACCCGATTGATAAAGTGCCGATCGTGGCAGACCAGGAGCAGGGCACCGCGAAACTCGGTCAACCAGTCCTCCAGCCAGGCGATGCCCTCAACGTCGAGATAGTTGGTCGGCTCATCCAGCAGGAGCACATCGGGCTCTTCCAGCAGGAGCTTGGCCAGCGCCGCCCGGTTGCGCCACCCGCCGGAGAGTTGCGCGATTGGCCGGCGGCGGTGTTCTTCGCTAAACGACAGTTTCGTCAGCACCGTGTCAACGCGATTTCGCCAGGTCCAGGCGTTCAGTCGCTCCATCTCCTGCAGCACATGCGCCTGTCGATCGAGGAGGCCGGCGAGTTCATCTTCCGGGGCGTCGGCAAGGCGTTTCTCGATCTGTCCCAAATCATCTTCGAGTGAGACGACGTGGTGCAGTGCCTGCGCCAGGATGTCTTCAACTGTGGTATTGCCATCAAGAGTGGAGAACTGCGAGAAGTACCCGAGGCGGACGCCGGCCGGCACATCGACCAGGCCGTCGTCTGGGTCATCCTGCTGGAGAATGAGCTTGAGCAGCGTGGTCTTGCCCGTGCCGTTCCGGCCGATCAGGGCGACCCGCTCGCCGGCCGCCATGCGGAAGGAGATATCCTTGAGAACCAGGCGGTCCTCATAGCGTTTGGTCACTTCTTTGAGGCGGACGAGCATCTCGGGCATTTGCTTACTCTCTCCATCAGCGCTCGCAATGCAAGGTGGGTGCAGGGAACGAGATCTCGGTGATGATCTTGTCGACCCGCCGGGGCTAAGTGCGTTTGCTGATTGTGAAAGACTGGCGGCGCAGGGCGTATGCCGGAGGTAAGGCGAAACGGCCATTGACCATCGGGGTACTCCTGCCTTGGAGTGGGTTGATGCGATGCGAAAGCCTGCTTTTGTTCTAGTTCATCGTCACGGCATCGCCCTTGGCATCCCCGACAGCCTTGCTGATGGCTTCCTCCAGTTTTTGCGAGTTCACCGGCTTGACCAGGTGGATGACGAAGCCGGCATCATGGCTCTGCTGAACATCCTGCTGCTGACCGTATCCGCTGAGGGCGATGCCCGGCAACTTCAAGCCCCTGTGCCGAATCGCCCGCATCAGGTCCAAACCGCTGCCATCGGGCAGCCCCAGATCGGACAGCAGCAGATCGAATGTCTGACTCTCGATCAGCTTCAGCGCCGTGGCGACGTCGGTGGCGGTCTCCACCTGGTGGCCATCGGCCGACAGCAGTCGCTTCATGATCATGGCCGTGTCGCTGTGGTCTTCGACCAACAGGATACGCAGGGATCGGGCCTGAGCGACGGGAAGCGGCGCTTCGGGATTCGCTGCGACAACGGGTACGGCCGTCTCCACCGGCAGCATCGGCAGGCGTACCGTAAATGTTGCTCCCTTGCCTTTGCCTTCGCTGCCAGCCGTGAGGGTTCCCCCGTGCAGTTGCACCAGCGTCTTGCTGATTGTCAGCCCGAGGCCCAGCCCGCCAAACTGCCGCGTGGTGTGCCGCTCGCCCTGCTCGAAGGCGTCAAACAGCCGTGGCAGCAGTTCTGGCTCGATCCCCTTGCCGCTATCGGTGACTTCGACAACCACGTGCCCATCTGCGTTGCGCCCGCAGCGGATGCCCACGCATCCGCCGGGCGGTGTGAACTTGACGGCGTTGTTGATCAGATTCCAGAAGACCTGTTGCAGGCGGGCGGCATCGGCATCTACCCAGTACGGAACCGGTCCCAGGTCGATGCCAAACTCCAGCTTCCGCGCCTCAATGTCGCGCATGCAGACTTCCGCTGCCCGGCGGATAACGGTGCACAGTTCGATGGGTCGGCGCTCTAGCACAAGCTTGCCCCGCACGATGCGGGTGACATCCAACAAATCGTCGATCAGCCGCGCTTCCAGCTCCGCATTGCGACAGATGACCTCCAATTGTTCGTGGATGTCGGCATCAAAGCGGGGGTCTTTGTGGAGCATGGAGGCGGCGGCCAGCACGGGATTCAGCGGATTGCGCAGCTCGTGAGAGAGCACCGCCAGAAAATGGTCCTTCGCGCTGCTTGCGGCTTCGGCCGTCGCCTTGGCTTCCCGCAGCGACTCCTCCAGGCGCTTCCGCTCGGTAATGTCGAGGACCATACCCGTAGACCGGATGATCTTGCCGGACGCGTCACGGCTGTGGAAACACCTCTCGCTGACCCAGCGGATTTCGTCACCGGGTCGGCGGAGCACGCGATGCTCGATCTCGTAGGTGGACCTGCCCTCCCGCACCGACGACCCATACGCCGCGTCCACGGCCGCGCGATCGTCTGGATGGACCCGCTCCAGGAAGGTCTCGTAGGTTGCGCCGAACTCCTGGGGCCGCAGGCCGAAGATCCGGTAAACTTCGTCCGACCAGGTCAGCCGATCTGTCAGCAGATCCAGTTCCCAACTGCCCAAATGGGCAATCTTCTGCGAGCGCTTCAGCCGTCGCTCGTTGTCGCGCAGGGTCTCCTCCGAGTGCTTGCGGTCGGTGATGTTGTCGAAAACGGAAACGAAGTAGTTACGCGCTGGACTGTAGACCGAAACAGAGAGCCAGCGGTTCAACAGCCTGAAGTCGATTTCGAACCTCTCGGAGCGCCCCGTCTGGGCAACCCGGCCGTACGCCTCCAGCAACTCCGGGTGCGCATCTTTGACCCCCGGGATTACCTGCGTGACCCTCTTGCCAGTCACGTCCTCCAGGCCGGTGAGCCGCGCGAAGGCATCGTTCACTTCGAGATAGACAAAGTCATCGGGACGCCCCTGATCGTCGTAGAGCATCTGGCAGTAGGCAAATCCGTCGAGCATGTGCCCGAACAGTGAGCGATACGTGGCCTCGCTCTCGCGCATCGCCTCTTCCGCCTGCTTGCGCTGGGTAATGTCCAGATGTGTAATGACGGCCCCACACCTCTCAGGCGCCCTGACGGCGCGGCCAATCACCGATGGCGTGGGCACCACATGCATCAGGAACCAGCGCTGTTGTGCCGGGGAGTGGCAGGGGTATTCAAGCACAAACTGCTGTCGCGAGCCGCTCAACACGGCCTCGATGCCCTCCAGGGCGTCGCGAGCCAGCAGGTCGCCTGCGGAGATGGAACGCCGGCAGACCTGCACGTAGTCGGCACCGGCGGCGATGCCCTGGTCGTCCGGATGGTCGTTCTCCCTGGCGAAGCGCCGCCAAGAGGCATTCACGGTCACAATCCGACCATCGTGATCCAAGACCGCGATGTGAGCCGGCAGGGAATCGAGTACAGCCTGCTTGAAATGCTCGCTTTCCCGCAGTGCCTCCGCCGCCTGCACACGCTCGGTGGCGACTCTTGTTTCAGTCTCGGCTCGCACCGCTCGCGTCTGAGCATGGTGCATTGCCTCCGTGATCCAAGAGATCATCGTGCAACTCAGGATGAAGACAGCCATGCTCAACCAGTCGGCGGGCGGCGTGCCAGATAGTGACCATGCCGGCTCAATCCAGAAATAGTCAGCCAGGACCGCTGAGAGAACCGTCGCCAGCATGCCCGCCCGCAGCCCGCCATAGAGGGCGGCAAGCATCACTGCAGGGTAGAACGTGATGAAGGCAACGCGCATCCCCAGCGCCGGCAGGAACGCCAGCCGCACGGCGGTGGCGGCCAGTACAAACGTGATCGCCATGCCGTACGGGTATCGAGCCTCGCGAGACGGTTGCCCCAGGCACATTGCCCGCGTTGCCGGTTCGCGCATTGATGCAACCGCGGCGGCGAGCATGTATACGCCGCTGAGGTATACCGATGCACGGCCCGTCCAGCTCAGATAACTGGCGTGGACTTTTTCGTTGAGAATGCCGAAAAGCCCCGCCGCAATCAGCAGCAACGCCAGCGTGTACCAGTAGGCGAACGGCGACGGCAACGGCCGGTTCTGCTCCCATAGCAGAACCGCGGTGAGCGCAAACATGGCGATGGCCGAGCCCAACACGAGCTGCCGCACCATCGTTCCTCCTTCTCCCTGGTGGAAGAAGATCGGCAGCCAGCCCGCGAACGTCGCCAGCGTGAGCAGCCCCGCGACCCCCAGCGCCAGCGCATAGCCGCTGTCCAGCCACAGGCCCGTCCGGCGGAGTGTCCGCCCGGACCGCATCGACAGGATGGCTCCCCCAAGGTGGCATGCCGCCGATAGCCAAACGCAGAGATTGTGGATCGGCGCGATGGCCTGCATGTTCAGTGGCTTTCCTCCGGTCGCCACGAGGGCGGCGATGACTACCACCATGGCGGCGCAGCCCCAGAGGACAAGCCCGCAGCCCAGCATCAGGAGCCCCGGTGCGCCACGGCGCAAGAAGCTTCGGCCGATCAGGCAGGCGACCAGCAGCGGTATCAGCATCGAGAAGACCAGATTCAGCACAGCCAGCAGGAGCGGGGATTCGTGAGCCGTCCTCAGGTCCGCGGACCACAGCACGACCATCGCCACCAGCAGCAGGGGAATGGGCAGCCATGCGAGCCGGTTCAGGTAAGCGCGGCCGCTCATTGCTTCGCCATCCCGCGATCCTAGCTCATTGTTGGCCATGATGCCCCGCTGCAGTCGCCTGCCGACGGTATTGCACATGAGTACGATGGAACAGGAATCTGTGCGCGGGAAGTGGCGCGACCGGCTTGGCCCTCTCGCTGGGATCCGTCCGGCGCTCGCCCGAGTTGCCTGCAATCTGGCTGGTTGCCGACACTTGCATCTCTACATCCTCGTCAGGATGGAAGCGATATATGCCGGGACGGTTCCGGTAAGGCAGTGCCCAGTGGCCTCGGAACTCGTCCTGCCACCCCGCAGAATACCACTGGGCAGTTTCGGTGGCGAGGGGAAATCCAATTGGCCGAGATGGACGTGAAATCGCCATCCCGCATTGCGCACACGAACCTGAGGACCTTCGGTTTCAGCCTTCTGACTCCATCCCGGTAAAGCTTGCCGGTCTTGACTCCTGTCTTGCCTCTAAGCCCTTGTCCCAGCGGAGGTTGGCGAGTGGAGCGGTGCTCTGGCCGACCTTGCCCATGTTGGTTAGTCGCCATCTCCCACAGGGCCTCCATCGGCCCTTTGCCTCTGCCACGGCGAATCGTCCATTTGGCCACTGGCTCTTGCGAGGCTCGGGCCTCGGACCCGCGGACCCGCGCACAGTCTCCGGCGGTTTTTCATTCGGTCGGCTTTCCAGTACACTCCGGGACTCTCGATTTCTGGTGAAGGGTCGGCAGAAGATAAGATGCAGATTCGGAATTTCTCGATCGTCGCCCACATTGACCACGGAAAGAGTACGCTTTCCGACCGCCTGCTCATGCGCGCTGGGGCCATCACCGAGCGCGAGTTTCACAACCAGATGCTCGATGACATGGATCTGGAGCGCGAGCGCGGCATCACCATCAAGGCGTCGGCCGTTACCGTCTTCCATATGCACACCAACGCCCAGGGCGTCGAAGAGGAGTTCATGCTGAACTTCATCGATACGCCCGGGCATGTCGATTTCCACTACGAGGTGCAGAAGGCATTGCAGGCCTGCGAAGGCGCGATCCTGGTTGTCGATGCCACACAAGGGGTGCAGGCCCAGACGGTCGCCAATGCCTATGCGGCGATTGAGGCCGGGTTGGAGATCATCCCGGTCATCAACAAGATTGACCTGCCATCGGCCGAGCCGATCCGAGTGGCCGAAGAAATCGAGCAGGTGCTCGGGTTCGCGGCCGAGGATGCCATCCTGGTATCCGCCAAGAGCGGGCAGGGGATCGATGAACTGCTTACGCGGCTGTGCAATCAGCTTCCTGGACCGCGCGGCAAGGCTGATGCTCCCCCTCGCGCCCTGATCTTTGACTCGATCTACGACGACTACCGGGGTGTCATCTCCTATGTTCGCGTCGTCGATGGAGCTCTGTGGAAGGGACAGAAGATTCGCTTCATGGGCACCGACAAGGAGTACCAGATCACCGACCTGGGCAAGCTGGTGCCTCAGCCCAAGCAGGTCGAGCGCATTGGCACCGGCGAGGTCGGTTTTGTCATCGCCACTATTCGCGATCTGCACGATGTCCGCATCGGCGACACCATCACCGATGTGGAGAACCCGGCGACGGAGCAGTTGCCCGGCTACAAGCCCATCCAGCAGATGGTCTTCTGCGACTTCTACCCGACCGGCAAGACGCAGTATGACGAACTGCGCGATGCGATGGATAAACTGCAGCTCAACGATTCTTCGTTCAGCTTCTCACCGGAATCCTCCGATGCCCTGGGCTTCGGGTTCCGTTGCGGGTTCCTGGGCCTGCTGCACATGGAGATCATCCAGGAGCGCCTGGAGCGAGAGTTCAACATCGAGATCGTGCAGACAGCGCCGACCGTCACCTACGAGATCAAGATGACCGATGGCTCGATCAAGCGCATCGATGCCCCCAGTGAGTTGCCGAGCCCAACGTATGTTGAGGAGATTCGCGAGCCGTTCATCAAGATGAACCTCATCCTGCCCGCCGAGTCGGTGGGTGCAATGATGAAGCTCTGCGAGGATCGCCGCGGCGTCTATCAGAAGACTGAGTACATCGGCGCCACCCGCATGATCCTGGAGTATGAGATCCCGCTGGCGGAAGTGATCTACGACTTCTACGACAAGCTCAAGAGCGTTACCCGCGGCTATGGCACGATGGACTATGAGGTCATTGCCTTCCGCCGGGGCGAACTGGTGAAACTTGACATCCTCGTCAACGGCGACCGTGTTGACGCTCTTTCGGTCATTGTCCATCGCGATCTGGCCGAGGCGCGGGGACGTAAGCTGCTGATCCGGCTCAAAGCAGAGATCTCCAAGCACCTCTTTGAGATTCCCCTGCAGGCCGCAATCGGCGGCAAGATCGTCGCTCGCGAGACGATCAAGAGCATGGGCAAGGACGTTACCGCCAAGTGCTACGGTGGCGACGTGACGCGCAAACGCAAGCTGCTGGAGAAACAGAAGGAAGGCAAGAAGCGCATGAAGCGGGTCGGCTCAGTCGACATCCCGCAGGAAGCGTTCATGGCCATTCTGCAGTCTGATGACTGATCCAGCGGCAGCGGGCAAAACAAATCGGTTGCGGCGGCAGGTAAGCCGAATTCTGTTCCCCCACCACTGCTGGCGAAGGGACGGCCATTTCTCTGATATCCCGATGGAATCGGGACTCCGGCCGCTCAAGGCGGCTCGTGCGACCTACCCGCGAATGCTCTCTTTCGAGAAGAGCCCCGGGACCAGGGCCGGGCCTCTTGCGAGGCCCCATCCGCATACATGGTCTTGCTGCCGGTGGGGTTTGCCTTGCCGCGGATGTCACCACCCGCGCGGTGCGCTCTTACCGCACCATTTCACCCTTACCTCTCGCAGCTTGCGCCACAAGAGGCGGTATCTTTTCTGTTGCACTTTCCGTCGGATCACTCCGCCTCGCCGTTAGCGAGCACCGTGCCCGGGAGACCTTTTACGGCCTCCAGCAGTTCGGACTTTCCTCATCTGCTCTCACTTGCGCAAGAGCAAACGCGGCCGTCACCACCGCCGCAACCGAAGCGATAAGCATACCACAGACGGGCGCTGCTGGCTTGTCAGGTTCGCGGAGGCGGATTAGCATGCGGCGCATCAGGGCCGTTAGCTCAGTTGGCTAGAGCGCCATGCTTACACCGTGGATGTCACAGGTTCGAGTCCTGTACGGCCCAGTTCCCCACTTCGTTCACTGCTGGCTCAGCGCCAGCAGGTGCTGGATCACACTGCGGCCCAGCGCCCGCAGGTTGTAGCCGCCTTCAAGGATGCTCAGAAGCCGGCCGTGGCAGTGGCGATTGGCGACCTCCACCAGCAATCGCGTCAACTGGTAGAAGCCGTCTTCGGTCAGGTTGATATCGGCCAGGGGGTCATCGCGATGGGCATCAAAGCCGGCCGACACCAGGAGCAATTGTGGCTTGAAACTATCGAGCATGGGAAGCACGCTTTCGTGCATGGCCTTGAGATAGGTGGCATCGTCGGCGCCGGGGGCCATGGGGACATTGAGCGTGTGGCCGCGTCCGGCGGCCGCCCCGATCTCCCAATCAAAGCCGCTGTTGGGGTAGAGCACGTGCGGATCTTCATGCAGCGATGCAAAGAAGACTGAAGGATCGGTGAAGAATGCCGCCTGCGTGCCGTTGCCGTGATGAACATCAAAATCGACGATGGCAATGCGCGACAGGTGATGCTGCTGCTGGGCATAGCGGGCGGCGATGGCGACATTGGAGAAGAGGCAGAAGCCCATGGCGGCGTTGGGCTCAGCATGGTGGCCCGGCGGGCGGACGGCGGCGAATGCCCGTTTCACCTGTCCTGACATGATCGCGTCTACGCAGGTAAGTCCAGCGCCGGCGGCGAGCAGGGCGACACTATAGCTGTCATGTGAAACCGGCGTGTCGCCGTTATCCAGCATGCCACCGCTCTGCGAGCGGATCCGCACACGATCGATGTGCCGCTGGGCATGGACCATCAGCACCTCCTCCACCGTGGCGGCGCGCGGCTCGATCTCAATCAGGTGCGGGGGGTGGGGAATGGAGATCCCAAAGTGCACATCCTCGCCGCCGGCCGGGTAGGGCGAGGTGACCATTCCGGCGTCGCGGACCGCCGCGAAGATGGCGCGCAGCCGATCGGGTCGCTCGGGATGGTGCGGCCCGGTCTGGTGATCGAGAAAACGACAACTGGTACAAAAACCGACTTTCATTTGTTCGCGAAGAGGATGTTACGCATTGCCGCCCAATAGGAAAAGAACAGATACGCCGCCGCGATCAGAACCTCGCCGCAAAGGGTGTAGAGATACCAGAGGTCGTGCACGCGCGTGACGATGCCCGTTCGGCTCAGCGCCGCGTATCCTTCGACCGTAACGAGGGCCACAAGGGCAACAGGCAACATGTGAATTGCGTGATAGCGTAATGCACGGCGAACCGCCAGCAGCGGCAGACGCAGACCGCGGTAGGTTGCCTCCCAGGTTGTCAAGCGTGCGGCGATCCACGAGGTGCCGGTCAGGAATAGGAACACTAAAGGGACGGCGAATACGGCAAAGGTTGCATAAGCAATGATTGCCCAGTGTGAAATCTGTGGTGGCAGTGTGATCGTCATTCGCGAGTTGATCCAGACCATGTGCGTGCGCGCCACCTCTGCCAGCAGCGCTGCGGCAATCGCGCGCCAGATCAATCCAAACCAGAATGCGGCTGGATGATCGGTGCGGGTGGTGAAATGTGAGAAGAAGCGCGACGGCCGGAACAGGACCTCTTGGGAGGTAAGCAGGAACGTCCACGGCCCCGGGTGCTGCTCAAACAGCGGCGGTCGGCGCAGCATCGGGTCGATGCTTTCGCGGACGGGCTTGCCGCATTCGGGGCAGTTGGTGTCGGCCGGCAAGCCTTGCAGGATGTACCCGCAGCCTTCACAGAGGTCCTGATCTTCGGTGGGTGCTTGCTTTGCCAGAGATGCCATGGTCTAAGATGCCCTCGTGCACAGGGATCGCGCAGAGACAATCTCGAATATCCGTGCCGGTTGCATCAGCGCCATTGTGCTGCTGATGGTCGGTGCATGCAACAAGCCTGTGGATAGCCCTGCGACGCAGCCCGCCGCGGCGACGAGCAGACCAGCCACGATGCCATCGGCCGCTGTGTTCAGTGTGAATGGGGTCCCGATTACGTTTGATTCACCTCGTGTTGCCTTGGATCGACACGGCGATACGGCGAGGTCGCTGATCTACAGCGACAACGCCAATGCATCCGGCAGCTTCTATTTTGAGGTGCCGATCGAGGGTGAAGATCTGGGCGATGCGCCATTGGATTGGGAGATGCGCATCGAGCAGAAGCAGCGCGCCGATACGCTCGTAGGCATCGAGTCGCCGGAGCGGACGCTGCAACCGGTGCAACTGGCGATCACCGTGCGGCGAGCGGGCGAGGGCATGCTGCAGATCACTCTGAGCGGGCGGTTCCAGGTGTATGCTGGAGACAGCGAGGAACCGACCGGCGAGGCGGCGGTTGAGGCGACGTTTGTGGCCGGGTTGGTGGATATGACCCGGTGAGGCTATTTCTTCGCCCGCACCACGCAGTGCATCGTTTCTTCCATCCGCAGCATATCCGCACCGGTAAAGCCGGCCGCCTTCAGATCCTCCGCGATCTCTTCGAAGGTGAATGTGCCACCCGTTTCCGTGTTCACCAGCATGTTGATGGCGAACAGGGCGCCGGATGCCGGTTTGGTGCGCGTGGCGTCCATCACATGGTCGCGGATCAGGATCTGTCCGCCCGGCGAGAGGGCCGCGAAAACAGAACGGTAGAGCTTGCGGCAGTCCTCGCGCGACATCTGGTGGATGATGGCGCTGACCCATGCCAGATCCGCACCCGGCGGCAGCGGGTCGGCCATGAAGTCGCCACCGACCAGGCGTACCCGGTCGAGCATGTTGGCCGCCGTGATCCGCGTGGTGGCATGGGGAATGACTTTGGGCAGGTCGAACAGCGTTGCCTTCACCTTGGGATAACGCTTGAGGAAGGCGATCGTCCAGGTGCCCGATGCTCCGCCAACATCCAGAAGGTGGGTGAATGTGAGTTCTGGAAGCTTGCCGACCAACTCGGGAGCGATAGTGCGAGATACGTTATCCATCGCCTCGATGAAGGCGGCATAGTCGGCCGCCTCGCCGCGGATGGATGGTTCGCGGCGGACCGGGCGGCCGGTCTTTGCCACCTTGGCAAGCTGTGCCCAGTTCCGCAGGCAATTTGCCTGGTGCTGAGCCATGGCGAGCATTGCGTGCGGACCACCCGTGGTCAGCACATCAACCGTCCCGGGAGCGGGGGAGTAATGTTGGCCCGTCTTGACCAGCAATTCCAGTGCGGCCAGCACGTCCAGAAGATATGTCGTGCCACGCAGATCCCCGCCTATCGCCTTGGCGACCTCAGCGGCGGTCAATGGCCGGCTCTTCAGGATCGTGAACAGATCAAGCTCGGCCGCAGCCAGAACGACGCAGACCTCCTGGTACGACCGCATCAATTCGGCCACCTGATTCGGTGCCCATTGCTTGGCCATCTGGTCCTCCTTCGGTTCAGTTCCAGCAAAACGGTACCGCTGCACGCGTCATCGCACAAGCACAGCGCCCTATGCTTAGGGCATAGAGGCAGGTATTCTTCGGTATCGAGAGCGAGGATGCGAGCAGTGGGTTTTCAGGATCGGCCATACTATCGAGACGGCTCCGGCGGCCAAGACTACTTAGGCAGCCCGGCAAGCATACTGTCCATGTCCGTTCCGTTCGGAACATGGTTTGGCGTTCGTATCCGCCTGCATTTCTGGATGCTTTTGACGCTGCTGTTCGCGGCCGTGGATCAGTCCAAGTTCGGCGCTGTGTCGCTGGTGCCGGCAATGCTGGCGCTGATCCTTGCGGGCGTTCTGGTCCATGAGTTCGGCCGGCGAATTGCCACACAATTGGTCGGTGGCAGGCACGATGACTTTATGCTCTGGCCGGCCGGCGGCATCATCCATCCGAGCTACACCGATCGACCCATGCCGATGTTCGTATCTCATGTCGGCGGTGTCATCGCAAATCTGGTTGTTGGGACGATTTCCTGGACAGTGCTAATGCGGGGCGGATATCCCATCAAATGGCTATCGCTGCTGAACCCGCTGATGGCTTTCATGGGGATGAGCGGCACGGTCGTAAGGCCCGACTGGCCGAGCATGGTGCTGTGCTTCCTGCTTGCCAATATTGGAGTGATGTGGGCTTCGCTTCTGCCATACTACTGGTTTGACGGTGGCCATCTTCTGCAGAGCGTGCTCTGGCCGTGGACGGGACGACGCCGTGCCATCATTGTGACGTGCATCATCGGGATGGTTTTGGGCGCCATCATGTTCGTCTTGTCGCTGGCCGGTCCGAATTTCATGGGGATGATCATGTGGGCACTGCTGTTCGCCAGTGCATATACGCGCTGGAAGCAGGCCAAGTATGAAAACGACTATGAATCTGAAGGCGGCGAATCGTGGGCAAGCAGTCTGGGGAGCGAGTCGGTGCCTCGGCGCCGCAAGGCCGGGCGGCTTACTGCCTGGCTGACGCAGCGCAAGGTTGCGAAGGAGCAGGAGGAGCAGGCGGAGGTGGACCGCATCCTGGCGAAGGTGGCGCAGCATGGGATGCACTCGCTGAATGGCTCGGAGAAGCGCACGCTTGCCCGGGCCAGCGAACGGCTTCGTGACGAGCGGCGAATGTAGGGGCGGGGTGGAGACGGGGGGACGCGGGGACGGGCTGTGGATAAGCGCGCAGGTGCGCAGGTTCTCACGAGGGTACCCCCTGTGCGCCAAGTGCTGTGGTGATAGGGAGTTACGGCGGAATCTGGGACAAGGTGCGCAGGTTCGGGGTGATTGTGGATAAGCCCTTTGAGGATTAGCGGACTGCGGATAGCGGATTGCGGAAGCGAAGGCGGAAGGCACGCAGGGGCAGTGGGCGGAAGAACGCGAAGGACGTTCCGTTCTGTTCCACTTTGGTCCACTGTCAGTATGGCAGGGTCGTGGGAGGTATTCGGTTGAGAAATAACGGGCCTCTACCTATACAGGGGAGTGTCGCGCGTTGTGCGGACAAAGCGCACCACTCTGGGGGATGATCTTCGGTTTTCCATTGGTTTTTGGGGGTCGGGGTCGAAGAATCGGGAAAGATTGCTGTAAGTCGCGGTGCGCGCCTGCGCGACACATGCGCAGCACTCCATGTGTTGAAAGAAGAAGATGTCTCACGCTCGCCCGCCGCGGCGGGTAAACTCCGTACCGCTTACGGCGCGACTCGACTGAGCTCGCCGAAGTCCACGAACGCCACGAAGAACGGAAGAGAATACAGCCACAAGATCGCATAGAGCGCACAGAGGTAACCACGGAAGAACACGGAAGTTACGGAAAAGAGATAGGCAGAGAGAGCGGATTGCGGAGAGCGGATTGCGGATATGGCCGAAAGCGGAGAGCGGAATTCTGGCGGGAATTATGTCCCGTTCTCGGTTGGGCGGCGAGATATAGGTAGACTTGGAGCTTCATGACTGACTTGGAACTACTGAAGGAGTATGGCGAGGGACAGTCGCAAGAGGCGTTTGCGGAGTTGGTTGGCCGGCATCTGGAATGGGTGTACGGGGCGGCCGCCCGGCGGGTGCACGACCGGGAGCTGGCGGAGGATGTAGCGCAGGGGGTGTTTATCGCGCTGGCCCGGCGGGCGAAGTCGCTGGGTGCGGAGCAGGCCTTGTCGCCCTGGCTGCTTCGGGTGACTCGCTGCGCTGCGATCAGCGCAATGCGGGCGGTAAGTCGCCGGCAACATCATGAGCAGAAAGCTGCGGCCATGAGACCAGAAAGCATTACAAGAGATTCTGAGGCACAGTGGGAAGAAGTAGCACCGCTGTTGGATGACCAGGTGCTACATCTGGGGAAGAAGGACCAGGAGGCGATTTTATTGCGGTTCTATGAACGGAAAAGCCTGGCCGAGGTGGGAGAGGCGATGGGATTGAGCGAAGAGGCGGCCAAGAAGCGCGTGCAGCGGGCGGTGGGGAAGCTGAGAGAGAAACTGGCGGGGAAGGGAGTGGAGGTGGAGGCGGGGAGTCTGGGGGCGATGGTGCTGGCGCATGCGGCAGGGGGTGGAGGGGGTATGGAGGGTGGGGCGGCGGG
>CAIQIQ010000144.1 GCA_903871935.1 uncultured Phycisphaerales bacterium
CTAGAACCTTTCCGGCCGCAGCATCGCTGCGAACAGATACACCAGCAGTCCAACCGCGACGATTCCGACAATGATGTTTTCCATGATTTAAAGCCTCCCGCATGCGTAGACGTAAACGATCGCCACTCCGAAGAACCCGACAGTCGCCGCCATATAAACCAGGTCCATGGTCCTTATCCTTTCTGACGCGGCTACTTCTTGTGCCGCACCAGTTCCGCCAGGCGCACTTCCGTTTCATCGCCCAGGAAGATCGGCTTGCTGCTGCGGCCCCACTGTTCCAGTTCATAGATCCGCCGCATGTTGTGCTGCGGCGGCAGGTAATGTTTGTCGAGCGTCATCGCCCTGCCATAAAACTTCTTTGCCAGCCTCCATTGCGACTGTGTCTCGTACAGAGCGCCCAGCAGGTTGAAGTAGAACGGGTCGCTCTGCGCCAAATCAGCGGCCTTCATCAGCAGTGTCTCGGCATCAGTCACACGCGACATCCGCAGAGCATCGCAGGCGCGTTCCAAAATCGCCGTATGCCCGCCTGCCACATCCTCATCAGTCTTGTCAGGCTTTAGCACCATCGATGACTCGCTCAGCGCGGACTCCACAGCCATACGCAGTTCATCCGGCGAGATCGGTTTCTCCAGGAAATCGACCGCCCCAAGTCGGGTCGCCTGCACAGCCAGGGGAATCGACCCGAACGCAGTCAGCACCACAACGCGCGGCTTGGGGCTGACTTTCATCGTGCGCAACTCCCTCAGCACGCCCATCCCATCCAGCACCGGCATCGAAACATCCAGCACTACCAGGTCCGGCGCATCATGCTCAATCATCCTGATCGCCTCGCGTCCATCGCCCGCCTCGATCACATCGTATCCCGACGTCCGCAGCGCGGTCCGCAGCATCAACCGGATGTTCGCTTCATCATCGACGATCAGTATCTTGGCCGCGTTCATTGCGTCACCTCACTGGCGGGCTCGCCCGCTGAAGGCCTTGTCTCCTGGTCGGCTCGCGGCAGGCTGAAGCTGAATGTGCTCCCCTCACCCTCGGTGCTCTTGAGGTCGATCCTGCCGTTGTGCGCCTCCACAATCTCCTTGGCTATCGCCAGCCCCAGTCCCGCGCCCTGGCTGCCCCGGCCGGGTATGCGAAAGAACCGCTCAAACACTCGGCTCTGGAACTCCACCGGAATCCCCGGTCCCGTATCGCTCACGCTGATCAGCACATGGTCCTGCCCCGCCGTTGCCGAGATCTTCACATGAGCGCCCGGCGGCGAATACTTCACCGCATTGCTCAGCAGATTCGAGAACACATGCCCAATCCGCGTGCGATCCACCAGCACCGGCGGCAGACCATCGGGAAGTTCCGTGCCCAATTCCACGCCCTTCTCCTTGTACGCCGTCGTGACCTCCTCCACCGCGGACGACACAAGCTGCTCGACTGCTTCACCTTTCAGGTCCATCAGCGCCCTCCCCGACTCCAGTCTCCCGATATCCAGCAGCCCATCCACAATCCGTCGCAGCCGGTCGCTGTCGTCGCGTACCGCCGTCAGGATCTGGCTTTGATCCGCCGTCAGTGGCCCAATCCGCTCCTCCAGCATCAGATGCACCCCCATGCGGATGCTCGTCAGCGGCGTCTTGAGTTCGTGTGAAACCACCGAGAGCATCCCGCTCTTCATCTCATCCAGTCGCCGCAGGTGCGTCACATCCGCAAGCACAATGGTCACGCCCAGCAACTGCCCATCCTCGTCCAGGATCGGTACCGCATGCGGCAGGAAGAACTTCTCGCCGCCGTTCTCGTTCAGCACCTGAACCGCCGACTCATAGCCGCGGGGCTCCACCGGGCGCAGGTCCTGCGATGTCTTCTGATACAGCTTGCTCAGCCACTCCAGTCGCAGTTCCCCAACCTGCGTCTCGGGCTTAAGGTCAAAGAGCTTCTGCGCTGCGATGTTCGCCATCTCCACGATGCCATCAGGGCTGAGAATCGCCACCGCATCAGGCAGGCTGTTGATCGCATTCTGCGTCGTATGTTGCGTCCGAAGCAGCTTCGCCCGGTTGGTCCGGCGATATTCGCGCAGCTTCTCCGCCATCGAGTTAAACGCCTCCGCCAGGTCATGCAACTCATCGTGGCTCTTGACCTGTACCACCAGGTCCAGATTCCCCTGCTCGATCTCCCGCGCTGACCGCGTCAGCGCCCGCACCGGCTGCAGGATCGACCGGCCGACAATCGCAATAAACCCGACGCCGATCAGCACACCCGCGATCGCCAGCAGGATCATGATCCGGGTCGTGCTGTCGGCGATAGCCTTGGCCTTGCCCTCCACCGGTTTCATGTTGTCGAAGTTCAGCTTGATGACATTGTTTGCCGTCTGCCCCAGCCGCGTTGACACCCGCTGCAATTGCGCGTACAGCCCTTTGCGCGCTTCCGGCGCAGTCGCCGCATCCATGATTCGGCCATGGAGTGCTTTGTACCCCTCACTCCCGCTCCATGCCGCGTTCAGATCCTGTGCCAGCTTGTCCTCGCCCGGCAAGGTGACGTTGTGGTTCTCATCATTCAGATTCCGCTCAAACGCCCGAATCGCCTCAACCGCCGTCCCTTGACCTGCATCCCCATCACCGGCCGCCGGCCCCTGCTCCACCGCCAGCCTCGCGGTCTCATTGAGCCGGCCCAGGGCATCAATCATGCCATGCCCATACTCCACACTGCGCCAGTTCTCATACAGGAACCGATCCAACGCTATCCGCGACTGTTCCAACACCCCAATCCCAACCGCGCTCATGACCAGCAGGATCAGTAGCAGTCCGCCAAATCCAAAGATAAGTTTTTGCCTGAGTCCAAACATGACTCAGTTGCAGGAGCGAACCCCATGCCTCCCCTGTATTCAAAGCGCAACTCTATTTCAATCAGGCAGTTACAAAATCAAACCCGCCGCTGCGCCTTCTGTTTTTCGCGCAACCTGCAATGCCCGCTGCCCCTCATCGTGCAATATGCATCGTCGCGGGATTTGCTCAGAACATAAACAGAGCATCGAAGGAGAAGGTCAATTGGTCGTTCTGGCCGTCGGCGAAAGCATCCTTATCGGAGTAGTCATAGCGGATCTCCGGCCGGAACAGCAGGTTCGAGAGAACCTTGTCGTTCGGGAAGGGCTTGATAGCCAGGCCCAGAGTGGCTTCGTAGTAGTTGATCTCGCCCATGGCCACACCCGTCGAGAACCCGCTTGTGTCGTGATACCACTCCACGCGGCTGTTCAACGTCAGGCAGGAGTTGATGGCATAGCTGGCGTAGCCGGCCATGCCGCCCCACTGCTGCGCCCCGTCAACGCCGGGGATATGCGGAGCGGTGACGTAATCGACGCCCAAGCCGAGGCTAAGCTGGTCAGTGATCTTCTGAGTGATGACCAGATCCAGGGCGGTCCACCAATCGCCGTTATCACCGGCTGGCGCGCTGGGGCCGACTGCCGGCGAGTACTCGGGACCTTCTGTCATGACGAATGTCACCGCCGTCTTACCACTGGGGGTGTAGGTGACCCGACCGAGGAAATCGATAGCATCGTTCGTATCCTCGGTCGATTGGTTCCAACCGCGAGTAATGCCGGCGTCAACCGTCAATTCGCTGTTGAATACATATGTGCCCAAAATGCCGGTTTGCGTCCCAGGTTCGGCATACAGGAATTGGTAGCTGTAGGAATAGAGGGCTTTGGACGGATCACCGAAGGCCCCATAGATGTTGGCGCTGTAGTGCTCGAAGCCCGCCAGCTCAATCCACTTGCCGACACGGATGCGCACCGGCATATCAGCCAGGGTGATGTCCACATAGGCCTGGAGGAGAGGATCCCACTGGTACTCGCCGGTCTGCTCATCAAACATACCGTTGGAGTGGATGAGCGAAGCATCGGCACCGTAGATGCCCTCGATGTGGAATCCCCAGTCAAACTGCTTCTTCGTCGGATCGACAGTGCGTTCCAGATTCAGGTCAATCTTATCCAAGACGAGTTCGTTCTTGTTGCCGTTGAGACCAATATTGGCTGGGCCATTGCTGTGGGGCGAGCTGGCATCATAGAAGTAACCTGCCTGGGCATAGCCGTAGATGTTCAGGCGCAGGTCGTCAAGTGGCTTGGCGGCGCCGGCCGCGTCCAAGGCGCCCATGAGGGGCTTGCGATCCGGCGCAGCCGCGGAGGCAGGCGCTGCGGCGGCCTCTGCGCCCGCCTGGCTCTGCGCGTGCGCCGCCGATGACAATACAAGAATTCCCGTGGCCGCGATCGAGACTAGACTTCCGCGTCTTCGCATCATCTTCTCCCATGCCTGAAGCCATAGAGCATTACCTGCGAGCGGATTCGCAAAGGGTATGCCACAGCGGCCGCAGATCACGCCCCCAAATCCTTTGGTCAGGACTATGCGGCGGGAACGACGCTGGTGGGCGACTTCCGCCGCCTTCTGCTGCCTGGAGATTAGACATGCGCGTCACGGTAAAGGGTTCATGCCTTGAGTTTGTGCAATCTGCAATGCCTCTCCACCCTCAGCGCAAAGTGCACGATGCGGTCACATCCCATACCGCTTCCGCCGCCGGTACAGCGTGGCCGCGTCTATCCCCAACACCTCGGCCGCCTCCTCAAGCGACTTGGTCGCCCCCAGCACCCTCCGGATATGCGCTTCTTCCACCTTGTCCAGCGTCACCATCTCCCCAACCTCCACCTCCGCTGACCGTTGCCCGGCCAGCCCACCAGGCAGGTTCTCTACGCCAATCACATCTCCACGACACAGAATCGCCGCCCGCTCAATCACATTGCGCAACTCGCGGACATTGCCCGGCCAACCATATCCCTGAAGCACCGCTCCCGCTTCCGGCGTAAACCCACGGATCGACCGCCGCCCCAACGATGCCAGAAACAACTCCGCCAGCGGCAGGATGTCCTCCGCCCGCTCGCGCAGCGGCGGTACCTCAATCGCTATGACGTTGATGCGATACAGCAAATCCTCCCGAAATCGCCGCTCAACGACCGCCCGCTCCAAATCAATATTCGTCGCCGTTATCAGGCGTACATCTGCATGCCGAGTCGTCCCATCACCCACGCGCTCATACTCACGCTCCTGCACAAAGCGCAGCAGCTTAGGCTGCAATTCCAGGGGCAGATCGCCAATCTCGTCCAGCAGCAACGTCCCGCCCGCCGACATCGCGATCCGTCCCGGATTGTCCTTCACCGCTCCGGTGAACGCCCCGCGGACATGCCCGAACAGTTCGCTCTCCAGCAGTTGCGGTGACAAAGCCGGACAAGAGACCACCGAAAACGCCCGCTTGGCCCTGCTGCTCCACCGATGAATAGCGCGAGCCAGCACCCCCTTGCCCGTCCCGCTCTCGCCGCGAATCAGGATGGTCGCATCGCTGTCGGCCACCTGCCTCGCCATTTCCACCGCCCGACGCATCGCCGGGCTTGCACTATCAAGCTGAACCGCCGCTTCGCTCTCCGAGCCCTCCGCCGCCGCAGCCTGTTGCTCCAACGCCCGAACCTTCGCTGCCCGTTCAATCGCCAGTCGCACTTGCGCTGGCGAAAACGGCTTGGGCAGATAGTCAATCGCCCCCGCCTTCATCGCCAGCACCGCCGTTTCATACGATGCATAGGCCGTAATCACCACAATCTGCATCCACGGACTCTGCCCCAGCAGCCGAGGAATCAGATCCATCCCCGAAGTTGTCCCCAATCGCAGATCAACAAACGCCAGGTCAAATGAGCACCGCCCACTCTCGGCAACCGCATCCTCCGCGTTCCCCACTGCCACCACTCGGTGCCCATCCTTCGCCACGCTCATCGCCAGCAATTTGCGAATATTGGGCTCATCATCGACGATCAGCACATTGACCGGCAAGGCAAGCGACTCTGGTTTGGTCGGGGCGTCAATCACAATTGGTTCTGCCGAATTCTCACGCCCCGCCCCGTCGCGCGCTATGAAGGCTGGGCATGCCTGCTATGCCTTGGTAAACGTCGTCTTCAGCACCTCATTGCCGCTGCCCGACCTGAATCCGACCAGGTCCACTGCCACATAGGCATAGCCAAATCCCTTCAGTGCGGCGGCCACCTCCGCCCGCAGCGGCTCGGAGACCAGCCTGGGCAGATCCGCCACCGGCACCTCGATCCGAGCCACATTCCCATGGTGCCGCACCCGGCAGATGCGGAAACCCTTCTGACGGAGGAAGCCCTCGGCCTCCTCAATCTGCTTCAGCGAAGGCATCGTCACCGGCGTGCCATACGGGATTCGGCTCGACAGGCATGCCAATGCAGGCTTATCCCAGGTCGGCAGCCCAATTTCGCGGGAAAGCACTCGGATCTCCTCCTTGGTCAGCCCGGCCTCCAGCAGCGGAGCACGCACGCCAAACTCCTTTGCGGCATCCATCCCCGGCCGATAGTCGCCCTGGTCGTCGAAGTTAGCCCCGCTGCAGATCACCTCAAACCCCTCCTCGGCCGCCACGGCCTTGAGATGGCTGTAGAGGTCGCTCTTGCAGAAATAGCAGCGCTTGGGCGAATTCTCCACGTAATTGGGGTTGTCCATCTCCTTGGTCTCAACTAGCCTCAACCGTGCGCCGATCTTTGTGGCCAGGTCGCGGACGCTCTGAAGTTCCGCTTCCGCCAGCGATGGACTGACCCCCGTGCAGGCCAAAACAGCATCCGGACCTAATGTATCTCGTGCTACTTTAAGGAGAAAGGTCGAATCCACCCCCGCGGAGAAGGCTATGACCACTCGGCCCATCTGCCGGAGCGTTTCACAAAGACGTTCGTATTTGGCTTGCGTACTCATTGGCTTTTATTGACAGGGCAGGGCTCGTTCTATACGCTGCGCGCCCGGCCCCTCGGCGAATATTATAGGGTCGCGGACATCAATCTATGAAGAACACTGTAAGCAAAGCCAAGGCTTTTCTCAAAGCCCGCCACCAACAAGTGCGGGATGCAATGAAAAAAATGGGGCTTGATGCCCTGTTGCTGACGCATACGCCTGATGTATGCTACCTCACAGACTTCACTGGCGATGACACCTTTGCCCTGATCACTGACAAGGATATCTACCTCATTTCCGACTTCCGCTATCAGGAGCAAATCGAGCTGGAGTGTGGATGGGTGAAACTGACGCTCCGCGATGGAAAGATCTCCGATGCCGTGGCTAAGTTGCTTGCCCAACATAAGTTACCGAAAGTCGGGTTTGAAGCCAATTACACCACGGTTGGCCAGTTGGATGCCCTCTGCTCATCCTGCAAGGCACTAAAGATCCAAACACCCGAGCTCCTCCCGCTGGACGATCTTCTTGGCAACATTCGTAAGGTCAAGGATGACAATGAGATAGATCTCATACGCAAGTCGGCTGCCCTGGCCGAAGAGGCATTTACGGCCGTCCGTGAGATGATCCGGCCGGGCCTTACCGAGAACCATATTGCCGGCCTGCTTGTGTCAGAGCTGCGATCTCGCGGTGCCATGATGGAAAGCTTCCCGCCTATCGTGGCAACCGGAGCTCATTCATCGCTTCCACACTATCGTCCCAATGACTCCCCGATCCTTTCGGATGCCCCCTTGCTTATCGACTGGGGTGCGTTGTTCAAGGGGTACTGCAGCGATATCACCCGCACGCTGCTCATTGGCCGGATCGATCCAAAGATCCGTGAGATCTACAAGGTCTGCTATGCAGCGCAGCAGGAGGCGCTGCGATTCATGCGGCCGGGCGTAACCACGATCGAAGCCGATTCGATTGCCCGGGATGTGATCAGCAAGGCCGGCTATGGCGATCAGTTTGGCCATGGTCTGGGCCACGGCATTGGCCGCGAGATCCACGAGAAGCCGACGCTGCGCAAAACCGGCGAGCCAGATGAGCTGCGGCCGGGTATGATAGTGACCGTCGAACCGGGCATCTATATCAAAGGCCTGGGCGGCGTTCGGATCGAGGATGATGTTCTGATCACGCACTCCGGGTGCGAGGTGCTGACCTCGCTGGAGAGCACCTATGAGGCTTCTCATATCGAGTGAGCGTCGCCCCGTGTCAGGGCCGCGGAATAGTGCCCAGGTTCCGGAACTAACGAAAATCTCATGAGCAAAAAACGCACCTCGGTAAAGACTAGAGTGAAGGCCGCCAGCGCTGTCGCGGGCAGCCCGATGAACACCGATCTGCTTCAGCAGATCGTCAAACTGATGTCCGCGAACGACCTGAACATGGTTGATCTGCGCGATGGGGAAAAGCGGGTCATCCTCCGTCGTGGCGCCGTTCCCGTCCCGATGCATATGTCGATGTCGGCACCCCAGCATGCAGTACACGCTTCCCCGATGCCGGTGCCCATGCACGCAACGATCGTGGAGAAACCCGACGAGGATGCCAGCCTGGTCGCGATCAAGAGCCCGATGGTGGGCACGTTCTATTCATCGCCTTCTCCTGATGCCAAGCCGTTCGTCTCCGTTGGCTCTTCGGTGTCCGACGACACCGACGTCTGCATCATCGAAGCCATGAAAGTGTTCAACAACATCAAGGCCGAGTGCCGCGGCACGATTGCCAAGGTGCTGATTAACAATGGTCAGACGGTCGAATTCGGCCAGACCCTGTTCCTCGTGAAGCCGTAAGACAGAGGTGGAAAGGCAGAAGGATGAACCTTTTCCGTTCGTTTTCATCCTTCATCCTTCACCCTTCATCCTTAGCCAATAACGCATGTTCACAAAGATCCTCATAGCCAATCGCGGCGAAATCGCTCTTCGCATCATCCGCGCGTGCAGGGAAATGGGTATCCAGACGGCGGTGGTCTACTCCACCGCCGACCGCGATGCCGCATATCTGACATTCGCCGATCAGGCGATTTGCATCGGCGAAGCGTCTCCCGCCGAGAGTTATCTCAATATCCCGCGGATCATTTCCGCTGCCGAAGTTGCCGATGTCCAGGCAATCCATCCCGGCTACGGTTTCCTTGCTGAAAACGCCCATTTCGCCGAGGTCTGCCGTTCATGCAAGATCGAGTTCATCGGTCCGCCGGCATCTGCGATGGCTGCCGTTGGCGACAAGGTTGAGTGCAAGCGCCTGGCGAAGCGGGCAAAAGTGCCCACGGTGCCGGGCTCTGAAGGCGCGATCGACGATGAGAAGATGGCTCTGAAACTGGCGGAGCAGATTGGCTACCCCATCATCATCAAAGCCGCTGCCGGCGGCGGCGGCCGCGGTATGCGCGTCGCCCATAACGATGTTTCGCTCCGCGCTGGCCTTAAGTCTGCCCAGTTGGAAGCCGAAAATGCTTTCAAGAACTCGACGGTCTATATCGAGAAGTATGTCGAGCAAGGCCGGCATGTCGAAGTCCAAATCATCGCTGACTCACACGGCAACGCCGTTCATCTCTGGGAGCGCGATTGCTCGCTGCAGCGGCGGCATCAGAAACTCGTGGAAGAATCGCCCTCGCCGGCTCTATCCCCCCAGGTCCGGGAGGAACTGTGCACCGCGGCCGTCCGCCTGATAAAAGCCGCCGGCTACCAGAATGCAGGCACCGTGGAGTTCCTGGTCGATCAGAACCAGAAATACTACCTCCTCGAGGTCAACGCCCGCATTCAGGTTGAGCATCCAGTGACCGAAACTGTTACCGGCATCGACCTGATCAAGGAGCAGATTCGTATTGCCGCGGGTTTGCCGCTCTCTTTCAAGCAGAAAGACATCAAGCAGATCGGCCACGCGATTGAGTGCCGCATTAATGCGGAGGATCCAGCCCGCAACTTTGCGCCCCAGCCCGGCACCATCCAGGAATTGCGCGTGCCTGGCGGGCCAGGCGTGCGTCTGGACTCACACGTTTACGCCGGTTACCGCATCCCCCCCAACTATGATTCGATGATCGGCAAACTGATCGTGCACGGCGCCACTCGCACCGAAGCAATTGCACGGATGAAGCGGGCTCTGTCTGAGTTCCACATCTCTCCGATCCGCACGACCATCCCCTTGCACCTGCAAATCATGGATAACCAGAATTTCCTCGCCGGCAAGGTGGACACCGGCTTCATCGAACGGGTGCTGTTGGCGAAGTAGGCCTGGTGATTATTGAGTATTCCGTAACAACAGGGAACCCATTGGACGTCGCTGACTGTTACGGAATGATCAATAATCAATACATATGCCATCCGACCCATCCCAACCCATCTTCGCCTACACCGAACGCCTGCCTCAGGTGAAGCGAGTCCTCCACCTCTTCCCCGACCGTGTGGAGATCGCCGCGAAATGGACACTGGGCAAGGACTACAAATCGACCGTTCGTCTGGATGGCCTGACACCCCAATTCAAGCTGCACACCCTCCGCAATCGGTGGTTCAAGCGGTCGATCATGATCGGTTCACTGGCGGTCGCGGTCGCAGTGGTCTTCGCGCGCGGCGAATATCCCGACTGGGTCAAGCATAACGCGCCGCTGGCATGGGCCATTGCCGGCGTCTGCGCGATCGTGGCGTTTCGCAGTCTCCGCAAGCGGAGATACGCGCGTTTCTCCCGCAAGGATGGCTCTCCTGGCCTTGATGTCTTTGATGCCGGCCCCGATCGCGCCCGCTTTGATGAGTTTCTCCGCGAGATCCAGAAGTGCATCCGACGATCGGATCGCTGAAACAGCAGCGACCGACGACAATACAATCGAGTAAACACGCCCCCCGCCCGCCCGCAGTCCAAGTGGACCCCTATGCCTGTGCCTGATAGGCAACCAGGCAGACACCAAGGTCACGCTCGGCCTGCTGAAGTAACTGGACCTGCTGCGGTGTAAGCTGCGCTGGCGCTGCTGGCTTCTCGTAGGCCACCACATATACATGGCCCAGGGCTTTCTCCACAGCCTCCACTTTCGCTACCTCAGGCGGGGCAAGGTGAGCAACTGCCGGTTTTGGCAATGCGGTCATGAGTATCTCCTTAATGGATCATTGTAGGAATCGCGGGCGTAAGCGGGCAACGCACAATCTCGGCCCCCGCATTCGATCCCCCTTACGCGAACTCCCCCCGCACCCTTTCCACCATCTCTTCCAGCCGCGCTCGCGACTGCAGCGTATACGGCAATTCGCGGTCGAACATGATCTGATCCTCCGCATGGCGTTGCCGCGCCTCATTCAGCCGCCTTTGGAAGTCTTCCATGCGCGGATCGGTCTCTTGCGCTGCGCTCAGGTCGCGATGCATCTGTGAATAAAGCACCGCCCGCTGTGCCGATCGTCTGGGCGCCAGCGCGATCTGCTTGACCAGATCCATCTTCCGCTCGCCAAGCAGCCCATGTCGCAGCGCCCGCCCTTCGCGGCTCAGACACTCCATGCATGTCCGTTCGCGATCCGCGGCCGGCGGGAAGAACATCGTCGCTGTTGCTACCGCGAACGCCGGCGGCGCGATCCCATACCATGACCGCAGCACCTGGTCGGTCACCTGGTCATACATCGCCCCGCCGATTCCATGCACAAACTGATCCACCACCGCCAGGCGCAGGAAACTGGTCAGCGTCAGGGCCCGTGGAGCCAGCCGCAGCCCACACTGTGACAGAAAGCCCATCAGCCTCTCGGCCGCCAGAAATCCGTCTTTCTCGCTTCTGTCGAATCGATACTCCCCTGCCTCACATTGCAGCGTCCAGGCATCGCCATCGCGCACAAGCCCTGCCCGCTTGCGCGAGCCATCACGCAGATCATCCAGCCAGAACGGAACTTCGCATGCATCCGCCTGGACCTCCAGGTCTGGCATCGGCCGGCCGGGTGAAGCAATCCCATACGCCTTCCGGAACTCCCTCAACGCGGCGTTATACTTCGCCGCATACTCATCAGCACGGGTGCAGATATCGTACACGAACACGCCATAGCCCGCCGTACGCCACATCGGTGATGCCAGCAGCGCTCCATGGCGCATATCCAGGGAACGATCCACTGCGTGTAGAGCTTTCGTGATCGCCCCGGGCAGATCATCGGATCCACCCTTCGCCAAAGTATCGAAGAACGGCGCCCAGGCCGGCTCATACCCCCAGCCAGCCGCGGCCGCACGAGCCTCGCCATATACACTCTCGACATACGCCGCTTCGGGCGCGCGCACCAATCCCGACCATCGCACCTTGGAACTCGACGGATCATCGGTTATCGGCCGGCCACCGCCGGGCCAATGGTAGACCAGGTGCTTGGGAGCATCCGTGTCTACCGCGAAGTGCAGGGCGGCCGCCCCAATCCGCCGGGCCGCGGAATCGATTGCCGCATTCTTGATCCACACCCCAGGATGATGCAACTCTGTCTGGTGCCCGGTGGCGATCAGAGGCATGTGATCTTCGCTATGGCCCAGCCAGCGCCGCATCCATCCGCGCAGCTTGCGCAGTGGCACCCCATGGATGATTGCCTCCGACCCGCGCAGCACGCCGTGGCTTTCCCACACGTTGCGCAGCATCTGCCTCGGCTCCGGCCAGATCAGCATCTCACGGTCTGCCTTCGGAGCCACGAGTTTCGGGTGTTCTTGCCCTGTCACAGCCTGCATCGTGCACAATACTACGCGAAACCCCTCCCTGATGTCACATCCAAGATGCTCCGCATGCCGTGCGCAGCACACGCTTGGAACAAGTGGTGGCAACAGCCATCTTCGTACTCCGTTTTCGCCGGAAACGGAGTCCCTGGAACTGCCAGGCCTTAGCTGAATTGCAGGTCGCCCGGGTAGTCGGGGGCGTGGTGGTGCGGCCGATGATGCCAGAGGAACGCCGCGCCGTACCACAGGCCGGCCCCGATGAGCACCAGAGCGTAGAGCCCAATGACGATGCTCATAACTCCTCCTCTCACCCAATTGTAGCATCGCCAGTGCCCGCCACGCCGGGGCCGAATGTATGCCCCCGTCTTCTTCACGGAATGACCAATAATCACTGTTCAAATCCGTGAAGGAAAATATACACCCCAGCAGATGGGCTTTTCACATGGGGCTTAGAAGTCGCCCGCCGCTGAACTCAGGCGGAAATACCACACCAGGAACGCGACCAGTCCGCCCAGCAAGGGAAGACACAGCACCATCGACGCCAGCACACTCAGCGAATCGGTTTGGACAATCGCCACGGTCAGCGCCACTAATACAAGCACGCAGAGCCCGATAATGGCTGGCGTCCACCGCGACCGTTTTACTTTTACTACGGCCACGGCATCCGGTTGTGGTACCAGGCGTGACAGTGGCCATCCGGAATTACGCAAGGTCGCTTCGGCGTCCCCGGGCGCAATCTTCCCGCAGCGGACCCTGATCAGCCGATAAGGGGAAGCGAATTCGATGTCGGAGGTGAACGGAACCAGCGCGACCGTGCCCACCTCATCGCGCAGAAGCACGCTCACCTGGCAAGGTTTCTTTACCAGCATCTTCCAGGAAGGTTCTGAGGTAATGGCGCCGGGGATATCTGCGTACTCGATGGTCAGAAGTTCCTTCGAGCACATGGATAGGTTCATGTCCGAGGAGACGCCCGCCATGCTCAGCCCCTCATGTGTCTTGATTTCCCTGATCAGATACAGCGCATCCCCGGACGCGATCGCCGGCCCCGACCACGCATCGTCGCCCACGGTGAAACTGTCGCCGATCTGGAAGAAGAAAGGCGTTTTCTGGTCGGAGCAAAGCGATTGCCGTCGCTTCATCGCGGCTACAAGCGGTGTGACATCAATAGCTGACCGGGGGCTCGCTTGAGTCATATCTTGACCTCTAAGCCCTCCGACGCAGCTGAGCTTACTTGCCCAGGCCGATGCACCGCAAGCATATTCCCCGCCGTCTGTAATCCGGTTTACGCCGTTCCAGCCTCAATCCAGAATCCCGAATCCTGAATCCCGAGTGCATTCTCCGCTTTGTCTTCTCCCCTCACACCTCACGACCGCTCGCGCAGAGCCGCGATGGCCGCCTCTCCCGCACCCGTTTCCACCTGACCCTCCCGCATCAGCCTCCGGATATCCTCTGCCAGATCACGACAGCCATGAGGCATCTTTCCCGCAACCAGCGGCTGTCCCTCCGCGATCCTGCGCCGCACCTCGCCATCCAGCACCAGTACGCCATACGCCGCCACCTTGCCCCTGCCTCCTGCACCCGGCAGAAGCACCTGCGCCTCTACGCACCGCAGCACATTTGCGAGATTCCGCCGAAAACCCGCCTGCTCCTCAACTGCTTGCGAACCAATCAGCCGCTGTAATGCTTCCTCCGGTGTGGCGGCATGGACCTGCGTAATCACCAGGTGTCCCATCTGCGCTGCCGTTACGCATGCCAGCACCTCCGCCGGCGTCCGCAGTTCCGCCACGAACAGAACATCCAGATCCTGAGCTGTCGCCGCGATCATCCCTGACGCCGTATCCGGCACGTCCACTCCCACCTCTCGCTGCTGCACAATCGCTCGCTTCGGCCGCAAGATGTAATTGATCGGATCTTCGACAGTGCACAGATGCATGGCCCTGTTCGCGTTGATATGTTCCAGTATTGCAAAGGCCGACGTCGTCTTTCCGCTACCCACCGGCCCGGAAAATACGATCAGCCCATTAGGCGCCATCGCCGCCTCGACCACCTCCTCGGGCAGGCACAGTTCTGCCGGCGTCATGATCCTCCCCGGCAGCATTCCCACAACAACCGTATGCTGTCCACGGGACATCGAGATCCCCATCCGGCCGCGCAGATCGCCACAATCGCACCCCACCACGATCTGCCCACGCTCCGTGGCCATCCGCGCCAGTCGATCCCGGCCAACCATCGCCTCGGCGATCCCCCGCACCATCTCCGCCGACAGCACCTCGCCATTGCCCCGCACCACCTCACCACCCACGCGGAACGTCAACGGCTCGCCCGGGATCATGAATAGATCCGAAGCATGCCGATTCGCCGCCTCACGCATCGCCTTCTCCAACTCCGCTGGTACCTGCGTACTCATGGCCTTCTCCTTTTCTGCTCGCCGATTTCACCCATCAACCCGCTCAATTCCTGCCGCAATAATCCCCGGGCATCGTACAACCGTCGCTTCACTGTCCCCTCCGGCACCTGCAAAATGCCCGCCACCTCGCTGCACGACCGCTCATCCAGGTAATACAGCTTCACCGCCTCGCGATTCATCACCGGCAGCGCACGCACCGCCTGGCGAACCGCCTCGGCCATCTCCTCTCCTATCGCCGCATCCAGCGGCGAACCACCCCCGTCCACCACCTCCTCGCACTCCCCCGCCCCCGCGCTGCGGCCCGGCCGCATCTTCCGCCGGCGGATATGATCACACTCCGTCCGCACAATCTGCCGCAGCCACCCCGCAAACGCCCCCGCATCGCGCAGCGACCCCAGACTCCCCACCGCGCGCATAAACGCCTGCTGCACCACATCTTCCGCAAGCTGCCCATCCCCCACCAGCGCCCGCGCAAGCTCCAACGCATACCCCCTGAACCTGCCAACAATCACCACCACCGCGGCCGCCTCTCCTCCCTTGGCCCGCTCAATCACTTCCCGCAATGTAGCGCTCGACTCCATGCCTTTATCTGTATAGACCCACCATAAGCCCGCCCCGTTCGCCCTGATCGTGATCACCGCCACTCATCGGGTATGCCACCCGCAAAGTCGCTTGCCTTCACCTCTGTCAGCGTCAAAGAGCGCATATATTGCATGGCCCGCTCTACCGGAGATTCAGCATAGATCGGAACGGATGCCGCCCGACGGATCACATCCTCATCCTCCCGCAACATCACCGTCACACTTGCAGTATCGACGGTAAGCTGGTCCTGCTCGCCTCTTCTCGGGTGCAGCCCCCGTACCATCTCCGATGTCATCAATATTTTCACCTGCGTAGCGATAAGCTTCCCTTCGATATAGCCATCATCCGGCCGGCCGTTATCCTCTCTTCGCAATACTCGCCCATTCGCCCAAACCGCTGCCTCAACTCCCCATCGCTGCGGCTTCGACAGGCTGTATCCCGGCAGACGATAGATCACGAGAACCGGCCGTGCGTCCATCTGTGCCCGTCTCGCCTCCCTGACATCGTCTTCAATGCGTGGACTCGTCAGCCAACTAGCCCACAGCTCCACCGCACCCTCCGGCGGCTCATCAAGCGTCAGTTCGACATCAAACCGCCATATTCGCGAAATCACGCCGTCCATACGGCTCGGCAATCTCCCGATGATGACCCCCACCCGCCCATCGCGCCCCAGCCAGTTCGCATCCTCAAGATCATCAGGTCCAAAGTTCTGCTCCAGCAATACTTGCGTACCATCAAGAAATCGGAGCGTACCCTTCAGACTCGCAAGCGCATGCCCCCCGCCCGGTGTCCCCAGCAGCATCGAAAACATCTTGCCCGGCGGCGCTTCCCAAGCCACCTTCTGCACCCGGCCGGTAACCGCCATGATCATCACATTTCGCGGATATTCTATCCTCCGCCCCACGCGGCAATAGAACCATGCCCCGCATACCACCAACACGATAATCGCGAGCACCAGTTTCTTATACACAACTCCATTGTGATCTGGTTGCATGTTGATTCAAACACCCAAAGCCATTGCCCCTCAGGGCCTGCACGTTCAGCCCTCGGATGTGTTTCATTTCTGCATCGCCCCACAAGGCGGCGGGGGTTTGGGAGGCCCCTTCGTCGCTCCGTCGCTTTGTCGCTGTTTATCCCCTTCTTGCCCTTCCAAAATCTGCAAACTTTTTTCACCCTCGGTTTTTCAGCCCTTTCCCAACAAGACCTCTCCCAACCACCCCATATATATTGAGAGACCTATTCTCTCCGTGCCCCACACGCACACTCTCTGACAACTGGATATGCACCGGCATCATGTTTGCGGGGCCGACTCTCCAGGCAATGCCCCCAAATGCCCCGAAACGCCCCACTATATTTCCGCAGTGACAAAAAGAAACCTGCGCACCTCCTCCCCTTCGTGTTTCATCCTTCTTCCTTTGTAAGTTATCCACAAGCGCATACAACCTGCGCACCTCCTCCCCAGATATCATCCTAACTACCTGCTGCCACAACACATAGCGCTATGGGGGTACCCCCGCCGAGAACCTGCGCACCTGCTACTTATCCACACTCGTGATCTGGGATGGCTGATACGTAGCCGGAAGTTGTTCCGTCACACGTTGGCACTCTTCCCCGTCTCCATGCTCTTATAGATGGCCTGCATCATCTCCATCAGGATGGCCGCCCGCTCAGCGCCGGTCTGGGGCTTGCCTTTGCCAAGCATGCACTCTTTCAGATGCCGCATCATCGCGCCATGATGGATCATCTTGGGACCCTTTAGCGCAATGGCCTTACACTTGCCGATCTGGTCGAAGTCGCGATAGAGCACCGCACCGTCTTGTGTATAGACCTCCAGTGCGCCCTGGGTGCCGCAGGCCCGACAGACAGCACCGTGCTGCTGTGGCGGCTGGTTGATCGCCCAGGCGGCGGACAATTCGAGGCACTTGCCCCCCTCAAACCGGATCAACGATGTCCCGGCTTCCTCTACTTCAAACTTGCCGTCGATACGCGGGCAGAGGCTATTGTGCCCGGCCGCAAAAACCGTCTGAGGAACCGGATTGCCCAGCAAGTCCCAGGCAATATCGAGCATCTGCATGCCAAGGTCGGCCATCGCCCCGCCGCCCGACTGCTCACGATGCGTATACCATCCCGTGCCGCTGGGAACTCCGCGCGTGCGCATCCACGCTGCGCGCACATGGTAAACCTGCCCCAGCAGCCCCTTCGCCACTGCCTGTCGGGCGGCCTGTTCACACCCGCCAAACCGCCGTTGGAGTGCGAACAAGAGCGTCTTGCCCGACTTCTCCGCCGCATGGCCCATTCGCCGAACCTCACCCGCCGACATTGCCGGGGGTGTCTCACAGACAACGTGTTTGCCTGCCCGCAGCGCCGCCACCGCCAGAGGCGCATGCAGATGGTTGGGAACGCAAAGGCTGACCACATCGATGAACTTGTCCTCGATCAATTCCTCGGCCGACGCGTATTGCTTCTCGATCGCAAACTGCTTCACCAACTCTTCGCGCCGGGCAGGAATCAGGTCGGCCACTGCATATAATTCGTAGCCCCCCGCCGCCTGATATCCGCGCGCATGCGCTGACCCCGGCCATCCCGCACCAATGATGCCAACCTTTGCCAAGCGTGCCACAGTCACAACTCCTTTCGTTCCTGTGTCTCGGCGCCGACGCGCCATTTGCTCACAATACCAAATCTTCCGCGAGGCAGATATAGTCAGGATATGAGTGAGCCGAATCGTCACCAATTCATCGACCACGTGGTCAGCCACGTCAAGGCGAAGTTTCCGCTGGTCGAGATTGCCCAGGCACAGGGCCAACTGTTTGCCGTCAGCATCAACGGCAGCGTGGCCTCGCTGGAAAACCTCTACCGCATCATCCTCCTTCAGCCCGACCGCGTTGACCGCCATATCGACCGCTGGATGGTAGAACTGCTCCGCGCCGCCGAAGGCTCGCCCGATCTGGCAGCCCAGTTTAAGCAGATCAAGTCGCGGATCATGCCAATGGTCCTGCCCGAACAGTCGATTGATCGCGAAGGCGCGATGGTCAGCCAGTCATTACTGCCGGGACTCCGCATCGTGTATGCCCTGGATAACGACCGCACCATCGCCTACATCGCCCAGCCGATGTTTGAATCATGGAAGGTTTCGCTTGAGGAACTGCATAAGACCGCCATTGCCAACCTTGTCGGGCGTTCCCAGGAGATCGGCGGGCAGGCCGCCCAGGATGAGGATGGCATGGTGAACCTGGTGATCCTGCAGACGCTCGATGGCTACGATGCCAGCCGCATCCTGCTTCCAGCGCTGCATGAACGCCTCAAGCGTCTGCTGGGAACTCCATTCGCTGCGGGCATCCCCAACCGCGATATCCTCCTCTGCTTCCGCAACGATGATGAGATGGTCCATCGCATCGAGAAGCAGATCGCAACCGACTACCGGGAAATGCCGCATCAGATCTCGGACAAGGTCTTCCTGGTAACGGCCGACGGAATCGCGCCACGAGAATAAGCAGGCCTGCTACTGAAGGATATCACCGGTCGTGGGCAGCGTCGCTTCGATCCCCCACCGCTCCTTGATCAGCCGCGCCAGTGGTTTGCGGGCGCGATCTTCGCCATGGATCAGGATCGTGCGCGGTCGGCATGGCGCCAGCGATGAGTACCATTTCAGCAGGTCGCTCTGCCCGGCGTGGGCACTGAACCCACCCAACGACCGAATGGTCGCACGGACGGCAATCTTCTCGCCGAAGATGCTTACCTGCTCCCTGCCGTCGATCAACAGGCGGCCCAGCGAGCCGGGGGCCTGATACCCGACGATAATCACCGTAGTGCCCTCTTGCCACAGGTTGTGTTTCAAGTGATGCAGGATCCGTCCAGCCGTGCACATGCCCGAGCCGGCCATGATCAGACACGGCCCGCTGACATTATTGAGGGCCTTCGACTCATCTGCAGTCTGACAGAACTGAATTGTCTTGATGGCCGCGGCATACTTCGTGCCGGCGACGAACTCGCGCATATCCTGATCATACAACTCCGGGTGATGCGCATAGACTTCTGTCGCCGCAATGCCCAGCGGTGAATCGATATAGACGGGGAATGCTGGGACAATCCCCTGGGCAAAGGCCTGCGCAAGGTAGTACGTGATCTGCTGCGTTCGTCCCAACGCAAACGTGGGAACCAGCACCTTGCCCTTGCGGGCGACAGCTTCGCGAATCAGCGTGTGAAACTCATCCACCGTGGCGGCCAGCGGACGGTGATCGCGGTCGCCGTAGGTTGACTCCATAAACAGCCAGTCGGCCTTCTGGAGCTGAACCGGGTCCTTGAGAATCGGCATGTCGGCGGGGCCAAGGTCGCCTGTGAACACCACGACTTTCTGCTCGCCATTCTCCTCGATGGTCAGCTCAATAATGGCCGAACCAAGGATGTGCCCTGATTCCAGCATGCGGGCAGAAATGCCGGGGGCGACTGGTGTTGCCTTGGCATACTCCAGTGGACGGCACAATGGCATCATCTGGTCGACGTCATCACCGGTGAACAGCGGGGCAACCGGCCGCATCCCGGCACGCATGCGTTTTCGGTTCTCGCGCTCGGCTTCCGATTCCTGGATCTTGGCCGAATCCTTCAGAATCAGCCGGGCAACATCGATCGTCGCAGGTGTCGCATAGATCGGCCCGCGGTAGCCGCGCATACTCAGCAGCGGCAATCGTCCAACGTGGTCCAGGTGGCCATGGCTGACAACCACCGCGTCCAGGTCACTCGGAACCAGTGCGCGGGGGAGCCGATTTCGGGCATCATCTTCACGGCCACCCTGGAACTGCCCGCAGTCAACCAGCACATTTGCCTGCTGGGTTTCCACCAGATATGACGAACCGGTCACTTCATTGCCCGCGCCGAAAATCGAAATACGCATGAAGATGAACTTCCCTTCTGCAGCAAAGTGTACCGCCAGGAGAGTTCAGGCACTACCTTGCGTCGACTTTGCCGATGGTAAACTCGTCGCTGACCTCGGCGCCCCCTGCCCTGCGATACGTCAGCCGCATACGGATCGGCGAATCACCATCCCAGTCCCAATAGAAGGCGTCGGTATCCGCATACACGTCCAGATAAACGGGTTGGATCATGCCGGGCGCATCGGAAGCGTCACTCTGGGCGCCAACGCCAAAGTTGAACCCGTGGTCCTGGAAGCGTGGCCGTAGCGGCGGGAGGACCAACTTGGCCCACGAATCGGGCGCAATCGTCAACGAGCGTAATGGATGGCTTACTCCCGCCGGATCCACCACGAAACTCTTTTCGCCCAGCAACTCAACAGAAGCCGCATCCTTGTTGTGCAGTTGCACAACCAACCGATTCTCGTACGCCTGCATGAGATAGACCATGTTCGGCGTCTGCAGCCGTGAGGCAGTTTCCGTGACCCGCGTGGAGAGCGTATCGGGTTTGATCACCTGGAAGTCATAGCGGGCACAGCCACACAACGATACGAGAGTCAGCACAAGTATGGTTCCATAGCGCATGGTGACGTTGATTATGCCCGAGATGGGAGAAAATGGGTATCGCCAGACGAAAACCACAGCGTAAGCGCGAACGTGCCCGCTTTTCTCGCTCAACGTCACGAATCACACAACCCCCTCCCCGGCCAACGTAAGTTCAGCCCCGCCAAGCATATAGGCTTCTTCCATACGCCATGTGCGTTAGTCGATGATAACAAAATCAAAAGAATATCGTTGACTCGACCAAGCTGAGCTGTATTTTAACTGTCGTAGGCGCGGGTTGAGCGAGTCAGGGCAGGATATCGGGCTTGACACATCGCTCACCCGCACACACTTTAACAATTTTGTCAGCGGCAGATGCGCACACCCGCCTCCGTTGGCTCTTGCGCGCGTTCACCGCAAGGATTTTGTTCAGAGCAAAGGGAAGGAACCAATGAGCAAGAATCGGAATTGGCGCGTCATTTCCCAAGCAGTCAAGAGCGTGGTCGCGGGTCTGCGGCATGATGCCCCCCCCATCAAACGACTCGGCGCCGTGGTGCTTCCCTTGAGATGCTTGAAACGCGGCAACTTCTTTCGGTTCCGGCGGCGCCGACAACTCTCTCGGCCCTGCCCAGTTCCAGCGGAATCAACCTGAGCTGGGCGGACAATTCCAGCAATGAAACCGGCTTTGTGATTGAACGGGCAACGAACGCCGCCTTTACATTGAATACCGGCAGCACCACTGTAGGCGCGAACGTCACAACCTGCACGGTCTCCGGTCTTTCGCCTGCGACGACCTACTACTTCCGCGCACATGCTTATAATGGCGATGGTTCATCGAGCAACACCAGCAATGCCAGAGCCGTCACCACAACCAGTTCCGGCACGTTCATCCTGGACCCCGATTCCACGATTTCGGGCGGCACTTGGCCGTCGTACACCTACACAAATCTCAAGAAAGATACCCACCAGCCAACCGAACCAAGTATGCAGTACTATGCTCAGGCGATACAAGGTGACAAGAACTGGACCAGTGAAGTGGGCCTGTACACCGCCGCATTGCCCACTGGGACTACGGTTTCCAGTCTCACGGTCTGGGTCTATTCCGGTTGCGACGGTATTGCGGGAAAAGACGGCGATACCATCAACTGGAATCTGAGAATTGGCGGCACTCTTCAGACCGCACAAGCGCAGACGGTCAGTCTAAACGATTCGTGGTCAAGCTTTACATGGAATGGCCTGTCCGCCAGCCAGAGTGACCTCGATGGTATGCAGGTATGGGCAAATGTTGTTCACGCCAACCAGAAGATCACTTATGTTTATCAAGTCTACGCGGAAGCGACCTACACCATACTCCCCCCGACGAATCTCTCGGCAACCGCGGCATCACAGACGCAAATCGATCTTTCATGGACGGACAACTCAAGTAATGAGACCGGTTTCTATATTGACCGGGCCACGGATAGCACCTTTACCACGGGTTTAGCGACAAGTTCCGTGGGGGCCAATGCAACCACCTACAGCGCCACAGGCCTCGCGTCAAACACCACCTACTACTTCCGCGTCCGAGCATATAACGCCACTGACACATCGAGCAACACGGCTACAGTTTCCACCAATACTCTGGACAGCATTCCGGCCGCCCCGAGTTATGCCGACTATGTCTATGAGGAACTCAGTGGGCAAGAGGTCGGGAAATTTGGGGTGTATCTGACGTGGACTGATAATTCTGACAATGAGACCGGATTCCTCTTGCAGCGCGCTACGAGTAGTGACTTCACCGAAAACTTGGCGACCAGCAACTTGGGCCCCAATCAAGACGGCATTCGCCCAAGCGGCTTGGTTCCCGGGACTACCTACTATTTCCGCATCTGCGCCGTCGGAACGGCGGGCAATTCCCCCTGGAGCGACACCCTCTGCGTTCAGATCCCTTGGCCAATCCCACATGCCCCCTCCGACCTGACGGCGACAACCGTATCACAGACGCAGATCAGCATCACGTGGACGGAGGATTCCAGCAATGTGGGTGGCTTTGATATTTACCGCGGTATCACGCCCAACTTGGTGAGATACTTCGTTACCGTAGATGGCGATGCAAGGAGCTACGTCGCCACAGGGCTTTCCGCCGGCACAACCTATTACTTCCGTCTTAGCGCCTGGAATAGCTCTGGTGTTTCGAGCGCATCTCTACCGGCCAGCGCCACCACAGTCCTTCCCGACATCACCGCCACGCCAACCACCGGCGGCGACCCTTGGGCCGACACGCCCGGCAACGTCGCCTTCGGGCTCGACGGCGGCAGGCCGATGGACCTAAGCTACAGCGGCGGAGCCATGCGCTATGGCGATGGACGAGAGTTCTATACCACCAGCGACATAGCCCCGGCGGAAGTTGGATTGCTCTCGGGGCTGACGCGCACTTGGAGCAGCGATCCTCAACGCAGCGGCATCAATCAGGGCCTTGGCTCCGGATGGTTCATGTCGCAATGGCCACTGCTCGTACAAAGCGACACCAGTATCAAAGCTGTCGACGGCGGCACTTCCATCCGCTGGTTTGACCTCAGCGGCGGTAACTATGTCCAACGCTTCTTCGGCAGAGACAAGCTCGTCCAAGGAAATGATTACTTCTATCTCACCGACACGGCCGGCAACTGCACGAAGTACTTCCGCTTTGATTACTCAATAACTGCTCAGCGCGGAATGCCCTATCAGTACATTGACGCCGCGGGCAATGTTACCGAATTCCATTATGTCCAAGACAAACTCGATAGCATCGTCCGAAGGATCGGATCGGCGGGACAGATCCTTGAGAACACATCGCTGATCTGGTCCGGTGACAAAGTACAGAGCGCCGCGGTAACGCGATACGATGCCAACGGCCAAGCCCATGCCGCTGCCGCCGCCGTATACGGCTACACGGGCGAACTGCTGACGCATGTCACCATCTACGGCACAGAAGGACAGATCATTGACCAGAAACAGTACTGGTACGATGCCAATGGCCACCTGAGCACCGTGCTCGAAGGCGATTCGTATCAGCGAGTTGTGGGTGCCAACGTCGTCGATCCCACGTCGGCCGCAGAGTACCAGGTTGCACCCTATGCCGACCTGCATTTCGCGTTCGAAGCTGGTGGCCACCTGACCCAACAGATCATGCAGGGGTCGGGCCAGTACGATTACACCTATTTCGCATCATCGTTCGACGACGGCATCAACAACTGGCGCTATCGCACCACCGAATACCTGCCCGATGGCTTAGACGATGGCTTGGCAAACAACGACCGGTGGGTTGTCTACAGTAACTACGCCGGGGAAGTACTTGCGACCGTTTTCCAGGACTACAATGCCAGCGGCGTTCTGGGGCAGCAATGGATCACTGCATACAAGTACGACTCCAACGGCCGCCTGATTCTGCAGGCCGAACCCTCGGCCATCAGCGGGGCGGTCAATGACGCCAACGCCGACATTGTCACCCCCATCCTGAGTACCAGTACGGGCCTCGTCCATGTGATGCACTACTACGACAGCGGCGCGGCTATCGGCTACCTGCAGTACGTCGGTGTGGAGCACGGGAACGCCCCGGCCACCCTGAGCAAGACGCTGGAGTACGTCTACAATGAGTCTGGCACAGGCGCTGCGCTCCCGATATGCGGCACGCTGCTTGTGAGCAGGCAGACCCAGTATGTTGGTGAGCTCGGCACCATGGGTGTGGACACGCTATATAGTTACCAGTTCTATCCCGGTACGGATGCTGTGTCCCAACGAACCACGACACTTCCGGCCGTCGCTGAGGCTCAGAACGGGGCTGACACCACAGCCACCGAGATCGAGCAGTATGACAGCCTTGGCCACCTGCGCTGGACGAAAGATGCCGATGGCTTCATCAGCTACCTCGCTTATGACCAGGCAACCGGTGCCCTGACCCGCTCAATCGTGGACGTCAATACCGCCCAGACCGGCGACTTCCAGTCCCTGCCCGGCGGCTGGACCACACCCTCTGGCGGCGGATTGCACCTGAAAACCGATTTCCTGGTTGACGCCTTGGGACGCGTGAGACAGATCACAGATCCGAACGGGCACATCACCACTGTGACCTACACGGAAACCGAAGCGTGGACCGAAATCCGCACGCGTTATCCCGACGCCGGCAGCGGCATGGCCTCGCCGCCGGACGAGATCGTGCGGCACGACCGCACCGTCGGAGTGGTCGCCACGCTGACCGTGGCGCACGGCGCGACCGGCACCACTGATGTGCTTTCGCTGGCCATGTCAGTCTACAACATACAAGGTCAACTGGCTGCCGTGCAGCGGTACTACGGGCTCAACGGAATGCAATACGCGCAGCTTGGCGGATTCTCAGCAATCATGGGAGCCTCCTCCTACCGTACCGAGTACTACTATGATGCCCAAGGCCGCCAGGAGATGGTGATTGCAGGACGTGATCGTTACGTCGATAGTATTGCCGCCACAAACCCCACCATCACCAAGACCGTGTATGATGCCTTGGGACGGACTGCATCAACATGGATTGGCACGACGGATACCAACTTGGTGGAGGTTAGCGAGAATGAATATGACGACCCCGCCGATACGCTGACTGGTGGAGGGGTCGGCGACTCCACCCTGACGAAAGTGACGCTGTTCCCAGGCGGCATCGAAGCCAATCGGGTGACGCGGAACCTTTATGATTGGCGCGATCAGGTGGTGGCAAGCAAGAGCGGCGTCGAGACCACCGAGGACCCCAGCGTGAACCGGCCGTTGACGGTGTATACGTATGACAATCTCGGCCGTACCACATCTGTCGCCGTCTATGATGGCGATGGCGTCGCCTTATCTGCGTCCCCGGCCCAAGCCAACCGGCGGGCCTACAGCGAGACGAAGTATGACGACCGGGGTCGCGTGTATTGTACGTTGACTGACGATGTGGATCAGGCGTTGGGCACGGGAATGAATGCCCTGGCCACCGACCTGTGGTACAATAATCGCGATCAGGCGATCAAGACCCGCGTTCCTGGCGGGCTGGTTACCAAGGCCCAGTACGACGGCGCAGGCCGCGTCACAAAGCAGTCCACCACCGACGGTGGCCAAGACCCGAATCCGGGTGCAACCGGCAACTATGCGGCCGCGGACGATCTGGACGGCGATGCCGTGCTTGAGCAGATGCTCTATCAGTATGACCAGAATGGCAACGTTCGTCTTGTGACGACGAAGCAGCGGAATCACGACAGTACGGTACTGGGCGACCTGAGCGACGGCGATGCCCGCATCAGCTTCGTGGGCAACTGGTATGACGGGACAGATCGGCTGGTCGGCACTGTCAACTACGGCAACAACGGCAACAATCAGGTGGCCAACAATTCAACTGGCCGGGACATTGCCGATGACCTGGTGCAGTCCTCGCCGCCAGGCATTGACTCGACAGCGGTCAACGGCTGGGATCGCTGGCTTGTTAGCACCAATCAGTACGATGCGGCCGGGAATCTGGCTATCACCGTAGATCCACGGAACATCTGGACCCGGACTTACTACGATGCGCTGGGTCGTAAGATATGGGTGATCGAGGCATACACGGGAACCTTGGCGACGAGCGATCCGCAGGATACCTCGCTTGTTCCTGGCCGGGATACCAATCGGAAGAGCTTCTACTGCTATAACGGCTTCGATGCCATCACCGCCCAGGGAACAGTCACCTACAAGAACTCCAGTTCCCCACCACAGACGACCACCACCACCTACACCTATGGCGTTACCGCCGGGGGTGCATACGCGCTGAACAACAGCGGACTGCTGCTACAGGCTAGCTACGGGGTCATTCCGGACAGCACCGATCCCATGCACCAGCTGCAGGATGGCGACGATACCGAAACAGTTCTCGGCTACAACGCACTCGGCGAGGTGACCAAGCAGTTGGCTCGCAATGGTACAACGCACGAGTACGCCTATGACGTTGTGGGGCGACAGACCAGAGACGCCTGGACTGCAACCGAGGAGTTCGCGCAGGAGCAGATCGTTGATCTGGCCAACGTTCGGCAGGTCAGCTACGATGCGCTGGGTCGCGGCGTGCTCTTCACCATGCTGGCCGCCAGTACGCCGCTGAATCAGGTGCAGCGGGTGTACGACGGCCTGGGCCATCTGGTGACAGAGTACCAGGAACACGATGGCATCGTAGACACAGGCACCTCGGCGAAGGTGCAGTATGTGTATGACACCAGCTATGCCAATGCCGACAACTACAGCCGCCTGACTCAGGTAGTCTATCCCAACGGCCGGATCACCGGCTATGCCTATGGCTATGACGCGTGGCCGATCAATGCGGATCGCCCGGAGGTCGCCAGTTTCCTGGACGCGCTCAACGACCATATCAGCCGCGTGGGTTACATCGGCGACACGGCCAGCCCTGGCGGCAGCAACCAGATCGAGACGTACGACTATCTGGGTCTGAGCCAACTGGTCGCTCGCGATATGCCCAACTCGCGCGGATCCCTGAGGCAGAGCTATATTGCGACCGGATATCTGGATGGCGAATACCCCGGTGCGAGCATTGGGCAGGGCTACAATGGTTTTGCCGCACACGATGACGCCGGAGCAAGCGATCCCTATGATGGGTTGGACCGGTTCGGGCGGGTGGTGGACCAGGGCTACGGCGCAAGGGAAGAGCGCATCTACGCCTACGACGCCGATGGAAATACGCTTTACGCCCGCGTAGCGACGGCGAACGTGGATGAGAAGTGGAAGAGCGAGATCTACCACCTCCAGGGCGCCAACGCTTGGACGGCCTACGACAAGCTCAACCGAATGATGGGATACTACCGTGGCGTGATGCAGACCAATGAGAACACGGTGGACCAGACCGACATCTACTGCACGCCCACACAACTGGTGCCCACGCAGTACCTTGCCGCGATTCTGTACGATGTGCAGGACGATGGCACTGCGGGGCAAACCAGCGGTCAGACCAGTGATCTGGCGCGCAGTACCACCTACCAGAAGGCACTGCCAGACCCGACCACACAGTTTGATCTTGCCGAGCCCTTCAGCGGCAACCGGCGCGACATGTTCCTGACCTTCGACGCCTGGGGCCAGCTTACCCAGCAGAGCCAGGCGTACCTGGTGTATTCGGGCACGGGAACGCAGTACCACTACGACTACGGCTACCAGACGGGCTACCAGTACGATGCCCTTGGCCGGCGGATCAGCGAGACGGTGAAGAACCGCTTTGCTTTAGGTGGCAATGACTCCGAAACCTACACGCAATACCTCTACTACGACGCCTCGGGGAACATCATTGAGGAGCAGCGCGAGCAGTACGAATCAACAACGATCACGGCGCAATACATATGGAGTCCGGTGGCGGGCGTGTTGACGCTGCGGGATGCCAATAGGGACGGTGATGCCTACAGCGGCGACTACGGCATGAGCGGTTCGGGGCTTGAGGAGCGGACTTGGGCACTCACCGGGGCGGACGGCACGGTGTGGGAGATTCAAAACCAGGAGACCTCCGGCGCGTATGGCATTGAGCAGTTCGTGTATACGCCAGCGGGAGAGGTGACGCTGCTGCACTATGACAGTTGGAATTACGTCTGGACGTTCGGCATCAACAGTTATTGGGGCTGGCACAACTTCTGGCACGGCGGACAGGCGGGAATGGATCAGGCGGTGAAGGCCGACCGCACGCCCGAAAGCGGGCCGTTCTTGGACATGCTGGATGGGACGCTGCTGCTGCCCGGCGGGCAGACGTACGACACATTCGCTCAGACTCCTCTGCACCAGGACAAGTACGCCTTCTTCCGGACCAATGCCGATCCCATTGACCAGTTCCAGTACAGTCATCGTTCTCAGATGACCGTGGCTTACGGCTTCAATGGCTACGCAGGCACCAATCTGCCATGGCAGGACCTCGACATCCAGGTGAAGTGGCAGGCACTGCAAACAGCGGTCACCGGAATGAGTCTGGGGGTGAGCCTGATCATGGGTTCGGCCGTAGGCGGATTGGCCGGTTCGCTGGCGAGCAGCGCATCGATCTTCGCGGATGCGCCGATCTTGGGCGGGGCCTTCGGTGCGATGGTGGGCGGTTTTGCCGGCGGCTACAGCGCCAGCATGACAGCGTCCCTGGCCAATTCATATGGACTCGCTCAGCCGATGAACTGGGGCGAGGCGAACCAGCAGGCATTACATGCTGGGGCCTTGGGCGGCATGTTGGGGGGGGCGTTCTACGGAGCGGGCGTGGCGTTCAACGCGACGAGGGCGATGGGCCAAGCATTAGGCAACAGCGGTTGGGCAGTGAACGCTAACGGCGAATTGGCGTGGACTTGGGAGGCGATAGGCCAAGTGACAGCCGGCCTGACGCCGGCCTTGGCGGGAGCAATGGGCGGAGCGATCGGGGGTGCATACGGTGGATACCAGGCTCCCAACGCCAGTTTCTCGTTGATCCGAGGCCCGTTGAGCGCCGAGGGACGGCGTTACGGAGGTATCAGCAATACCTCGCCATATCGCGCAGGTGTGAGCCGCACGCCGCGGCATCACTGGCTTCCCCAGCGGGATCGGGCGTTCTTCAAGGCTCGGGACATCAGCGATGCCGAGATAGATCGCCTGACCAGCCCGATGACCCAGGGATTCCATGAGGCTATTGAGAAATATGTGGGAGGTGCGGGAGGATACCGAAACACACTGATGGACAACATCCTTCGACAAGAGGCCAGGTATGGTCGAATGCTCACACGGCGTGAGGTGCTTCAGGAAGTGGCTGCGCTCCGGCGCGGAATCAAAATGTCTGGCTACAAGGTTATTGACTACAACGCACCATGATAAACAGAGAAGAACAATTGCGCAAGGCCGATGAGTTAGCGAAGCGGACGTGGTGCGACAACTGGCCGGAGCGCCACATGGAGCGCATCCGCACGACCGGAGCGACGACAGTTGCCGAGTTCCTGAAACGTTACCCAGCGCTCCCGTATCACAAATTGGGCGATATCTTGGGTCCTGTTGCAGCCGTTCAGTTGCAGAAGATGCAGTTCGACGAAGCCAACGCGAACGGCACACTGCGACATGCGGCTATGGAACTGATGGTGCGAACACTAGCGTGGGACTTGAAACGCGGATGGCGACGGGGAGGACACTGGTCGAATAATCGTGTGCGCGCCGCATCACACTTTGTTCAAGACCTACTAACCTACACTAATAACGCTGAACTGGAGCGTGTGGGCGAGACTGTTTGGAGTGAACTAGAACGCCTAGGTCCCCCGCCAGACTGGGTTCCCAGATCCATCGACGACCCATATATACGACGAGCATTCGCGATTGGATGGCCAGATCCGAAAAACCGGGATTCGGAAAACGGGTCAGGGACCAAATAGCTGGAGCCGGACGCTGTCCGCTTTGGCCTGCGGATACCCCACTTACCCATCATACCCAAATTATGGAACGAATTTTGGCCGCCCATAAGTCCCTGTCATTCCAATACTTCCGTTTTTGGACCCCTCCAAATCGACCCTATATTATGGAGGACCATCGCGCCCTCCGGCTATTTGGCAAGTGAATACGCATAACTCCGACCGGACAAGTAGGAGTTGCTTCCCGAGATGCGCAGCGATCTTGAGCATCTTCCCTGTTCTGTGATCTATCAGACCAACCACTCCGGATTGCGCACGCGAACTTGAGCACCTTCCCCCGAGCGTGCCTTCTCATGCCTGACTTCTGTCCTCTGACTTCTCAACCTATCCTGCGCACCTTTGCCGCATCGGTGAGATGGCTCACACGGCACCCAAAGATGCGCACGCGAACTTGAGCATCTTCCCCGCGTTCCTTCTGACTCCTGACTTCCGACTTCTGTCTCCTGACTTCTGACTTCTTCCATCCGGCCTTCGTTTCCGCAATCCGCTATCCGCAATCCGCTCTTCCCCGGAGTTATCCACAATCAGGTCGAACCTGCGCACCTCCTCCCCCAATATCAACCTAACCTCCTGTCCCGACAGGATTTGCGATATAGGGGGTACCCCCGCCGAGAACCTGCGCACCTGCTACTTATCCACAACCGGCCTCACCCCGTCCCGCCCTATGGGTATCGCCGGGCGAAGAACCACGCGTAGCGCAAAACAAGAAGGGCCGAACCCTCACGGGTACGGCCCTCTCATTTGCTAATTTGGATTCTAGCAGTAATGGCTAGTAGCGTTCGCGCTTGAAGCCGCCACGATCTCCGCCGCGACCACCGCCGCCGCCGAAACCACCGCGACCACCACCGCCGCCGCCGCCGTAACCACCACGGCCGCCGCCACCACCGAAGCCGCCGCCACCGCTGCGGTTTTCCTTCGGTTTGGCTTCGTTGACCGTCAGGGCCCGGCCGTCGAACTGCTGCCCGTTCAGGGCCGCAATCGCCGCCTGGGCTTCCTGGTCGGTGCCCATTTCCACGAAGCCAAAGCCCTTGCTGCGGCCAGTTTCGCGGTCGGCAATGACCTCAGCGCTCTGAACGCTGCCGTGCTGACCGAACAGTTCCTGGAGCTGCGAGCTGTCAACGCCGTAGCTCAGGTTACCCACATACAACTTCTTGCCCATCTGTGACTCCTTTTATGAATCTTGGGGCATGTGACCGCTTTGCTGTTCTTCCCGGGTCCCAATGGAAGAGGCCACTCTAGCCTTGCGGTAGGATGCGATCGCGAGAAAGGCAACGTGCAGACAAAACACTTGCATGCGTAGCTTCTTCAAACTCGATCCGTTCGCCAACGCCATGATGCTATCGGCGCCCCAAAGACATGTCCAGCCTTTTTTCTGGGCGATCCGCCCGATCCCGCTAAAGCTCGCGCCTTATATGGGCACCAGAATGCGGCAGCGAAAATCGACAAAGTCCGATAATCTAGCATACGCTAACTGCTCCGTTCCTGCATCCAGCAAGTCCCGCTCAGGAGACCACCGGTTTCGCGAAGTCGTGGCAACTCGTCTACAATCGCCCACGACATGGTCGAATACCGTCCTACCATCGCGATTACCATGGGAGACCCGGCCGGCATTGGGGCCGAGGTCATCGTTAAGGCCCTGTCTGACCCCCTGTTGCGCTCCCGCGCAAGGTTCATCATCTTTGGCATGAACGAGATGCTCCACTATGCGGCCGATCTCGCGGAGATCAACGTATTCTGGTGGCGCGACCAGTGCAACAACGCGCCGCGCCACTATGACATGGACGTCGTCGTTCTCGATTACGATCAGTACTCCATCCTGTCCAACGCCGTTCATATGCCATCGCAGATTGGCGGCGAAGCATCGATGCGATTCTGTCTGGATGCGATCGAAGCTGCCAAGGCCGGCACTGTCGATGCCGTTGTCACTGCCCCGATCGCCAAGGAAAGCTGGAAACTGGCTGGCTACAAGTATCCCGGCCATACCGAGTTGTTCGCCGAAAAGACCGGAACGCGCAACTACGCCATGATGTTCGCCGGCGGGCCTTTGAAGGTTGTCCTGGCCACCATCCACGTCCCGCTGATGGCAATCTGGAATGTCCTGAACATCGGCGCGGTATTCCACCCGCTGGAGTTGTTGCATAAGACGTTGGTCGAGTCGTTTGACATTCCCAAGCCCCGCATCGCGGTGTGCGGCGTGAATCCGCATGCCTCAGAGAACGGCCAGTTCGGCGACGAGGAAGCCCGTATCATCGAGCCGGCCATGATCATGGCTCGCGAGCAAGGGGTCGACGCTCATGGCCCCTTCCCCGCCGACACAGTCTTCCTGCGCGCCCTGCGCGGCGAGTTTGATGCTGTCCTGGCCATGTACCACGACCAGGGACTGATCCCGGTCAAGCTGCTCGCGTTCGACAAAAGCGTGAACATGACCATCGGACTGCCGATCATTCGCACCAGCCCCGATCACGGAACGGCGTTTGACATCGTCGGCCGGAACAAAGCCAATCCCGGATCGATGCGGGCCGCTCTGGATATGGCGATCGACATCGCAATCAAACGCCATCTGCGCATCCAGCAACCAGCGCCTCCCGCACCCAGCGGTGGGCCAACGACGCCATAGATGGTGCCGCTCGAACATCTCCACTACGACAGCCTCGATCAACTCGAAACGCCCCAGAAGAATCAAAAACGTGAGTTTGGGCAGACTTTGCCCTTGCTGGCGCGAGGATCGATGCTATCTTGTCCACGATTGCTCGGGGACATTCCCGAGAGTCGATGAAACGGCAAGGTGGACCGATTGTGTGCCCGGTGCCAATCTTTGGGCATCGGGGAGAGCCAAAATGAGCACTAAGAATCCCGCGCTCCCCGAGACCCCTCCCTCCCTGACCGCACATCCACTGCTCCACAATATCAAATCCTATATCAGTTGCAGCCTGCTTACCCGGTAAGGAGATCGTATGCCCGACATTCCAACCGCCACGCCGTCACCCGACCCCGCCGGGGGCAAGATCTTCCACTGCGGACCATTGAGCTACACGATGCGCGGCCTCATGGTGCTCTTCGCCTGGCTGCTATGGGGTGATTTCTGCTTCACGCTGATGGAGACAGCCGGCCCGTCGGTACTGCCGCTCAAGCTCAAAGCCCTGGGTGTCTCCAACACGCTCATGCAGGTCATCATGTCCACGCTGCCGGGCATCCTGAACATGACCGTCTGCCCTTGGGTCAGTTTCAAGAGCGATCGGCATCGCAGCCGCTGGGGCCGGCGCATTCCCTTCATCCTCTGGACCATGCCGTTTCTGGTGTTGTGCCTGGTGCTGGTTGGCTGGAGCGAAGAACTCACCGTGTTGGCGCAACACCACATTCCGGCACTGGGGAAGATGGCGCCAACGACAATCACGATTGCATTCATTGGCATATTCTATGTGGCGTTCAGCTTCTTCAACATGTTTGTCGGCTCGGTCTATTGGTATCTGTTCAACGACGTAGTGCCGCCGCAGTTCCTCGGCCGCTTCTTCGGCCTCTTCCGCCTGGTGGGCACGGCGGCGGGCTCGATATACAGCTACTACGTCTTCCAATACGCCGAAACCAACATGCGGGAGATCCTCACTGGTGGCGCCTTGCTGTATTTCATCGGATTCGGCTTGATGTGCATCTTCGTCAAGGAAGGCCCGTATCCGCCGCCACCGGACGAGGCAGGGCCCAAAGGACTCACGGGGATCATCAAGGCCTTTGGCAAGCAGAGCTTTTCCAGCCGGTTTTACTGGTATTTTTACCTGATGAACGCCTTTGGCGCGGCCGCCGGCGCCTGCGGCCTGTACGGGGTTTTCTTCAACAAGCAAATGGGCCTGACGCTCGATCAAATGGGCAAACTGGCGGCCTATGGCGGGATTGCCAGTCTGGCGGCGACGTATTTCACCGCGATCTTCGTGGACCGCTGGCATCCACTGCGCATCTCCGCCTACAACGCGATCTTCGGCGCTGTCGCCGGGTTTGGCGGTTGGATCTGGGTAGTGGTGACCTTGCCGGGATATCTCTATTTCTGGCTTTCGTTCGGCGGCATGCTGGTGGGACGGTTCGGAGTGGTGCTGGCAGACGGTTGCGGCATTCCCCTGTTTATGCGCCTGATGCCCAAGTCCCTCTACGGCCAGTTCAGTTCGGCCAACTCGATCATCCGTTCGGCCGCAACCATCATTGCGGGCCTGCTGGCCGGATTTTACATGGATTCGGTCAGATGGTTCTACGACGGTGACGACTTCGCTTATCGCTGGATTTTCATGTGGTCATGGATTTTCGGGATGATCAGCGCTGTGTTCGTATGCCTGGGATACCGCGAATGGAAGCGGCTGGGAGGCGATGACAACTATCGCCCGCCGGCACCGTGGACGGAGAGCGGATTTGAAGAGGTGGCGGATAAAGTCAAGTCCGTGCCGGCCAAGCCGCGGGCCGTCATGCTCGCCATGTGGCTGGGTTTCCTTGGTTCGGTTGTCAACGTGATCCTCATCGCGATGTTCATGTATTTCATGCAACGGCACGGTCTGCAGAAGGCGGTGCTTTGGTACGCCAGGACCTTCATCCCGCTGAAACTCGTCATGACAGCTCTGAGCTACGTGCAGGTCATCCATGTGAAACGAGATATTGTGGCGCAGGAGGCGGGCCAGCGGACGCGCTATGGTGTGCCGCACCATGGCGTGCTGCTGGTGAACGCCATCCAGGGCCTGGTCTACTTTGTGGTCTTCTGGTATCAGACCGCCGAGATGATCAACCTGAATCTTGAGCGTGAACTGATCCTGTTCGGCATGGCGAGTCTGGTTTCCACGTTTGCGGGCATCATCGGCGTGCAGCTCGTCCGCTGGATGGAGCGTGAACCTGAGACACCCGCGCTGGACTCCCTCAATGCGCCTGTGCAACCGGCGTAGGGCAGGGCCCTGTCAGAAGAGTCCCGCATCATAATGTGGGAGAAGAGAACCCCGCAGATGGATGAGAAGCGACACGCGATAAGCCGCGAACACCCGAGAATCATGGGCTCGCGGGCCGAACTGCAAGCACTGGCCAAGGCACGTCCGGAGGCGTACCGTCGTATGGCGGAGGTGGCGCGCGCCACGGTATTGCCGGAGTTGCCGGGACCAGCAGCCATCGGCAAACTGATCGCCATGGGCTTCACCGCCGCGGTTGAGCAGGACTACCGCCTCGCCCGTCAGGCCGTCGACCTTGTCCTGCAGAATTACGTTCGCCAGCCGATCCGCACCGGCCATATCCCCTTCGGCTCCGACGTCGGCTACAGCGCCCTGATCTATGATCTCTGCCACGAATCGTGGCTCCCCTATGAACGCAACGAGTTCCATGCGTTCATGAACAGGAGCCGCCAGCTCAACATCAACGAGGAAACCAGCCCCTTCCACAACGCCTGGTACCACTACAAGATGTGGGGCTTCGGCGTAGCATGCTATGCCACGATGTATGAGAATCTTTCCGCACAGCAGATGCTCAAGGAAATCGAGCAGGAGTATCTGCAGCGCGCCGTCCCCTGCCTGAAGATCGCCGGCAATGGCGGCGGTTTTGGCGAAGGCTTTTATACGCACTACTGGCTCTTCCCCTGGCGCTTCTTCTGCGACGCGGCGCGCATCTGCGAGGGTGTCGACTACTTCGCCGCGGCACCTGAGTTCTACCGCCAGCGTGCCATCGCCGGCCTCTTTGAGATGTATCCCGCCAAAGGCGAACGCCACACCCACTGCAACATCCCCATGGGTGATGAGACCGGCGGACGTCTGTGCAAGCGCGACCGTGACTGGGCACGCGCTGCCCGCATGATCCTCGGTGGTCGTTATCGCGAAGATCCGGCTCACCAGGCGGTGGCCGCCTTTGACGCTTCGATGCCGCACGCGGCCTTCCCCGATAACGCGTACATTGATTTCCTCTGGCAGGACCCAACGATCAAAACCGGCGACCTCGACGCGTTCAAGCTCTCGCATTACAGCCCCGGCCCCGGTTACGTCTACGCCCGCAGTTCCTGGAAGGAAGATTCCAGTCTTCTCTTCTTCCACTGCGGCCCGCGCTTTACCGCCCACCAGCATCTCGACCAGGGACACCTCCTGATCCTGCGCGATGATGAGTTGCTTGGCGACGGCGGCCACTACGAGTGGAATTCCAACCACGGCATCAACTACTACCTCCGCACCATCGCCCACAATACGATGCTCATCTTCGATCCTGCCGAGCAATTCCCCTCCTTTATCCGCGCAGGGGGAGACGCCATCAACGATGGCGGCCAGAAGTATCCCTGGCTCGGAACTGTCTTCCGCCACAATGGCGCCGCCGTGGACGTTACCGACTGGCAGGCACACCCTGAGCTGCGCGACACTGGTACCATGCTGGCCTATCAGGATGGCGGCAGTTTTGTCTATACGGCGGGCGATGTCACCAAGGCATACTCAGCGCACAAACTCGATTCCTTCACGCGCCAGATCGTTTTCCTGCGTCCCGGCACGTTCATCGTGTTCGACCGCGTGCTGGCGACGAATCCTGCATTCAAGAAGACCTGCCTCTGGCAGGCTGCCAAGCGACCGTTGGGCAGCGGCACGGACTACGTGATTAACAACGGCGCTGCGAAGATGTTCATGCAGATCCTGCTGCCCCAGCGGCCAGAGGTCGTGCTGAATTATGGTCCTGATCTCTATCGCCATCACGGCCACGCGTGCCTGCCTGACAACTGCGAAGTGCGATTCCTTCCCGAACCGGAGTGCCGCATGGAAGTTTCACCATCGCAGCCGGCGGCGCTGGATTTCTTCCTCCACATCCTGACAACCGCCGATGGGCTGACCGCGTCGGTTCCGCGAGCAACGATGCGCAGCGATACTGACACCATTACCGTAACAGTCGGCACGGCTACAGTGACGTTCCGGAAGGACACAGTTGGCGGAACGCTGCAACTGCGCACCGGCGCTCAGAGCACGCAGACAGAGTTACTGTTGCTGGCATAGAGCGGCATTCACTCGCCCAGCCACGCCGCCAGCAAATCAACCGCCGCCTGCAGGTCTTTCTTGTGCGCTGATTCACAGATCGTATGGATGTAACGCGTGGGCACAGACAGGGTGATCGTGCGATAACTCGATCGCACCCGCTGCATGGTGGCCGCATCCGTTGCGCCGCGCGGCAGAATCTCAAGCTGATGCGTGATCTTCTTCTTTTTCGCCAGCGCAACAAAATCATCGACCAGGCCGCGATCGCTGATTGATCCGCCGTCCATCACCTTGATCGCGACTCCCTTGCCCAATTGCGTGATCGCATCGACCGGATCGATACCCGGCGTATCACAGGCCAGCGTCGTATCGACGGCAATCGCAATGTCCGGCTCAACCCCAAACGCTGTCGGACCGGCACCACGGCAGCCGACCTCTTCCTGCACCGTTGCGGCATAGTAGATGTCGTATCGGCTCTTCTTGCCCACCTTGCGGATAGCGTTGATGGCCACCCAACTGGCCACTCGATTGTCCAGGCACTTGCCGTTGACCACCTCGCCGATCTCCTCAAACGGCTGCACGAGCGTCACCGGGTCGCCCACCTGCACGAGTTTGTCGACCTCTTTCTTCGGCAGGAACAGGTCCACAAAGAAATCGCCCACCTCCGGGATCTTTTTCTTCTCCTCTTCGTTAGCCATATGAATTGGCCGGCCCGGCGGGTTCAAGACCCCCAACACATCCCGCCGGCCCTGCACCATCACCCGCCGTGCGAACAGATTCCGGGCATCGAATCCACCGACATTCTGCAATCGCAGTCGGCCCTTGTCGTCGATAGCCCGCACATAAAACCCGATCTCGTCGATGTGGCAGGCGATCAGCACCTTGAGAGCGGGCTTCTTGCCGGTGATCGTGCCGGGCTTGATATGGCAGATCAAATCGCCCAGGGCATCCGTCCGCGTGTCATCCCACAGATCGATGGTACGGCTCAGAATGAGCTCGCGAACCCGCTCCTCACGTCCCGGCACGCCCGGCATCTCGCTCAATTGTTTCAGGAATTCCATGATTACTTCCTCAAAATGGCCGCACGTTTGTGCAGCAGAGCCATTATAGACCAGGCTCGGGGAATACAACCTGCTTGCAGAGAAGTGGAGGACAGTTCAGTATTCCCGGCGGGGCTCGAACCTGCAACCTTCGGCTCCGGAGGCCGACGCTCTATCCAATTGAGCTACGGGAACGTTAAGCAATGCATGTTAAGCAAGCTGCGCACCGTTGTCTATGCGCCAAAGTCTGCCACCAATGCCCGCAGTTGAATCCCCGCCCTGCCCCTGTAGAATTCAAAAGGTCGCCGGCCTTGTGGCGGAATTGGCAGACGCAACGGATTCAAAA
>CAIQIQ010000145.1 GCA_903871935.1 uncultured Phycisphaerales bacterium
AGCGCGACACCCCCTGTATAGGTAGAGGCCCGTTCTTTCTCAACCGAATACCCGCACCCGCGCGCCTGCGTCTTCTACGTATTACGCATCACGTACTACGTTCCCCCTCCCCCATGTCACACTTTGTCACAGATTGTCACACATTATTTCGCGGCAGCCGTTTCTGGTTCATCCTTCATCCTTGGCATGCTCCCCGCGTTCCCGTGTCTCCGTGTCTCCCCCTCTCGCCCTCCCGCTCTCCCGCCCTCGTTCCTGGTTTCCGCAATCCGCAATCCGCTCTCCGCTATGGCCGCATGCTACACTTTGCTACACTTCTGCTACACTTCTGCTACACAATGCTACACTTTGCTACACCCGTGCTACACCCTACCAGGCAGCCCGAACTGCTCTAAGTCCCATCGTTGCCTGTACTTAGCGCGATGCGCCCCGCCGCCCATGCTACACCCCCCCCAGTTCGCGCGCCCCTTCCCTCCATCGTGACATGCTCCAACTCCTGCCCGATACGCCACTTACGCCCCAACCGTCCCGAATTCGGCCCTGCTACATGTAGCACACCCCTTTGCCCACACGAACCCGAGTGCCTTCCTCTGTTCTGACTCCTGACCTCCGACTTCTGACTTCTGTCTTCTGACTCCTGACTTCTCCCACGAGAACCTGCGCACCTGCTACTTATCCACAACCGCCTCGCCCTCTCGCCCACTCTCGTCCCTCTTCACCCAGACCCCGCCTTCCGGTCACGCCTCATCGTGCAACTCCGCGCCTATAGTTAGGATAAGAAAAGGGGGATTTCTATGTTAGCTCGACGCATTTTGGGAATTGTGCTTCTAGTGGTTGGGATCGCTCTGATGGCCATGGGCATGCATGGTTCAGGTTCGATCACCACCCAGATCGCCAATGCGTTTACCGGGCATCAGACTGACAGTACCGTCTGGTATATCCTCACTGGAGTGCCGCTGCTCATCATTGGCGTGGGAGTGACGCTGGACGGCTTCTGGCATGGACGGCATGGCCGTGTTGCATAGCGTAGCTCTCAGAAGCGCTTCTCGTCTGGCCATCGCTGTGCTAACGTTGGCAGGCGTATGCCCAAGCTCGACAGGTTCTTGGATATTGCCAGCCACCTGAAGGAGGTGCGCCGCGCCGGTTGGGTCCGGTTCGGAGTCAAGGATGCCGAATCGGTAGCCGATCACTCATGGGGTGTGGCCCTGCTGGCGCTGCTGCTTGCGCCACCAGACTTGGACCGACAGCGTCTGCTCTCGCTGGCAACGGTTCACGATCTGGCCGAAGCAATCATCGGCGACATTACGCCGCACGACAGTATCTCGGCGGATGAGAAACGTCGCCGCGAGAGCGAGGCAACCCACAACCTCGCCGCCTTGGCCGGCATGCCCGAGCTTATCGCCCTGTGGACGGAGTACGACCAGGAGAGCACTCCCGAGGCCCGGTTCATCCACGAACTCGACGCATTGGAAATGGCCAGCCAGGCGACCGCGTACCAGCGCAGCGGAAGCCTTAGCTCCGCCGCTGCCCGGCAGTTCTTCGATGCTGCTTCCGGCCGCATCCATACGCCGCAACTGAGCAAGCTGCTGACCGACCTGATCTCCTCGATCGCTGCAACGTCAACCGATCCGCACATCCGGCCATGCACGGACGATGATTTCGAAGCGATTTGCGCGATCATCAACGATGCGGCCGAGGCATACCGCGGCATCATCCCGCCCGACCGCTGGCACGAACCCTATATGCCGCGCGAGGAACTGTCCCAGCAGATCCGTGATGGCGTCATCTTCCATGGTTACCAGTCTGAGAGCGGATTGGTCGGCGTCATGGGACTACAGCACGTGCAGGATGTCACCCTCATTCGGCACGCCTATGTGCGCACAGTTCACCGCAAGAGCGGCATAGGCGGCAAACTCCTGCGTCACCTCCGTGCGCTGACAGATCGGCCGGTCCTGATCGGAACATGGGCAGATGCCACGTGGGCCATCGCGTTCTATGAGAAGCACGGGTTCAGGCAGGTAACTCCAGACGAGAAGGATCGTCTGCTGCGGAAGTACTGGAGCATCCCGGATCGCCAGATAGAGACGTCGGTTGTCCTCAGCGACATGCCCGCTACTTTGCCGGACGGGTCGAAGCTGCAGGCTTCACCAACCGCAGTGCATACTCCAACGGATCGAAAAAGTCGCGTGATGCCAGGTCATTCGTAAAGAGTTTGAACTGCAGCACCGATCCTTCGGAAAGCCGCACGATCCCTACGGCGACGTACCGGAAGTCGTTCGCTCTGGGTTGCGTCACTTCCACCAGCCGCTTATCGGTAAAGGTCGCATAGCATCCTGGCCGGCCATTATACTTGATCGTCTTGCTGCGCACCGCCGGTTCCACCGCCACGTCGGTATAGTCGACGGCCGCCTTCTCCACGTACCCCCGCATCTCATCAGCCGTCACAAACTTCCCGCCAATCTCCGGATCAGCCACGAACACCAGACGCATCGAATACGCCTGTCCGGCACGCGGAGACAGGACCACCGCCATCGACGTATCCTCACCGACTTCCATCTGCGCCAACATCTGCGCAGTGCTCGCCAGATGAAACGTCTCGGTCTCGCCTACGCGAACGTCCCGCCCTGCCGCCGGAATCTCCTCCACGATCACCGCACGGCGGTCCGGGCCCTCTTGCACGGGTGGATTGGGCTCCTCTTGCGCCCAAGCCGAAGCGGTAAGAGCCACAACACAAACGAGGCAGAGTCCATATCGACCGTGCATTGCCATGCAAGTCCTCACATACATCTATTGGACCTCCCAGAGTCCCTCAGAGCAATGACTCCGCCGTCGGCAACATGTAACTCACCTTCGTTATCCAAGATAGGCTTGGTCGGTTCTGTCACGGCCGATCAAACCGATTACGGGCAATCAGCGCGTCGGGATCGTCAGGGTCGGCGGCGGCGGCGCGTCACTGGTGTCAGCAAGCGTGAACATCATCATCGTGAACAGGAACACGCGCTTGGATTTCAGATCTCGCGTATCGATCGAGAACCAGTAGTTGTTATAGGGCACCGCAACGAATGCGTGGTCCGGTCGCTCTTTGGAACTGTGAATCTCGATCATTCGCGTCTCCTTGCCCGGAATGGTCGCGCTTTCCCATCCCGGCGCCGCGGAATGCTCAGCCAGATGCTCCGCCGGCACCTCCACCTGCGCTGCCATGGTCTGCATCAACTGCAGCACCGAACGCATGTTCAGCGCCACTTCCTTGTCGTTGATGGCCGTGGCGGCGCGGACAAGCTGAAATTCGGTCGCCTCAGGATCCAGTTTCAGCAGGCGACGCAGTTCGCGGGAATCCGCCAGCACCTCAGGTGTGATATCCTGCCGGCGAAAACTTAGCAGCGTGCTCACGTGCTTTTGTTCATCCTGCTGCACCCGCACGGCCACACCGCCGGAGAGCTGTATCTTGCGCATCAGGGTCAGGGCTCGGAGGAAATCCGGTTCCGGGGGCACCGTGCCAGAGAGGCTTGTCTCCTGGTTCTTCAGGCCGTTGATCGACGCTGCCGCCATGTAAAGGACCCCGTCGGCGGGCCACCCGGCCTGGACCATGCCGAAGACCGCCTCAGGCGTCAGTGGCGTCATGAGCGATTTGATAAACCGGTTGCCGGTCAGCGGCGTGTACGTGACCGTCGGCTGGTCGATGTATGTGCCACTACCCGACAGGCCGAAGGTCCCGGCGATGCTTCCACTGGGATTGCCGCCGTTGTACACAGGAACATTCGCCGAAGCCGAGAGATTCTGCGCCAGCGATCGGCTGGCGACGATCTGGCCCACATCAACGAAGATCGGAGGATCAATGTAACGGATCTTGACAATATTGAGCAGCGTCTGACTCTTCCACGATTCGCCAATGCCAGCGCTATAGTCGAACCGATCCTGGGGGACCTGACCCGGACCAATGGATTTGCAGCCAGCCATGGCCAGCAACGTACACACAGCAATGCGCGTGATATAAGTTTTCATAGGCCTCCCAATCATTTGATGATACCATCAACTCCGCAGAAACGAACTATCGTCTCCTGCCCCCACCACCGCCTCCAACACGCCCTCCTCCGCCTCCGCCACCATAGGAACGGACGCCTCCTCCACCATCGGAGGAACGAAAGTCGCTGCTTCGCTGGGTCTGTTGGCTGCCGCGATTGCGGGCCTGAGCCTGATAGTCCATGCCATCTCCGCCACTTCCGTACGAGTACGTCCATCGCTGTTGCTGCGCCGCGGTGTTTCGCTGTTGCGCCGCCGCATCCTGTTGCCGAGAGGCATTGACGTTGGTGTTCTGAGGCTGCGGCCTCGGGGCGCTTTGCCATCCGTTGCCGGAGTTGCTGGACCAGCCGCCACCGGCATCGCGTTTGTATACGGTGCCGTCCTTGCCCGCATAGATATCTCCCGACGCGGTTTTCGCCACCGCGCCCTGGCCATTGCGTGTGTCCCATACAGCCGCGCCCGTGCCCTGGTTGGTCCTTACCGCGGCCGCGCTTCCGTATTGGCCCGAAGCATATCCGCCCCTAACGTAATTGCCGGTCGCGGGGTTGTACGCAACCGCCCGCCCGGCCGAGCCGTAGACACTGTTCACCCGCGCGCGAGCCGCATAGGCGCCGGTATACGGGTTATAGGCCGCCCTTCTTACTGCGCTGCCATAGGGACCGTAAGCATATGCCGCCCGGTCATAGAAACCAGTCGCGGGGTTGTAGGCAGCGATATACCCAGCGCCCCCGTAGGGGCCGTAGTAGCGGTATCCCGGGTTGTAGTATCCGCCGTAGCCATAGTGGTAGAGCGCGCCGCAGCCGTAGGAGTAGTAATACGGATAGGGGGCGTAATAGTAGTAATAATCGTCATCGGTATCGGAGAGCGTGGTGTTGATGGGCGCCGCCGCTCCGAACACCAGAGTACCGGTGTCCGCCACATATTCACCGTCGTACCCGGCCGTCTGGCTAAACGTCACCGACGTGGCATCCGAACCTGCCACCGTCACATAGGTGACATTGTGGGCGGGATGCGAAGGCGGGATCGCGTAGATAGCCTGGGGCACATTATCGCACAGGCTCCACGGGCCGGTTGCGCTGGGGGCCTGGAACCAGACGCCCTGGTCGCAGCAGTAATAGGCATTATCAACGCGGAAGACGCGAAATGGCGTATTCAGGACACACTGGATCGACGTTCCATCGATGGCGACAAGCCTGGGATCGCCGGTATAGGTCACGTTAACCGGTTTCTCATCTCTCTTGACCACCGTGGTATCGGGAACTGACGCCAGCAGCACTGCATCCTTGGCGTCGTCAGTATCCGGAACCGAAGCTCTTACGAAATCGACCGGACTGTCATCGGGAATGTTCGCGAAATCAGCAGGAAGGCTCTTGCTGGCGGCTGCCCAGGGTCCCCGCAGGTCTGCCGCGCTGAACCAGCGGCCAGCGTCAAGCAGGTAAAACTTACCATCCTGAGAATCACGCAGAAGAACACTTTCGGTATTGCTGACACTCGCCAGCTTGGTCCCGGCAATGTCCTCGAACTTCGGCGCACCATCGGTCACGATCAGTTCCGCCGGCTCGACCGAAGCAAACACCTTCGGAGCCGTCGCGGCAACTTTGCCCGGAATGCACTTTCGCACACCCGCCCAGTTCTCGTTCGCTGGCAGCGTGTTGAGCGATGGCGGCAGTTCTGTCGCCGGTATCCATGGGCCCTTGAGCAGATCCGTCGAAGTCAGCCAACTTTCCCCATTCAACAGATAATATCGCTTGCTGGCGACATCCTGGAGCACATCCCAATTGGTATTCAGGACGAACTGGAGATCAGTCTTGTCGGACGCGACGGGCTTGAGCCTCGGATCGCCCATGAAGATAACAAGGATGGCTGGTTCGGCGCTGTAGAACATCTTCGGCGGCGCTAGATTGACTGCGACAGTGCGCTGGACGGCTGCCTTGGAGGCATCGAGATAGGCCAGTACTCGCTCGATGGAGATGATGGTCGTGCTGCGCGGCGGATTGAGCGATTCGGCCGCCGCCTTCAGCAGGGCCTCATCCTGATCCGATACACCCGCGAAGCGCATCTCTCGTTTCAGCGGCGTAATCGCCACCAGACGCGAGGACTGATCAACAACCGTCTGGGCATCGATTTCGACGACCCCAAACCGCTCGTCCTTGAGCACACCCTCAACGGAGATGGCGCAGCGCAAGTGGAGCACCGTATAGGTATTCCACGAGTCCACCTGCGGCTGGTATATCGTCAGCTTCTTGCCGTCTTTCTCAAACACGCGCGGCCAATTGATATCGGCCGGTTGTGCGGCAGCATCCGGCCGTGCCACCGCATCTTCCGCCGTCAGGCACACTGCGGCGGGCAAGAGCACCACCGCAAAGGCCAGAAACAATCCGATTGACCGCCTGATGGTTGTCATAGCCATGGATATCGTTCTCCTGATAGTGAATCACCGCATAGTATGCCTGAATCCTCGTGGCAATACAGCGCCTGTTACATGCCGGCGCTGGCGAGGCGTTGCTTACCGCCGTCCGGGTGATAGCATGACGCCCATATGTGCTCAGCACCCTCGGATGCCGGGCCACGATCTCGGAATCAAACCAGAGAAGGAGACTACTGATCATGAGCCCTATCACTTCCCCACGAAGACTGTTCTGGTCCCTGATTGCCGTCTGCGCAATCACACTGATCTCACCCAGCGGTTGCACATCCCGCAATCAGTCTCCTGAACCGACTCGTGTCGCAAAACCCGCCGCGATGGAATCGGCCCCCAGGCAATCGACCGCCAAGTTGCCCGACGGCCGAAAGGACATGCTCTATTCGCTGGAAGTGCCCATGCCCCACACCGCCTGGGCCAAACCTTATTACAGGGGGCCGATCAAGGTATGGATTCTCAGCCCCATTGTTCCCAATGGCGACACCGTCTCTCTGCTCAATCGCTTTGACATGGATTACGACATCGTCTCCTGCGACATGAGTTGGGAGATGAACGAATGGGGCATCGGCGATGTCTATGGCAAGCGCAGCAACAAGGAAAGCTTTGGCCGCAAGCAGGAACTGGGCTATGCCACCGAAGATCTGACCAGCGACAAGCACTACGATGTGATGATCATCCCCACCGTGATCGGCTGGAACACCTATCCCGAAAAGATGCGTGAGGCGATCGTCAAGCGCGTTCAAGAGGGCGCGGGTCTGGTGCTGATCGCCCCCCAGGATGCCAAGCAGGAAGAGAAGAACCCCAATGGCCCAGATGAGATTCTGATCCCCAAGCTCAGCCCCATCAGTGGCGCTACGCCGACCCAGTATCACTGGTACGGCGACTGGGAACGGCTTACAAACATCAAAGGCCCTGGAGCATGGACCCTCAAGCAGCCCAAGCACTCCATCGTAAGTGGTGTCTGCTGGGAGGAAATGCCCCTGGCCAACTTCGTGCAGGTGCAGGACTTCACCAAGGTCGCCGATGATGCCACCTTGATCGCCTCCATGGGCGACACCCCCACCCTCGCCGTGAAACAGGTGGGCAAGGGCCGAGTCGTTGCCATCAACTGGTACGCCGACCGCCACAATTCCGGCCTCACCCCCGGTGACTCCCCCGACCCCGCCCCCAAGGGTAAGCTGCCAACCTGGGATTACTGGGAACAGTACTACAACCTCCTTGGCCGCTCCGCCCTGTGGGCGGCCGGCCGCGAATCGGAAATGGACGTGCTGCCAGGCAAAGTCGAAAACGGCAGCCTGGTAGTGGATATCGATAATCGCGTTCGCACAATGAGCGGCACTCTGCACCTGATCATCAAGGATGAACGCGGCCGCATCGTCGCTCAATCCGACACCCTCGCCAGACTCCCCATGGGCGCTTCGCAGCAGAAGATTGCCGTTAAGAGCCTGCCCGGCGGCACCAATCATCTTGAAGTGATCGCCCGCGATGGCGCCAAGTCCGTAGGCTGGGGAGCCGTGCAGGTACAGACCCCCAAGATCGCCGACGTCACAGCCCTGACCATCACGCCTGATGCGGTGAAGAACGGCCAGGAAGTCAAAGGCGAAGTCTCTCTGAATGGCAAGGCCGACGCAGCGGTTCGGTTTGAGCTGCGCGATCCCTTCGGCCGTATCCTCGCCGTTTCGCAGCAACCGGTGGACATTACGGGGGAAAAGAAGGTTCCCTACTCGTTCAAGGTAGAAAACCCCGTCTCCCTGGTGGTATTCGTACGCGCCATGGTGGTGAAGGATGGCCAGACTCTCAGCGAGAAAGACTCGGTGGATGCGGTTGTCACCCCCGATGAGCCGAAGTTCACCGATTACGAAGTCATTCCCTGGGGCTTTAGCTCCTCCCGCGACCTCTGGGCTGTGAAAGCCGCGCAATACCGGAAGTTCAACGCCACCGGCAACAATGCTGCCACGCCCGAGACCACTCGCGCAGGCTTCATCACCAAGGGCCATGCCGAGCCCCAGCCGCTGACGCTGGGCATCTACTGGTTCAACCCCGGCCGCGAGCGACTGCTCAAGCTCTGGGCCGACTACAAGACAGATGGCGACAAGACCAAGCTCACCCGCGAAGTCTGCCTCTCTGATCCGCAGACCTTCAAGAACGTCGAGGAAATCGTCAGCAAGAAGGTTGCCACCCAGAAGAAGTACAACCCCGGCACCTATTACATCGGCGATGAGTCATCGCTGACCGCCTATACCACTGAGTGCGAACTGGATTTCAATCCCAAGAGCCTCGAAGCATTCCGCGCCTGGGTGAAAGAGCGCTATGGCACAATCGAGAAGGTGAACGAGAAGTGGCAGACCACTTTCACCGACTTTGCTCAGATTGTTCCTCCCACCATTATTGAAGTTGAGAAGGACCCCAAGCTCGCCTGCGCCTGGGCTGAACACCGTACCTTCCAGGAGATCCAATACGAGAACATCCTCAAGCTGATCCGACAGACCGTCAAACAGCAGGACCCCAACGGCGAAGTTGAGCTGACTGGCACTCAGTCGGCCACCAGCTTCAACGGCGTGGACTGGGCCCGCCACACCCGCCACGTGAAGCGCTTCGTCCCCTACAACATCAATTTCGCCTACGACCAGCTTCGTTGCTTCAACCCCGGCGTGAAGATGGCCGCCCTGACCGGCTACGGCTCCACCGGCGATGGCGTGAAACTCAGCCTCTGGAACCAGGCCTTCCACGGCCTGCTCTCGGCCAACATTTTCTGGGAGTGGTCGGTCGTCGATCCTGACATGACTCTCTCGCAAAACGCGGAGGACATCGGCACCGTATTCGCCGAACTCCGCGGCAAAGGCATCGGCCGGCTGCTGGGCGAAACCACCTGGGCAACCAGCCCCATCGCCATCTACTACTCCCAGACCAGCATCCATGCCGCCCGTACGCTCAAGAACCAGGAGATCTGCCACAACAACCGCAATGCCTGGTGTCAGCTCGTGCGTGACTTGGGCCTGCAGTTCGATCTCATAAGCTACTTCCAGGTCGAAGAAGGCGCTTTCCTGAAGGATCCGCCACAGATGATCGTGATGCCGGCCGTTCTGGCCATCTCCCCCACCGAAGTCCAGAACCTCACGAAGTACGTTGAGAATGGCGGCACCCTCGTCGCCGATCTCAACCCCGGCATCTGCGATGACCGCTGCGACTTCCGCCAGAATACGCTGCTGGCCAATCTCTTTGGCGACGGCAAGACCGCTGGCGTGAAGACCATCGGCAAAGGCAAAACGATTCTCCTCGGCAAAGAATACGCCAGCTACAACAAGAGCCAGGGACGCAGTAACCGACAGCCGACCACCGCTGCCAGCAAAGCGACCAATGAAATCCACAATGAGGTCGCCAAGCTCATGACCGACAACGGCATCAAGCCCGTTGTGCCGGTCATGGTCAACGGCGCGCCCTTAGGCCACGCCGAAGTCGTCGTGATGCAGAAAAGCGATTGCCGGTTCCTGGGCATCCTCAAGGAAAACGTCCGCGGCATCCGCCGCACCACCGAGGATGGCGTTGAATACTTCGAGCCCCTGACCGCCGGCCAGGTTCAGCCCGCCGAACAGATCAGCGCCAAGCTGCCTCAGGCCAGCCACGTATACAACGTGCGCACCGGAAAGTACCTCGGCAAGCTCGACACCATCAAGGATTCGCTGGAGCCCGCCGAGGCGAAGCTCTATGCCCTCCTGCCCTATCAGGTAAAAGGCATGAAGCTCTCCTGCGAGGACAAGTTCCAGAAGGGCAAAGCCATGCGCATGACTGCAGCGCTGCAGGTTGATGGCAACGCCCAGCAGCACGTGTTCAACGTGCATGTGTATGACCCCAAGGGCAACGACCTGTATTACCTTGCCCGCAATCTGCTCGCCCCCAGGGGCCAGGCAAGCTTCGTCATCCCCGTGGAACTCAACCCCGCCGGCCCGTTCAAGGTCGTCGTGACCGATGTAGCCACCGGGATTGGCCAGACGTACGACTTCGGCAAGTAGAGGATCTGTCGGCCCCGACATCAAGAGCAGCGATGACTGGTCGTATCCGATCTGTCATCTTTTTCTGCGCTAAAGCTGTTGGAACATCACTATGGGTACCAGCAACAAAGTTCTCTTCGGCGCGGTGGGTGACATCAACCTCAGCGGAGGGGTTGCGTCACCGGTCATGAACGATGGCTTTGACTGGGCCTTTGAGCGCATGCTCCCTCATCTGCGCCGGGCGGAGCTGCTCTTTGGCAACCTGGAATCGGTCGTGTCTCCGCCGGACTATCCTGCCAGAGAGATTGATCCCAAGGGACTGATCGGCCAGCGCGACCCCGCTCCGGCTCTGAAGAAGGCCGGCTTTGATTTTTTGAATCTCGCCCAGAATCACATCCTCGACGCCGGCGTGCCCGGCATGTTCCACACCCGTGACATCATTGAGCGAGCCGGCATCGCCACCGGCGGCATCGGCAACACCCAGCCCGAAGCTCGCCGCCTCCGCATCTTGGAGAAGAACGGCCTGCGCTTTGGCTTCCTCTGCTACTGCGAAGACACCAATTACTCGCTGAGCACCACCGGCCCCTGCCACGCCTATTACACGCGGGAAACGGTTCTGGAGGATGTCGCCCGGCATCGCGATGCCGTAGATGTGCTGGTCATCTCCATCCATGCCGACCTGGAGTTCATGCCCACGCCATCCGTGCCGCGCCAACAAATCATGCGCGAGATTGCCCGGGCCGGGGCAACTCTGATTCTCGCGCACCATCCCCATGTGCCACAGGGAATCGAGCGCATCGGCGATTCTCTGGTGGTCTACTCACTGGGCAATTTCGTTTTCGCCTCCCACAGCGACTCCTACATGCGCGAGAACCTGCCGCACACCGGCCATTCCTTCCTCCTCCTGGCCGAGGTCGAGCGCCGTCGCGTAAACAGCTTTACCCGCGTTCCTTTGATCATCTCCCCCGCGCCCGAAGAGCGCCCAGCCCCTGCCGACGGCGCTGATCGAGATCGCCTGCTCGCCTATTTCGCTGAACTGGACGCCCTCGCCGCTGATGAGCAGGCCGTCGCCCGCGTCTGGCGCCAGCTTGCCATCGACCGCCTGGCCGGGCAACTCGAGCGACTAAAGACCATGACCTGCGACGATCTCCTTGCGGAGACCCTCGGCCGGTTGCTCCTTGTTCAGGAGAACCGCAGTTGGGTCAACGAGGTCATGCGAGTTGTACAGGAAAACTGGGCCAAACAGGCCAACACGATTGATCCCCTGCACCGCCCGCACTATGTCATCACCAACCGTCCCAAATCACCGACCCCGGCGGGCACGAACACCGCCAAGTGAAACAAATGCCGGCTGGCCCGACCTGGCCTGCATCCTCCGGCCACTTTCTGATCAGCGGACACGCCGCCTTGCCAGTGCTTTCAGAGTTCGGGTGTCGTTCTCGATCAGCGCGAGCTTCTTACGGCTGGACCAACCCTTGAGTTGCCGCTCGCGGGCCACCGCTTCCGCCTTGGTTGGATAATGCTCCTGGTACAGCAATACAACTGGCCGGCGGGCGGCAGTCCATGCGGCTCCCAAACCGTCGTTATGGGCCTGCACGCGCTCATCGACATCGTGCGTATGGCCGACGTAGAAGGAACCGTCAGAACATCGCACGATGTAGACGATGAAAGAATGTCCATGCGACTGTGCGTCCGCGCTCTCCATTCCTTCCCTTCACGAAATCCATTCGACTCACTGCTTAGCGCAGTGAGTCGGCTGGCCTGCCATGAGCGAGCGGAATCGCGCCAGGGACCATAGCCCTTCGACTCACTTCGTTCGCTCAGGACATTCGACTCGCTGCATAGCGCAGCGAGTCGAATGGAGGCGGAGGGAATTGAACCCTCGTCCCAAGATAACTCCAATGACGGCCTCTACATGCTTAGGCGGTGCTTTAATCTCGAAACCGCGGCCGACCACCGTCGCCCTGCCACGATCTCAAGCCGTCTAAAGTCTCGCCCTCGCACCAACGGCCGAGTTTGAGGGCCAGCCCGCAGAGTTACGGTTCAGTGCATCACGGGCCTCCACCCTGAACCGAGGTCGCCTGTTATTAGGCGGCCATTCGATACTGATAATCGCTGTTGTCAGCAGTTATCTTTTGCCCGGATGTTTAAAGAGGCCAACCAGGCGTCCTCTGCATGCCACCATCACCGTTGCCATCCGGTCGAAACCGATCGCCCCCGGTGAATCAACCGTTGAATCATACCCCATATCCGCAAAATGACCAACCGCACCACTCCACACCTGACAACACCCAAGCCTCATGCTACGCCGATTCGGCCGCCGCCGGCTCAAGCTCGTCGACGCCCTTCGTCTCCTCACTGACCGGCGGAATCTCCGGCTTGGCCACCGCTTTCTCGTGAACCATCCCCATCTTATACGCCGCCACAATAATGAAGCCGAAGACCATCAGGTAGATCGCCCCCGCGAACCGCGTGCGCACATACACGATCAAAACACCCATCAGTCCGAAGAGTATCGCCAGCCCATAGCTGATCAGCACGGTCTGCCTCACGGTAAAACCACGCGCCACAAGCTGGTGATGAAGGTGTTGCCGGTCCGGCGAAAAGAGCGGCCGGTGGTTCACATACCGCCGCGCAAATGCCAATGCCGTATCCAGCACCGGCAGCGCGAAAATCACCATCGATGCCAGAAACCACTTCGGTTGCTGGCCTTCGCCCATCAGGATGATCATCACCGCACAGCAAAACCCCAGAAACATGCTCCCCGTATCTCCCATGAAGATCGACGCCGGATTGAAGTTATAGGGCACGAACCCCAGTACCCCCCCCAGCAGCGCCAACGCCAGCACGATCCGCATGCCATCCATGTTGGAATTCTGCGCTGTTCCCGTCGCCGCCAGGTGTACCGCCACGAACAGAAACCCCGCCGAGATGATCGACGTTACGCCGCCGCACAGCCCATCCAGACCGTCCATCAGGTTCGCCGCGTTGCAGCACCCCACGACGATCACGATCACCAGAATCATGCTGAACAGGATGACGAACCACGGCGCAAAGAATGGCGCACCATCCAGCGGCCAACCCAATATACCGCTAACCCATGCCGTCGCCGAATGTATCCTGGGCAATTCCAGCACCCGTGAAATTCGCTCACCCACGGGAATCAGCAGCGATTCAGCACAGCGAACCCCAATCCCCTCGTGCAGCAGAAACGCCGCCGCAGCGACCTGCCCCGCTATCTTTTTCCATGCGCTGATGTTCACCAGATCATCCCAGAGCCCCAGCAGGACGATAATGATCGCACCCGTCAGAACCCCGATATTGATCACCACATGCCCAGGCAGGCCCGGCTCCTGTCGGTGCAGATAGAGGAACTGGCTGGTCGCCAGCCCCACTATCCAACCAAGAAATACCGCTACCCCACCCAGATATGCCACCGGCGACTGATGCAGCTTCCGCAGCCCGTCCGGCTGATCAATGATCCCATAGTGAACCGCCACATGACGCATCAATGGCGTAAAAATCAACGCCACCAGGAACGCCGTATAGAACACGTAAATGTACGGCGCCAGCACATCGCTCATCGAGAACACGGTCACTTGCGCCAGGATAGCCGCCAGACTTGACATCAGACCATAGCCTCCAATGTGACAGGCATCGCGCCCGTTGCCTGCCGGTCCCGCGTCAGAGCCCGGCCCGCACCTCATTGATAGCACACATAATGGCCCACAGCAACGCCGTGGACGACCGATCCGCCACCTGTTTCAGACCATCCGCTCCAGCATTACTTGCCTGGCGAACGCTGGTCCTCAATTACCGAATCAATGATCTGGTCCAGCGTATTGACCGGCCGGAACCCAATCACCTTCTGTGATTTCTTCAAACTCGGCACACGTCGCAGCATATCGTCGAAACTGCGCCCGTATGCCTGCTCATACGTCACAAACTCAATCGTGCTCTTCGATTTGGTACGCTGGATCACACGCTTCGCCAGATCCAGTATCGTCACTTCTTCATCCGACCCAAGGTTATACACCTCGCCGGCCGCCGATGGCGTCTCCATCAGCTTCACCAGCGCTCCTGCAATGTCATGCACATGACAGAAGCACCTCGACTGCTTCCCGTCGCCAAACACCTGCAGCGGCTTGCCGGCCAGCGCCGCCGTCACAAATCGCGGCAGCACCATCCCATACATGCCAACCTGTCGCGGTCCCACCGTATTAAACAGCCGGACAATCGTCACCGGCAGTCCATACTGCATGTGATACGCCATGCCAAGGAACTCATCGATGCCTTTGCTATATGCATAACACCATCGGCTCTGCCGGGTTGCACCCATAACTACATCATCATCTTCACTGAATGGTACTTTCGTCCCCTTCCCATACACTTCCGAAGAACTGGTGATAAGCGTCGGCCGGCCAAACCGGTGCGCTGTCTCCAGCACCACTTCCGTCCCGCGAATCGTCGTCCGAATCGTCCGCACCGGCTGCTGCACCACCAACTGCACCCCCACGGCCGATGCCAGATGAAACACTCTATCGCACTCATTCACCAGCAGGTTCACCGTCAACTCATCCTCAACGCTCCCGCGCACAAAGCGAAAGCCCTTGTGCTCCCTAACCTTGGCCAGGTTCGTCAGATACCCCGTCGACAGGTCATCCAGCACCACCACCTGGTGCCCCTGGCCGATCAGCCGCTCCGCCAGATGTGATCCAATAAACCCCGCGCCGCCTGTGATGAGATACTTCATGCTGCTTCCCTGATTCTACTTGCCAATCTTCTCCACCCCGCCCATATACGGCCGCAACGCCGCCGGCACCGTGATGCTGCCATCGGCGTTCTGGTTGTACTCCATGATCGGGATCAGGATGCGCGGGCTGGCGATCACCGTGTTATTCAGCGTATGGCAGAACTTCACTTTCCCATCCTCATCGCGATACCGCATGTTCAGCCGCCGCGCCTGGAAGTCATAGAACCGCGATGAAGAGTGGGTCTCAGAGTAATTCTTCCGCGAAGGCATCCACGTCTCGATGTCATACTTCGCCACCTGCCCCTGCCCCAGGTCGCCCGTGCACACCGCGACGATCCGATACGGCAACTCCAGCTTCTGCAACACCGCCTCCGCGTTCGCCGTGATCACCTCGTGCCAGCGCTTGCTCTCGGCGATATCGTTCCGGCACACCACCACCTGCTCCACCTTGTCAAACTGGTGGATGCGATAAATCCCGGCCGTATCCTTCCCATACGTCCCCGCCTCGCGGCGGAAACACGGGCTCTGCGCAAAGTACTTCCTGGGAAGATCCTTCAAATCCAGGATCTCTCCCATGTGATACGCAGTCAGCGATACCTCCGCCGTCCCCACCAGGTACACCGGCGGTTCCTCATTCGTCAGCGCATACGCCTGTTCCCGTCCCAGCGGAAAATATCCCGTCCCCTGCATCGCCCCCTCACGCACGATCACCGGCACGCTCATCAGCGTAAACCCGCGCTCCACCATCACATCAACCGCCAGCCGCAGCACCGCCTGATGCAGCAGCGCCCCCCCACCCGTCAGAAAATAACTCCTCGTCCCGGCCAGTTTCACCCCGCGCTCCACATCGATCATCCCCAGCTCTCGCCCAAGCTGCTCATGATCCTTCAGCGGAAAATCAAACTGCTTCACCTGCCCCCACCGCCGCACCTCCACATTCTCCGTATCATCCTTCCCCTCGGGCACATCCGCATCCGGCGGCTGCGCCACTGTCAGCAAAATCTCCTGGATCTTCTTATCCAGTTCCGCCAGCTCCGGCTCGATCTGCTGTTCCAGCCCCTTCAGCTCGGCCGGCCGCGCCTGCAGCTTCTTCATCTGCTCTTCCAGCCCCGCCTTCTGCTCCGCCGACGCCTTCTTCATCTGCCCGGCGATCTGCCCAATCTGCTTGCCGATCTGGTTCTTCTCCGCCGTCATCTGCTCGCGCTTCACCTGTAGCGACCGGAAACGCTCATCCAGCTTCAGCAGCGCATCAATATCCGCATTAATCCGCTTCACCTTAGCGGCCGTGCGATACCGTTCCGGATTCTCACGTAAGTCCTTCAAATCAACCATCTTGTCTCCCTGCCTGCAGGTACTCACCTGATGCAAGGCGCACGTTGTACCCGAAGGCAAACAATCGCGGAAGCGCTCCGAGGATACTCTCAGATCTCCAATCGCCAGTTTCCAATCTCCAATGCATTGATCTCGCCATAGGAATGGCGAACTGGTCCGAGATCATTGGCGTAATCCCCCACCTTCATCCCACCCCCTCACCATACGTCATCGCCACCGGTATCGGCGCGGCCGCCAGCGTCTCTGACATATACATCGTGTCGATCGCCTCAAGGCACAGCTCGCACAACGCCTGCTGTTCGCTTCACTCACCGGCGATGGCGTCCTGCTTTGGACGCCCCCGCTTCCACCACGAGTACGCGGAGCGCTTGCTGACGCTATAGCGGTCTCCGACCTACGCGCTGGCACGGCCATCGCATCCTAAGTTCAGCCGCCTCCGGCGGCGGGGCACTCCCAGCCGCCCCTCGGCCCGCTCCGCCACTTGCACCCGACGCTGGCCACTCTTACGCTTGCCGCCATGTCCATTGTTGGCCATGGCATCGATATCGTGGAGACCGAGCGGATCCGCCGCTTGACCCTGGAACATGGCCAGCGGTTTCTCGACCGTTGCTTTACCTCCGCCGAGCAGTCCTACTGCAACCGCAACGACAAACGCCGTTTTGAACACCTGGCCGGCCGCTTCGCTGCCAAAGAGGCTATCCTTAAAGTCATCGGCACCGGATGGTCCGGCGGCATCGCCTGGACCGATATCGAAATACTCCCCTCCGCCGCCGGCCAACCGCTGGTGACCCTCAGCGGCGAGACACTCGCCATTGCCCAACGCCTGGGCATCACCCACTGGTTCGTCAGTATCAGCCACATCGAGACCCACGCCACCGCCAGCGCCATCGGAGAACGGCGGTAGTACGTTTATGGAACTACACACCCTTCATCGCGACCCGCACTGTCGGCCAATTCCGTGGATCCTGGTTCTGCTTGCCCTGCTGCTGGCCGGCGGTTCATCCTGCCGCAGCGTCAGCGGACAATCCAACGGTGCCAATGATGATTCCTTCTCCGCCAGGCAAATCCCTCTGATCTTCCCAGGCATGTCCATGCAGGGAACGGCCATGGCGCAATACCAGACACCCGAAGGGGGACAGCGGCTGCAGCTTCGCGCTCCAACCGGCGAGCGCATTGAGGCCCTCTTCTGTCCCGCCTCCCTCGACTCGGGAGCCGATTCCGCCAACCGCCCCACCGTGATCTACTTTTATGGCAACGCCCAATGCCTCGCGATGTCCCTCGGCCAAGTGGACCTGCTGCGCCGTTGCGGAGCGAACGTGCTGATCGCCGACTATCTGGGCTTCGGCTTGAGCGAAGGCAAACCTTCCGAGGCCGGCTGTTACGCCGTCGCCAACGCTCTGTATGACTACGCCCTGACACGGCATGACATCGACAGTAAGAGGCTGATTGCCGCCGGCTGGTCACTGGGGGCGGCCGTTGCCATCGATCTGGCCAACCGCAGGAACATGGCCGGCCTGATCACCGTCTCAGCCTATACCAGCAAACGCGACATGGCCCGCCTGCAATTCCCCACCATCTCGCCCATGGCAATCGAGCACCCGTTCCTCAGCCGCGACAAGATCCGCAACATCACCTGTCCAACCCTCATCATCCACGGCCGCCTCGACACGCTGGTGCCTTTCAGCATGTCAGCCGAACTTCGCGATGCCGCCGCCGGCAAACCCTTGACGTATCTCCCCATCGACGATGCCAGCCACAATGATGTGTTCGCGATTGGTGGCAGGCAGATCGAATCCGCCATCAGTACCTTGGTCGCTCAGTTGAGCAAACAGCCCGCTGCTACCCGGCCGTCCCGGTAAAGCGTAGCCTGCTATTACTCGTGACGGAGCGCCTGGATCGGATCGAGGTTCGCGGCTCGTATGGCGGGGTAAAGACCAAAGACGATGCCGATCGTAACGCTGATGCCGACCGACAGGATGATACTGTAAAGGGGAACCACGGTCGGGATGCCCGAGAGTTGGCGGATGATGATCGCCATGGTTGGACCTGCCACGGTACCGATGAAGCCGCCCAGCACCGAAAGCACAACGGTCTCAATCAGGAACTGGCCGACGATCTGACGTTTCTTGGCGCCGATGGCGCGGCGGATGCCGATCTCGCGGATGCGCTCGGTGACAGAGGCGAGCATGATATTCATGATGCCGATGCCGCCGACGAGCAGCGATATCCCGGCAATTGAACCGAGCGTCCAGTTCCAGATGCGCTGTTGTGCCTCGGCCTGGCGCAGCAGCGTCAGCGGCACACTCATCTTGTAGTCCTTCTTCTTGTGGAAGACTTCGAGCATGCGGGTAACGCCCGCGGCGACTAACTCAACATCCTTCTGGTCGCGAACCTGGACGATCATCTTGTTCAGCTCGATCAATTCGCGTTCCTGGCCGCCGCTGGTGCGTTTGACGTTGTAGTCACCGAACCGCTCCCGGGCGAGCGCGATCGGGATATAGGCGTCGACAGATTCATCGGGCGTCTGGAAGTCCGAACCCGCCGAACCGGCTTCGCTCTGAACTATGCCGACAACCTGGAACGCCTGGCCGCCAATGGTGATGTTCTGGCCGATCACGTCATTGTTGGCCAGCAGCCGGCGGGCGCCGATCTCGGTCAGCACCACCACAGCGCTGGCCTGGTCGATGTCCTGGTGAGTCATGGTCCGGCCGGCGATCAGCGGACGCTGGACGAGCGCGAACCATTCCGGACTGGTTCCGACGAGGCGAAGATCCATAGCGCGATCGTTGAGGCGACCCTCGCGACGAAGCGTCTTTGCCGGGACAACCCGCTCAACGGCAGGAAAGCTGTTGCGGATACGCTGCTCGTCATCATACGCCAGGCCATACATGCTCAGGCGTGAGCGCTGGGCCTGCACGTCTTCGTCGACGGGCTTCATCGCGTCGATGATGATATTGGTTGAGCCGAGTTTGCGGATCTGGTCCAGCGCCTGGCGGCTTGCGCCCTCGCCAACGGAAAGCATCGCGATCACGGAACCGACTCCGAAGACCACGCCCAGCATGGTCAGCAGCGACCGCATCTTGTGAAGCAGCAGCGTCTTGACGCCCAGTCGAACATGTCGGATGAGGCGAATCTGGCGCATGTCATTCCACCCGGTCTATCTTGCCATCCTTCATATGCAGACGCTGGCGGGCATTGAGGGCAATGTCAGCCTCATGGGTCACCATGATGATGGTCTTGCCCTGTTCGTTCAGCTCGCGAAGCAGGTGCATGATCTGATCACCGGTTGCACTGTCCAGATTGCCCGTCGGCTCGTCAGCCATAATGATGGCGGGATCGTTGGAAAGAGCCCGGGCGATAGCGACACGCTGCTGCTGACCACCGGAAAGCTCAGAGGGACGGTGGCCCAACCGATGTCCAAGGCCAACTTTCTCGGCCAATTCCGCTGCGCGGGCAGCAGCGCGCTCGGCTTCCCAGCCAAGGTAGAACAGCGGAAGTTCGATGTTCTCGCGCACCGTGAGCTGAGGGATCAGGTGGAAGCTCTGGAAGATGAAGCCCAGCCGTCGCAGGCGGAAATCAGACAACTCGTTGTCGTCCATCTCACTGACGTCAGCGCCTTCGAGGATGTACCGGCCGCGGGTTGGGCGATCCAGGCAACCCAGCAGGTTGAGCATCGTGCTCTTGCCCGAGCCAGATGGACCCATCAGCGCCCAGAAGGAGCCGACGTTGAGCTCAATCGAGACCCCATTGAGCGCGAAAACCTGTTCGGTTCCCATCTGGTAGATGCGATAGACATCCTCCAGGCGGACGAGGACGTCGCCGAGCTTAAGCTGGGGAAGGTCTTCAAGGATCTGGCTCATTGGTTCGGCTGGCCTCCACGAGCACGGCGACCGCCTCCTCCACCGCCACCTCCACCGCCACCTCCGCCACCGCCTCCTGGACCACCGCCTCCGCCACCAACATCGCCAAATCCAACCTGTCCTCCGCCCTGCGGCCGCTGCCGCCTGCGTTCTTCGAACTGCTGGCGTTGCTCGGGAGTCATGGCTTCCATGCGTTTGCGCATCGCCTCGGCTCGCTCCTCGGGCGTCATGCTCTCCATGCGCTTGCGCATCTGATCGCGCTGTTCCGGCGTCAAACTCTGCCCATCGGCGGCCTGCGTTGCCGGAGCGAGTGCACCACCTGCAGCCGCAGCAACGGAGACCGGCTGCGGCTGCGTCGAAGCTGCCGCGACCTTCATGCCCGCCATCGCAGAGGCGGATGCCGTCGGGCCGCTGGCGACACTGATTGGGGGTGTGGCCCACACCAGGTCGCCCTCCTTCAGTCCCTCAAGCACGTGGATGCGATCACCGTTATCCAGGCCCGTTTTGACGACGTGGCGAGTCGTCTTGCCATTGGCAACCGTGTACACGACGGGCTCGCCCTCCTCGCGAACAACCGACTGGATTGGCACCGACAGAACGTTGTCGTAGGTCTCAATGATAACCTGCGCACTGCAACTCATGCCGGTCTTCAGGGCGCTGCCATCCCCATCGAGGTTGATCTGCGTGGCATAGACCTTCAGATCCGGGTTCATCCACATCATCTGACCATCCGGCAGCGGTGCGATCCTGGAGACCCGGCCGGTGAATGTCTTGCCAGGCAATGCATCGATTGAAACCAGCACAGGCAGACCCGGACGGATCTTGTTCAGGTTCGACTCGTGGATCTTGATCTCGGCCATCATATCCTCCGCCGTGGGAAGATAGATCAGCTCCTGGCGTTCGCGAACGGCCGCGCCTTCGGCAAGCGGCTCCTGTCCCCTGCCCTGCCCGCTGGTGGCATAGACCACCAGGGCATCGGATGGCGAGTACATCTTGCAGCTCTCGATCATGCGCAGCGTCTTGTCGAGCTGGCTCTTAGAGCGGACCCACTCCGATTCCTTTGCCTTCAGATCCGCGTCCGCCTGGGCCACGTCAGCCGTCGCCTTGCGCTTGGCACGCTCCAGCGCCATACTCGTTTGCGCGGCATTGCTCTTAAGCTCTTCCACCTTGCGCTTGTACTCGTAATCCTGCAGGAGTTTCAGATCGCCGTTGGCCTGATCAAAGGCAAGTTGGGCTTTCTTCATGGCCAACTCATCTGCCTGCAGTTCGGTCTGGGAAACGTACTTCTCCGCGTAGAGAACTTTGGTCCAGCGCACCTTCTCAGCCGCACGCTGCATTTCCTCATCGGCAATGGTGATCTTGCTCTTGGCGTCTCCAAGCAGCTTGGGGAAGTCACCATCATCGTATTTTCGCAGATCTTCTTTGGCGAACTGGGCATCGATCTCGGCCTTGGCAACATCGGCCTGCGCCTGGTTCTTGGCTACTTCCAGACTCTCGCGCGAGCGAATGAAGTTCGCTTCGGCATTCTGAACCTTGATCTGCTGGTCGATCTTCAGGTCCTGCAGCTTGCTGGAGTCAAGCTCCACCAGCAGGTCGCCCTTCTTGACGCGCGCGCCCTCCTCAACCAGGGTGATGATCGTGGTTTGCCCCTCGACCTGGCTCTTGATGATCTCCTGCTGGCGCGACTTGACTGTGCCGCGTTCGCTGACGGCAATCGCCAGCGGACCTCGAGTCACCGGGAAGGTTGGCATTATGCCTTTCCCCGATGAGGATGTGCCGGCAATTCCGGCGACCAGCGCCAACAGCGCCACCGCGCTAATCCCACCGATTATCAACCACTTCTTCTGCTTCAGTATTGAGGGAGATTTGGCCATTATTTCTGCTCCTGCAGGCCTGAGGCGGCGTATTCCCGCCACAGCCCATCAGAGTTGACTTCCAGAACGCCCATGTCACGTTGCAGCGACAATTCCGCGAGACGGTAACTGATCAGTGCCGTAGTCAGATCATTCTGCGCCTGCACCAGCGAATCCTGCGCATCGAGCACATCACGGATCTGGGCCCGGCCGGCATCGAGAAAAAGGTTCGTACTATCAACCCGCTTCTGGGCGACAGCAACCGACTTGGACTGGATGCGGATTTGTTCACTCGCCAGCAGCAGGTCCGCCAGATCGGCTCGCACATCGGCTTTGATCTGATCCTCCAATTGCTGCTGATCACGTGCCGCGCCATCGAGATTCAGCAGGCTGATGCGATATGCGTTGCGCTCGGCAACGCGATCCAGGGGCAGATCCAGCAGCAGGTTACCAGAATAGATCGCGGTGTCGGTGCGTATACCGATGTCGGCACTTCTGGCCGACCCAATCGCATTCTCTCGTCCGCCACCTACGGTCCTGCCCGTAAGCGTCAGCCCGGCCTGCAGGGCATTGGCCGCCACGCGCACCTTGCGCTGGGCATCAAATACATTACCGATTCGCACCTGCAGGTCCGGCCGATTCTTCAGTGCCATCGCCACTGCCTGGTCCTCATGCATATCAATCAAGCCGCCACCTTTGCGCACGACCGGAGCCAGTGGCTCAGTCATCGCGTCGGTGACAGGCTGCGTCGTCGGTACGGTGGGCTCCGTAGTGGCCACCGCAGCAGCCTCGGGTTCGACAAAGCGATCGATGGCGTCCATCAGCTTTTTCATGTCGGCCGGATCGAGAGAGATCTCGGCATCCGGAGGGAGGCCCAGCAGTATCTTGAATGTGTCCAGGCGTTTGCCAAGGGTGGACTGAGCCTGAATCCAGCGACTGCGCGAGGTCAACTCCTGTTGCACCGATCGATCCACATCGATCTGCGTCAGCCGTCCGGCATCGGCTTGGCGGCGGGCCCGGCGGGTGGACGAAATCGCGCGCCGGTATGCCGCATCAGCATTCTTGATCTGATCATATTGCGAAAGCAGGTTCAGGTATTGCTGGCCTACACTCACGGCAAACGTACGTTTGTACTGCTGGAAGTTCAGCAAGTCGTACGCCAGAGTGCGTTCGGCCTGGATCACCGGCTCCATGACGACGTACTCACCGCCTCCCTTTAGCAGCTCGGCGCTGATGCTCGCATCGTACCCCACAGCCCGGGACGTTTCCTGGCCACCCGTGAGTAGCTTGACGACATCGACGGTCATCGCTCCAGCCAGAGTCATGCCATTGGCAAAACGCTGGCTCACGCCAAGTTTGGAACTCCCGATGACGCCGGTCTCGTTGCGCGTCTCATTGACGCCATTGTTATTGATGGTTGCCGAACTGTTGACGACCGTCCCACCCACCTGCCCGCTGAAGATCGGCCGAAAATCGTTCCAGGCAAGGTCCACGTTCAGAGCATCAATGAAGATCTGGTCCTTCTGGTCCTGATACTGGCGGCTGTTCGCCGCTCCGATCTGAAGGGCGTCAAGGATACTGATCCGCAGAGTAGTTGTGCTCTGAGTAGTTGGACGCGTCGAGGGCCGCGTGCCAGGCCCCTCCGGCCAATCCTTAAGGGGCTTAACATCATGCACATTCACCGAGGCATCGGTTGAATGGACGAGTTTCTGATCCAACATCAGCCGTCGGCGCAGCGTCTGTGCCGGCGTCTCGACGGTAAACGCCTCTTCCTTGCCGAAGGTCTCTTTCTGCTTGGCATGTATGGCTTCCATGGCCACCTTATCGGCATCCTTGTGATACGATGAGTCCGACTTGCATCCTATTCCTGGCGCAAGAGTTACGGCGATGCCGAGACCCACCATCACCACCTTATGATGTCCACACGCGCGCAGATTCATATTCACAGCCCTTACGTTACTGTCTTAGTTGCAGTCGGGGCAGAGTATATTCCCTTTTGCCTCCCATGGGGAGGGGATGCTGGCGCAATGCTGGAAACAGCGCCTCGCCTCCGCTAACTTACGCCTTGAAGAGTAATCCGGGAGATCTGCAACCTATGTCTCAGACACTCAAACGCATCCTCGTTACCGGTGGCGCCGGGTTCTTGGGATCGCATCTCTGCGACCGCCTTGTCGCCCAGGGACACGATGTCATCTGCCTCGATAACTTCTTCACCAGCCAGAAGCAGAATATTCGCCACCTGCTGGGCAAATCGAACTTTGAGCTGATCCGCCATGATGTGATCGAACCCATTATGCTTGAGGTCGATCAGATCTATAACCTCGCCTGCCCTGCTTCTCCCGTCCACTATCAATACAACGCCGTAAAAACGATCAAGACCAGCGTCATGGGCGCGATGAACATGCTGGGCCTGGCCAAACGCGTCAAGGCAACCATCCTGCAGGCTTCCACCAGCGAGATCTATGGTGAACCGACGATCCACCCGCAACCGGAGAGTTACTGGGGCAACGTGAACCCGATCGGTCTGCGCTCGTGCTACGACGAGGGCAAACGTTGCGCTGAGGCGCTGTTCTTCGACTATCACCGCATGGACCAGGTCGATATCCGCGTGATCCGCATCTTCAACACCTATGGCCCGCGGATGCATCCGTACGATGGCCGGGTCGTCTCCAATTTCATCATCCAGGCCATCACCGGCCAGGACATTACCATGTATGGCGATGGATCGCAGACACGCTCGTTCTGTTATATGGATGACCTGCTCAACGGCATGGAAAAGATGATGAACAATGAGCAGCGGTTCATCGGGCCCGTGAATATCGGCAATCCTGGTGAGTTCACGATGAAGCAGCTCGCAGAAATGGTCATCGAGCTGACCGGCTCCAAGAGCAAGATCATCTACATGCCCCGGCCGGCTGACGACCCGACCCAGCGCAAACCCGACATTACCCTTGCTCGAGAAAAACTGGGCTGGGAGCCTGAGGTCCCACTACGCAAGGGACTGCAGAAGACAATTGACTACTTCAAGAGCCTGAACCTTGCGGATTTCCGCAAGCCGACCGATTCTACCGCCCATAAGAGAATGGGAATGTATTTCAAAGCATGAAGAAGGAAAGAGGATGTCAGAAGGCACGTTGATCTTCCCATCGCAATTTTAGCCTTCCGATTTCATCTTTTGCTCAATATGGCCAAAGACTCTCGTATCTCGGTTTCCTCGCTGCTGCTGCTTCTGACGATCTTTCTTCTGCTGGGATATCAGATCTCCAAATGGACGGCAGGGCTGTTCCGCAGCCCGGCCTTGGAGGAACGGATTGTCACTGCACGCGGCAATCTTGCCGATGATGAGAAAACAACGATCTCGCTGTTCAAGAACGCGTCGCCATCAGTCGTATATATCACAACCGTGACGGAACGCGTCGACTTCCGAACCCTCAACGTCCTGCAGGTGCCAAAAGGAACCGGATCGGGATTCGTCTGGGATGATGCGGGCAATATCGTCACCAACTACCATGTTGTGGAAGGCACGGCTGGCGCGCGGGTCACACTCTCCAACCACAAGACTTACCCGGCCACCAACGTGTGGGCATCCCCTGAAGATGACCTGGCAGTGGTGCGGATCAACGCTCCGCGCGAGGAACTGATCCCAATTGTAGTGGGAAGCAGCTCGGACCTTCAGGTGGGCCAGAAGGTCTTCGCGATCGGTGACCCCTTTGGTCTTGATCAGACCTTGACCACCGGCATCGTATCAGCCTTAGGGCGGACGATCGAACCGTCCAACGGCCACCCGATTTTCAACGCCATTCAGACCGATGCCGCCATCAATCCAGGAAATTCCGGTGGGCCCCTGCTGGATTCGGCCGGCCGCCTGATCGGTGTCAACACCGCGATCTTCGGCGAAACGAATGCGGGTATCGGATTTGCCATACCGGTCGATACGGTGAACCGGATTGTCTCGCAACTGATCGCCAATGGTAAGGTGGTTCGGCCAGACTCAGGCATTCGGACTTCCGAGGCTTTCAGCCGTTCGATCACCCGGCGATTGGGAATCACCGGTGTGGTGGTCCTGGAAGTGGAACCTGGCTCGCCGGCCGAAAAGGCGGGCCTGCGCCCAACCCGGCGTCTGTCCAACGGCACATTATCCGGGGATATTGTTTTGTCAGTTGGTGGAACGCGCGTAGATTCCATTGAAGATCTCAACCGCGCATTTGAGACCTGCAAGCCGGGACAGAAAGTGCCCTTAGACGTACTAAGGAATGGCAAACAGCAAACCCTGGAACTGGAGGCAACTGCACCTCCCCGATAAGATGAGATGGCACGCTGACAAAGTCTATGCCATTGGGAACGCATATTTGGAGCAGCGGACATCATGGGCACGAGTGAATATGGGCAATTCACGTGTGAGTTCTGTGGCAAACCTTATCCGTGGAAGCCACAGTTTGCGGGCAAAAAGGTGCGCTGTGAATGTGGCGAGGTGATCGTTGCGCCGGATCAGCCTCCCGCCTCGCACCACCAATCCAACGACTTTGAAGAATACGACCTTGCCGATGAGCCGACGCCGGCGAACAAGCCCGGCACGCCGATGGCGAATTCCCCGACCCCCACGAAACTCGTTCACAATGGCGGCGCCGACGAGCACCCGCTCCCGCCCCCAAGATCGAAGCCGCGGGCGCCCGCTCACTCCACACCAGCCGCAACCAGCCCTACCCTCGCCTATCAGCCAGCCCCCAATTCACGCCAGCAGCCAAACGCCAGGGGGAATTTCGCCAACCAGATCGGCGGCGCACCCTGGAGGGAGATCTATCTCCCCGGCGGGCTCGTGCTGCTGAGCCTGGTCATGAACATCATACTGTTCGCGCGCCTGACCGGAGGCAATCCATCGGTGGGTCATGTCCTGCTGCCGTTGGGGTTGGCCCTGCTCTTCAACCTGATTCTGAGTTTCACCGGCGTCCTGCTGGTATCCAGATGGTTTGAGATCAGTTTCGGGCATCCCGGCACTGCCATCCTGAAGCTCTCAGCGATTGTCCTGGTCCCTTCAGCACTCGCCGGGTTTGCAGCGTTGGCGCTCGGCTCGGCAGACGTCTGGACGATGATGGGCGTCCGCCTGATCATCGTTATGCCAATGACGATAATCGGTCTTGTCGTCCTGTTTAGTCTGGCGTTGGATGAGGCGTTCTACTGCATGGCGGTGATCTATCTGGTTACCCAGTGGGCAACACTCTTCCTCGTCTCCGCGATAGCCACAGAGCCCAGTGACTCCAACACAGCGGCCGCCACGGTATTGCAAGCCGGCACCAGGCCAACCACTGATGAGGCTGAGACGAAGCCGCAGGCGCCGTAGGCAAAAACATCACAAGGACTAGCCAAAACGCCCCGGATGTGGTTAGATCACCCTTCGACCGGCCTCATGGATGCCGTTGCCGCCGGCCGGAAACGCAAAAGGAATTGCCTATGACTACAACCAAGCGCTGCTCACTTGCCATCGTGGCTACCGCCCTGCTCATCACCGGATGCGAGACGAACTCCTCCCGGCTTGTTCCCAATCCCGATCGTGATCTGAACAAGTCGATGGCGAAATTCAGTGCCGATGCCGCCGCGCGCAAGTATCCCACCACCGAACCATCGCCGGTTGCCACCACCTCACCTACGCAATTGGAGCGAGCTCCCTTCCGCGGGGAAGTCGATTACCAGCTCCGCGTGATCAACATTGTGAATCTGTCTGATACAGCGTGGAACGATGTCGAGGTGTGGGCAAACGGCAAGTACGTCTGCTTCGTGCCCACCTTCCCGGCCAGGATGCAGCGAGGAATCGCCTTCCGCATCCTCTTCTCACCCGATGGCGACCGCCCGCCCCTCAAAGGGCTTTGGCTGAAGAAGGTCGAACTGCTGAAGGATGGCGTGATCTACCCAGTCCCCATCTTCGCCGCCGACTAAACCCATCCTTTCCTTCAGCGTTCATACTTCATCCTTTGCAGCCGCCTTCATCTTGGCGAACGCCTTAACCGCGTAAGCCAGGTCATCCGCAGTATGCGCTGCCGAGATCTGCACGCGGATGCGGGCACGGCCTTGCGGAACCACGGGGTAGGAGAAGGCCACGACGTAAATCCCTTCATCCAAGAGCCGCTCGGCCATATTCGCGGCCGCCCGGGCGTCGCCGAGCATGATCGGCACGATCGGGTGTATACCGGGCACGATGTTGAAACCGGCGGCCGACATAGCTTCGCGGAATTGCCGCGTATTGCCTTCCAGTTGGTCACGCCACTGAGTCGATGCGCTCAGCAGTTCGATAGCCTTTAATGACGCCCCAACTACCACCGGGGCGAGCGAATTGGAGAAAAGGTACGGCCGGGAGCGTTGCCGCAGCAGATCGATGATCTCTTTCCGGCCGGAGGTGTAGCCGCCCGAAGCGCCGCCCAGGGCTTTGCCCAGCGTACCGGTGAGGATGTCCACCCGGCCCGACACGCCGTGATGTTCGTGGGTCCCCCGGCCGCTGCGCCCCATGAACCCGGTGGCATGCGAATCATCCACCATCACCAGGGCATCGTATCGGTCGGCCAGTTCGCAGATCGCCGGCAGATTGGCCAGGGTGCCATCCATCGAGAAGACCCCATCCGTGGCGATCAGGCGGAAGCGGCTCACCTGCGCCTCTTTGAGTCTTGCCTCCAGGTCGGCCATGTCATTGTTGCGATAGCGGTATCGCTGGGCTTTGCAGAGGCGAATGCCGTCGATAATCGACGCGTGGTTCAGCTCATCGCTGATGACTGCATCTTCCGCCGACAATAGCGTTTCGAACAGGCCGCCATTGGCGTCAAAACATGAGCTGTAGAGGATCGTGTCGTCCGTGCCCAGGAACCCGCTCAGCCGCCCCTCGAGTTCTTTGTGCGGCTGCTGAGTGCCGCAGATGAAGCGCACGCTGGCCATGCCATATCCCCAACGATCCACGGCTTCGCGGGCAGCCCGGACAACATCGGGGTGGCTCGCCAGGCCGAGGTAGTTATTGGCGCACAGATTCAGCAGTTCGCCACGCTGCGCGGTGGACAGGTGCGGCTGCTGGCGAGTGGTGATCACGCGTTCGTGCTTCATCAGTCCGGCCGCTTCGATTTCGGCCAGTTGCTTTGTTACGTGGGCTTGGAAGCGGTCGTATGACATCCGCTCACCCCTCCTTCCATCTCAGCACGACTTTCCCGCTCTGGCCACTGCGCATGGCGTCAAACCCTTTCTGGAACTCATCGGCACTCATCCGGTGCGTGATGATCGGATCAATCTTCATGCCGCTCTGCAGCATCACGGTCATCTTATACCAAGTCTCATACATCTCCCGTCCGTAGATCCCCTTTATAGTCAACATGTTGAAGATCACGGTGTTCCAGTCGATCGCGATCGGCGCTCCGGGGATGCCAAGCATGGCGATCTTTCCGCCGTGGGTCATATTGGCGAGCATGCTGGTGAACGCCTCGGGGCTGCCGCTCATCTCAAGCCCCACATCAAACCCTTCGCGCATGCCCAACTCGCGCTGCACATCGGGCAGTTTCTCCGTCCGGACATCCACCGCCCGACTCGCTCCCAGTTTGCGGGCAAGGTCCAGCCGCCAGGGGTTTACATCCGTTACAACCACATGGCGAGCCCCGGCGTGGCGCACCACGGCCGCCGCCATGCAGCCAATCGGCCCGGCGCCGGTGATCAGCACATCCTCACCCAGTACATCAAACGTCAGTGCCGTATGCACCGCATTGCCGAAGGGGTCAAAGATCGCCTGGATATCGCGGCTGATGCCCGAGCGATGCGAACCATCCGCGCTGTCATGCAGCCAGACATTGGTCACCGGCAATGACAGATACTCGGCAAAGGCGCCGGGGCGGTCCACACCCAGCCCGATCGTGCCTTTGCACAGATGCCGCCGGCCGGCCATGCAGTTGCGGCAATGTCCGCAGACAACGTGTGCCTCGCCGCTGACGATGTCGCCGCAGGCGAAGTCGCGCACACTGGACCCGACGGCGACGATCCGGCCGACAAATTCGTGGCCGACCACCATGGGGACCGGGATGGTCTTCTGCGCCCAGGCGTCCCAGTTGTAGATATGCACATCGGTGCCGCAGATGCCGGTTCGCAGGATCTCGATCAGGACGTCGTTGATGTCGATCTCCGGAACCGGCACCTCTTCCATCCAAAGGCCCTCGCGCCGCTCCTTCTTCACCAGGGCCTTCATCGTTCTTGCCATCGTTCCCCTCCTCGGTCCTGCCGAATCTTAGCACTGCTGTCCGGTACAAGCCCCAACGGCGCCAGTCTTCAGCCCAGGGCCGATCACGGTCGCAGTGGGCATGGCAAGCGGTTAGGATTCAGTCATGAACCGATGGCTCCTGAGGGTCGGACTGGTAATGATAGTGGCTGGACTGCTCATGCCGGTGCTGACGCGATTCGGCATCGACGCTTGGTCTGCGGATCTGTGGCATCGCGAGCATGCCCCAAACCAGGGCGCCATGGTGGTAGGCGGCATCGCAGTGGTGGCATCGTTCATAGTCGGCATAGGGCTGGTGCTGGTCGGCATCCTGCTTGCCCTGATCGGTTGGATAAGAGATCAGTGAGTACACACAGAGGAACCGGAAGAAGCAGGATGAGAGTCAAACTAATGGACTGAGACCATCCCACTTCACCGTGTCGCGCTCACTCCTTGCGCAATCCAAACCGCAATCCAAACAGGACGGCAATCCAAACAGGACGGCAATCCAAACAGGACGCGATTCGATCCTGTCGGCTGATTACCCACCTCTCAGCGTTCTCTCTAGCCACCTCGCCAACGGCGCACCCGCCCGAAGGCCGCCCGGGCCATCTGAATTCACCAGAACACCCGCCCCGTCTCCTCCCCTGCAAAGAACTCTTCTGCCCGCGCACCATGCGCAATCCCAGCGTCTCCAATAGCTCCATCCTATCCGCGTGATCCAAGCCATCCGCGGTAAATCCTTCTATCTTCATTCTGCCTTCTCGACCTTGATGGCTTCCTCGATGATCGCCTGAGTTGCGGTGGCGCCGATGCGGGTGCAATAGGGGCGAACCCTGAGCAGGTCGGCCAGCGTGCGGACGCCGCCGGCCGCCTTGACGCCAATGGCCGGATCGGTGTTCTCGCGCATCAGCTTCACATGTTCAAGTCTCGCCCCTTTGGTGGCGAACTCGCCGGATGGCTGCTTCACAAAGCCATAGCCGGTGCTGGTCTTGACCCACCCGACCCTGATGCTTGAACAGATGCGGCAGAGGCGGATGATCTGCTCATCCTTCAGGTAGTCGTTCTCGAAGATGACCTTGAGCTTCGCGCCGGCGTTGACCGCCATCCCATTGATGGCGCGAATCTCATCTTCCACGTAAGCCCAATCGCCGCCAAGGGCCTTGCCGATGTTGATGACCATGTCCAACTCGTCCGCGCCATTGGCGATGCATTCCTGGCCTTCGGCGAGCTTCATCCTGGTCGTCTGGTTGCCGTGCGGAAAAGCCATCACCGAGCAGACCCCCACGCCCGTACCCGCGAGCATTCTTGCAGCCAGGGCCACCGAATAGGGCTTCACGCAGCAGGTGGCGACTTTGTACTTCGCGCCCAGGTCGATGCCCCTGCGGATCTCCTCATCGGTCATGGTGGGATGAAGAAGAGAGTGGTCGATCATCTTGGCCAGCTCGGCCGAGCTCGCGGGCAATGGCATCGTGGCTCCTTCGGTTCTTGAGACGCAGAAGAAGACGGTACTAACAAGCGGCAAGGAAAGCGAATCGCGCACCCCCTGCAATCTTCCTTTCCCTGCGTGTTTCATCCTTCATCCTGCAGTTTACCCGCCGCGGCGGGCCTTCATTCTCTGTAAGTTATCCCAATGCGCACCGAACTTGCGCATGTCCTCCATCGCTTTGCACCTAACTCCCTGCCACCCAAGCACATAGCACCATGGGGGACCCCCGCCAACAACCTGCGCATCTCCAACTTTTCCACAACCGCCCTTCGTATCCGCTCTCCGCTTCTCGGTCCCCGCGTCTCGGTGTCTCCCCCTCTCCCACTCTCGCCCACCGCATTCCGCTCTCCTCCCTCGCCTCCCCTGCCTACAATCATCCGCCACACTAACTTCTGAGAAGGAGAACTCCATGGCTCTGCACAAAGACGTTGAGGCGATCCTCAACAAACAGCTCATCAAGGAATTCGACGCCGAGATCGTCTATCTTGGCATGTACGTTCACTTTGAGAAGGAACTATTCAAAGGCTTCGCCGCCTGGTTCCTCAAACAGGCCGGCGAAGAACGCGTTCACGCCCTGAAGATTGTGAACTATATGCTCGACCGCGGCGGCAGTCCGGAACTCCCCGCCCTCACTGCCCCAAAAGTCGATTACAGCGCTCCCCTCGATGCCTTCCGCGCAGCCTTGGGCCATGAACGCACCAATACCTCGGGCATCTACGAGTGCCTGGCCAAAGCCCAAAAGGCCAATGACCCTGCCACCGTCGAGTTTCTCCAGTGGTTCGTGAAGGAACAGGTTGAGGAAGAGAAATGGGCAAGTGAATACGCCCAGATGGTCGAGCGCATCAAGGGCTCCGTCGGAGGCATGTACCAGTTCGATCACCGCCTCGAAAAAGCCGCCAAGGGCGAGTAGTTGTCGGTCCGTTACCAAACAAAGCCGCGTCGCCCCTGGGCGACGCGGCGTGTACTGATCGTTGCAGAACCCGAAGAAACTTACTTGTTCTCTTCGAGGATCTGCGTCCTGATGTTATTGGGAACCGGAGCGTACTTCAGCGGCTCCATCACCGAACTGGCCCGGCCGGTGCTCATCGAACGGAGCTCGGTGGTGTAGCCGAACATCTCCGACAGCGGGACCTCCGCCTCGACAATACGCGTGTTGCCGCGCTGGTCAGAGTTCACGATCACGCCGCGGCGACGATTCAGATCGCCGGTGACGTTGCCGACGAAGTCCTCGGGCGTCGTGACCACCACCTTCATGATCGGCTCGAGAATCGTCGCACGGGCCTTCTGGCAGGCTTCCTTAAACGCCAGCGAGCCGGCCAGTTCAAAGGCAACCTGCGAGCTGTCGACCGTGTGGTAAGAACCGTCAGTGAGCGTCACTTTGACATTGATCATCGGGTAGCCCGCGAGCACGCCCGTCTTAGCGGCCATGCGGCAGCCATACTCAATCGATGGGATGTACTCCTTCGGGATCGAGCCGCCGAAGACCTTGTTCTCAAAGGCAAAGCTGTCCTTCCAGCCAAGCTTCTTAAGCACCTCAGGCTCAAACGGCTTGCCGGTAGTGCGATCGATGCCATCGAACGGCTCGATGTTGATGGTGCAGTCACCATACTGGCCACGTCCGCCCGACTGCTTCACGTGCTTGCCGCGGATGTTCAGGGCAGTGCCGGCAATGGTTTCCTTGTAGGCGACCTTCGGCCGGCCGACCAGCACATCCACCTTCATATCGCGGATGAGCTTGTTGCGCAGGATTTCCAGATGCAGTTCTCCCATGCCGGAGATAACGGTCTGGCCGGTCTCTTCGTCATAGCGAGCCTGGAAAGTCGGGTCTTCGCGCTTCAACGTCGTCAGTGCCTCGCCAAGCCGCTGCTTGTCGCCAGCGCTCTTGGGCTCGATCGACATGCTGATAACGGGCTCGGGGAAGGTCGGGCGTTCCAGCAGAATCGGGTAGTCCATGTCACAGAGCGTATCGCCGGTGATGGCATCCTTGATGCCGATGACGGCGACGATATCGCCGACCTCGGCGACATCCATGGCGATACGGTCCTGAGCATGCATCTGGAACAGGCGAGAGATGTTCTCCTTCTTGTCCCGATTCGTGTTCAGCACGCGGGCGCCGCGTTCGAGCCGGCCGGAGTAGATGCGGACATAGGTAAGGTCGCCATGCTGATCGTTAACAATCTTGAACACCAGACCACAGAACGGCTCTTTTGTATCGGGCTTACGTTCGAGAATGACCTGGTCATCGTCCACATCGTGGCCCTTGACCGGCGGAAGATCCAGCGGAGAGGGAAGGTAGTCTATGATGCCGTCGAGCAGCGGCTGGATGCCGACATACTTCAGGGCGGAGCCTACAAAGACGGGGTGGAGCTTGAAACTCATGGTTGCCCGGCGGAGAGCAGCCTTCAACTCAGCCTCGCCGATCTCCTGGCCATGGAGATACTTATCAGTAAGGATTTCGTCGGTCTCAGCGACCTTTTCGATCAGGTCATGCCGCCACTTCTCGACGCGAGCCTTCTCCTCGGCGGGTATCGGCTTCTCTTCCCACTTGTTGCCCTTGTCATCTTCGTTCAGGGAGTAGTAGATGGCGACCTGGCGCACCAGGTCGATGATGCCTTTGAATGTGTCGGCCTGGCCGATGGGGAGTTGTACGGCGACGGCCGGGGCACCGAGGCGTTCGACGATGGACTTGAAGCTGAAGTCAAAATCAGCGCCGACCTTGTCCATTTTGTTGACCAGGCAGAGGCGAGGGACGTCATACTTAGTGGCCTGACGCCAGATCGTTTCAGACTGGGCCTCAACGCCTTCCTTGCCGTCGAAAACGGCGATAGCGCCGTCAAGTACGCGCATGGAGCGTTCGACCTCGGCCGTAAAGTCAACGTGACCAGGGGTATCGATCAGATTGATGATGTAATCACGCCAGGGGCAGGTGGTGGCCGCCGATTGGATGGTGATGCCGCGCTCCTGTTCCTCCTCGAGGAAGTCCATCACGGCCGTGCCTTCGTGCACCTCGCCCATCTTGTGGGTCTTGCCTGTGTAATACAGGATGCGTTCCGACACAGTGGTTTTGCCGGCATCAATGTGGGCGGCGATGCCTATATTGCGGAGTTTGGTGAGATCCCGGTCCATCGAACTTCCTTCTAAAAAACCTATTGCTGCTGCCGGCCACCAATCAGGGCGGCCAATGCAAATGCTTACACCCGCTGGTGTTAGCTGTTAATCAAGCGTCTATAATCTTGTTGAGTGCCAGAGCCGATAGCCTTGTGAGCCTTAGGCTCCCTGCTTTTTTTAGGACACCCGGGTTTGCTACCCCGGACATCAGGCATTCTGGCAATGCCTCTACCATAGGGGGTGGGAGGGACCTAACCCTTCCACATGCACGGTCGCCCATACTGACCGTGCAGGGGTTAGGGTCAGTATGAGCCGTCTACTGCGGCTCCTGCTTCATCGTCGCTCCTTGCTGGAGATATCCTCACTTCGGGCCGCGATGCAGATCTCGATTGCGGACCTGAATCTGCCGTCAGCGAGGGCGATATAGTCTATTCATGAGCCTTCGCACGTCAAGTCGGCCCGGACACGCACGAACCGGTCTCCCGAAGGTCCACCTGATCTTCACACATTTTGTCATTGAGTCGCATGCACATTCTGCGATAAACTTATTACAGACGAAGAGTTCCAGCGGTATCATTACCATCAGGCGTTGGTAGCATCTCTCTTCTGCGCGGAGTCGATCATGATTCAATGCCCACATTGTAGTCACGAGATGCAGCTCAAAGGTCCGAAGACCGGCCAGGTCTACCCCACCTGCCCGCGCTGCGCCAAGCGGTTTGTCGTCATGTTCGACCGAAATGGTGGTGAACCCATTGTCGCGCCTGAAAACGAGTCCTCACAGACATCCCGCACGCGCCAGCCAACGCCCATTGCGCCCATTCCCGTCACAGCTGCACCCTCCACCCCCTCCTCTCGCCAGACCATGCGCCCCGAGGCGGTCAAGCCGAGCGCTGCCGACGCCGACTCATTCGCGATGCGCGACAGCACACCCATGGTCTACCAGCAATCTACCGGCCGAGCCCCTGCCACAACGCAGACCCTGCGCACGAGCGTCCTGGGTGGCTATGAGCTGCGGCGGCGTCTCGGCCAGGGAGGCATGGGCACCGTCTATCTCGCGCGCCAGATCTCTCTGGACCGCGATGTCGCGGTAAAGGTGCTGAACAGCTCGTTGGCCAGTGACGCCCGGTTTGTCGCGCGGTTTGTCCGCGAAGCATACGCCGCAGCGCAGTTGGTCCACCACAATGTCGTGCAAATCCACGACATCGGCGAAGACCAGCAGAATCATTTCTTCAGCATGGAGTACGTTAAGGGGCAATCGCTGGCCGACCTGATCCGCACTGAGGGCGCGATTACACCGGACACGGCAGCCGGATATATTCTGCAAGCGGCACGGGGGCTCAAACTGGCGCACGACCGAGGGATGATCCATCGCGATATCAAGCCGGACAACCTCCTGCTTTCATCGGATGGCATTGTGAAAGTCGCGGACCTGGGACTGGTAAAGCGGGCCGGCGATGCGCCAGACGCGCCGCGAACCCGCCAGACCACCGCGACCGATTCGGCATCGGCTGGGGCGACGATGGCTCGAACCAGCATGGGCACACCGGCCTATATGGCGCCGGAACAGGCAGCCGATGCCAGTAGCGTTGATACGCGGGCAGATATCTATTCATTGGGCTGTACGCTTTTCGCATTGCTGACAGGCCGGCCTCCATTTGAGGGCCAGACCGCGGATGAGGTGCTCGCCGCCGCGGCTCGAAGCGAAGTGCCTTCACCGCTGCGCTACAGCCCAAACATCCCCTCCGAACTTGGACGCATCTGCCGCAAGATGACCGCAAAGAAACGGGATACCAGATATGCCAATATTTCCCTGGTCATCCGCGACCTGGAGAACTATCTCGGCGTGGAAACGGCCGGCGATTTCACTCCGCGATCGCAGCACATCCAGGAACTGGAGCGCTGCGTCAAGGCGTACAACGACAGCAACCTCGCCACCATCCGCAAGGTGATCTACTTGGGCACGGGATTCCTGAGTCTGGTACTGGTATCTTCTCTGGCCTGGGGCGGATTGTGGTGGTGGGTGGCCGGCGGTATCGGTATGGTCGGCTGCACTTTCTTCTTCTACCAGTTGCTGGTAGAGCTTTCAGGCCAGAGACACTTTCTCAGTCGAGTACATCAAGTCATCAAGACCGCCACATGGCAACAGTGGGCTCGCATCATCGTGGCCATCTTGCTGCTTGGACTTTCGATCATCGCGATGGAGATTGTGCTGGTAAGCCTTGCGATTCTTGTCATGTCGTTTGTCCTGGCCGCCACCGCACGGCTAACCGTGGATCGAATGGTTACGCGCCAGCGGCATGGCGCCTTCGCGCAGGCCGAGGCGATGCTGCGCGGCTTCCGCGTGCAAGGCCTCGACGAAGAGGCCCTGCGGCGATTCGTCTGCGAATACTCGGGACATTACTGGGAGGAGTTCTACGAGGAGATGTTCGGCTACGATGCGAAGATCGAAGCCCGCAAACGCTGGGGCCGGACCATTCGCGGCCACCTGCGCCCGAAGTTCGCATCCTGGCGCGACCCAATCGTGCAGTGGATCAATAAGAAGATCGAAACCCAGCAGATGGAGAAGGAACGGAAATTCCTGCTTAATGCCCAGATCAAGGGACTGTGCGCCGAGGGCATGGATGAACTGTCGGCCGGCAAACAGGCCAAGCACATGGTCGAAGTTATGGTCGCCCAGGCCGCGGAAATCCGCGATGAAGCCATGCGCTATCGTGAAGATCCGGCATCCGCCGTGCCTGCCGATCCTGCCAAACTCCAAGCCGTGCAGCGAGAACGCGAGGTGTTCAACTTCAGCGCCGAACCGGAGCGCGTGCCTTTCCAGCATCGCAGCTATTTTGAGCGCCGTTACGGCGGACCGTTTGACTGGCTGCTTGGACCGCAACTTCGCTTTGCGCTGGCCGCGCTTTTGCTGATCGGCTTCCTCACCTGGCAGGTGACCAATCGCACGGCAGCCGAGAACCAGGCCAGCCAAATCCTCGGAGCGCGCATCGACCCCGCGCTGCAAGACATTACCCAGGCAATCGAGACCCAACACACCATGGAGCAGAAGCAGGTCGTCTATACCCCGCTATCCAAGACGCTGCCATGGGCTCCCGAGACCCTGTGCGATGCGGCGGGAAGTTGGAATGGCGGAGCGGCCGGCGTCGTGCTTCTGATCAGTTCCTTCGTGCCTGGCACCGTCATCGTTGTGCCCATCTATATCGCGGCTCTGATCATGCTCTTTGGCCACCAGACATTCCTGATCAAGGGACTGCCAATCGGCGATCCACCCACGGTATCGCTGCTCATGGGCCTCAGCCTGGCGCTGCTGACGTTTGTGTTCTCTCGCAGGCCCGCATAGGGCGTGAGCATTCGACACTTACTTCGCATCCTTCAGGAAATGCTCGAAGAACGCATAGACCTGTTCGTTCGACTCAAGCGTCGGCGAATGGCCGTTGCGCATGGTCATCGCAACGCGGTTCTCGTAGCCGAGGAACTTGTTCAGCGCGATGCTGTGGTTCAAGGCCGTCCAGTGGACCGGCTGGTCCTGCTCGCCACCTGATACCAGCAGCGGCCGCGATGCCATCAGTGCGTGCAGTTCGATCAGGTCGTGGCCAGCCTCGACCAGTTTCTTGTACGCCCCCGTCCGCGGGTTCTTATCACTGACGATGCCCGGGCCGCGCTGTTCCTTGGCCGGCTTGTCGAACTGGTAGCCGAGGTACCACTGGTCCCAGTAGTTTGCGTTGCCATCCTGCTCGTTCCAGACCACGCCCGGATCCACCCACACAGCGCAGGCGAAGAGGTCGTTCAGACACGAGGCGAGCATCGACCACTTACCGCCGAACGAATGCCCGACCACGCCAATGTGTTTCGCGTCCACTTCCGGCATGCTCGCCAGCGCATTGCCGGCATTGCCCGCCGCGTAGGCCAGGAACGACAGCGGCTGGATGCCGTCGTTGGTCTCCGGGGCGCGAACGTCCTGCCCGCTGACACTGCCCAGACACAGCGCCACGAAGCCGCGCCGCGCAACCTGGTAACCGAAGTCCGTACGATTCCACTGTTTAGGGCCCATGCCCGCCGCATCCTCCGAGTTGTACCAGGTCACCAACACGGCCGGGAACGGCCCCTTGCCATCGGGCACAAGCAGGTAGTGGTCGCCGACAACCTTGCCGGGGGCGATCTCAAGCTGAATCTTGTGCCGCGTGAAGTTCTCGACGTGTTCCCTGCCGAGATAATTGATCTTTGGCTTCTCCACCATCGCCGGCCAACGTCCCATGATGCCCTGCCAGTATTTGCGTATCTCATCGCGCCGGCGCGGCCAGTCCTGGGGTGTCTTGATCTCGCTGCCATCATCGAACGTCATCACGGAGCGATAGTTGCCAAGCTTGCCTTTGAATTCATCCGGCGGAGTGAAGAACTGCTTCATGTCCGCCCACGCAACCTTAGCGCCCGGCGCAGGATAGTCAGCGGAAGTGCTGGCCGCGGAGGCGGCGCCATTGCCATTCGCCTGCGCGAAACACGAACTGATCATCGCCGTCGCAACAACCGCCAATACAATCGCCGCTGCGCCAAATTGGCCTGCCATATTCATCATCGCTGTCCTTCCATCACTTTGCTTGTCCTTCTCGCCCGCGCTCACTTATGCGGCGGAGCCAGGTACGCCGAGGCATCCAGCCAATGTCGGCGCATAATTGTCGTCTTTTTGTGAAGCTGCTCAACGATGTTCGCCCCGAGCATGAAGGTGTCTTCCACGTCGCCCGGGCGGACCGCCAGAACCATCCGCTGCTTGCCGCCGTTCTCAATCAGGTCCAGCAGGCGGGCGGTGTTGTCCAACTCGTCTCGCATGTACTCGTGGATCAACAGCAGGTCCTGGTCGCCGGTCATACTCGCAACCTTGGAAGGAACCTGCGGGCCGGCCGCAAACCGCGCCGCATTGCGCTGGCGGACGATTTGCATCGCGTAAAAGTTGCCGATGCTCCGCAGGATACTTGAGTACATCCGGATCGAGATCGCCATTCCGCGGAAAATCGCGGCATCACCCTTGCCATCGAGTTTCTCAAGCACATCCGCGACGCCGTTGAAGCGGCCGCACGCCACCGACACCTCGTTCACGCGCGGGTCGGGCGTCTCCTCGTCGGCCGCGCCAGCGCGGAGCTTCCCGCCGTGCCAGTCGAGGTAATCCATCCGAGCTTCCTGGAGGTTGGGGTTAAACACCTGCGGCAGGAAGTATGCCTCCTCCTCTGGCGTAAGCTTCTCGGGCAGCGCCACCAGCGGGCGGGTGATGTGCCGCATCGAGACCCCCACGTAGTTGCCTGTAAATCGCGGCATCGTCGCCTGTTTGTACTTGTACGCCTCATTCAGCGCGATCAGGGCTTCCAGCAGAGCGTCGGCCTGCTTTTCGCCCACCCATCGGACGCAGAGCCCGCGCAGAAAGCTCAGCCGCCCAATCGTCCCGGCGCAGGGGGCATCGAAGAAGCTCTCGATGATCTCGATTACCTTTTCGGCCGTCTCGGGCAGCTCGTGGTTGCGGCTGTAGTTGGTGCCCAGACCAATCATGATCTTGCGGACCTTGGATGCCTGTGCCTTCTCCAGAGCGGCGACCATGGCCACGGGGTCGAAGATGCCCCGGATGGGGTTGTCGATCACCGGACCAACGCTGACCAGTCGGTCGTCCAAGCCGAGCGAATACATGTGGGCGGGGTCGATGTTGTGGGGGAATAGATCGCGCTCGGCGCGGGTGAAGTTGGCATGCAGGATGACGGTCTCAAGCACCCTCCCCGCGCCCCGGTTGAAGCCGTTGATGATGTTGGCAACGCGCTGGCCGGTGTTGAGGTGCCGGCAAGCGTCGGGGCCATTGGGACCGGGATAGAGGTAATCATTCCAGCAGATTCCGGCGCCGGCGTCGTTGGTCAGCCAGAAGAGAGTCGTCAGCTCGGGCATCTCTTTGATAAGCTGCGCCATGTTCCACGCGAGCATCTCCTGCCCCTCGGAGCAGTCGCGGCAGATGCCGAATTCTTCCTTGCGCGAGCGCCGCGGATGATCGAGGCGCGCCCCGCGCAGGTGCGGGTTCCTGGTGAAGAAAGCCTCAGGCATGAAGAACGGATCGTGCGTATTGAACGATGCCTTGAGCTTGTGCTTGCGAAGCACGCGCACGCACGCCCGCAACAGGGCGACGTTTTTGCGGATGTAGGCCATGTTGAGGAACGGCGCTTCCTTCGGGTGCGGAAAGAACTTCTTATTCAGCACCGGCAGGCAAGCGGTGTACTCGTGCCACGAACTACCGCCTTCGGGGACATCCTCAAGCGTTTTGCCCGAAAGCTGGCTGACGTTCATCGACACCTCGCCGAATCTCTGCAGCCGCGCTGCGAGGGCTGCGAAAGGCTCGAACTCAGCGGCGCTGCGGACATGGACACTGACGTTAAAGGACTTATCTGCGGACATGGCAGTCTCCTTGTTGCTTCAGGTCATCACCTGCTCTTATCGCATTTCGTACGCACCCAGGTCAGGCGCTTTCCCCAGCTTCCTCATGCTGTTGATTCCCGGTATGACGACCCCGGCATCTATGCAGGGACTTGCATCCTTGAGCATGTAGTCGCCGACCCACTGATCCTTGATCATCGGATCAGCGTTGATGCCATTCTTCATGAATCCAGGGTATTTCGCGTCGATTTCCTTGATGGACTTGAAGTCGCCCCCCTTGCCGTAGTCAATGTACATCAGCGAGCCCTTGGGGTTGAATGTGAAAAGGTCGTCGTAGTCCCAGTTCATCGGGGATGGGTCTCTGCGCCAGATCTCAAACCCGAGCTTCTGGCCGACCCAGATATTGTTCTTCAGCGTCAGGTGTATCCAGATCGGACGCTTGACCAGCATCGCATGGCTCTGCGGATCGGTTGTATAAGCCGTGTTGTGATAGAAGAACATCGGACCTGAACCGACGGTGTCAGCGCCCGGTCCGCCGTTGGTCTTGAATGGATAGCTCCAGTTCCCCTCGCGCGTGGTCGATGCGGTCAAACCGCAGTCGGCCAGCACGTTGTAGATGACGAAGGTCGGGCCATCCAGCGCCTGCGCCACCGAAACACCCGAGAGCGATCGCCTCATGTAGTTCTCAAACACGCGCACGTTCCTGGAGAATCCATCAAGTTCCATAAAGTCGTCGAGGCACCCCAGGATCCGGTTGTGGTAGAAGTCCGTTTCCTGGCTGCGTGCGTCATCGACGATCCAGGGCGTCAGGTGCACACCGTCGAACAGGTTCTGGATACGGTTGCGGCGAATCACCATGCCGCGCCCGGAATACGAGGCGTCAACATTGATTGCCCCGGCTTCGTACGAACAGAGCGCGCCGTCGTTCTTCAGAATGGCAAACGGATAATTGGTCAGGGCATCGACGAACGAACAGTCCTGAACAGTCAGGCGATGACTGTTTGCCTTGACCCAGATCTGCGTGTCATCGAAGACGAACTTGCAGTTCTGGAAGAGGATATCCGACGAATTGAACACAAATGCGCCGGCGGAATAGTCTTCCTTGCCGAAGAACCGTATCTCCAGGCCGTCGAACATGATGTTGTTGCGGTTCTCGAGAATGATGCCCTTGGTCGATCGCGCGATATGAACGATGTAATCGGAGATCGGACCTGGCAACGCGGCCACGGCCGTTGTTCCATCGGTGGCAAACGCGGCATCCACGCCGTTCTTGTCGAGCTGTGGAGCTTCTTTGGCGAAATCGCTGCCTAACCTCGCCAGGTCAAATGCGCGCTTGCGCACTTCCCCGACCGTTCGTAGCGGCAGCGCGCGGATCATCTGGCCGGTCTTTCTGCTCTCGATGATCAGGTTGTACGACTTGCCTTGGTAAGAGCAGGAGTAGATGTTGCCGCCCTCATCTTTCCACGCTGATCCTTCCATCAACGCCGGATTCGATCCATCGAGTACCACTTGCTCATTCCTATAGGAACGGACAACGACCGGCGCGCCGGGCTCCCCGCTCTTTGCGAATTGGAGATCGCCTTCGTAGTACACACCGCCCCTGACGAATATCGTTGTTCCCGGCTGTACGATACTCAGCGCTTTTGTGAACGTGCGCAGCGGTCGTTCCAGTGTACCGAGATTGGCGTCGTTGCCCGTCGTGGCGACATATAGCCTCTTCGGCGAGTCAGGCAAAACCGGTTCCTTGCGCGTCTGTCCGCTCTTGCACTCTGTCGCAATGGCCTGTCCGGTCGAGCGATCATACACCACAACCTTCACCTGATAGGTGCTGTCGGGCTTGAGCCAGAAAACGCTTCCCAGCCAGTTCCTGGTGGCGCCGCTTCGAGCCATATCATGCACGCGGTCCCACTGGCCGTTGACATTAAGAAACAGGCAAACATTGCCGACCCTGTCCACAGGGATCGACGCGGGCATTTCAAGTATCACCCCGGCCGTCTCGAAGTTGCCGTAGAACTCGACAATGGGAGATTCCTTGAAATCAGCCGGCAACGCTTTGCATGGCTCGACAACCATGTCGGGGCGCGCTGGGAACGGCATGTCATCTTCAGTTCTCCCTTTGGCGACCGTGGAACGCGTCGGTGTCACGGTCGCCGGGGGTGCCGCCTTGAGTCCGCCACAGCCTGTGAACGAAACGGAAAAGAGCGCTGCGAGCAGAATCGTCACGACGAACACGACTTGTCTCATGATGCCTTCCTTTACGATAGTTTTACTTGATGCTGGAAACCTTAACCCACTTGCCACCGCTCATGGCGGATTCGCGCATCGCCAGAGAGATCCTCAGCGACTCCAGAGCATCATGGACCGTGACATCGGATTTCCCGCCTTCCTTCACGATCTTGATCAGCATCGTCGTCGCATCGAAGTGCTTGTGCGTCTCGCGCGGGTCCAGCACCCGGGCAGGTCCGGTGTCGCGGTCGCCCGTCAGGCGTATGTTGATCAGCCGTGCCCCGGCGCCTTCGGTCGTGCGTATGCCGCCGTTCGTGCCCACCACGGCCGTGTTATCGCCTTTCACCCCGCCCACGGTATCGAAGATCTGTCCTATGGCGCCGTTCTTGAACCGCAGGTGGCCCATCAGCACCTCCTCCGAGAACTTTCCCGGCACGGTGCTCAGGGTCATCGTGCTGACCTCTTCGACATCGCCCATAAACCACCACGCTATGTCCACCGTATGGCAGGCGTGGTGAACGATCCAGCCGCCCGATTCCTCGGGCTCGACCACCGCGCGGTGGCGGTATCCGGCTTCATACACGCCGACGCCCCGGTAGATAGCGCCATCGAATGACAGCAGCCGCCCGAGCTTGCCTTCGTCGATGATGGATTTCATCTTCCGCATCGCAGGATCGAAACGCCTTCCATAGTTCACAACTGTCTCGACCTTGTGTTTCTTCACCGCATCGCACATGGCCTTGCCCTGGGCATAGCTCAGCGCTATCGGTTTCTCCATCAGCATCGGAACCCCCGCCTCCGCGAGCATTAGCCCGTGCTCGGCGTGGGCAACCGTCGTCGAAGTCACCAGCGCGAAATCCAGGTCCATCGCCACCAGTTCTCTGGGATCCTTAGACGCCTTAAGCCCAAAGCGTTCCTCCGCCAGCTTAAGCTTCTCTTTGCCGCGGTCGCACACACCCACGATCTGCACGTCGTCACCGTACCAGCGATCGAAATTGATTCGGGTAGTGGCCTCCTGACCCATCTCGCCAAATCCGAACACACCGCCGCGATACATCTTCGTAGCCATTGTTCTCTCCATCGCCCTAAAGTTGTCTTCCCACTAGATCGAACTGCCAATGATGCCAGAATGCCCCGCGCAAGCAAGAACGATCCGCTCTATCCCCCAAACGTGGGTTTGTAGTAGCCGATCTCCACATCGCGCCAGTGCCGCAGCATGATCGCGGCCTTCTTGTGCAAACTGCTCAGAAGATCTTTTTCCAGCAACAGTGGCCCCGTAAACGATGCGTTCGGAGCCGTGAAGAACAGCGGCTCAGGTGCCTTCTTCATCAGCGCGATGAGGTCATTCACGTTGTCCAGCTCCCAGCGCAAGGCACGCTGCATGAACCAGAGGCCTTCGTCGCCAAAGTCGCCCTTGGACATCGTCGGTGCGATCGGCGCGATCGATGTCGTGCGCGGCTGCACCAGATTGGCGGCATCGCGCAAATAGCTGAGGGTTGCCACCTGTATCACGTGCCGAGCCGTCAGCGCCATACTCCGCTCGGCCAGAATGCGATAGGATTCCATCTCCAACCCCTGGCGGATCGCTGCATTGCGGGCTTTCCCCGCCGCCGCCGCAAATTCCTCGGCCGCGCGCTTGAGCGTGCCCTCAACATTGTCGATGCCGCACGCGATCGTCGTGGCCTGTTCCCAGTTATGCACCCACTGATACCCGCTGCAATTCAGGTAATCGAGGTACTTCTCCGGCTGGGCTTTCTTCGAGTAATAGGCAAACGGCGCCCAGTAGCTCAGTTCCTCCTCCGTCAATAGTTCCTGCCGCGCCACCAGCGGCCGGGTCAGCCAGCGCAGCCGCACCGAGCCGTCCGGCATGCCGATCGCGCCAGCCTGCACGTGGGCACGCTCGCGCGTCTGCCAGGCATCGACCACATCATCCGCCGATTCCTCGCCATACATTTCCACCGCGAGTCTGTGGAATAACTCCATCCATCCGCGTTGATGGCTCGGCCGCTTCTGCGTCACGCCAAAACCAAACGCCCTAAAATACTCGGGGCTGTTGCCACCGCCGAGAAACCGCCTGGCTTTGCTGCCCACCACATTCAGCGCCCCGTGCAGCCCAGCAAGGACAGCACCATCCTTGTTAATCACCGGCGATGGCATCCAGCCGCTGCCACCGCAAGACATGAGCGAACACTCGACCTCATGTTCCCCTGGGCACCGGCCATTCACCCCCACGCCCGGCTTGAGCGAACGCAGCACCAGGTGCATCTCGTCATCATTGAACCAGCCATACACGTTCGTGAAGATATGGGCATCCACCCCCGCCTCCCCGGCCCCCGCGCGCAGTGCGCTCAAAAACTCGACGACGCGCAGGCCCATATCCTTGCCTTGCGTCCCCGTCGGTCCGTTCACACCACTGAACAGTCGCTTTTCCCATGGGTAAAAGCCGCCTGAGTCATTGGTATTGAAACTGAAGATGTCCAGGCCGGGGCAGGCCTTGCAGAGCAACCGCACGCCTTCGCGATACGCCGCCCGCACTTCGGGGTGATCGGTGTTCGGCGCATAGTACATTCCGATCGCGCGCAGGCTGTTATCCACGCGGCTGCCGCGCCACTCCGGATGCTTCGCGTAGACGCGTTCATTCAGCCAATGTGGTTCGGTCCCATAGTACGCAGCGCGCATGCCCAGCCTCTTGCAGATCGCGTACTTCGCCTTAAGGAAATCGAACTGCGCCTTCACGTTGCCCGCAGGATAAGCATCCTCCAAACCGAGAGGAGTCACATGTTTGAAGATCGCCGGCAGTATCGCCGACCATTCACACCAGGGGCTGTCGACCTCCTCACCCGTGAAATCCGTGCGCACGGCAAGATCGGAAATCACCAGGTGGGTAAACCCCTGCGCCTTCGCCAGCCGTCCAATCGCCTCAAACTGTTTCAGATCGTGGGTGCGCGGGGCATAGACCAGTTCTTTGTCTTTGAGTTGTGGAACCATGTATCTCCTTCAATCGAATCACCGGTAGGCGAGAGCGTTTAGTCGCAATGACAGAGTAAGCGAACGAATCCCCCTGCCGCAAGTACGAGGGCCACATAATGAAAGACGCCATGAGGCAACGCCACTGAGCATGAGGCCCAACTGGGCGCAAGTGCATAGCCCAGGGCACATGATTCTTTACTGTCAGAGATATCTCTTCCATCAAGCCCTGCGTTAGCGCACCACCACATCTGGAAAGACAATCTCCTCAGAATAGATCGCGATCACATCCACCGTTTGCTTCGCGACCTCCACACTCGGCCGCAATACCACGTTCACCTTTGCCGGAACGACTTCGCCAAGCTCTCCCGCCGCCAACAGACCCCTGCTCTGCCCCTTCGTGCAGTGGATCGCCCCGATCGGCATCTCGCCCTTGTCACTCTGCACAAACACATTGAATGCCAGGTCAGAAGGGGCGGCCGCGACCCTGAACGCCACAGCAACGTAGCTGTCTTTCCGTTTGAAAACTCGATCGATCTTCAAGGCCGCCACAACCTGAGCACGAAGCGACTCCGAATCCAGCAGTTCCACCTGTGGTGCCTCATTCCGCGAAACCACCTGATATGAGCCCCGCACTGTTGTGCTTCGCTTCCCCAGAGACTGAGTCTTGCCAACGCCCTTCCGCGCAATGTGCAACAGTTCCAAACTAACGTCTAGTTCAACTGTGTGCTTGCCGATTTCCTGGGCGGGCATCGAAGTTGGAATCCTCGACAGGCCAGGGATATAGGCCGAACCGATGGTTGGCGAGGGATCCACCGGTTTCCCGTCAATCCGCCGGCCCTTCTCGTCATATAGTAGTGAGAGTTCTGGCGGGAACGTACTTGGCCCCCGGCAATCAAGCGAGATCTCAAGAGGAATCCGTTCCCCCTCACCCACAACCGGTCGAACCGCCATCGTCACATCACAGGCCTGCTCAAGAAACCGCTCTTTCTCCTCTTTGGTGAGATGCCCGGCCACCAGCGCTTTCAAAACGTAATCCAGAAGCTCGCGACGTGGCGCGAGCGTTGCAGGGGCCTGCTCCTCCAAAGCCTTTCCCACCAACTTGCGCCGAGCTCGTTCTGGCAATTCCCCAACTGACTCCCGCCGCTGCAGTTCCACCATCGCCTTATGCAGACTGCCCAGCCCATCCACATCATCCACCACCAGGCCGGCCGGCCTATATTGATACCATGGCACCGCCCATACAGCCCTCCCGACCGGCCGGATCATCAGCGACGATGCCGCCATCAGCAGCAATACGCCTGCAATCAACCGTCCCCAGCCCCGTTGATGCTCCCCCGTCACGGTGTTGCCCATCGAGACCTCAGTCCCGCACTCCGGGCAATGGCCACTTTCCAGATGCAGCAGAATATAGCCGCACTTGGCGCATCTCGGCTCATCCCCCACCCTGCGCCCCCGCCAACCCGATGCCAGCAGCCACACCCCCGCCAGCACCGACCCGACCCAAAGCGACAGTCCAGTAGCCCTCGTCTCCAGCATATGGCCAATTGCCACACCAATAGGGAACGCTGCAGCAGCCGCCGCCGCGACCGCCACCGCCACCTTCACCTTCGCTGTCACCGTCTTCTCCTTCCGCAAATCCCGAACCCATTCGCAAGGATACAATGACGCAACGCCAATCCACAGTTAATAATCGGCGGCGCCGCCGACAGAACTCCCATCCCCTCCGTCTTTCCTCCCCACATCACAAAGCGCTCGCAGTCTCCTTCTCCGTCGGTTCCCCGCATTCTGGACACACACCACTGACATTACCCGTAAGGCTGTACTGACACTTCGAGCAGACAGGCGGGCCGCTCATGCCCTCGCCCGGAGCACGAAGCGCACGCCAGAACGCTATGCTGGTAATGAGCAGCATCAGCGCTGCCCAGAGGAGCATGTCATTGTTGAAGATGCCATCCAGCGTAATCGTGTATGCCGGATGAGCAAACCACGCCACGCCCGCCACCACGGCAACACCAAGGGCCACATCGAGTATGGCGGGCCGCTTCTTTCGCCAGACAGCCGCCGCCACAATCAGCGCGATCCACAGCATCGGCGCGATGCCGCTGTTCCATCCGGCGATGGTTCTCCGAATACGCTCGGTCTCCACGAACATGGCCGAGGGTCGAGGATGCGGGTCCGACGCAACAGACGACGATCCCCCTGCGGAGTACCCAACCCACTTGCCCTTCCGCAACAACAGCCGGTTCTGCTCCCTTGCATGCCAGGCCAGATCGTCCTGCCGTTGCATCACGTTCTGCCAGATGCACAGCCCCCCGCCACCGATGCACAGGATTGCCACAACCACCCAAAGCAACGCCCGAGCCCTGGCCGAAAGTCGTTGCGAGGAGTTGGGGGCATGAGTTAAGAACATGGCATCCACGTCCTTCCGCGTACAGCAGCATGAGCCCTTTATCGACATTCCGCAATCCCAAATCTTTGAGCATCTCCGTCACGGAATAATCAATAATCACCAGCCCGATCAGCCTGCATTTGCTCTTCCGTTTCAAATCGCTCACTTCGCGCTGTTGGGCTTAGTGCTTGGAAGCGTTGCCGCAGTCTGCCGCTTCACCTCCAGTACCCCCACATCAAGCACCTCGCTGCTCTTTCCACCCGGCACTTCAGGCATGGTGAATTCCCCCGTGGCTACGCCCAACTGCCTATTTGGCCTGCCGCGATAGTCCGAGGGCTGCAAAGTCGCGCGCATGGTATAGGTCCCGGCCGGGATATCCTCAATACGGAATGTGCCATCCGCATTCACCCGGCAACAGAATATTCGCGCCTTGCGGGACTCCTCCTCTTCCAGCCTCGTATATGCCTTCCCCGCATCGCTTTTCCTCCATTCCTCAGTCCAGGCTTGCCGTGTCTCGGGCGACCAACTCCGAAATCCCTGCGGCGTAGGGAGCCTCAGCGTCTTCAAACTCACTATCATGCCGCCAAACTGCCATCCCACCGGCATATCGGCGGGAATCTCTACGCGTCCGGCCACTGGCCGCCCTTCACCGCCAATCTCGACCGGTACACTCCCTCCAGCCTCAACCGTGACCAGCTTAACATGGCTCTGGCTCCAAACCTTCTCGCCGAACACTAGGACAACGTTCCCAACGTTCACTTTCCCGGCTGGCACATGGTCAAACACACACCGGCCATTGGCATCGGTCTGACGCTCCTCAACTTGATCCAATATCGGCTCGTCCCCCCAATGGCCCTCCAACCTATACATCTCCATTCTCTGCCCCGCCACATTCGCCCCAACCTTCAAAACCGCTTCCACTTTCCCCCAGGCATTCAGGCGCAGCTCTTTTGCCTTCGCCACCTCCTGATAGGGCATCTCGATATATCCGTTTGGATGAGTGATCAGGACTGTGCCCTTTGGCTGCGTCAGCGGTGGCAACAGATAGACTCCTTCGGAATCAACAGTCTTGATTGCGGCCCTCGTTTGCCTCCGAACGATAGCGCCATCGCGAACTTCAACGCTCTCCAAGGCAGTTGCCACCGCCGCATCCGCCCCTGTCGCAGGCTTCCCGTCCGGCGTCAGAATCCGGATCGGAATCTCGTTCGCCTTGTTCAGCTTGGAATCAGATGTCTGCGATCCTCCATCGCTCTTGGCCTCCGCGATCGCTATTTCTCGCTCATTGCTCGATATGCCCGTAGCCGCCGGCTTCTCTGCCGCGATCGGCTGCGTACCTACGGGTCGAGTGGCCGATCTGCCTTGGGGCAGTACAGCGATGCGCTTCGCCATTCCCGTCTCAGGAAGGATGCTTAGTCGCATGCCTTCAACCAGGTCCTCCAGATGGATACTTCGTGACGGTGTCAGCCGCCCGCCCACCACGCCGACATCGGTGATTTCCGTCTGATCATTCGTCGGAACGGTCACTTCGCTCGCTGTTCCGTCGGGCTTGGCCACCAGAACGATGACATTCCTGCCATCGAGTCGGACCATCGTTCCGCGCAGCAGTGGCGACGAGGCGCTGATCTCCAACCGCGCGGGGAAGCGACCTGTTGCCGGGTACGATGTCACACGTACAGACATGCGCTCTTTCAGATCATCCAGGTAGGCGCGCTGGCCGTCCAACAGCACTTGTGAGTTATCGTCGGCCACAACCGTGACTAGTCCAGTTGGTCCGGGCACCCTGGAATCAACGGTGAGACTGTCTCCATCCAACTTGGTAATGCTCCCGCGGGCGATGGTGGTGGGCCCTGGTCCGCCCGGCTCTCTCGGATTACCGTTCCTTATGGGAAGAGGTTCTCCCGGTGGCAAAACCTCAATGTGCGTCGCCAGATCGCCCTCGGCAGCAATCGCGACGCTCTGCCCGACCTTCAGATCTGAGAGCTCAATGGGGGTGAGTTTGGCGGTTACGATTCGAGTCTCTGCCAGTTGCGAACGCATCGGAGCCACCATCAAGGCCCGCGTTTGCTCCTTGTCCAGCGCAAAGGTTTTTGTTGTCGCCGCAGGGCGCCTGATGCCTTGTTGGTAATTCAGCGAAATCGTGATGGACTTGTCATCGACCTTCAGCACCTCGCCAAGGAAGCGAAGATCCTGGGGACTGAATGGATGAGTCGCTTGTGTTGAAGCGGGTTGGCTGGTGGGCACAGCCACGGGGCGTGCGGGCAGTGCCGCAGTGTTTGGCGTTTCTGCCGTTTGAGCCTGCGCCAAGCCACACATCACCAGCAGCAGGACCGTCAGAATCCCAGCCGCCACCGACGCCTTCACCTTCGCCATTGCCATCATCTTCTCTGCTCCTTCCATTCTTCATTTCCGCTTTCCGCCCTTCGCTCTTATCCTCTTGACGTTCTCTCCGCCCCAGCCCAATCACGGATTCTTCGCCGCCTTTCCCAACTCATTCTCCACCCAAGTCATGACTTGCGCACCGATCAAGCCTTTGGCGATCACTTTCCCATCTGGACCAATCAGGAATATCGCGGGAATCCCGCGCACGCCATATGGCGCCATCCACTTCTCGCCGGCCGCCCATCCGCCCAGGAAACCCTGCGACCACGATATACCATTCTTTTTCACAAAATCTGCCGGGGCCTGGATCTGCTCATCCAGGTTCAGACCGATCATGACAAATCGCGGGTTCTGCCCAAACTGCTCATAAACCTTCTTGAGATAGGACATATCCGTCACACATGGCCCGCACGAGATGGCCCAGAAGTCCAGCAATACATACTTGCCCCGATGGTCCGCCAGCCTGAACTCCTTGCCATTCAGGGTCTTGACCGCAAAATCCGGCGCCACGTCGCCCGCCTTGAGCCTCGCCTTACGTGCATCTCCTTCCAGATCTGGCGTCGCGCCAATCACCACGCCCTTGCCTGTGAACTCATCATTAACTACCGTGCCCACTGGCCATTGGAACGTGAACACCGCATCGTCGAAAGTGGGATCATTCGCAACAATTGAAGTGGCGCGATAATCCACCACGGAACCCATGCCAGTCCATACGACATGCGATGGATAGTAAGCGTTCGGTGCAGCTTCCTGGAATTCCTTGACATCCATGGTGAGGGTTTCCTGTTTGCCTCCCGGTGCCTCACGATAGTCGATACGACGTTTCAATGCGTACTCTCGGTCGCGATCAAGCCAGAACACCCATTTCTTCTGGCCAGAGCCGTTAGAAATCGTCACGACTTCATACCGCCTGTCTTCCTCGCTTTCCTGGCTAATCGTAATGTGCCTTTGCCAGTTACTGATAAGCTGCGTAAACGTATACCCCTGAGCATCGAAACAGCCGTATATTGACGCGCTCCATCCAAATTTCGGCGCGTCTACAACGGCCAACCGCTCCCGCTTTAGGACTCCAACGGGGTGGACACCTGGCTCCTGCAGGAAATCGTATCGCGCACGCCCATCATAGGAATTCGTCCACTTGCGCGTGCCCTTCCCCGGCTCGGTGACCTCCGTGTCGAAACGAATTTTGCTGCCGACTACCGGGATGATCCAACAAGTGCCCGTCGCCGACATAGTTACCTGACCGTCATCGATTCGACGTGCACTATACTCAGCCTCAATCTTCAGATTCGTCAGCCGCTCTTGATGTGCAGAAAGCCGCTTGAGAATAGCGTCGAGCACCGGGTTGGTCGTCGCCCGCAATGGCGTAGCCGGAACGCTTGGCAGTGTGGCCTCTGCGGAAGGACCACCCGCAGCTACCTTGGCGCCACCACTTTGGGCTTGTACTGCCAATACCCCCGCCAGAGCCATCACCGCAACGACTAGTGCCGCCACCTTTAGCGTTGCCATTCTCATCAACCTCATCGCTCCCCTGGCGATTGCACTTGCCACAGGATTACCTCCCCCAACCGCCCTCATGACCCCCTCAACCAGCGAAGCTGGAGCTTCCCGCACCACATTCCCCACCAACACCGCCGAGAGCCCGGCCGTTGTCCCGCTTATCCCCTTCTTCTCCAGCATCCCCCTCAACTTCTCCACCGCCCGCTCCACCCGCTTCCGCGCTGCCTCTTCGCTGATCCCCAGCGCCCTGCCTACCTCAACCAGCGGCCGCTGCTCATAGAACCGCAAAAGCACTGCCTCCCGATCCGCCTTCCCCAGTTTCCCCACCGCCTCTTCCAGCTCCGGCGCAATCTCTTCCCACCCCGCCTCCTCCACAGCTTCTTTGCGCATACTCGCCGCCTCTTTCTCCCGCCTCGCCAGCCGTGCCCGATCCCGCTTCGCATGCTTCACGCAGTTCTCCAATGCCAGGAACAGCCAGCCGCTGACGTAGCGGTAGCGCCCCAACCGCCTGGCTCGTTTCGTCAGCAGCAGAAACACCGCCTGCGTCACATCCTCCGCCAGGTGCTCATCCCCCAACTGCCGCCGGGCGGCCGAAAACAGCCACGACCCATGATCCCGAACCACCTCGCCAAACGCCTCCTGATCGGCGCTCTGGGCATACCTTTTGAGCAGTTCACTTTTATCCATAGCATCTGCCATCCTACTAATACCTTCCCGCCCAACCCCAAAACCGGACAAGAATTCTCATCGGATTTCCGCGCTTACTTTCGTTGCGAGCCGCATCCACTGGCTAACGCTTGGTCGGTTCCAACCGTTCCGCAAAGTTCGTGAACCACTCCGGCTCCAATACCTTGCCTGGAAACACTTGCAGACAGCACTCCATATCCCGTACCACTGTCGCCGCCGCTCCCTTGCGATCGGCGGTTACAGTCGTAGTCGTTCGCCAGCGGCTGGGATACCAGCGACCATCGGACAACTGTTTGTGCTCCAGGTAGAGGGTCTTGAACTCGAACTTGCCATCCGGGGAGGAAATCTGGATCGTACTCTCGATCGGCATGTCCTCACGTGTCGGATCAAGCCAGTAGATATTGATATCCTGCGCGTAAACTCCCTGCCTGATGTATACTTTGGCATCCACACGGAGCCCAAGCTGTCCCGGTCGATTCTTGTCGGTGATCACCTCCACTTTGCTGCCTGTTCCGTACGTTGCCAGGTCTGGCCAGATTCTGGTGGGCAGATCCAGCTCCAGCTTGGATCTCATATCGGAGACCATCGGGACGAGCTTCTGGCCCGCGTCTTTCGGGCCACCGGACTGGATCGTGCGCTCGGCCTCTCCCGTAGCGGCATTGAAATAACCGCCGTAGGTATGCGTGCCATCACTCACCACGTACTCCGAGGGCCGCGCCTGTTTCAGATGCGACACAGCCACCTCCAGGCTGGGCCACGGCCACCCCGCAGGAACATCCACCGCGATCGCTCTCGGCGAGCCATTGTGATATTGCCTGGCGCCAACCAGGTAGCGGCACCCCAGCCAGTTGCGCCCCTGTCGGGCAAACAGGCACATGGACCAATACTGTGGATCGGCCGCATCGGTGTTTGTAAGCACGGCCACCCCATCCCCATAGCCTGCATCCTGCCGCTTCCTTAGCCTTGCCAGGATCGTCTTGATGTCTTTGGCCGGACGGACATCGGTCACCTTTGCCTCGCGCGGCACACCAAGGTCGTAGATCGTCTCAATCGTAGGATTGCCATAGGTGTAGACCGTCGTGACGATCGTGCCCGCTATGTGCAGTTCGGCTTTCTTCACCAGTTTCGTCTCTGGATCAGCCCAGACGGCCGCTGTTTCCGGGTACACCGATCGGTGTTCCGCCGCCGCCTTCTGCGGATCATCCTTGGGAAACACTACATCGAAGCGGGAAAGTCCCGCCTCCTTGGACTCAGCCACTTTGGCTCCGGGCATCCGAGCCACGGCCGCACTGACGGTCAACGGCTGGTCATCGAGCTGTTTCTTCCATTCGCTGGCAAACGTCTCGCTCAATTCGCCAATTCGGATCTCTCCACTACGGCTGCTGTAGGCGACCTCCTTCTTCTCTGCCAGTACATACATCTTCGCTTCCAGCCCTTCGGGCGTGTGATCCTCACCGGCCCACACGCCGTTCTTGGCGTTGAAATGCGTTACGCTATAGGGCTGCTGCCCCTTCGCTTCTGTGCGGAAATGGACCCAGCCGCGGTATCCTTGACTCGTCTCCGCGACTCGTTGCAGCATCTCGGCTGCGGACGCGGGCTGCTGGATGAAGTTTATAACCATGACCGTGATCGCCAGAAATGCTGCCGCGGCGATTCCGCTTACCATTCGCCATTGCATGGCGTACCTCCTCATAATCGTTCGACGTGCAGTGGCACGGGCGCGAACAACCTCTTCCGAGCTCGGCTGCACCTTCGCCAATCCCTTCATCAGATGCACGATATCCCGCTCACTAAGGTCTCTCATGAGTCACCTGCCTTTCGGCCAATCTCTCACGCACTTGCTGAACGGCCATGTGACAAAGTCCACGCGCTTGATGGGCCGTCTTTCCCAGAATCTGCCCGACTCGTTCATATCCTTCCTGCTCGATGTACCGCAGAGTGAATGCCTGGCGCGCCAGATCGCCCAGTTGTTCAACGACCTCCAGGATCCGCTCGACTTCCTCGGCCTCCGCCACGATTTCGCCTGGTGAGCGTCCGGAGAATACCAGGTCAACGCCCAAGTCCTGCGTGTGCCGTCTGCCAGCCCGTCGCCAGTCGAAGGCCAGATTGATGGCCATGCGCCGAGCGTATGCGCCAGGATCAATGGCTTGGGCAAACGCTCTGGACTGGCTCAGTTTCACGAACAGTTCCTGCATCAGATCCTCCGCCACATCAGGACGCAACGTAAGCCGAAGCAACAGGGCCTGTAGCCCCGTCCCATGCTCTTCGAGGATTCCCAACACAAGGTTAACCTTCACAATTCCACCTTATAGACGGAGACGCCATGCCTGGCGCAACTGGAATTTGTGAAGATTCATTCGCTTTCGGTGGGCATCGTGGCTGCAAGCCGACGGCAGCTACCCGGCCACACCCCCTCACATGCGATTTCCGAAAAGCAGGTTTGCGCCTGCTGGGCTTCGCCCCGGCTTCTGCGGCCCTTCATGGTCCGCCCCGGCTCCCGTCCACAATCCGGCCTGCGCCTTGCTGACGCTATAGCGGTGCATTCAGAAGCACCTACACGCCCGCACGGCGGTCGCCATTTGGGTCCAGCCGCCGCAGTTTACCCGCCGCGGCGGGGCGGCGTTTTGGGTCCACCCTCCCGGGCGGGTGGGGTTTGGGAGCCAAAAAATCTTCAAGTTTTTGAGAAGCCCCGTTTTTCAGCCAATTCCAACCAGAATCCCGCCCCAACGCCCCTTATTATGGGGGGACACATTTTTTCATCCCCTCCGCCGTCGGCATTCGCACCTGGCATTTGTCATTTGCCATGCAGTTTAGTCGCCGCGTCGAAGACCCGCCGTGGTGGGGCGACCATTCCGTCAGCGGTGCTCTTTCTCAATCGAATACGACCACTCCTACCGGATAAGTGGGAGATTTGCCTGTTCCGTTAGGGAGGATGCAGCGCGCGACACTTTCACGCATTTTGTGCACTAACTTCCATCCAAGCCATTGTCCCGGCGAGACTTAACCCCGCGCGACATGTGTGCATTTGGCGCGCGACACTTTCCCACCCTTTCCCAAGTCTCTTTTCCATAGCCACTTACGCCACCCCGGTGCACAACGGTTTTCCCCGTTTCGTCCCACTGTCGCGCGCCAACTTGGTTTCACGCATTGTTACGGAATAATCAATCCCGGCGCGCCGGGACTACGTCCGTCGAGTTATCCACAAGCGCATCGACCCTGCGCACCTCCTCCCCAATTCTGCCGTAATTACATGCCACTACAGCACTTGGCGCATAGGGGGTATCCTCGTGAGAACTTGCGCACCTGCGCACTTATCCACAGCCCCTCCCCGCGTCTCCGCGTCTCCCCCTCACGCCCTCTCCCACTCTCGCCCACTGCTACGTCGCCGGGACCAGCAGCACGGGAACGGGGCTCTTTTCCAGCACCCGAGGAGCGACACTGGCATTCCAGAAAGCTTGGGTGCCTTTGCGGCCGTGGGTTGCCAGAACCACCAGATCGGCCGACAGCACGGTGACGGCCGACAGAATCTCTTCAACGCGCCGGCCACGCACCACGCTCTGGGTCACCGAGAGCCCCTCCGCGTTTAGTATCGCTGCCAGTTCCGCCAGATGCGCTGCGGCGCTCTCCTGCTCCATTTCCAGCACAGCGCTCATTGTTGCCGGAAGCATGGAGGCCGTCGCAGCTTGCTCACCGCGGAGGCTCGATACGGTGTGCACCACCGTCAGCAGGTGCAGGCGGGCGCTCAATGCCCGCGCCAGATGAGCCACCAGCGGAATGGCATCTTCATGAGCTTTGTCTCCATCCAGTGGCATCAGCACCGTGCGCGCCCCGGCAGGCCCCAGGCAGAACATGTGCTGTTGCGGCACAAGCAGAACCGGCGTCGTCCCACTTGCCACCACCTGCTGCGCCAGACTGCCATAGAGCAGACGTTTGAGATCTGCCCGGCCGTGCGTGCACATCACCACCAGGTCGGGCGCAAGTTCTTCAACGTGTTCCACGATACTCTTGGCGACATCATCCACCTTGTTCTCGTGAACGTGCTTCTCGACAGGAATGCCCGCCGGGATCTTCGCGGCAACAACCTCCAGATACTCACGAGCCTCTTGTGCCTGTGTGAGATGGCGATGGTCATGCACCGCATGCGGCGCATCGGCTTCGATGATATGCAGCAACGTAATGCTCGCGCCCAGCGGCACAGCCAGGCAAGCGGCTTCGGCCAACGCCGCCTCCGCGAGTTCGGATCCATCCAACGGTACCAGCAGCCTGCGCAGCATGAATCTAGTCTCCAGTGAAGATGCGATAAATCAGGTACACGTTGAGCGTGATGATCAGTCCGCCAACACAGCCAGCCATGAATGTCGTTGATCTCCGGTTCACCAGATCACCCATGATATCCTTCCGACGGGTGAACTGGATCAGCGGAATGATGACAAACGGCAGACCGAAGCTCAGCACCACCTGGCTGATCACCAGCGTCCGGGTCGGATTAAGGCCCATGAAGATGACGATGAACGATGGGACCATGGTCACACCGCGACGAACCCAAAGAGGTATGCTCCGATGCACGAAGCCCTGCATGATGATCTGGCCCGCCATCGTGCCGACGGCCGCCGACGAAAGCCCCGCGGCCAGCAGGGAAATCGCGAAGATCACACTTGCCGCCTTGCCCAGCAGCGGCTGCAAAGTCCGGTGAGCATCCTCGATGCTCGCCACCGTCGTATTCCCCGCCGTATGAAACGTCGCGGCGGCCATGATCAGCATCGCGGCATTGACCAGACTGGCAATTCCCATCGCAATGGTCACATCCATGACCTCGTATCCAAAGAGCTTGCGCCGCTGCGCAACGGTCTTGGCAACGACGCGCCCCTGGGTCAACGCCGAGTGCAGCAGAATCGCATGCGGCATGACCGTTGCGCCCAGGATGCCGCTGGCCAGCAACACGGCCTCGCGGGAAGAGAACATCGGCTTGAGCCCTCCGGCGACCTCCAGCCAGGCGGGACGGTCCAGAATCGTCTCAACCAGGTAGCAGGCCGCGACCACCCCCACCAGCGCGGTGATGGCCGCCTCCAGCGGCCGGAACCCGCGCCGTTCCAGCCCGAGCAAGACAAACGTGGCGATCGCCGTCAAGACGGCGCCAACCCAAAGCGGTACGCTAAACAACAAGTTAAACCCCAGTGCAGCGCCCAGGAACTCCGCCAGGTCCGTCGCCATGGCGACGACTTCCATCAGGGCCCACAAGAACCACACCACCGCGCTCGGGTAGGTCTCGCGGCAAAGCTCAGCCAGGTTCTTCCCCGCCGCGATGCCCAACTTCGCCGAGAGCATCTGCAGCAGCATCGCCATCAGATTGCTGGCAACGATCACCCAAACCAGTTCGTAGCCCAGCTTCGAGCCGGCCTCGACATTCGTGGCGAAGTTGCCCGGATCCATGTAGGCAACGCTGGCAATAAACGCCGGCCCCATAAACGGGGCCAGGCGTTTGAACGAAAACCCCTTGTCGCTCGACTGCAGCGATTCATGCGCTGCTGTCACCGTTGCGGACAGGGCAGCCACCTTGGGATTTCCGCTCTCGTCGCCCATCTGCAAGTCCTCTTCCACGCGCACCGCACCGAAGGCAGATCAAGCCGCCTCAGCAGATGATAGGCAGGCACGCAGCGTCGCGTACAGCCATTAACGCCAGCCCGTAAACAAAAAAGAAGGACGCCCAGGTGAGCGTCCTTCCGGAATCGATCGCTTGCTTCTGTGATGTTCAGGCGCGGCTGAGATAGCCGTTGGTCTCGGTGCTGATGCGAACCACTTCGCCGATCTCGATGAATGAAGGGACCCTGATCTTCAGGCCTGTCTCCGTTGTAGCTTCCTTCTGCTGGTTGGTCGCCGTTGCGCCTTTGATGCCCGGAGGGGTCTCAGTGACCTTCAGGTCCACCGTCTTGGGCAGGTCGTAGCTCACCATCTTCCCGTCATGGAAACTGGCTTGGAACTGCGTGTTGGGTTTCAGGTAGAGAATGTCATCGCCGAACACTTCGGCGGGAATGGCCTGCTGGTCGTAGGTTTCCAGATCCATCAGGATATGGCCGGTGTTATCGGAATAGAGATACTCAACCGGACGGCGGTCAAGATTGACCACTTCAATATCATCCGTGGCGCCAACCCGCTTATCCATGATCGTGCCTTTGGACACGTCGCGCAGCTTGAACTGCACCTTGGCGCGCAGATTGCCAGGGGTATTGTGGTCGGCATTCGTAACGACAAACAGCTTGCCATCGATAACCACGGCCTCGCCGCGGCGGACTTCACTTGCTCGCATTGCTTGAAAACCTCAGTTCTAGGCGGTTCTTGCCTTCTGCAAACGGAGAGTTGCCCCGTTTCGACAAAGGGGCAGGGAGTCTATAGTGTAGCGGCTACCGCGTCAAACGATTCGTTGAATAGGCGGGCGTATGCGTGAGATGTATTTCTGGTTCTCGATCATCGGCTGGGCAGCGGCGGCAATACTCCTGACAATCATTGTTGTCCTGTCTCGCCGTAAACGACAGAGCTAACAGGCTTTGCAGCACTATCGCGATCCCGAGCCCCTGCTTATAATGTCGCACTTATGCCGCAAAGCCAGAGCACCCTCGAACCTGCCAGAACCGGTATCCCGGTGTACAAACGAGTATTACTGAAGATTACCGGTGAGAGTTTCTGCGAGGAAGGCGGCCAGGGGATTCACGGCGCAGAGCTTGAGAGCATGGCACGCCAATGTGTTGAGGTCGCTCGCCTGGGCGTGCAACTCGCCATCGTCGTTGGCGGCGGCAACTTCATCCGCGGTGCTACGTTTTCCGAGGCCAAGCATATCCAGCGGGCAACGGCCGACTACATGGGCATGCTCGCCACGGTGCTCAACGGCGTGGCGCTGCAGGAAACCATGGAAGCCATGGGCCAACCGACGCGTGTGATGTCAGCGCTTACTATCTCCGCGGTATGCGAACCTTACATCCGCCGCCGGGCGATACGCCATCTGGAAAAGGGCCGGGCCATCATTCTCACCGCCGGCACCGGCAACCCTTTCTTCACCACCGATACGTGCGCTGCCCTTCGCGCCACCGAAGTGCAGGCGGATGTGCTGCTGAAGGCAACCAAGGTGGATGGCATCTACACGGCTGACCCCAAGAAAGATGCCAAGGCAACCAGATATGACACCATCACCTACCAGGAAGCGATCGCAAAGCAGCTTAAGGTGATGGACCAGACGGCGTTTACCTTGGCGATGGAACGGAAGATGCCGGTAATCGTGTTCAGCATGAAAGAGGCAGGCAATATCGCGCGCGTTGTCTGCGGCGAGCAAATTGGGACGAAGGTAACTGCCTGAAAGAGACGAACGGACCAAGGTAGAAGGAGAACACAACCATGCCAGTCGATGACATCCTGCTTGAGTGCGAAGAGCACATGGAAAAGACCGCGGAGCACGTGAAAAACGAGCTCAAGGGCATCCGCACCGGCCGGGCCTCTACCGCGCTGGTCGAACACCTCAAGGTCGACTACTACGGCTCGCCCACCGACCTTAAGGGCATCGCCGCGCTGAACGTGCCGGAGCCAACGCAGATCCTGATCAAGCCATTCTCGCCTGGCGACATCAAGGCGATTGAGCGGGCGATCAACGACTCGAATCTGGGGCTGACGCCGCATTCGGATGGCCGGCAGATTCGCCTGCAGCTTCCCGCGCTCTCGCAGGAGCGGCGGTTGCAGCTTTCCGGACAGTGCAAGAAACACTCCGAAGAGGCAAAGGTCGCCATCCGCAATGCCCGCCGGGATGCCAACAAGGCCGCCGAAGCCGAAGAAAAGGCCGGGAAGCTGACCGAAGATGAGGCCAAGGAGTGCAAAGAGCAGATCCAGGAACTGACCAAGACCTATGAAGCGAAGATCGATGAGATCATCGAACACAAGCAGAAAGAGATCATGACGGTGTAGGTTTCACCGCAACCACAGGTACAGGAGCAAGAGAACCACCACGCCAAGGCTGATCAAGACAATCGGCCACACATTACGTTTGTCAGGGCGATGCCCTCCCAGCCTCTGCATCGCTATGACATCAGCCTGGTGGCAACTTCTGCACCAGTACCCGAAATGGTCCTTGTATCGTTTGTGCCCGCTAAGATCCTTCCCGCATCGACAGCAGCGTTTCATCACAGCGACATTGGCAGGAGATGGGTCGGACATGCCTGCAGTATATACATGACCAGGTCTATTCGAGAACACAATTCGGTCGCACTTGCCTAAGCATGTTTGCTGTGCTCATCCAACGGCTTTCTGTAATACACGAGATGTCGGATACTCCATGCCTACTGTTACAGCAGGAAGGGAATCATGGATACAGCGACACAGACAATCCTGTCGGATGAACAACTTCATTGCTTTCGCGAGCAAGGCTACCTGATCGTGCGCCGGGTCTTTAGCGCAGTGCAGGTGGCCGAGATCCGCGACACGTTCGTGGAGATGGGAAGGAACGGACCCGTCGATGGGCTTTCCGAGGCACGCAGCACGGTCCGGGATTCTTCCGATCCGCTCGCGAAGTATCCGCGGATGATGCAGCCGCATCTGCATATGGACAAACCGGTTGGTCCGCTTGCACGCAGGTACATGCTCGATCCGGGTATTGGGCAGATGCTCGCTGAGCTGATGGGCGAGGAGCCGGTTGCCGTGCAGAGCATGTTCTACTTCAAGCCGCCGGGGGCACGCGGCCAGGATCTGCATCAGGACAATTACTATCTCCGAGTGAGCCCTGGCACCTGCATGGCCGCATGGATCGCGATTGACGATGCCGACATGGGCAATGGTGGGATGGTCATTGTGCCTGGCACACACGATATGGCCATCGCCTGTCCGGAGAGGGCCGACGCGTCGAAGTTCTTTACAACGGATCATGTCGACGTGCCACCGGGGAAGCAAGAAGTGCCCGTCATCCTGAAGGCTGGCGATATCCTGTTTTTCAACGGCAGCGTGATCCATGGGTCATATCCCAACGCAAGCAGAGACCGGTTTCGACGGGCACTGATCTGTCACTATGTGCCGGCGGGTACGAAAGAACTGTCGCAGTGGTATCGCTTCCCAACTCGCTTCAATGGCGAGAGTGTCGTGATCCCCAACGCGACTGGCGGAGGGCCTTGCGGCACCATAGCTGAGTCCCCTGCTCCGCACTAAATCAGACTCGCTTCCCTGCAATTCAATCCACGGGTATTCTCCTGCGCGGTTTTTCACCGAAAGCGCAGGTTGCGGTTTGCCAGTAGAAGCAATGCTGATGGGACTGGGACTGGGTATGGACGCGATGAGCGTCTCGGCGGCCGTTGGCGTGAAGTGGAACGGACCGCACCAGAAGTTCCGGCTGGGCTGGCACTTTGGACTCTTCCAGTTCCTGATGCCCTGTGCAGGCTTCGCGCTGGGGAAACCGCTGGCATCGATCCTGAGCACGTATGGCAAGTACGCAGCCGCCGCCCTGGTCTTTGGCCTGGGGGCGAAGATGCTCTGGGAGGTGATTCGCTCGCATCCTGGATCGATTGCCGAAAAGGTCGATGATGCCGAAGAGCGAGCGCTGCATAAAATGGGACGTGATCCGACCAAGGGCCTATCGCTAGTTGCCATCTCCCTCGCGACCAGCCTTGATGCGCTGGTCGTTGGATTCTCGCTGGGAATTCGGTCAGTATCGACATACACTTGGAGCCACCTGCTTTACGATGCAACCATCATTGGCCTGATTACGGGACTGATGGCGCTGCTGGGCGTCAACCTGGGACAACGTGCGGGACAGGTTCTTGGCCGACCCGCCGAGATCGCGGCCGCATTGATCCTGATGGGACTGGCGGTTTCGTTCCTCCTGTTATGAATCGCCCGCGCCGCGGCACGCCTACTCAATCGGGAACGGCAGCGTGTGCTGCGGCGAGCGGGCGAAGAATCGCCAACTCACCATCAGGGACACAAGCTGCGCTGCGATAATGCATGCGACAATGGCGGGCCAGTCGCCCCGGCGCCAGGGGACCACCAGCGCGGTGGCGCCGGCCGAGCCGCCGAGGTAATAGCAGGAGACGTACAGACCTGAGGCGGCGGAGCGAGCGCCTTTGGCCGCCCTGCCGATGTGGCTGGAGGCGGCGGCCTGGCCGACAAACACGCCGGTGGAGGCAATGGCCACTCCGACGATGATGGCGAGCAGGGCTGGCACGAACATCAGCAGGCAACCTGCGATGACCAGGGCAACCGAGGCGGCGGCGCCGGCGCGATGGCCGGTGCGGTCGATCACCTTCCCGGACAGCGGCGTGACGACGATGCCCAGTGCATAGACGAGGAACATCGCGCCCAAGGCTGAGGTGGAAAGCGAGAACGGCGGGCGGGCGAGGTAGAAGTTGATGTACGTGAACAGGCCAACGTGTGAGAACAGGACGATGAAGCCCGTGAAGCAGGTCGCCATGAGCGGACCATTGCGCAGGTGGCTGGCCAGTGCGACCAAGCCGGTTCGCCAATCGGTCTGCGGCTTGAAGCGTGTCGAACGAGGCAGGAGCCGCCAGGCGGCAATGGCACCGATGAAGGTGAGGATGGCGAGGAGGGCAAATGACCAGCGCCAGGAAAGATGGTCGGCGGTGAAGGCGGCTCCGAGCCGGCCAGTCAGCCCGCCCAGGACGGTACCGGTCACATAGAGCGCTGTCACCGAACCGGCGGAGCGAGATGGCGATTCCTCACTGATGTACGCCAAGGTCACGGCGATGACGCCGGGGGTGCAGATGCCGGAGATGAATCTCCAGAAGATAATGGTGGATAGATTTTGCGAAAGGCCGCAGGCCAATGTGGAGAGTGAGAGGGCAAAGAGACAGGGGACAATGATGCGCTTGCGGCCGACCGCATCGGCGAGCATGCCGACAAACGGGGAGGTCAGCGCCACGGCGAGCGTGGCCGCCGAGACGATCAAGCTTACCTGAGCCTCAGAGGCATCGAACACTCTACGGAACAAGACCAGCAGCGGCTGAGGGGCGTACAGTTGCAGGAAGACGCAGAAGCCGGCAATGGTAACGCCCGTGACCAGGCGCGCGTGATTCCTCGAATTCAATGAGACATCTACATCCATAGCAGGCAAAGTCGCGCGATTGAAGCTACCTTTGAGCGAGAGCGAATTGGACCGTCCACAGCGCCGTGAGTCAATGCGAATGAGATGCCGCGCCAACCTAGTCCTCCGCCAATTCGTAGAGGATCGTCGCATCTTCGGGCCGTGTCGTCAGGGCAAGTCTTCCTCCAGAGAAAGATACCTTGGCAGGCTTGATCCGTTTGCCGGCGGAATCCAGAGCATATGCCTTCAGACTGCCGCGCACTGGCACTGTAAGCTGCGTTGGAATGTGCTGGACGATTGTTGGGCCATGGCCCCATGTTGAGCCGACGCTGGTGCGATCGGCATTCCAGCCCATCTCCTGGTTCTCCGCCCGGCCGACGATGGTGATGAGAATCCGGGCAGACTGGTTCAGCGGCTTGCCGTCCGTTGCGACGGCGGTGACAGCGGCGAAGTTGTTGCCGAAGGCTTCTGTCTTGAGTTGGACATCGCCGGCGGATTGGGTGGTCGAGCCGATGTACCCGACGAAGGCAACGGCTGATGGCGCAGAGGCGATGTAGACGTTACCGGTGGGGTTGGTGGTAAGTCTCACCTGAGTGGGTGATGGTGTTCCGGTCTGGACGATATTGAACTTCTGACCGGCAGGGAGCGGATCGTTCGAGATGGCGAATCGCTGCGTGAAGATGCTGGTGGTGGCATGGGCAGCAGCACGCCAGGCATTGAATGCGAACTCACAGGACTGCCATGGCGCGGGAGGCAGTTGCAGGACCGATTGCGCTGCGGCAGGAGCGATCAGGCGTTGCCGGAAAATCAGCGCCGCGGAAGGATAGAGGCACCACTTCGCGGGGTGGCTCGCCTGCTCGAAGTAGCCGTGGATCTGGTCATTATCCCGGCCGATGTAGTCGTCCATCGCAAAGGTGTAGATGGCATCCCAATCCTGCAAGGCGGCAAGTGTGGCGTAGGTGGGCAGCATCTCGCAGGCATAGTCGCTGGGGGCCGGGTGATCGTATTCGGAGACAGTAAACGGTCGTCCAGCCACGCGACGGTAGGCGATGTGGGCCAGTTCCTGTGACTCCAGCACAGCGACTTCGGGCGTGTTGTCGATGCGCCAGTTCACGGGATCCCAAGGTTCCTTGGGGAAGGCCGGATGTTGCCAATAGGCGTGAGCATCGGTGTAGTCCATGTCGTGCTCCCGGACCATGCCGGTGATGCCTCCATACTCAATCTGTGTGACTGCAAAGAGGCTTCGAGCCTTGAGTTCGCCCTTGACAACCTGGCGCAGCTCGTCGGCGTAGGCTTTTTCCGTGTCAACAAGAAAGGCGATCCAGTCAGCACGCTGCGCCGGAGTCAGCGCCGTCGGGACGGAAAGGTTCTGTTTCTGCAGCGACTCGCCAGGCTGCAGGCCGGCGAGCTTTGCACCTGGCGCGAGTTGCAGGTTTTCAACCCAGACCTTGCCGGTCTGGTCGCCAAGGACAAAACCAAGACGGGCATGCTCGGGCACAGTCGCGCTGGCGGTAAAGCAGAACGTATAGTCGCGCCATTCTGGGGTCACCTCAGCGGTAGCGTCGAGGCCCATACTGTGCCAGTCATCAATGTCTTTGTTCAAGACCACGGGCATCTTCCGCGCGAGGTCCGCTTTGGCTCGGAAAGTGACGGTGTAGGTATCCCCTTCTTTCAGTGTCAGGCCCCTGATGTGGTTCTGCAGGTGCCAATTGATGCCATCGACAGTCTGCACGTCGACCATGAAGTTCGCCGCGGAGCGCGGGCCGGCAGCAGCGCCGGGAGTAAACCCCATCCGGGCACCTTCATGGATCTCCGGAGCCCACGGCAAATCAGGGTTGAGGATGGAGTCGCCCGGCGGCGTGGTTCCTTTGAGCCAAGCGGCAGAGAGCTGGGCATCATTGCCATACTTCTGCTGGAGCCACTTGCTCCATAGCTGGCCCAATTCGCCTTTAAATGGCTCGGGCAACAGTTCCAGGCGTGTGCCGAGGGTCGATTCCCAGAGCGCGACGAGCGAGTTCTCGTTGTTAGCCTCGACGAGCATGATCACCGGATCCTCAAGGTATGTCAGACCGGTATAGGCATTACGGTGAGAGAGCAGGTCGCGGGCATACTGCTTCTGCAGATCGATCATCCTGCGGTCGAACATGTCTACGCGCTTCTGGAACTCAAACGGGATCTTTGTGACCGATTCGGGGAAGCCGTCGGCCGGCGTGAGCGTCTTGCAGACCTTCAGGTTCAAGTTGACGTAGATGCCGTTGGCTTTGAGTTGGGCGAGGAGGTAGTCGAGTTTACCCAGTTGTTCAGGGCTGATGTGATGACCGGGCTGGGCACCATCCCAGATGTTGCCATTGCCGCCCCACGTGTTGTCCATGGCGTGCAGGCGGACGAGGTTCACGCCTGCGGTAGCAAGGCGACGGGCAATGAGGCGGGCATCTTCCTTTTCGGGAAAGGCCTGGGCACCGGCAAGGTTCGTACCGAAGAAGCGGACGCGCTTGCCGGTGCGGTCGCTGGCGAAATGGCCGTCGCGGACAACGATCCGGTCGTCAGCGGGACCGGCATTCATGAAAGAGACGTCAATGGCGGTGCCGGCGCTGGTGTCATTCCACTGCATCGGGAACTCGCTGAAACCGGCCGGGACAGGCGCCTTGGGTAATGCCGGTCCTTCCAGCGCCACATCGGCCAGGTAGAGCGTGCCGGGGATCTTGCCGAGGTAGAACTGCGGACCACGGGATGAACCGGGCACAACTTTTGTGGCAATGAACTCGAAACGGAAGTCCTTGTACTGGGTCGTTGTGGGAACATCGAAGGTCGGGCTGACGTTGTGCCAGTCGGGGACGTCGGTGCCAACCGAACAGGTGTAGGCGCGCGGCGCATCGGATTTGGCGCGGAACCTCAACGTGTATTTCACACTTTCCTGCAGAGCGAGGCGATTCTGGAAGAGCTGAACATGCCAGCCCTCGGTGCTGGTCTTGCTGACAGTAATGCTGATCGCCGCCTCCGGCTCCTGCCTCATCGTCGCGACGGCCGAGCCGCTTACGCCCAGCGCCCAACTGCCCGGTCGCGATGGCTTGTGCAGGTAGTTCTGGACGGCACTGTCGGCGGCCAATGAGAAGCCACAGAAAAGACAGGCCACGCCAAGAGCAGTGAGAGTGATGCGGAACATGCGTCCTCCGATGATATGGAGAACAGTGTACCGTCTCAGGAGGTTCAGAGGTATTGGGTCCTGGAGGTAACTATGCGGCCTCCTGTTTCTGCAGGAACTGATCGAGTTGGGCGAGGCGGTCGGCCATCTCCTGATGGACGTAGGGGTCGGAGTTGGTATCGGCAAGCAGACGTTCTTCTTCGGCGGCCATGGCATTGACCACAGCGATGGGGTTGGTGGGGCCGATCTCCTGGTTGAGCGCTTTACGGCCGGCGCTGCCGTTGATCAGGGCCAGAGCGACGCGGATGGCATCGGGGGAATCGGGCGTTTTCATCGCGGCATTGACGATCTTGAAACTTTTGCGCAGCGAACGGCGGTAGGACAAGGCAGATTGGTTCAGCAGTTGTTGCTGGCGGAAGTTCAGGGCCGCGATGAAGGCGGGATGGTGGTTCTTCCAGCGGTAGAGGGTCTTGCGATCGATACCGACGCGGGCACAAATGGAGGTATCGGAATGGCCGCAGATCAGCAGGTCGATGGCCTGTGTCTGTTTGGGGGAGAGGGAAGCCAAGTGGGGATGGCGGGTGGTGACATTGTCGCTGGCATGGCAGTTGTAGGGGCCGGCGGCGGCTTGCGGAGAAAAAGTGGGGCACTTTGGGGCATTTTGGGGCATCGGCGGGATGGCCGGTGCGGCCGACGAGACGGCGGCGGCGAGACGAGAAGACGTATTGGGCGCGTGCATAGCTCCTCCCTATCAAGAGCATAAAGGTTAACGTTTCGTTTTCCCGATTAGAACCCGTACATTATAGATGGGTATGGTACCTTGTCAAGAGACATGTTAGGGTCTTAGACGGATTGCTGGAAGTGGCAGAGATGAAAGGAGTTAGGGAAAACGGCAAAAGAAGAGCGGGCTGGCTTCTTCGGAATCCATAAGATGGTTGAAAGACATTCTAGGGGAAAGCAGAAAGGCGGCGAGACGCCGCCGTGATCCCGGGGAGATCTGCTTTACCAGAGTTCAGGGTTCACCGGGCAAGCCGGGCGGCGGCCTTGGAGCATGGAGATGAGGTGCTCAGCGGACATTAGGGCCATCTTGGTGCGGGTTTCGACGGTGGCGGAGCCGATGTGGGGGAGGAGGACGACGTTGAGGAGGTCGCGCAGGCCGGTGGTGAGTTCGGGCTCGTATTCGTAGACGTCCAGGCCGGCGGCGAAGATGCGCTTCTCGCGCAGGGATTCCACGAGGGCGGCTTCGTCAATGACGGGGCCGCGGGAGGTGTTGATGAGGATCGCGGTGGGTTTGAGCATGGCGAGTTGTGATGCGCCAATCAGATGGCGGGTTCGCGCGGTGAGCGGAGTGTGAATGGAGATGATATCGGCGGTGCGGAGGAGAGTTGGCAGGTCAGTGAAGCGAGCGCCGGTGGAACGCTCAAAGTCGCGGCGGACGGTCCGGCTGTGGTAGAGGATGCGCATGTTGAACCCCCTGCTCATCTCGGCGACGCGCTGGCCGATCCGGCCAGCCCCGATGATGCCCAGAGTTTTGCCGGTGATGCCCATGCCGAGGTATTGGGGCGGGCCCCAGCCAGGCCATTGGGCAGTGCGTACGGCGATCTCGCCTTCAATCACGCCGCGGGCGGCGGCGAAGATCAGTGCCCAGGTGGTCTCGGCGGTGGCATCGGTCAGGACACCGGGGGTGTTGGCAACGCCGATCCTCCGCCGGGTGCATTCGGGGATGTCTATATTGTTGGTCCCAACGCCAAAGTTGCTGATGGCGCGGATCGTCGGACAGGCGTCGAGCAGTTGGGCGTTGACGGGGTCGGTGACCATGGTCAAGAGGCCATCGCGGCCGCGCGACATGGCGAGAAGTTCGTCGGAGGAGAGGACGCGGTCGTGGGGGGAGACGTCGACGGTGGTGCAGGTTTGCTTGAGGAGAGTGATGCCGGGTTCGGGGATGGCTCGGGTTACCAGTACATTCATGTTCATAAGGCTCGCTATGACTCAGATCTATGTCGCCCTTTCAGGGCTTCTGCTTCTCGCCACAACAATCCCCAGGGCGACGCGGAATACCGCTTGCCCTGGGCTATGCACTGACCGCCCTTTCAGGGCTTAGGATACGCGAGTCCGAGAGCGATGTGTATCGCCGGTTTAGGCTTCCGGCCGAGACGGCCGGGCTACTTGTCTTTGATTTCGGCTTCGGGTTGGCGCCAGCGGACTTTGGCGAGTTGGGCTCGCAGGTCGGCGATGGCGAGGGCACGGTCGATCTTGCCGAAGATCGCGTTGCCGGCAACGAACCAGTCAGCGCCGGCCTCATAGGCTCGGACAATCGTGTGGGCGTCGATGCCGCCGTCGATTTCCAGTCGCTGGTTCGGCCGCATGCGCTTCTTGATCGCACTGACTTTCGCCAGCACTTCGGGCATGAAGGATTGCCCGCCGAAGCCGGGATGCACGCTCATCACCAGGACCATGTCCACCTCATCGAGGGCGGGATAGACCATCTCGGCCGGCGTCTCGGGGTTCAGCGTGATGCCGACATGCACGCCGAGCTTGCGGATTTCGCGGGCAGCGGCGGCGGAATCGCCGACTGCTTCCACGTGAAAGTTGATGAGCTGCACGCCACACTCTTTGGCGAAGACCGGGGCGTATTTCAACGGATCGCTGATCATCAGGTGGGCATCGAGATAGGCCTTGGTTGCCATGCGAATCGACTTGATGACCGGCGGGCCGATGGTGATGTTGGGGACAAAATGGCCGTCCATGATGTCCAGGTGAATGAGATCGCCGCCGGCGCCCATCACCTCGTTGATCTCGGAGGAGAGGATGCCGAAATTGGCCGACAGGATCGATGGCAGGATCAGGGGCGCGGGTTGATGGAATGGGTCGTTAAGCAAAGCACACTCGCTTTCGGTTTGCGTGCATTGTAGAGATCGCGGTCGCCATGTCATTGGGTTTATGATTCAAGGAGTTAGTGTTACCATGCCGCTTCCACTGGGTGCGTCTGCCCAGGACACTCTAAGTATACACTGCAGGAGTTTTGCATCATGGCGACGATTGCTACGACTAATCTGTGGGGCGGTCCGGCGAAGGCTGACGCGGACGCCAAGCCGAAGTTGCGTGTGGCGCTGATCGGGTGCGGCGGCATCTCGGGCGTTCATATCGACGGATGGAAGAGGCTGAACCCGGCCGCGAAGATTGTGGCGTGTGCTGATCCCATTGAAGCCCGCCGGCATCAGCGCGGCGATGAATTGGGACTGGCCAAGGAAGTGCGATTCCCCTACCTGAAAGATCTGCTTAAAAGCGGAGTGGAGTTTGATGCGGTTGATATCTGCGCCAACAACGCCGCGCATTGCCCGGTGACGGTTGAAGCGCTAAACGCCCGCAAGCATGTCATGGTGGAGAAGCCCATGGCCTGCACACCGGCGGAAGTCAGGAAGATGATCGCGGCCCGCAACCGGGCGAAGAACAATATCCTCATGTGCGCCCAGAGCGCCCGGTTCCAGAACAACTCGCTGCACCTGGCGGAATACTTAAAGAAGGGAGTGCTTGGCGAAGTGTATTACTGCCGCGCCCAGTTCCTCCGCCGGCGGTACCTCCCCACCCGCATCGGCTTCATCGACCGGCGGATCTCCGGCGGCGGGCCGTGCATCGACGTCGGCGTGCATATGCTGGATCTGGCCCTGCTCTTGATGGGTCTTCCCGAACCGGTAACCGTCAGCGCCATCACTCCGCAGAAGTTGGCAAAACGGAATGACATTCGCGGCTGGTGGGGCGAATGGGATCGCAAGAAGATCACGGTTGAGGACTTCGCAGTCGGTTTTGTGCGGTTCAAGAACGGGTCGGCTTTGACCCTGGAATGCTCCTGGCTGGCGAATATCAAGGAGCAGGAGACCCAGAAGATCACGCTGATGGGCACCGAGGCCGGCGCGGAATGGCCGGAACTGACGATCCATGGCGAGCGGGCCGGCTCGACGACCGACACGCACCTGAAGTATCCCGATGATCAACTGGGCGGGCATCAACGTGAGATTGCGTTCTATGCCGATGCGATCATGAACAATAAGCCCTCGCCGGTGCCGGCCGAGCAGAGCTTGAATGTGATCCGCATCCTGGATGGGTTGTATCGCAGCCACGCGGCAGGCAAGGAAGTGCGGGTGTAGCCAGCCGCAGCAGTTGAGCAAAACAAGACAGCCGCAGACCGGGAAGTCCGATCTGCGGCTGTCTTCTATCTGGCGGTTCCACCACTCCTAATCGAGGATGTCGATCGTAGCGAAGTGGCCGTTTTCAAGGAATTCGAGGCTGGCGCCGCCGCCGGTGGAGACGTGGCTGACCTTATCGGAGAGGCCGGCCTCTTCGATGGCCGCGGCCGAGTCGCCGCCGCCGATCACGGTGACAGCGCCGTTCTTCTGCGTAGCATCGACGACCGCCTGGGCGACGGCGTTGGTGCCGTTGGCGAACTGGGGCTTCTCGAAGACGCCCATGGGGCCGTTCCAGATCACGGTCTTGGCCTTGGCGATCTGGGCCTTGTACAGTTCAACGGTCTTGGGGCCGATATCGAAACCGCTCTTGTCGGCCGGGATATTGCCACCTTCGGCGATGCTGGTCGCGGTCGAGTCAAAGCCGTCGGCGATGACGGTATCAACCGGAAGCATGAGTTTGCCGCCGGCTTTGGCGAGGAGCTGCTTCGCGAGTTCGACCTTGTCGGGCTCAACCAGGCTCTTGCCGACGCCCTTGCCCTGGGCAAGGAAGAAGGTGTAGGCCATGGCGCCGCCGATCAGGAGCATGTCGGCCTTGCCGAGGAGCTGCTCGATCACGTTGATCTTATCCGAGACCTTGGCGCCGCCGAGGATGGCGACGAAGGGGCGCTTGGGGGCGGTGACGGCTTCGCCGAGGAACTTGAGTTCCTTCTGGATCAAGAAGCCGATCACGCGGGGCTTGCCCTGCATGTGCTGTGGCGCGCCGAACGTCGAGGCATGTTCGCGATGGGCGGTGCCGAAAGCATCGTTGACATACACATCGCCGAGCTTGGCAAGCTGCGCGGCGAAGTTTGGGTCGTTCTTCTCTTCTTCCTTGTGGAAGCGGACGTTTTCCAGCACGAGCACATCGCCATTCTTCATGGCAGCAACCTGCTTCTCGACCTCGGGGCCGATGCAGTCGTTGGCCATGGCAACGGGCTTGTTCAGCAGCTTGGAGAGGTGGTCGGCACAGGGCTTCAGCGAGAATTTGGGTTCCGGGCCGGCCTTGGGGCGGCCGAGGTGGCTCATCAGCACCAGCTTGCCACCGCGATCGATGACGCTCTTGATCGTGGGCAACGCCTGGACGATACGGCGATCATCGGTGATCCTGCCGCCATCGAGGGGCACATTGAAATCCACCCGCATGATGACGCGCTTGCCGGTTACATCCACATCCGCAACGGTTTTCTTTGCCATGATTATCTCCTTCGCCAAGGCAGCAATTGTTACCTAAACTATGTGTTGAGGATGCTACGAGAGCGGTTAGATTAGTCAAGACAAACCTATCACTCGCGAGGAGACGAAACACCATGCTCCCGAAACTTATGCTATGCGCGATCCTAAGCGGCATACCTGCATCCCTGCCGGGGCAGGAGGGGCCAAAGCCCGCGACAATGCCAGCGGCGCCTGCGGGGAAGGCGGCGGGGACGAACGATCCTTTTGTTACACATGAGGCTGGTGAGCCGACGGAGCGGATCAAGGCGGATGACCTGCTGCGATTGACGGTCGTTGATGACATGCTGGTGGCGGAGACAACGCTACAACCCGGTGGTCCGCAGTTGCTGGCGGTGGATGGCGTGGCAGTACCGGTCAGTGCTTCGATCATGCACCGCAGTCGCGAGCGGGAGAATCGCTATGTGGCCGACGTGATCGACATGAGCGTGGTGCAGCACGATGGCGATCGGGTGGTGACAACGTCACTCAAGACGACACCAGGACGTATAAACTTCGCCCGCAGCATTGAAACGCCCAACGGCGAATACATGATCCAGTTCCTACAGAATCCCCGCACGGTGGCTGATCCGGCCACAGCGAGCCTTTTCGTACAGGATTTGCGCGACCCGGGAACGAAAGTGACGCTGGTCTGCGAGAGCTTCACGGCCTTTGCACGCTCGCACCCGGCCGAGTTGACGCAAAATGTCAGGCCGATGCTTGAGGCGTTTGGCCCACAGCCGCATCTCTTTGCGGTCAACGATGACCTGGGGGCAGTGGTGTTCCCGGAAGCGTATCGGGCGGATAGCACAACGCGCCAGCGGATTGCTGCGCTGGTGAAGCAATTGGGAGATGAAAGCTTTGCCCGACGGAAACAGGCCGGGGATGAATTGGAGAAACTGGGGACACAGGCTGCGACCGAACTGGCGCTGGTGGACCGCGCGAAGCTCGACCCAGAGCAGTTGGCCCGCGTCGATGCGATACTGACCAGGACGCGGCCGGCGTTTGCGGTGCAGACAACCAAGCTGCGATCAGACGTTGGTTTTCTTCTCGATTGCATGATGTCGCAGACACCTGCGTTGCGCAAGGTGGCGCTGGAGCAGTTGCAGAAGACGACTGGTCGGACGGTTACGTTTGATGATGCAGCCGCCGAGGAGCAGCGCATACATCAGGTCTATACGCTGCGGGGACAGTTGCTGCCGGCGTCACCGGCGACGATGCCGGCAAAGTAAAGCCGGTGAGGTAACCGCCCTACCGAAGCGCCATGGGCACAAATCGCGTATACCATTGCAGCATGAAGTGGATTGCAGCGTTCCTCGCATTTGGTATGGCGAACTTGGCCGTAGCGGCGGCGCCGAAGGCAACCGTAGAGGCAAAGCTGAACTGGGATGCTCTGCATGCGGGGCAGCAGGCGGTGGCGGCCGTCGTCGTCCACATCCCTGAGGGATATCACGCACAGTCGGCAACTCCCAGCGATCCTAACTACAAAGCTTTCACGGTTGCGGCCGCAGAGACGACCGCCGTAACGATGCTTGCGGCGGTGTATCCTGCCGGGCAAGATCAGGAGTATCCGGAACTCGGAAAACTCAATGTCTACACCGGGCAGGTGATCGCGTACGTGCCACTGCTGCTGGCGAGCGATGCGCCAGTTGGGCAATTGAATCTGGGCGGCACGGTGCACCTGCAGATGTGCGATGATCATGTGTGCTTCGCGCCGGCGACCCTCTCCTGGGTGATCGAGACCAAGGTTGTGCCGGCGAGCGAGACGGCGGCGCCGGCGAATGGGGAACTGTTCAAAGGCTTCGATCCGCGCGTGTTCGCCACCTCCGCAGGGATTGGAAGCAATGCGCCGCCGATTTCACCTGTCGTCGCGCCGGCCGGGTCGGAGATCCAGTTTTTCGGATGGACGTTTCATCTGGGCAACGGCCAGTACGCACTGGCGTTTGCGGTGGCGTTTGTCGTGGGCATCATCTTCAACCTGATGCCGTGCGTGCTGCCGGTAGTGCCGCTGAAGGCTCTGGGCTTTTACGAGGCATCTCAGCACAACCGGGCACGGTGCCTGCTGCTGGGGGTGATCTTCAGCCTCGGGCTGCTGAGCGTCTTCGCGATCCTGGCCATGCTCGTTGTCGTACAGCATCAAGCCTGGGGCCAACTCTTCTCTGAAGGCTGGTTCGTGTGGAGCATCACTGGCATCCTAGTCATCATGGCGATCGGCCAACTTGGTGCGTACTCGGTCATACTTCCCAATTCCCTCTACAGCTACGTTCCTTCACATTCCTCGTTGTTAGGCAACTATCTCTTCGGCGGCTTCACGGCGATTCTCTCCACCCCGTGCACGGCGCCAATGTTTGTGGGTCTGTTGGCCTGGGCAGGCATTCAACCGGTATGGGTCGGTGTTCTGCTCATCACGAACGTCGGCTTGGGAATGGCGTTTCCTTACCTGCTCCTGGCCGCTTATCCGGAACTGGCACGAAAGATTCCCCGAACCGGGGCATGGTCTGAATTGCTCAAGCAGTTTATGGGGTTCCTGCTTCTGGCGGTGGCCGCGTGGTTCGCGGCGGGCCGGCTGGTCGCCGGCAACGGGTACTTCTGGATCATCTTCGGCATTGTCGCGGTTGGGTGTGTGTTTCTTATCGGCCGTACGGCGATGCTCTCTCGCACGCCACGGGCGATCGGCATCGCATCGGGCATAGCGCTGGTACTGGCTGGCGGGGTACTGTGGTTCACGCTCAAGCTCACGGGCGCCGGCCATGAATTGATCCCATGGCAGGCATATACAGCGGAGACCTTTGCATCGGCCAGCCGTGGTGGGCAGGTGGTCATGCTCGAGTTCACGGCAAACTGGTGCGCGAACTGCAAGGAGCTGGAGTCACGCGTGTTTACTGATCCCAAGGCGGCCGAGGCGGTCCGCAGGCTGGGTGTGACTCCGATTCGTGCGGATCTGACCACGGAAGATGCGGCTGGCTGGCCAAAGCTTCAGATGATCAATGCTTCGGGCGGTATCCCCCTGACGGTCATCTACTCGGGCAAACTCGCTGAGCCCATCCAGCTTAGCAGCATCTACACGACGGCTAATCTGATTAATGCGCTGGAGAAAGCCAAGGGGAGCAAATAGCACTACGGACCCGCCGACTCCTTCACGATCGTGTGACAAATGACGCCTCTCCCGATACCTTTACGCGCACACTGATCATGGCCGACCCATCGCACTGTGTTGTACGCGAACTGCCGTGGTCCCCAGGGGGGAAGGAGATCCCCTTTCTGGCCGGGCCAGGTGCTTTGGCACGCGTTCAGTTTTATCTCGCGCCACTACAGCCGGACCGATTGATTCTCGTTGCCGACCCAGCGGTACAACGTTTGATCCCCGACCTGCCCTTTCCCGCGACGATCCTTTCGCCGCCTGAGTGCGAGGCGAAGAAATGTCTCATGTGGCTCGATCAGGCGGCGGCTCGAATCCTGGAGGATGGTGCAACCCGGCGCTGCGTCGTTATCTCCTTTGGCGGCGGGTTGGCGTGCAACATGGCCGGCATGCTCGCGGCAACGCTTTTTCGCGGCGTTGGGCTGATCCATCTGCCAACCACACTGCTGGCGATGCACGATACGGTGACCTCGCTGAAGCAGGCGGTGAATGTGGGTGGACATAAGAATATGCTCGGCGTTTACCACGCCCCGCATGCGATCATCTGCGATACGGATCTCTTGCGCACGTTGCCGGCGGCTCATGTGCAGGGAGCACTGATTGAGATTATCAAGAATGGCCTGATCCTGGGCGAACCTTTTGTACACAAAGTCAGTGGGCTGTGCATGCGGCCGGCTGAGAGGTACCTCGACATCGTTGAAGCCGGCGTCGCTGCCAAACAGTCGCTGATGGCCGACGATCCCTACGAAAAGAGCAGCGCGATCGTCTTCGAGTATGGCCACACGGTCGGCCATGCGATTGAAGCAACGTGCCGGGGTTCGCTGAACCATGGCCAATGCATCTACTGGGGCATGCTGGTCGCCGGCAGAATTGCGCGGCAGCTTGGCCTGATGCCAGCGATAGTACATGTGAAGCACGATGCGCTGCTGCAGTTGGCCGGCCCCGTCTCCATGCCGTCAACACCGATGAACACAGCCGACGTACTGGGCGCGGTCATGTTCGACAACAAACGCGGCCATCTTCCGGCCAAGGCAGATCACGTCGCCATGGTCCTGCTGCACGACATCGGCAAGCCTGTCTGCACCAGTTCTCTTCCACTGGTTCATATTCCCCTTCCGTTGCTCACCGATGCTCTGCGGACACTTCCATTTGTAACGTAAGGCCATCTTGTCAGATCTTGGGATATCGCATCAGCACTGCCTCGAACGCAACACCCGGTGCCGGCTGAAATGCTCGTCTTCCAAGCGGCTGCAAGCCGAAGCCTTGATAGAACTCTTCCAGGAAGCCCGGCTTGCAGTCGAGATACATCGGGAGTTGCCCCGTCGAGTAAGTTTTCGCCAGCACCTGCGTCACAATGCTCGCGCCGGTTCCCTGACCAGAGCGGCGAGCAGCGAGGGTCGCCATCCATAGTGCCTGCGGATGCGGGCAGAGGTAGTGCCAGTACTGTGGCACTCCGCGGACCAACGAGACGATCCCCACCAGGCTCTCGCCATGGAACAAGCCGTAGTTCTCACCGCGGCCATGTCTCGTGGCATAGACCTCGCGGGGCAGCACGTTGGCCCATTGGTGGATTCCCTTCGCAGCCAGCCACGCACAGGTATCCAGCAGGCACTGGTAACCTATGTCAAGTTCCTCAGGCGCAAGTTGGCGGAAGATCGGTACAGCGTCACTCATATAGCCGCCTCACTGCACCGGCTGCGTTACCGGAACGGTTGCGCCACCGGCGTCCTCCTCGGTGAACGCCTCGCTCAATTGCGTATAGCGAGCCACCAACTCCCGGTATGCTTCCAGCTTGGCCTTCCGCTGGGCCGGCGGCGTTTTCTCAATCTCCGCCAGCGCCTCGCGCATCTGCTGCTGCAGCGGGGCAAGTTCCTTTACGATCTGCTCCTTCTGGGCAACGGCTTCTGGCGAGGTTTCGGGCAGCTTCTCCAGTGGGCGAGGCACATCTGTCGCCAACATCCAGATACAGATCAGACCGCCAGATACAACGACTGCCACAGTTACCTCGGCAGCGCGCAGCGATGGCCAACGATAGTAGCGGTGCGGCAATAGCAGGAAGCCGGCGATGCCGAGCACAAAACACCACACTGCGTACCGTCGCAGCGGATAGGCCAGATCCGTGGGGGCATGACGCACGCCAACGCCAGGGGCCAGATAGGTAACCTCCAGATACCCCGGATGGCCTGCGGGAGCAACTTGCACATAGGTCGGGCCGGCGCCCTGTTTCCTGGTATCGGTAAACTGCGCCAGTGGCGGGCGGTCAGGGGGAAAATAGTAGTCGTTCTCACCCAGTCCGGTATCCAGGTTCGGCAACAGCAGTTTCGAGGTGCCGGCGGTTGTCTGGGCAAGTTGCTTCGCCAAATCCTGCCAGGCCTGATCGCCGGGAATCGCCGGCAACGGCGCGGTAGAGGTCTGTGTCGTGGGCGAGGCCACGTCGGTTTGCATGCGCAGCAGGTCGGCGCGGGTCCTGGATCGAACCCGATAGAGACTCTCGGCCGGGGTGAAGCTGAGCCAGACGCCGGCGATAACTCCCGCGACCAATAGCCCTGCGCGAAGCCAGATGAAGCTCCATGCCGAAAGCGCAGACGGGTGAACCTTGCCTCGCATGGCGAGGATTCTGCACAATCGGCACGGCTGATTCAAGCCTTCGGACAGGCATCTGACGCAATCAATAGGCCAATGCCGCTTGAACGGCGGCCCATGCCTCCTGAGGCCTGAGTTGGAGGATCATGTGACCACAGTTGAATTCCGTAACCTGTGTATCTGGCCGAATGCTCTGCACCACTTCCAAACTACGACGCTTTACCACCCAGTCATTGCGCGCATGAAGGTAGAGCACGGGGGCGGAGCATCGCCGCAGAGCATCCCGCGCATCGCAGTGTGCCACGAGATCAAGTCGGCTGGCCATGACACTCGCGCTGTTTGAACTGGCTTCGATTCTGACCTGCCGGAGCAGCTCGGCGGACGCCGCCGGCACAGAGAGTGCGTGGCGAACGACAAACAGCGGCCGCGGTCCGCGCCCGGCGATGGGCGCAGCAAGATGACACAGCCAGGCCGCCTTGGGCGCAGACACGAATGATGCCGCCAGCACCAGCAGCCGCATTTGCCGGCCGCGCCGGGCGGCCAGTTCTGTCGCCACTGGTCCTGAGAAGCTTTCTCCAACGATGACCAGCGGGCCTTCGCGCGGTGTCCGTTCATCAACGTACTGGACCAGTTCCTCGGCGTTGAGCACCCGGTCGCATGGATAGCCGACGGCGGCCCGGTGATAATCCGGTGGTATTGCGTTAAGGAGCGGCCCAAACAATCCCTGCGTGCCATGCAGTCCGGGCAACAGCACGATCGTTGGCGTTCCCCCTTCGCTCACGGCTTGCATCTCCTGTGCATCATCATGCACGGACGCGATACGCATCGGTCCCCGTCACTGCCACAATCTCGCCAAAGTACATGCGGTGATAGTCGTTGTTGTAGCAGGGCGCAATGTATGGCGCGATGAAGTTCTTGGGGTCAAAGTCCTGAAAGTGGATCTTCTTGCACTCAATGGCCAACTCGGCCTCAGCGTATACCGGCGAGGCGACCGAAGTTGCCGCTTCGGGCGTAAGACCTGAGGCGTTGATCTTGTCCATCTGTCGGCCGGACTTGGTTCCCAGCACATCAAGCATCTTGCGATGCTTCTCTGGGAAGACGCAGAGCGTGAATGTGTCGTACTGCTCCATGAACGTGAACGTATGCCGCTGCGGCCGGACAACGCACATGGCAAACGGCTTGCCCCAAATCACACCCAGCGATCCCCACGACACCGTCATGCTGTTGAACTTCTTCGCCGCGAAATCGCCGGCCGACAGAAGAAACCACTGCTTATCCCAGATCCCCATCGGGCGAGCCGCCAACTCAAAGGCATCAATCTTCGTTCTCATGATTCTCCTTCTCAAGCACCAAGTACCAGGGACCTACAGACTTCCCTTCGTACTGGGTACCTCGCTATTACGCGGATCCAAACTCACCGCCTGGCGCAGCGCCTTTGCGACCGCCTTGAAGATTGCTTCGGCGATGTGGTGATTGTTCGTGCCGTAGGGCACGGTAATGTGCAGATTCATTTTCGCCGTCGTCGCGATCGCCTTGAAAAACTCCTCGATCAATTCGGCCGGGAATGTGCCGATGGCCTCGCGTTTGAAGGGCACATTGAAGACGAACGCCGGCCGGCCGGACAGATCGATCGCCACCTGCGCCAGGCTCTCGTCCATGGGCACGATCGCCCAGCCATAGCGATAGATGCCACGCTTGTCGGCCAGCGCCTTCTCCAGCGCCTGACCCAGTACGATGCCCACATCCTCCACCGTGTGGTGGGCATCGATGTGCAGATCGCCCTTTGCTTCGACTTTCAGATCGACCAGTGAATGCCTGGCCAGGAGATCCAGCATGTGGTCAAAGAAGCCTACACCCGTCTTGACTGCGCCCTTGCCTGTGCCATCCAGGTCCAGCGTCAGGGCAATCTGGGTTTCTTTTGTATTCCGCGTGATGGATGCTGTTCGGTTGCTCATGCTGGGTGAGCATCATAACGCAACTGCGAGCCATCTGGTATGGTGATCGCTTACCGCCATTGGGGCGTGCCCGCTTCTCCGAGAAGCGGGGTTGACGGAGAGCGTGAAGCGGAGGGCGAGAGTGGGAGAGGGTCCCGGCGGCGCCGGAATCTCGCTGCGCTCGACATCGGGCGAGAGCGATTGTGGATAGGTGACAGGTGCGCAAGTTCTCAGGTGGGGTACCCCATATGCGGTAAGTGCTGCGGAGGCAAGCGGTTAGGTGGAGATTGGGGGAGGAGGTGCGCAGGTTCGGGGTGATTGTGGATAACTGCAGTGCAAGGATGAAGGCGGAAGGATGAAACGGACGAAGGGAAGGAGGATGCTCAGGTTCGTGAGCGCATCTTTGAGGCATCACGTGAGCCAGCTCACCAAAGCGGCAGAGGTGCGCAGGTTAGCTGAACGTCATTGGTTCCCGGCGCCGCCGGGATCGCTGTCATTGGTCGGAGGCAAAGGTGCGCAGATTCGCGTGCGCAATCCGTGGCGTTGTGTAATTCAACTCACGGAATAGACGAAGGTGCTCAAGATCGCTGCGCATCTTGAGACGGCATTGCCGGCCTGGTCGCCAAGAATAGTCGTATTCGGTTGTCAAATAGCAAGGCCGGAGGCGCGGCGAGCATGCTCCTCCATAATACGGGGTGAATTGGACGCTGCCAAAAATGGAAGTTTAGCAATGACAAGCACTTGTGCGCGGCCAAAAATCCTTCACGATTCTGGGTAGGATGGGAAGCATGGGTAAGGCATTGGCTATGCGAGAATGGCGGACCCAGCTATTCGGTCGCTGATCCGTTTCCGGCATCCGCCCTGCCCGCCAAGTTCCCGGGCCACTGCAGGTGGGGTATTCGTTGTACCATTATATTGCTATCATGTGGGATCCTTTTCCCCTTTTCCCCTTTTCCACTCTTCTTGACCATACGGCGTAGTTTCAATCACTTCCCACTTCCCTGGGTTACAAGCGTAAGATAGGTCGGAGAGGGGTCGGCCTTGGGATGCTGGCTTCCAACATCTCGGAGCGCTGATATCGGTGTCAGTATCACGGTTTCCCCACCGTGAGGACCGTTCAGGACCCGGGCCACGACGTCAGGCGGTAACCTCTGTGAATCACGCCAAACATCGTTCGCATCACGAATACGTGTTATCTGAAGTTGTGTGCCTGTGCCGAGTGAATACTCCAAGGCTTCGTAGCCAGGCAGTATTGTTCCTAAGGTCGCTACCACGTAGCGTTGTGGTGCTTTCGCGACCGTGACGACGCTGGTTGGGGTGGCCGTGCTATACACGTCCCCGACTCGATAATTCCCGAGGTCAGGCGGCAACAGCAGGAACACAATGAACGCGGCGATCACCACGAGAGCGAGGGCAAGCGGAGCAGCCCAGAAGACCCAAGTTGGCACTTTTGTTGTGCTTCCGACAGCCATGTTTTTGCCTCCTACAGGACACCGCCGAGTAACTATTTACCGTGCCACGGCACGAAACAGCAAATCGATCGCCCTGAGGAATTCGCGTGGTATCGTGTAATTGCTCTGTTTTGGTTTTGGAGATTGTGGTATACCTGCCGGCGCCATGGATGGCGTGCAGCAGAAGGA
>CAIQIQ010000146.1 GCA_903871935.1 uncultured Phycisphaerales bacterium
ATTACGGAACTGGTGCACCTGGTGCGCAAGGAAATCGAGGACGAGGTCAACCGTGCTAATTCGCAGACTGCTGAGTTCTGGAAACCTGCGAGTGCTGTTGGCGTGGGTCGTGATTCTTTCAGCCTGGGAGATGGCATATAGGGTCATCACCTGGGAGCCGTACAAGTTTCCGGCGCCCAGCCACGTTCTGGACTCGTTCTGCGATCTGGCGGGGTTTCGCACCGCATTCGGTGATCCAATCAGCGCCCATTGGCCGAAGCCGGCGGATGGCGAGGTGCATCCGGGCGGTAGCATTCCGCTGCTGAGTGCGCCGGCGATTTCGGGGGTGCGCCTGCTGGTGGGGTTTGCGATTAGCATTGCGATGGGGGTGGGGCTGGGGTTGGCGATGTGGCGGTTCGAACTGGCGAATGGGATTCTCGGGCCGGTCTTCTTGGGATTGCAGACATTGCCCAGCGTGTGTTGGGTGCCGCTGGCGGTGCTCCTGTTGGGGCACAATGAGAAGGGGATTCTGTTTGTGTTGGTGATGGGGTCGTGCTTTGCGATTGCGATCAGCCTGCGCGATGGGCTGCGAACGATCCCGCCAGTCTATCAGAAAGCCGGCCTGATGCTGGGTGCCGATGGGTGGAAGCTGTATCGGTATGTGCTGCTTCCCGCGAGTCTGCCGGCGCTGGCATCGAGCCTGCGGCAGGGGTTCAGCTTTGCCTGGCGCAGCCTGATGGGAGCGGAGTTGATCCTGGCGGTGGATTGGCACGGGTTGGGGTATCAGTTGGAGATCGGCCGGTCGTACGCAGACATTAAGCAGGTGGTGGCCGTGATGGCGATCATGGTGATGATCGCCATGCTGGTGGATCGGCTGGTGTTCGCCGTGATTGAGCGCAAGGTGCATCAGCGGTTTGGGTTGGTGGGGTAGGGTTTGGTGGGAGTCGGCGATCAGCAGAGCAGGAACGGTGTTGGGAACATGCACCCGCCGGTCGGACGGCCGGTGCGTTGAGCGGCGAGGCAGGCGTCGACCATGCCGGGACGTAACTCGCAGGCCATGGCCGAGGGGCTGGGCTCGTGGCCAACCTCGGCGCTGGACCAGCCTTGCTGCAGAACGTGATTGGCGAACCACCCGCAGGGGTGCAGGTCGATGGTCGCGGGTTTGAGCCGCCAGAGTACCTGCCGCGCCAGATCTGGGTCGTCGGCCAGCAGCATGCACAGCCGGCCGCGCGCCTTGAGCGTGTAGGCAGCGCGGCGGCCGTCATCGGTCCACCATACTACCGCATTAAGGCCGGGCAGTGTCCACTGTGCGAGCGTCGGCCCCCACAACCAGCCGAAGTCCACATCGTGCCACTCTTGCGCGTGGCAGGCGACCAGCCACGGTAGATCCGTCTCGCATACTGGCATAGCGCGCAGGGCGAGCGTGGCCGCTGGCATTCTGGTCGGGTCGAGTGTGATCTTGCCGCCGCCGAAGCATGGGCGATACCCGTGAAGCGGGTAGTACGTGCGGTGCCCGTAAAGGAAGCTCAATGCATAGCCAGCGCTCGCTCCGATTCCGTGGCAGTGTCGAAGCAGTTGGCCGCCGATTCCCTGCTTCTGCCGCGCCGGAATGACGGCCACCGGGCCGACCGCCAGAGCATCAATTGTCTGATCGAGCAGTCGGATGCGGGCTGGGGTCATCAGGACGTGGCCGATAGCCTGTGGTCCATCCCACGCCACGACCGAGAACTCTCGTTGATAGGTCGGCCAATGCCGCCGCATCACTTCGACGATGTATGCCTCATCCATACTGGCAAATGCCTGGCAGTTGACCTGCGTGATGGCTTGTTCATCCCCAGGATGTTCGTTGCGGATCTCCATGGTCGCCTCTTTCATGCAAGGTGGCTGTAACGGTTCTTCTCACGGTTTCGGGTGAACTGACGGATCTGCTTGCCGCGAGCACGCTCCTCAAGGCGGGCGCGCTGGTTCTGCCGGCCTTCGAGGTGGCGCAGTTCACGTTGCAGTTTGCGGTAGTTCTCCAGCCGGCCGGGATCGAGCGTGCCCTGCGACAACACCTCGCGCACAGCGCATCCGGGCTCGGCGCGATGCTGGCAATCGCTGAAGCGGCAGCGGGCGATGACTTGCTCGATATCATCAAAGGTGTTCGAAAGATCGCCCTCTTCGCCCCACAGAGTGATCGCCCGCAGACCCGGCGTATCGATGAGCAGCGCCCCGCCAGCGATGGGGATGAGTTGGCGGGAAGTGGTGGTGTGGCGACCGTGGCCGTCACCTCTGCGCAGGCCGCCGGTATCTTGCAGATCCGCGCCGGCGAGCGCGTTGGTCAGCGTGGATTTGCCAACGCCAGATGAGCCGAGGAACACGATGGTCTGGCCTGGCAGCAGGTATGCGCGCAACGCGTCCATGCCACGACCATCGACAGCGCTGACGGCGTGCACCGCCACGCCGGGGGCGACCGACTCAACCTCTGCCACGCGAGACTCAGGGTCATCGCACAGGTCGGCCTTGTTCAGGATAATGACGGGCCGGGCGCCACTTTCCCAGGCGGCCGCGACGTAGCGCTCAATGCGCCGGGGGTTGTAGTCACCGTCGAGTCCGCTGACCAGGAACACGGTATCGACGTTGGCGGCGAGCAGTTGCTCGTCGGTTGTCGCCCCGGCGATCTTCCGCGAAATGCAACTCTTGCGCGGAAGCACACCGTGGATGGTGGCATTGCCCTCCGCCGGGCGGCAGACCAGGGCAACAAAATCACCGACGGTCGGGAAATCGGCTCTCCCGAGGGCGGCATGGCGAAGTCGCCCGGCCACCTGGGCCTGTAGCTCGCCGTGTTCGGTCATCACCACGTACATTTCGCGCTCTTCGCGCATCACTCGGCCGGGCACGTTGCCATACGCCCGGTACTTCGCAAAGGCAGCCTCGAATTCGCTGCCGTAACCAAGCTGCTGCAATGTCATTGCTCTTCTCCATCAGGGCGCAACAGCAAGCAGGCTGTGACGCCGGAAGGCAGGGGGCAGGGGAAAGTCACGGCCCTGATGGGTCAAGCGCGGCGGAGGAGCCGGAAACGAAGCCGGCCGCCCTTTTCAGGGACGGCCGGGTGATTGCGTCAGAGAGCGACGAACCTCAGGCCAGGATCCCACAGGGGCGTGACGTACGGACGAAGTTGTTGCTGTGAACAATCATTAAGCCACGCTCCTTTCTGGTAGAGGTTCTGGACATCCTCACGGATGATCAGGGTTCAGTATAACGTCGCACAGGAGGGGATCAATACGATTTTTGGGCCTGCCGGGACGTATTAGTGCAACAGGTTTGTCGGCGGCCGGGTAGTACCACGGGATGATCGCGGAATAAACGGCGTTGCCGGCCGTTTGTCCTGTCTAGAGAAGCATCTAATGACCAGATTCGCCATGATTTTCGTGCTCGGATTGCTCACGGCCTGGGTAGGCGCCGCTGACCAAGGTCGGGATGGCAAGACAGAGACGGCATCGGTGCCGCTGCCCGGGCCGCAGGTCATCACTCCCTTTGAGGCGGCCGATGTGACAGTCCCACCCACGGAGATTGATCGTCTGGTGCTGGCGAGACTCAAAGAACTGGGCGTGGCGGGACCGCCACTGTGCTCGGATGCGGTGTTCGTTCGCCGGGCGTATCTGGATGTGATCGGGACTCTGCCGACGGCGGATGAAGCGAGGGAGTTCCTGACCGATCGCCGGGCGGACAAGCGCAAGCTGCTGATCGATCGTCTTCTGGATCGCGATGAGTTCGCTGACTACTGGGCGATGAAGTGGAGCGATCTGCTACGAGTAAAGGCAGAGTTTCCGGTGAATCTCTGGCCTAACGCCGCTCAGGCGTATCACCACTGGATCCTCACCAGTGTGCGCGACAACCGGCCGTATGACCGGTTCGTCCGCGAGATGCTCACCTCAAGCGGAAGCAACTTCCACGACGCACCGGTGAACTTTTACCGCGCTGTCCAGGGGAGAGAGCCGGAGACGCTGGCACAGGCAGTGGCTCTGACGTTTATGGGCATGCGGGCGGACAAATGGCCGGCCGACAGGTTGGCCGGGATGGCGGCTTTCTTCTCGCAGGTGGGATACAAATCAACGGGCGAGTGGAAGGAAGAGATCGTCTTCTTCGACCAGAGCAAGGCGCTAAAGGGTCCAGCGATTTTCCCAGATGGCACGCCGGCGAAGGTTGAGCCCGGTCAGGATCCGCGCAGGGTATTTGCCGATTGGTTGCTGAAGCCGGGAAACCCATACTTCGCGAAAAACATCTGCAACCGCGTATGGTCGTGGCTGCTTGGGCGGGGGATTGTGCACGAGGTGGACGATATTCGGGCGGATAATCCACCCTCAAATCCGGAACTGCTGGCGTACCTGGAGCGGGAGTTTGTCGCCAGCGACTACAATATGAAGAAACTCTGCCGGCTGATCCTGAATTCTCAGACCTATCAGCGCTCGAGCATCGAGCGGACACGCAGCGCCCAGGCCGATGCGAACTTTGCGCATTACCCACTGCGGCGGCTTGATGCCGAGGTGGTGAGCGATGCCATCTGCCAGATTACCGGCACGCACGAGCAGTACACCAGCGCCATCCCGGAGCCGTATACGTTTATCCCGCAGGAGCAACGGTCGATCGCGTTGCCGGATGGGAGCATTGGCAGTGCGTTCCTGGAGTTGTTTGGGCGCTCGCCGCGCGACACCGGCCTTGAGTCGGAGCGCAGCAACAAGCCCACCGCGGGGCAACGACTGTATCTGCTGAACTCAACCCACGTGCAGAAGAAACTGGAATCCAGAGGTCCACTGCAGGCAGTTCTGAACTCCAAGAAAACAGGTCGCGAGGTGGTTGCCGATGTATACCTGACGATTCTGTCGCGGTATCCAACCGATCAGGAGTTTGCGGCGGTCACGAAATATACTCAGGTGAACAAGCCGCGAGATGCGATGATCGATTTGAGTTGGGCACTGATCAATAGCGCGGAGTTCCTCTATCGCCATTGAGGTCGCGTATGCACTACATGAATCAGAACGACGTTTCGCGGCGCGACGTGCTGCGTGGGGCGCTTGTTGGCATGGCTGGGCTGATGGTGGCCAATCGGCTGAGCTTTGGTGCGGCGGCCGGGCCGGCAACGCGGCCGGTAGCCGCGGCCGGCAAAGCCAAGTCAGTGATCCAGATCTGGATGTGGGGTGGACCGGCACACCTGGACACGTTCGACCCCAAGCCCGAGGCGGGAGGCGATTACTGTGGGCAGTTCACCAAACCGATCGAGACGAATGTCAGCGGCATGCGCATCTGCGAACTGCTGCCGCAACTGGCGAAGCACGCCGATAAATATTCAATCATTCGCAGCATGACCCATGGCAACAATGCTCACGAGACGGCATCGTACATGGTGCAGACAGGGCGCAATGCGGGTGAGCGGCTCGTGTATCCCTGTGCCGGGGCGGTGGTATCCCTGTTCCGAGGCAGTGATGCCGGGTATCGCGGACTGATCCCGCCATATGTTGTGCTCACCGAGCCGCAGGGCCGGTTTTCCGAGTCGGGGTTCATGAGCAATAAGTATCGGCCATTTGCCACGGGCGGCGATCCGAAGCAGATGCCATTTGCTGTGGAGGGCGTCGTTGCTCCGGGGATTTCGGACAGCCGGCAGCTTGCTCGCCGGGATCTGCGCAACAGCCTTGACACGCTTGGACACGCCGCTGCGATTGATCCGCAGATTCAGGCGTTCACCGCCACCGGCGACCAGGCCTATGACCTGATCACCGGCGATGCCGGGAAGGTGTTTGACGTGTCACAGGAGAAGGATGCCGTTCGCGATCGCTACGGAAAGAACACGTTCGGGCAGTCGTGCCTGGTGGCGAGGCGGCTTGTCGAGCGTGGCGTGCCCTATATCACCATCAACTACAAGGGATGGGATACGCACAAGCAGAATTTCCAGACGATGCGCAGGCAGTTGCCCGAGATGGATGCGGGGATGTCATCGCTGTTGCAGGACCTGGCCGATCGGGGCCTGTTGGATAGTACAATCATCTGGTGGGGCGGGGAGTTTGGAAGAACACCGAAGGTGCAATGGGAGGCGCCCTGGAACGGCGGCCGCGGCCACCATGGCAAAGTGTTTTCCGCCGTCGTGGCCGGCGGGGGATTCAAGGGTGGGCATGTGGTGGGAGCATCGGATGCCAAGGGCGAAGAGGTCAAGGACCGGCCGGTCTATCCCTGCGATCTGATTGGCAGCATGTACGCACTGCTGGGCATTGATGGCAGCGCGAAACTGCCCAACCCGCAGGGGATAGACACGCGGGTACTGCCCACGGCCACGGACGGTGTGAAAACGGCCGGGATATTGAAAGAGATCATGTGAAGCGGAAGGCGTCGAAGCACGAAGGAACAATGTAATGCGATGGTACTTGCGGCATCTCGGAGCAGCACTGACGGCAGTCGTGGCACTGCCGGTCATGGCGCAGCAGCAACAGGTCCAGCGCGACCCGCGCATCGGCTATGTCCTGCCGGCCGGCGGACAGCGGGGAACAACCTTTACCGTGACGGTTGGCGGGCAGTACCTCGATGGCACCACGGGCGCTTTCTTCACTGGCAAAGGTATCAAGGCTAAGGTTGTCGACAGCTTTATTCCTACCAATCCGGGACAGGCAGCGCTGCTGCGCAACCGGATGGATGAGCTGCGCACCAAGCGCCAGGCGGCCAATGGCGTTCCCACACGGGGAGCAACGACAGAGCCTAGCACACGCCCGGTGTTCACGGCCGAGGACGAGAAAGAGTTCAATGAGATTGTAAAGCGGCTGGCGAATTTCGTCCGCAAACCCAGTAGCCCGGCGATCTCCGAATCGGTGACCCTGTCGGTGGAGATCGAGGCCGATGCAGAGCCGGGTGAGCGCGAGATCAGGCTGGTTACGCCGCGCCGCGACACCAATCCGATGGTCTTCTTTGTGGGGCAGCTACCCGAGGTGTGCGAGAAGCCTTCGCGATTGCGTGATGAACCCACAAAGAGCGTGCCTCCGGACGATGCGAATGTAACGCTGCCGACCGTTGTGAACGGCCAGATCATGCCCGGGGGCGTGGATCGCTATCACTTCACCGCCCGCAAGGGACAGAACCTGGTCGTCATCGCCAAGGCGCGGGCGCTGGTGCCGTATATCGCCGATGCCGTGCCGGGATGGTTCCAGGCCACGATCCGCCTGCTGGATAAAGAGGGCAAGGAACTGGCGTACGATGATGACTATCGATTTGATCCCGATCCGGTGCTGCACTATGTGATTCCGGCCGATGGGCAGTACCTGATCGAGATTCACGACTCGATCTACCGTGGCAGAGAGGATTTCGTCTATCGCATTGCGATGGGGGAGTTGCCGTTTGTTACGAGCATCTTCCCGCTGGGTGGTAAAGCAGGTGCAAAGACGGATGTCGTGTTGACGGGGTGGAATCTGCCCGACAGCCATTTTGCGGTTGATGGGCAGCCGGCCGGCATCGCGCATGTCGCTCTGCCTGATCGTGGCTTGTACCGCGACAGCGCGGTCTTTGCGGCTGATGCATTGCCCGAAGTCATGGAGCAGGTTGCGCACGATAGCCCCCAAACCGCCCAGGGGATTGCCATGCCAGTGATCATCAACGGGCGCATCACCAAATCGGATGAGGTGGATGTTTACTCTTTCCGTGGCAGGGCGGGGGAGGAGATCGTGGCGGAAGTCCGGGCACGCCGCCTTGATTCGCCACTGGATTCGGTGCTGATTCTGACCGATGCTGCCGGGAAGCAGATCGCGATGAATGATGATCAGGAAGACAAAGGCGCGGGCCTGGAGACACACCATGCCGATTCGTACATCCTGACGAAGTTGCCAGCCGACGGCGTGTATTACCTGACTCTGCGCGATACTCAGGGAAAAGGTGGACCGGAGTATGCCTATCGCCTCCGAATCAGCCAGCCGCGGCCGAGTTTCGAACTGCGGGTGACGCCATCGAGCGCCAGTCTGCGGGGATGGAACAACACGCCGCTGAGCGCACAGGTGATCCGCCGCGATGGTTTTACCGGCGAAGTCGCAGTGTCGCTGGATGGCTCGCCTGGATTTGACATGCCCGACGTTCGTATCCCTGCCGACAAGACGGAAGCGAAGCTGAATATCGCGCCGCGGCGGTCCCAGGCGGATGGGATCTATCCCGTGCGCATAGTGGGGCGGGCGACGATTGCCGGGAAGCAGGTGGTGCACCCGGCGGTGCCTGCCGAGGACATGATGCAGGCCTTCGCATATCGGCATCTCGTACCGGCGGATGAACTGCTGGTGACCGTAGCACGCTTCGTCGCGCCGCCGACTCGGCCGGCTCTTGGCCTGGCCGCCGCGCGCAAAGGAGCGACTACCAAACCCTCAAAACGTGGTGAGTGAACCCATGACAGTACTGCAAGAACAAACACCGACGTTGAGCATCCGAACGGTCAGATCGTCTGAGGCGACGGAGCTGTATATCACCGCCATGCCCGGTTCTGGCGCGGCGGCGGAGCAGGCGACAGACCTGTACAGGCGCATCGCCGCGGAACTGCGGCGAGAGGACGCGGCGATCACCGGCGAGCGTATCTTCGCAGGCGAGAGCGCATTTGCCGATGTGCTTCCGGCTCGCGCGGCTGCACTGGGCGACATCGATGATGGCGTGAAGCCATCGCTTCTGCTTGCGTGTGAACACGATGGCATTCTGGGTGTTCAGGTGCACGCAATCAGCGGGATTGGCTCGCCAGCGGTCTTACCGGGCGCTCGGAAGTACATCTGCCGCGGACGCAGTTATCTTGAGGGTTCGGGCCTGCACGCGCCGGCGTTGCCGGATGGTCCAAGCCAGGCCAGGCGAACATTCGAGATGATGGGCGATCTCGTCAGGCGAAGCGGTGCATCGCTATCTGATGTTGCCCGCACGTGGCTATGGATGGATGAGATTCTCAACTGGTATCCACAACTCAACAAGGTGAGGAACGACTACTTCACTCAGCAGGGCCTCTTCTCCCGCCCGGGAGGCATGCCTGCCAGTACGGGTATTGGCATCTCGCCGCGTAGCGCACGGATTGCCCTGGATTTTCTCGCTGCATGGGGCGCTGATGGTATCGTGCAACGGTTCCATGCGATCGGCAACCAGCGCAGTGCGTACGAATATGGCTCGGCTTTTGCGCGCGCGTCGCAGGTGCAGACGCCCGGAGGCGTGACGGTTTTCTGTTCGGGCACAGCCGCCATTGATGGAGCGGGGAAGACCTGCCATCTCGGCGACATCGCCGGCCAGGTCGCCATGACGATTGACAATGTGCATGCCGTCCTTCGTGACATGCACTGCCAGAGCAGTGACGTGGTGCAGGCGATGGCATACTGTGCCACGCCGGCTGTCGCGGAACACTTTGCCGCCGAATATCGCGATGCCTTGGGCTGGCCGGTCCTGACGATGCTCGGCGATGTCTGCCGTGGTGATCTGCTCTTTGAGATCGAAGTCACGGCCTGCCCGAAATAGCTTCCCCACGCGTGATGCGTTGTCGGATTCGTCTCTGCCGGATACCTTGCAACGTCATCACCATGCATGATACGAATCCCGGCTTTGAGCATCGCCTGCTTCTGGGTTGGATCAATGACAACTCCAGCGTTCCGCTGGCTGGCAAACGCTGGCCGATTATTGATGTGGGCGAGCGGACTATCGCTGACTATGGGGAGTATCTTCGCATTGCCCGTCAATACGGGTATGCGGGGATCACGCTCTGGGGTCTATGCGTCAGCCATGCCTGGCCGGTGCCGCTACAAGATTGTTTGACCCCGGACCGTCGCCGGGTGATCGACTTCATCCTGCGCGAATCCGAGCGGCTGGGGATCAAGGTGCTGATGGGCCTGGGCGTGTATAGCTGGGGCTTCGAGCAGATCATTCGCCACGACCCATCCACCGCGCGCGATGAGGGGAGAATGAGTTGGGGTAAGTTCCGTCCGGACAACGGGGTGGTAATGTGTTACCACAGTCCAAGCGCCCGCGATTGGATGCGCAAGGTCATCGACTTTTGCGTTACGGAAGTTGGCACTCACGGGTTCGGGTTTCAGTCCGGCGATCAGGGACGCTGTTACTGCCGGCAGTGCCGCGAGATCAGCGACATGGAGCATCACGCGCGATTGATAGGGGAGACCGCCGCGTATGTTCGGGACCGTTACCCCGAACAGCTTCTGGGGATGAGCGCGTGGGGCATAGACCTGGGCAAAGACTCCGATCTGGAGATGCTCAAGCGCATGTCGCGGCAGCTTTGCTTCATGACCGATGTGACCGACCAGTTGGCCCGCGCCGGCGAGGGATTCCGCCGGTCACTCGTTGAACAACTGCCCTGTGCTCTGGGATCATTGGGCGGCACAGTAGTTGTCCCGCCGCAGCGATGGGAGCGCGACCGCTGGTTTCTTCCCCATGCCGCGCTGACAGCGCGAAGCATTCAGGCGTTGTATGCCGATGGCGGCAGGGCGTTTGAGTTCTTCATGGGTCCTCTGGCCAACCCGCAGTACAACCTGATGACGCGATTCGTGGGCCTTATGCTCCGCAACCCGCGGCAAGAGTTTCGCATCGCGTTGCGCCAGGTCGTTGAAGATGTGTATTCGCCCCGCAGTTCCGTCGCGGCCGACGACATCGTGCAATGGCTTCTCGATGCCGAGCAGGCATATTTCGCGCGGATACCAGGCCCCATCACGGGAGAGTTCGATTTCGAGCCGCTCATGGGCGAGACCGCAGGAGAGCCGATCTATCTCACGCGACTCTCGAAAGAGGCGCTGCGGGAGTATGAACAGGACATGGAACGACTCGCCGGCCGGCTGCCAGGATTGGCCAGCGAATGCGCGCGACCGGAGGAACTGCACAAGATTGGCAGGTGTCTGCGCAACGTGGTGGATGATATTCGCCACCGGCTGGTTGCAATGGTCTGATGGAGCGCCGGACGCGACAAATCGCGATCATTTTGCCTATTGTCTTGCATTACCCGTGTTAGTGCGGACTAGTGGTTTGACAGCGTTTCCGACCATGGCTAGTGTCAGCGACCCAACTTCAATACAGAAAGAGGACGACGAGCAATATGCCCACCTTCACGACCTGCACCGTGCCGGCCAATGGCCAGGCGATCACGACCAAGAACGGCAAACTCCAGGTTCCAGACCGGCCCATTCTTCCCTTTATCGAGGGCGATGGCACCGGTCCGGATATCTGGCGTGCCAGCGTGCGGGTGTTCGATGCGGCCGTTGCCAAGAGCTATGGCGGCAAACGCCAGATCCAGTGGATGGAAGTGCTGGCCGGCGAGAAGGCGTTCAACAAGGTCAACAACTGGCTGCCCGATGACACGGTGGAAGCCTTCCGGACCTTCCTGGTTGGCATCAAGGGCCCGTTAACCACGCCCATCGGCGGCGGGATTCGCTCGCTGAATGTGGCCCTGCGACAGATGCTCGACCTGTACGTTTGCCTGCGCCCGGTGCGCTATTTCAAAGGTGTGCCTTCGCCGGTGAAGAGGCCCGAAGCGGTGAATATGGTGATCTTCCGGGAGAATACGGAAGACATCTATGCCGGAGTGGAATGGGCGGCCGGCTCGGAGGAGGCCAGGAAGTTACTGGATTTCATCAAGACACAGTTTCCCAAGGCATTCACCAAAGTGCGTTTTCCGGCCACTAGCGGTGTCGGCATCAAACCGGTGAGCCAGGAAGGGTCGCAGCGGCTGATTGCGTCGGCCATTGACTATGCCGTGCGGTTCGGCTCCAAGAGCGTCACGTTGGTGCACAAGGGGAACATCATGAAATTCACGGAAGGGGCCTTCCGTGACTGGGGCTACCAGATTGCCCAGGAGAAGTACGGTGCCACAGTGATCGACAAGGGTCCCTGGTGCCTGATCAAGGCCGGGACGAAGATCGAACACCTGGGCCTGACGGTGAAGAAGGACATCACCATAAAGGATGCGATCGCCGATATCACCCTGCAGCAGGTGCTGACCCGGCCGGAAGAGTTCGATGTCATCGCCACGCTAAACCTGAACGGCGATTATCTTTCCGATGCACTGGCCGCACAGGTCGGCGGCATCGGTATCGCTCCCGGCGGCAACATCAATTACCACACCGGCCACGCCGTCTTCGAGGCGACCCACGGCACCGCGCCCAAATACGCGAACCTGGACAAGGTCAATCCCGGCAGCGTGATCCTGTCGGGCGTGATGATGCTCGAATACATGGGCTGGCAGGAAGCGGCCGACCGGATAGTCAAGAGCCTGGAAGCCGCGATCACCGCCAAGGTAGTCACCTACGACTTCGCCCGCCTGATGGAAGGCGCCAAAGAGGTCAAGTGCAGCGAATTTGCCGATGAAATGATCAAGCGGACGTAAACAAAAGGGGTCGGGAGTCTTTTTAAAACACTCCCGACCCCTTTATTGTGGATCCGCTCTTGTGGACGGCGATTTCATCGCTGACAATGCGGGGTATGGCGGTGCGATTCGTATTGGGAAGAGCGGGGACAGGCAAGACGCAGCACTGCATGGCTGCGGTGGATGAGTGGACTCGGGAGAGGGGGGTTGGTGCGCCCGTTTTCCTGCTGGTCCCCTCTCAGGCAACGTTTACGACTGAGCGAAAGCTGGCGTGTGATAATGGGGCTCCGGCACGCCTGAATGTACGGGTGGTCAGCTTCGAGTCGTTGGCGCGCGAACTGGGAGCGGATCAGGCTGGGAAGGAGTTGTTTGTCAGCGCCCGCGGACGGCGGATCGTG
>CAIQIQ010000147.1 GCA_903871935.1 uncultured Phycisphaerales bacterium
GGCTGGCGCGGTTCCGTCGTCTGGCAAAGGACTATGAGCGTCTGGCATCCACCGTTGCCGGGCTGCACCTGGTCGCGTTCGCCTGTGTGCTCTTGAGCCGACTCCTCGGAGACATCACGTGAAGTGCATAACACGCTCTAGCCGATCTCGGCCGACCCGGACACTGTTCCTACATCTATGTTGGCAGCGCACTGAACCTGTCCTCCAGACCAGACTGTATTGCCATGCTCGAAGACCCGGCCAATCACCACCTGAACGGCGCATACGTGCTCATAGCGGATGGATCCGTCAACTGGCAGCCGCTTGAGCAGGTGATGACGACCTTGAACGACTTGAACAACGGTATCAACCCACCAATGACCCCCGTCACCATGACAACCATCCAGGCGCGTCGGGACTACGAGCAAAACTGGAAGCAGCGCATGCCCGCCCTCAAATCCGGGACATGGCGATTGCCGACGACTCGGCCGGCCATGCACCTCCCACGTCCTGCGGCCAGTGACAAGTAACGAAACCTGGCGCTCCGGCCGACCGGGCCGGCGAGTATGATGGTCGTAGATCGAGGTCGGTACTGTGCCGGCCCCACCGCTCAACGGCCAATCGTGAGGCCGCCCACGACGCGAACGAGGGAGGAATCATGCCGCGAGTTCTGCTTGTTGGCTACGATCCGGAGACAGCGCTCTAGGGGGACGCAGTTAATACCTTGCATTTTTCAGCCTGGTTGCGCGACGCACGCCGTTCGGCGCCGGCGCGCCTCACGATGCCCGCCGCCGACACTCCGCCGCCGTCAGGTCAAAGTACATCTGCAGATTCAGCCACAACTCCGGCGTTGTCCCCAGGTTTGCCGCCAGATCCAGTGCGCTCTCTGCGGTGATACCTCGCTTCCCTCGGATCAGTTCGTTCAGCTTAGCCGTTGTCCAGCCAAGCCGTGCCGCAAACTGGCGCTGGGGAAGTTTCATCGGCTCAAGGAACTCCTCAAGCAGCATCTGGCCGGGATGAATAGGATTTGCTGGTCGCATGCTCACTCCATTTAATGGTAGTCCACAATCTCTACATCTTTGGCTCCGTCATCCCATCGAAATACCACTCGCCACTGATCGTTGATGCGAATCGAGTGCCTCCCCCAGAGCGCACCCTTAAGCATCTCAAGCCGGTTCCCGGGCGGCACGCGCAGGTCATCCAGCCGGACCGCCGCATGAAGGTATTGCAGTTTCCGCTGCGCCACAGTTCGCAAGACCGGAGGAAACCGTCGTGTCACGCCGGTATGCCGGTCAAAGAACAGATCTTCCGCCAACTGTCCACGGAATGATATTATCACATTACCGTATAATGATAATAGCGAAACTGGCCAAGTCAACCGAAGAACGAAACCGCGCCAAATGGCGCGCTGGACACCGAAGATCTCATCGCCCTTCTCCGTGCAAACGGAGTCGGGGAACAGAACGCTGCCTAATCAGCCGCTGCCGCCGACCGGGCAGGCGGGTATGATGGTTGTGGATGAAGTTCGGTACCGTGCCAGGCCGGCCGCTCAACGTCAGGTCGTCAGGCCGCCCATGACACCAACGAGGGAGGAATCATGCCGCGAGTTCTGCTTGTTGGCTACGATCCGGAAACCGTTGATTTCTCTGACCCTGCCCTGCCGCCAGGTATGACCATCGAGAAGGTACGTGCCGGCGTTGCCGTTGCGCTGCAACAGTTCGCCGCCCGCGGGTGGGAAGGCCAAGTCGGCTACATCCGGCCGGACGAAACCGCCGGGCCGGCGGTGCAGCGCCTGTTGGCATCAAAAACCTATGCCTGTGTCGTTATCGGCGCCGGCGTCCGCCTGCCGCCACGGCGACTTTCTATATTTGAAGCCGTTCTCAACGCCATTCATAGAGCTGCGCCCAGCGCGGCGATTGCCTTCAACACGAGGCCGGAGGATAGCGCCGATGCCGCCGCTCGATGGTTGCCGGCAGGATCCGGTGAGGGCGCCTGACCCGCGGCTGGAGCGAACCGCCCCGAATAGGTACATTGAACGCGGCAGGCCGGTTCTGGGCCGGCCGCTCAATGGCCTAACGTTGACTCGCGAATGCAAACCGGCCCCCTAATCATCAGGCGACCCAACCAATACCCGGATAGAATCCGGCGCTACCGGGTCTACGTCGATGGAAGTCTTGTTGGCACACTAAAGGCGCGCGAAGAACTTGCGTTGAATCTACCAACCGGCGAGCACGAGATCGTCGCCCGAATCGACTGGTGCGGAAGTAACACACTACGAGTGAACATCCGAGCCGAAGAGGCGACCGAGATCGAAGTGAGTTCGAATGCCATGAAGGGCGCGGGGTTTCTGGCACTCTATTACGTCACCTTCGGCCACTCCAAGTACCTGACACTGCGGTTGGCATCTCGTGGATTCAGTGTGTTCTCGACTGACACAGGCGCACGACAAGTTCGCGCTGCAGCGGACCGTGGCGGCGGTTGTACTTCACCTGCAGTCGAGCGTCGCGCGTGCTCCGCCCCGGCCGCTCGACGGACATTATCCTATCCCACCATGGCCACCGACCCCCATGTTGAAACATCGTTCGACGGTGAAACGTCGATCGAATTCCCGGCGGAAGGGGTAACCACGAGTGTGACGCTCACCAAGGTCGGACCGGCTCTGTACCGGTTGGATTCGGTGCCCCTGATGGTCGAATCCGTCAAGTTCCGCGACATCGTCGAGGCCGATGACATGGACGGGAAGAAGCTTCGGTTCCGTCGGGTCGTGCAGGAGTCCAACTGGCGCGTGTTTGACTTCCTTCTCAGCAAAGAGGACCGCGACAGCGAGAAGATCGACCGTGTACTTCGGCGCGTGGAGAGAATCGGCGGGCACTGGGAGCGAGTACTCGGCGGTTACTTGCTTATTTGTCTGCCCCCGGAAGTGGACTGGAATCCGACGGCGGACGTGGTGGGATAACTTGCCGCTGCACCGGACCGCTCAAGAATCAGCGCCCCATCCGACCTCACCCGGTTCGCCTGCAACGTCGCCGCCTTCCTCGCCCCGCCCTCCACCCTCCACCCTCCCCAAACCCCGGCAAGTGGCAAGTCACGCGTCAGCCACAACTTACACCTCGCCATGCCGGGGTTATACACATGGAGTGGTGCGCATGTGTCGCGCAGGCGCGCACCGCGACTTACAGCAATCTTTTCAGATTTTTCGACCCCGAACCCCCAAGACGCCGAGAAAACCGAAGTTCTGCCTCGCAGGTGGTGCGCTTTGCGCGCGTAAAGCGCGACACCCACCCTATATGTAGAGGCCCCATGCGCCCCGGCCGGTCTGCTTTGAGCTTTTTAGCCCTTTAGCTTTTCGGACCGCCGTGATGCTATTTCTCAATCAAATACCTCTATTCCTACCGGACAAGTGGGCAATCCCCATGAAGATGCGCACCGATCTTGAGCATCTTCGTCATCAGTGATGCAGCCCACCGATTCGCCAGGATTGCGCGCGCTAACCTGAGCATCTTGGTCATTTGACGTAGGTCATTCATTGGTCATTGGGGCTTGGCCATTGGTCATTCCGACAGGAGTTATCCACAATCACCCTGAACCTGCGCACCTCCTCCCCCAACTGTGCCCTAAGTCATTGTCCCCACGCCAGTTGCCGTATAGGGGGTACCCCCGCCGAGAACCTGCGCACCTGCTACTTATCCACAATCGCATCCATGGCCGACTTCATCCTTCATCCTGCAGTTTACCCGCTCGTCCTGAGTCGCCGTGGCGATCCGCGGCGGGCTTTCATCCTTTGCCTCACTGCTCCCCCTCCAAACCGCCGTTGTCTGTGGTCGGGGCAACAGGTACAACCAGATGCGTGGACATCGTCTGGAAAATCCTGACAACCCTGGCACTGGTCGCCCTGAACGGTTTCTTCGTCGCGGCCGAGTTCGCGGCCGTCTCGTCGCGGCAGAGCCGCCTCGAACAACTGGCGCGTACCAGCTTCCTGGGCAGGCTTTCGCTGCAAATCAAGAAGCGGCTGGACTTGTATCTGTCCGCATGCCAACTTGGCATAACTCTAGCAAGCCTGGGGTTGGGCGCGGTGCTGCAGCCGGCCGTGATGCCCCTGATCGAACCGCTGCTGCACGGCCTGAGCATTGACCTCAAACACAAAGTTGCTCTGACACTCGCCTTGGCGATCAGCACGACGCTGCACATCATCATCGGCGAACAGGCGCCCAAGAACTGGTCGATCCAGTTTGCCGATCGAATCCTGCCGGCCATTGCGCCGCCGCTGATGCTGTTCACACTGATCTTCTATCCGCTGATTTCGCTGCTGAACCGTGCCACCAATGGGTTGCTTTCGGTGGTGGGTGTGAAGGTGCGTCCGGAACTGCATGGCGAGTTGCCGCACACGGAAGATGAACTGCGGGCGCTGCTGGTGCACGCAGTGTCGGTCGGCTCGATAGAGAAAGGCGAAGGAAAACTGCTCAAGAGCGCCTTTGAGTTCGCCGAGCGGAGAACCCGACAGATCATGACGCCGCGCACAAACGTCGACTATCTGCTGCTGGGCCAGCCAATTCGAGAGATTCTGCAGACCGTGCAGAAGACGCAGTTTACGCGCCTGCCCATCTGCGATGGCGATCTGGACCATGTGATCGGGCTGGTGCACATGAAGGACCTGTTCAATCACCTGAAGCTGGTGCCGGGTCGCCTGCGGTTTGCAGATGCCACGACGCCGACAGGGGAAGCGATTGCGATTGCTGATGGATTGCCGGGATCGGAACTGCACGTGATCGGATCGGCCGACATCGACCTGAAGCAGATCCGCCGCGATGTGCTGTTTGTGCCCGAATCGCTGCCGCTGCCCAAGCTGCTGCACCAGTTTCAGACGCAGCATGTGCACATGGCATGCGTAGTGGATGAGTATGGCGCGACCCAGGGGATCGTGACGCTGGAGGATGTGCTGGAGGAACTGGTCGGCGAGATCGGCGATGAATTTGACCCGATATCGCCGGGCGATTTCGTGGCCGACCGGGACGGCTATCGCGCCAGCGGACTGCTTCCCCTGCATGAGCTGAAAGAGAAACTGGGAATCACGGGGGTGGATACACCCGATGTGGATACGATCGGCGGGTATATCGTGCAAAAACTGGGACGCTGGCCACGCGTGGGTGATGTCGTGGAGCTGGGCAACTTCCAGATTCGCGTGGTGACGATCCAGCAGAAGCGCGTGGGCCAGGTCACAATTCGCCCGTTGCCGCCGGCATCGGCTCCGCCGGCGGATGCGAAAGGTCAATGATCCAGGCGCTGGGGATGTGGGTCTCGACGATGGTGCGGGCGAGATTCAGCCACCGCACCGGGTGATCGAGAATCACGCTGTCGGCGGTTGCCACCACTTCCGCGGATTCGCCCAGCAGCTTGTCGGGGCTGAACACGAGATCGACCTGCCAGTGCCAATGATGATGGCCGGCCGCGTCAAGGATCTGAGCGCGAAGCCGGCCGGAGTTGGAAACAGGAGAATCCAGCAGCCAGAGAACGTCGCTGACGCCGGATGACTCAAGTTCGCTGCCGATCAGGCAGATGGCGGTGGCCGTTTCCTCCACCTTGCGCCAGGAGCCATGCATGGAGGCGAGGTCGCGCATGCAGAGGTCGCGCCCGACCAGCAGGACGCCACGGGCGAGGGCGGCCTCGATGGTTGTCAGGACGTTGTAGCCATCGATGAGCAGGCGGGCTCCGCGGATGGCAGTAGTGAGCCTGCTGCAACGTTGTTGCCGGGAGCTGTCGCTGCAACTGCTGCGCATCACGGCAAGGCGCTGGCGAGCCGTCAGGTTGTGGTGATCGCCCACGAGCTTGAGGGCACTGGCGGGGCCGTACTCACGCGAAAGCAGCCAGCAGTAATCGTGGACGGCAAGATGGAGGGCAGGAAGATGCGCCGGGGCAAAATCGCTGACATCTTCGGGGTGGGGGCCGCGATGGTGGCGAGAGTCGGGCATGTTCGACCCTACTACGAACTACGGGGCTGGGGCGGTTGTGGGCTGACTGGCAGCACCGAACCAGCGCACCAACATGGACGGCTCATCCTTGCGGATGGTCACATCCCAGGCCATGTACCATGTCGTGCTGACAGGTTTGAAACCGAGCGCCTCGATGCGGCGGGCGAGATCGGGCATGTGGGCAGCGCCGTAGAAGATCGCAATCTGCTTCTTGCCGCTCGCGATCGTATCGTTGAGTACGCTGATGACGGCCTTGTTACGTTCGGAAAGAATGACCGAGCCGTTAGGCCCATCCAGGCCCATGGCGGCGGCTTCGACGTTGTCGAACTGCTGGGCGAGCACGAGCTTCATCTGCCGCTCGGGATCCGGCTGGGCAAGCATGGTCAGAAGGTCGGTTGCCCCATCGCCGCTGGTACCCGCGGGCGGGTTGGTGAGGGCGCTGGCCATGGACTGCAGCATCAGGCTGGCCATCGACTCATGGCGATCGCTCTGAAGCTGCTCGAAGGTTTCGGCATCCAGATCGGCGTGAACGAAATTCGGTCGCGTGTAGTCGATGGCATCAAGCTGGTACGCGAGGTTGAGCTTGTCCTTCAGAAAGCGTTGGAGTTGACTGACGGCATGGTCGCTGTGCTGGCCCTTTTGTGGCGCAGGCATGCCGCGCGGCTTGACCATCTCATACAGGACGACTTCGTCGTTCTCGAAGCGTTTGGCGATCGACTGGTAATATGACTCCTCGCCGATATGCACGGCCGACACGAGGCGAACGCTCACGCCTTCGGCATTGCGGTACGTGACCTCGGCAGCCTGAAGCTGGGAGCCTTCGGGCCCGGAATCAACGTAGCGGAGGAACTTCACGCCGGCTGGCTGTGTGGCAACGGCCGGCACAGCAGACTGAACCGGGCTCGTCGGATCGGCGGCAACAGCGCTGGCTGCGATCCCTGCCAGAATGAGCGAGTATGCGAGAGCGCGGATCATGTACAGGAGTATACCCGGATTGGGATGCGGACGTTGGGCGGAATTGTGATGCGGGCTACGGCTATGGAAATGGACCAACCACATGCTGCGTGTGCACATGGCCTGTTTTCAAGCTCTCGCCTGTGCCTTTGCCGCCCTGCCCTGTTTCAACCAGTTGAGCCAGGAATCACATCCATCTCCTTTGGTGACCGAGAGTTCGAACAGCGGAGCCTTGGAATTGAGCCGACGAACATCCTCCATGAAGATCTCTTTGCGGAACGGTACATAGGGGAGCAGATCGGTTTTATTGAGGATCATGGCGGCCGATTCGGCGACGATGTAAGGGTGCTTGGCCGGCTTGTCATCACCTTCGGTGACGCTGAACATGCCGACCTTTACATCCTGCCCGAGGTCAAACGCGACCGGACAGATGAGGTTGCCGACGTTCTCGATGAAGAGGATGTCAACGCGGCCGAGGTCAATGCGCGAAAGGGCCTGGTGAACATGGTTGGCCTCGAGGTGGCAGCCTTTTCCGGTGTTGATCTGCACCACCTGGTCGCAGAAGGCGGCCATGCGCTGCGCATCGCGGGCAGTAGCCAGGTCGCCGACCATGACCGCGAGGCGCAGTTGGCCGGCGAGTTCCTTGAGCGTGCGCTCCAGCAGCGCGGTTTTGCCGCAGCCGGGAGCTCCAATCAGGTTAACAGTGAAGATGCGGCGGGTGGCAAGTTCCCGGCGGATCATGCCCGCCAACTCATCGTTTACACGCAGAACGTTCTCAACAATGGTGACTTCTCGGCTCATTTGTCTTGCACCTCGATTGAGACCAACTGCAATTCCGAGCTACCGTCGATGGCCGGCGTGGCACAGCCACACTCGCAGGCAACATACAGTTCAGCGCTCTCCCATTTGCGCGAGCATTGCGGGCAGGTGAGCCGCCAGGGAAGCATCTCCAGCGCCAGTTCGGGCACTGGCGCGGACCCGTCGGACTGGCTTTGCTTCCAGACCACTTCCCAGCCGAATCTCAAGGAGTCGGGCTCAATGCCCTGCATGGGGCCGATGCGAACGCGCAGGCCGGACACCCGCGTCGCCGGTGGGGTGTGGCGCTGCACCTGTTCAAAGAGCGAGGTTGCGATCGAAAGCTCGTGCATATCACGATCCCTAATGTAAGACGGCTCATGTGCCGCCGCCAGTGGCTGCATGCGTTGTCCCAAACGCGAGCACATCCTATCGGATCATACGAAGATCGATATGATCCTCCGCCGTGGCAAGAATATCGGTCATCGTCATCTTCATGATCTGGCTGTCGTGGTCGCCGGCCGACGGGGCGGCAGCGCCGCGATACCTGCATGAGTGCGCTGCCCTGTTCGGCTCGATGGGGATGCTGCTCTTAAGCATGGGGCTCTACTCACGGATGATGGCCCGACGGGTCACCGCGCCGACGTTCTATCGCAACGTATATCGTTTCAACCGGGTGACGCGGTTCTGCCGGTTTGCGATTCCGGTATGGTTCGCCGTGGCGGTATTTGCGTTGGATTGGCCGGCAGCGGTGCGGCGGTTGGTGCCACCAGGCATGCCCCTGACACTTGAGGCACCATTGTTGCTGGCTGGCACGCTGCCAGCAGTGCTGGCGATGGTTCTGCTCTGGTGGGCTGCATATCCGGCCGATCGCGCACTGCGCGACCTGAGCGTGCTGGATCGGTTCGACCAGGGACTGCCGGTGCGCGGCGGACCGACACTCTGGCAGTACCTGCTTGTGAACATCCGGATGCAACTGCTGTTCATGATGATGCCCGTGCTGGCGATCCTGGCGCTGCGCGATGTGGCTGCCCTTGTGTTCCACCTTGCGGGCATTGGAGTTTCACAATCGCTGGAGATCGTCGTCGCGCTGGCGTGCGCGCTGCCGGTACTGCTGCTGGCGCCGATCCTGCTTGTTTGCGTGCTGTCCACGGAACGCCTGCCCGATTCACCACTTCGGCGGCGATTGGAAGAGCTGTGCCGCCAACAGAGCCTTCGGGTAAAGAACGTACTGCTCTGGAAGACGCACAGCAGTGTTGGCAATGCGGCAGTCATGGGCTTGGTTCCGGGTGTCAGATATCTGCTGGTAACAGACCTGCTGCTGGAAGAGATGCCCGAGGATCAGGTGGTCGCGGTGTTCGCCCATGAGATCGGGCATATCAAGCATCGGCACCTGCTGTGGATGGCGGCGTGCGGGTTGGGCCTGATGTTCGCCGCGGCCGGCCCGGCCGACACACTGATGCGCTGGCTTTCGCAGTATGTGACCATTCCGCACCCTTACGATGACCTGGTCTCCCTGGGCGTGGCGGCTGCCGCGATGCTGGTGCTGTTTGGGTTCGCGGTTCGCCGATTCGAACGCCAGGCTGATGTCTTTGCCGCGCGATCGCTGCCCCTGGATGATGTCGACAGGGCCGGTCCGCACGGTCAGACGTTCGTAAAGACGCCTGGCGCTGCGCTGGTCTGCGAAGCGCTGCGTCATGTCGCGATCATTAACAACATATCCATCATCGCCAAGGAATGGCTGCATGGATCCCTCGCTTCACGGATGGCGTTCCTGAGGCAAATCAGCGATTCTCCGCAGCGCACGTGGGAGTTCGACAAGGTCATGCGGCAGTTGCGCTGGGTGATCATCGCGATCCTGATCGTGACGCTGCTGTGGACGGTCTGGAATACGATGTATTCGGAGCCGTTGCCCGGGTCGCTGCCGGTTCCATAGGGGAGCCGATCATTTCTTGGACATCGCGTAGCCGCCCTTCACGTTCACCGCATCGTATCCCAGCTCGCGCAGGATTCGCGTTGCCACGTGCCCGCGCATTCCAACCTGACACATGACGGCGATCTTCCGACCCTCGGGTAACTCGCCCACGCGTTCGCGCAGCACATCCACCGGGATGTTCAGCGCGCCTGGCAGCGTCCCATTTCCGAATTCGGTGGGCGTGCGCACATCGACCAGGAACATATCCTTGATCTCGTAACGCGGGTTGATCGACGGGGTCAGTCCGCGGCGCTGGTTCTGGGCCACGAACGCCGCGTAGTGAATGGCATCCTTGGCCGACCCGTATTGCGGCGCGTACGCCAGATCCAACTGCGCCAGATCATCCACGGTGCCGCGGAAGTGGATCACCGTCGCGATGACATCCAGTCGTTTGTCTACACCGGCAGCGCCCACGGCCTGGGCGCCCAGCACGCGTCCGGTAGGCTTGTCATACACCAGTTTGATCCGCATCTGCTTGGCGCCGGGGTAATAGCCCGCGTGATCGTTCGGCAGCACATACGCGCAGTCGGCATCGAAACCGGCGGCTTTGGCAGCCGATTCGCTCAGGCCGGTCATTCCGGCCCCCAGAGCGAACACCTGCACGATTGAGGTTCCCAGGACTTTTCCAGCTTGAGCGCTGCTTCCGGTCGCCGCATGTTCACCGGCGAGTCTGCCAGCGCGGTTGGCCGGCCCGGCCAGTGCAATTCTTGACGCCTTCCCTGTCACCTCGTGCACTGCTTCGGCCGCATCGCCCACCGCATATACATCCGGATCGCTTGTTCGCTGATACTCATCGACGGCGATGGCGCCGCTGGGCCCGATCTTCAGACCCGAATTCTTTGCCAGCTCCACGTTCGGCCGGCCGCCGATGGACATAATCACCAGGTCGGCCGGCACGTTTCTGCCTGATTCTGTTACGACCGCGCGGACGATCCCTTTCTCATCCGCCTGCAGTTCCTTGAGCCCATCGCCGGCGATCAGTGTCACACCGTTGGTTGCCAGTTCAGCGGTGATTGACCGCGCCATTTCCGCATCCATCAGCGGCAGCGGGTGGTCCGCCTTTTCGACGATGGTTACCTGCATCCCAGCATGGGTCAGGGCATCGGCCGTTTCCAGCCCGATAGCGCCTGCACCGATGATCACTGTCTGCCTGGGCTTCGCCGCCTTGATGTATCCATCGGCCGCGAGGATGTCCTCCATATTGCGCACAAGGAACACGTTTGCGGCTCGTGTATTGGCCACCGGCGGCACGATTGGAGTCGCGCCGGGCGCGAGGATCAGCTTGTCATACTCCAGCGAATACTCACTTGCGTCCGCCAGCTTGCGCACGGTCACTTTCTTCGCAGCGCGATCGATGGCGAGAACCTCCTGGGCGACGCGGGCATCGATCCGATAGCGAGCTGCCACGGCCTTGGGATTGGTCAGCAGCAGTTTCTCCTTAGGGGCAATCCGGCCATCGAGGAAATAGGATAGCCCGCAGTTGGCAAAGGAGATGTTCCCACTTCTCTCGATCACGGTGATCTGGGCGTGCTCATTGCAGCGCCGCGCCCGCGTGGCCGCGCTCATGCCGCCGGCCACGCCGCCGATGATGACGATCTTAAGGGGAGTGGACATGTTGGCCTTTCTATGTCATTCAGGTGCGCTGATGGGTACATCAGCACACCCTACTTTGAGCAGCAGGTCGCACCGGCACTCCTGGTTCCTTGATTCCACGGCATCCGCGCTATCAGGATCGCCATGGGGCAGAAACCCGTCAGGCCCGCCATTGTCAGCCCGCAACCGACCATGGCACACAGCAGATACCACCACGGGTTCACGAACGTGCCCAGGATGACACCGGTCAGGCAGATGAGCCCGGCCGTCGTCTGGATCTGCCGATCCAGCGGCAAAACGTTGCGCCCCTTCTTGTCCACCGGCAATCCGGCCGCCATCCAGGCTTCGGTTCCGCCGGTCACGTTTACGACATTGTCAAACCCCTGGGCGATGAACTTCTCGCAGGCCTTGGCCGACCGCACACCCCCCTTGCAGATCAGATACAGGGGTGAGCTTGGTGTTCCGGTACGCGCTGCCACAACGTGCTTGGGCTCGAGTCGATCCAGCGGTGCCAGGCGTGCCCCGATCACATGGCAGGTCTCATACTCGGCCGGGGTCCGCACATCGACGACCTCAACGCCGGTATCCTTGTTCATCAGTTCCGCCAGGGCTTTGACATCTATTGTCCTCATAGCCATTTTCATTGCTCCATCTGATTGTGATGTTATTCACGAATAGGTCTGCATTCGCTCACCATGGACGATGCGCCAGGAGCCCACCGAGTTACATCACCTGTAATATCATGTTAACCCATCACTTACGGCATACCACATGGGTTTGATTCAGATCAAGGTGGTTGTTTCGCGCACCTGCGATACTGCAGATACGTAACGTAGGAGACGGACAATGATGACCATGAGCAAACCCATCCGGAAGATCGTGAAGATTGACGAGGCCAAGTGCAACGGTTGCGGCGACTGCGTGCCAAGCTGTGCCGAAGGGGCAATCCGCATTATCAACGGCAAGGCCCGTTTGATGGCGGAGAATCTGTGCGATGGGTTGGGGGCATGTCTGGGGCATTGCCCGATGGGCGCGATTACGGTTGAAGAGCGCGCGGCGGACGATTTTGATCATCATGCGGTTGAGAAGCATTTGAAGAATCCTTCTGCTGCAAAGCCTGTGGCGGCCGCGCCCGCGCCCCTCCCCGCTCCCGCACCCGCGCCGGCGTTTGCGCCGATGCCGCATGCGGGCGGATGTCCGGGATCGCGGATGCGGGTCTTTGAGCCCGCGGCACCGCAATCAGCGAATTTGAGATCTGAGATCTCAGATCGGAAGGCTTCGCCTTCGCGTCTTCGACAATGGCCGGTGCAGTTGACGTTGCTGCCGACTCAGGGCCCGATCTGGACGGATGCGGATGTGCTGCTGGCGGCGGACTGCGTGCCGTTTGCGTACCCGGATTTCCACGAGAACCTGCTGGCGGGGCGGACACTGGCGATCGCGTGCCCGAAGCTGGACGATTGCCAGCCTTACATCGACAAGCTCACCACCATCTTCGCCAGCAACTCCATCCGGTCGGTCACGGTGGCACGGATGGAAGTGCCCTGCTGCTCGGGGTTGACTCGGGTGGCACGGATGGCGCTGGAAGCGTCCGGGCGGACGGATCTTGAGGTCAAGGAGATCGTGTTGCCGATTCGAGGTTGAGGTGCCTGGTGCTGTTCTTGGTGCTTGAGATAGAGGAGCTGCGTCTGTGGATAAGTAGCAGGTGCGCAGGTTCTCGGCGGGGGTACCCCCTATATCCCAAGTGCTGTGGGAACATGGGCTTATGGCAGAGATGGGGGAGGAGGTGCGCAGGTTCGGGGTGATTGTGGATAACTCGGGATGGGTACGTAGTACGTGATGACGTAGTACGTAGGGAAGGGAGGCAGAGGACACAAGGCGCAAGGCACGAAGATGCTCAAGTTAGCGCGCACAGTCGCGGGCCGCATGTTGCGCAGATCACTGTGTTGGGGAAAGATGCGCAGGTTGCGTGCGCATCTCGACGAGCATTGCCCACCGGTCCGGGAGGTCGTATTCGGTTGTCAAATAGCTTGGCCGGGATGCGGCCGGGGGATCTGAACAACAGGTCCCCCATAATAAGGGTGGTTTGGGAGGGGTCCAAAAACGGAAGATCAGTAATACCAAGGGTTTGCGCGCGGCCAAAATTCCGGCCAGATTTTTGCGGATAACTTTTGTGGATAAGTCAGGGGTGGCCACGACGGGGTTTGCACGGGCGGGCGGGGTCGCTGGGTGAGCAGCCAATGACTCTTGGCGCGTTGGTGGAAATCCGTTGCATGGGGCAGGCTGGCTAGTAGATTGGGGATCATGGGAACCAGAGCGACGGCGATCGGGGTGTTGCTGGTGATGGGCGCGATGGCATTGGCTGCCTGGGCCGCGGATGGTCCGGAGGTGAAGGACTGGGATGCGTGGAGAGTGCAGGTACACGAGTATTGGCCAGGCGCGGAATATGGTTGGGATTGGGCAAAGGGTCCTCCGGCGGGAATCGGATTGTGGAGACAGGCCATCGGGTATCCGGGCGGGCCAATCGAAGCCTACAGGATGGGGTGGATGGCCGAGGGAGATGAGGGCAGAGGCGTCGCGGGGATGCTGGAGGGGGAGGTGGGAATGGAGCAGCGGGTGGAGGTGGCGGAGTTTGGGCGCCAGGGGAAGGAGATCGGATTGACGATTGTCGTGCATCCGGTGGGAGGTGTATTGCCGGAAGGCGTGAAGGAAGTAGTGAGGCGGAAACTGGGGAAAGAGGGATCGCGGGTACCTGTAACGTTCAAGGATGGGCGTGCTGTGAATCTGGGTGGAAAGAAGGTTCTGTTCGCAGGAGCGTTTCCGCAAGACCTACCGGCTGGTGAGTACCGAGTGCGAGTGCGTGTGCAGGATGAGAAGGGCCAGATCAGCCAGCAGTATGAGAAACGGTTGGTGAAGGCCGACAAAGAAGTCAATCCATTGGCCGGTTTAAGCGATGGGCTATTGCTGGCGGTATACATAGCGCGTGGGGAGGCACTAAAGGGCACCGACGTCGAACCGATTGACTTCCGCTACGGCAAGGCGGCAGCAGCAACGTCTTACAACAGTCCCGCCAGCGTTGCATGGAGAGTGGCGCATGGCGAGATTGTGAAGCGTGGCGGGAAGATGGTACCCGCACTGATGAAGATGCTGGAGGCAGAAGCGATAAGGAACCCCGGTGACTTCACGCATGTGACGGCCAAATTCGGGTTTGCGTTCGATGTCATGCGGATGCTGGAAGAGATCGGCGATTCGAGGCCCGTGACGTTGTTGCAGCGGGTCATGGTGGGCATGGATGGGAAGGCGAATTCGGCTGTGCGGGTGCAGGCGGCGGAGACGGCGGACAAGCTGACATTCGTCACGTTTCTGATCGACAAGGACAATCCCGCGACGTCATTAGCAATGATGCATGACTGGGCTGCGGTGATCTCATCGGAGAAACGTGAACGGCGAGAGAGCAGCATTGGCCGGGTGGCTGAACTCTATGGCAAGTGGCTCAACGGCGAAGGGCGTGACCCAGCGCGGTGGTTGCCGCTTGCCAGAGAGCGGGCGCACAAAGCTCTTGAGGGAAATGATGCGTTGGCCATTCGTAATGCGATCGCGTTCCTCACCGGTAATATCGAGGGTCCGCAGCGTGACGACGCGCCCGAGAAAACGGTGCGGGCGATCGCCGGGATTATGGCGCGTAAGGATAGGTCGGTGATTGAAAAGAACGAGAGCTATGTTCGCTTCCCGTCAGTATTGGCATGCTATGGACCGGCGGCAAGAGAGTATGTGGAAAGCATGATCGATCAGGTGAAACGGATGCCAAGCTGGGATGGATTCAGGAATCTGTGTCGGGTGGGCGGCGAGCGGGCAATGTCGTACATGGTTTCTGTGCTTCCCGGATTGAAAAGCGGTGTGGAGCATCTGGGAGTTACCGTCGACGTGGATGATATGCACGTGAGCGACGTGGAAGCAGGACACAAACTGCGTGCCTATCAGGCATGCCGATGGGGAATCGAGCGGTGGGCGGGGCGGGTGTTCGGCAGCGATGAGGAGATTGCAGCTTGGTGGGAGAAGGCAAAGGACAAGGGCCAGCAGCAGTGGCTTGAGGAGGATCTGGAGCGAACCAGCGCCGAGGCAGATCGAGGTAGTGCCAAGGCGCAGTACATCATCCGGGCCGTCGTGCCCGATCTCCCTGATGCGGAGGGTGATCGGCGATTCTTTCCGCCGTGGAATAGCGGCTGGGAGGAGGGCCCATATCGAGAGAATGGTCCGGGGCCTTTTCGTGAGAAATGGGTGAAAGAAAATCGGGCAAGGTTGGTGTATGACTCGGGGCGATCGTGTTTCGTGTTGGGGAAGTGAGCACATGAGCATTAGCATCAAAGACATTCGCGAGCATTTCTTTGAGGTGTGCAATTGGGTGGACCCGGCCAATACGTGGGACCAGATCATGTTTGGCCGGCCGGAACAGGTGGTGCACAGGATCGGGACGGGCTGGATGGCGTGCTGGCAGAACCTGGAGGCGGCAGCGGCCGACGGGTGCGATCTGTTCATTGCCCATGAGGGGACGTTCAGCGGTCTCTGGGCGCCGACGCTGCGTTGTGAAGACACGCCTTGGGCGCAGAAGCGGATGCGCATCCTGAAGGAGAACTCGATGGCGTGCATCAACCTGCACGATACCTGGGACAACTTTCCTGAGTATGGAATCCGCGATTCATGGAGGAAGTTCCTGGGACTTGGGGAACTGGTTGAGGAGCGCCCGTACTTTTACCCCGGCGAGAACCGTTTCACGGTCCGCAACTCACTGACGTTGAACCGGGTGCAGCGGCAGACATTGGAGGAATTCGCGGCATCGCTGGCTAAGGCTTGTCGTGTGTTTCGGTCGTTCCAGGGGGCGACGGTGTATGGGGATCTGGGCAGCTTGATTGAAATGGCCGCGGTGGGCGTGGGTTGCCACATACCGCTGCTGGAGATGGTGAGCCTGGGCGCTGATGTGCTGGTGCTGACTTTCGACCGGGCTTTCCAGACGACGATCCGTGTGCCACTGGGAGAGATGAACGCCAACATGATCGTGGTGGAGCACGGCGTGGCGGAGATGCCGGGGATGCAATCGCTGGCCGAGTATCTGCCGAAGGCATTTCCGGGGATTGAGGCAAGGTTCTACTGCCATGAGCCTGCAGCGCGGACGGTGGTTTGAGGAAGGGATGTACCGGAACGTGGTACTGTCTGGCGGTACAGCCACCTGAACAAGTCATTCGCGCTTGGCTGTTCCACACCGTAAGTGCTTGAAAAAACGTATCTTACAGCGCCAACAACCAAGGTATTGCAAAATTTGTAGTGCCATCGTAAATTTTGCATGTGTGGATTGAGCGACGAATACATAGTCACATTGCACGCTTGGCAAGCACGCGGCCGGCGACGATTTTGACTGGGGCTCGTCAGACGGGGAAGACGTCGCTGCTTCGCGAGCAGTTTCCAGACTATGGATTTGTCACGCTTGATGTGCCCAGCGAAGCTGATCAGGCACAGCGGGACCCCGATGGTTTCTTTCTTCGCCATCCGGCACCGGTGATTCTTGATGAGGTCCAGCATGCGCCGGAACTCTTCCGGCATCTGAAGGTTCTTATCGACAAGGACCGCGCGGTAGCCGGGCGATTCCTTCTGACCGGGTCGCAGAAGTTCCAGTTGATGCAGCATGCATCGGAGTCGCTTGCGGGACGCCTTGGTCTGGTGGAACTGGAGACACTTTCTCGGCCAGAGATTCGCAGCGTGAACCCCGGTATCACACTGGAAGAGAACATCCTTCGCGGCGGCTACCCCGAGTTGCACGCGAATCCGCAGATTCTCACGCGCGACTTTTACAGCGCCTATCTGGCGAGCTACCTGGAACGCGACGTTCGCTCGCTGCTGAATGTTTCAAGCTTGCGCGACTTTGAACGATTGATCCGGGCGTGCGCCCTGCGATCGGGGCAACTGCTCAACAAGTCTGACCTGGCCCGCGATGTTGGCATCACTCCATCGACGGCCAACCAGTGGCTTTCGGTTCTGCAGGCCTCCAACATCGTCATTCTTCTGGAGCCATGGTTCTCCAATCAGACCAAGTCGCTGGTAAAAAGCCCCAAGTTATACATCGCCGACAGCGGGCTGCTTTGCCACCTGGCGGGGATTTCCAGCGAGAGTTCGCTGCTGGCCTCGCCGCTGTGGGGAAGCATCTGGGAAACGTTTGTGTTCTCCGAACTGCGGAAGCAGCAGGTGAATCGGGGCGGCTTCTGGTCCTGTCATTTCTGGGCTGACCGCTCGCGCGAGGTGGATTTCCTCATCCATCATGGTGGCCGGTTTGAGCTTTATGAGGCGAAGACGACGGCGAGGCCTGACAGCGGCGATACCCGCACGCTGCATTACCTCATCGAACACCTCGGAGAGAAGAACATCATCAGAGCCGGCGTGATCTGTCGTGTCGGCAATCCTTATCCGCTGGGCAGAGAGATAACGGCGTGGCCGATTGATGATGTTCCGGCGGCGGAAATGTAGGGGTGCCAAGCCGTGTCTGACGAACCCCTCACCCCCGGACCTCCAAGCCCGCCCCTGCGGAATCAGACTTCCTATCAGTTCCAATACTGGTGCCGATTCGCTCGTTAGGTTCGTGCCATACCGCGAGTGAGTTACGTACTGATTCGCATTCTCAGGTGCTTCTTCGTTGGCGAGACATTATCGTCTGGATAGAATCTTTCTCAGCTTCAGGAGACATGGGATGGCCATACAGGAACGATCTGAGTTCGTAAGAGTCGCCCCCGAAACGAATACGGCTATCCCTGTCCTCGAATACAGGGCGGCAGAGCAATCCAAGCCTCTTCTTTCCCGAGTGTACTGGAAGCGCTTTTGGCAAGGATTACTCTTATCGGTCAGCTACGGTAGCGTGGGCACCATCGTCTGGGCACTCGACGATGAGATCTATCGTATATGTGCGATCAGGCACGGTATTTCAAAAGAGATTCTCGCCTGGGCCTTAGCCACGATTCTCGTCTTGCTGGTCGCAGACATCCAGCGTCGAACCGCTTCCTGGTCATTTGTTGGGGGATCGCTCGCCGGCCTGCTCCTGGTACCACCTATCCTGTATCTACTATTCATCGCAGCGTTAGCCTCGTCTCACATACACTGAAAGCCCCTCACTCCCGGACCCCCAACCCCGCCCCTGCGGAATCAGAATTGGCCTAATTCGATTACCTGTTGCCAGAAGCCGCGCAGCGAAGCGATGGCGGCAGGAAGAGTGGAAGCAGCTAACTGGGCCTCGGCCGCGAGAACCGCGAACTCGTGTGCCCATATGGCCGGCGGGTCAGGCAGTTCGCGTGGAATGGTGTGGGTAGTGCGTTTGGCGAAGGTTGCCCCGACGGCAACGGCGATTTCAGCCGGCGCGACACCATGGGTTTCGATCATCAAGACGAGGTCCACCAGATCCTTGGTTCTCATGTTTACGCGGTCGGTCCAGGGGCGCGTGTAGGCGTGGAGTTTCTCGGCAAACTGCTGCGGCTTGGGAATCGCCAGAACCTGAGCCGGCGAGATGCCTGCAAACCCAAGCAGATCGTCGCCAGTCAAGGTTTCCGGGACCTCGCCGATTTCGTCACCAAACCCGAGGTCGATGTGAAAGCGTCCATAGGTTTTGCCCGCGAGGAATGCCTCGCATGGGAATCGGGCGCCGCCCAGTGGCGCGCCGGTCAATTCGGTATGCGTCTCCTCGATGCGAAACGTCAGGTAGTCGCCCAGATCAGTTTCGGCGGCGACCTGTAGTTCCTCTCTGACGGCATCGAGCCGAACCGGAAGTTCCGCGTCTCCCTCCGCCGGAAACGTCAGATCGATGTCGCGCGTGGTGCGGGCGCGGGGACGATAGCGAAGCTCCATTGCGTATCCGCCTTTGAGTAACCAAGGCGGGTGCGGTTTGGCAAAGAGGCGCGCCAGAAGTCGCTCGATCACGAGCTTAAGCCGGAGCGTGTTGATCGGAAGGCCGCGCTGGGCCGCCGCAGTTCTGAGGTGTGATTCCAGAGAAGCCTTGAAGGCGGCTGGGGTTGGGAAAGATCTCGCCATGGTCATGATCCAATCAGGGCGGCAACATGTTCACGGCGATGGGCAGGGACGACCTTGTCAATCGCCTTCTTAAGGGCAAACTTGCGAACCAGACCCCGCGCTATGGAGTCCTGTATCGCGCGGTCGAGTTGCTCATCGGTTATTCCGGGATCGGCGCTCGCATCGATGAGGGTGCGCAGGGGCGTAGTGACGGCGAAGCCGTCGCGCTCTTCGGTATCGCCTCGGGCCAATTGCCCTTTATGCAGCGCGCATCCGCGCGGCACCGGCTTGCGGAATGACGGTGGCACCGTCAGATGTGTTTTCTGCGGCAGTACATCGCTAAGCTGATGCAGGAACAGAGCGCTGGCGTGTGAGACCACAGCCTGGGGCTTGTCTTTGCGGTTGCGGCTCCAAAGGGCCAGGCGGATCAGGTCGTCGTTCTCGGCGCGCGGAATCATGGGCAGGCAATAGAGTCCGTGGCCAGCGCGCTCAAAGTTTCCAGCTTTGAGGTGATAGGCAAGGTGCGGATAGCCGTACCCCGCCACGGCCGCCTGTTTTGCGGTGAAATACCCTCCCTGACCGGTGGCCAGAGCGTATAGGGTCCTGAGAGACCCATGTGTATCGCGGTAACGCATGCACAATCCTTCAGACTATTTGAAGGATTATGCACTACTTCTGTATGCGAGTCCAATGGAAGACGCCGGTCTGACCCAGTTGGCTGAGATCGCGGGACTCGACCGCAGCCGCTCCGCAAACCTCTCGCCGCCGAACCTCAAGTTCTCCCCTGCGGAAACAGAATTGGTATCAGTCTGGGGCAGGAGCGACCGTGCGAGCTCGATCAATCTTCTCGCATCGATGCCTGCACGACCTCCGGGCCCAGTTCCTGCATGCACTGCTTTACCTGTTCGAGGGCGGCTTTGAATTGCTCGGCTGCGTTCGTGTCGCCGCTGACGAAGGACTCGATCTTCTTCTGCAGGTCTGCCTCGGCCAGATGTTTCTTCTGCACGGCAGTGATCATCATCAGCATCGTCCTGCCCCAGCATTGACACCATGCCGCGCCGTGACGAACCTTCGCGTTCATGCTCGACGCAACACAGCAGCAGGCCATCGACCGCCTGTACAGCGACTATGACCGATCCGATTCTCCTGGCTGTGCCCTGGGAATCGTGCAGGATGGACAACTGGTCTATCGCCGTGGCTACGGGATGGCCAATCTCGACCACGCCATCCCCAACACGTCGACAACCGCCTTCGACATCGCCTCCGAAAGCAAGCAGTTCACGGCCGCCTGCATCGCACTGCTGATGGAAGATGCCCAACTCTCGCTCAACACGGATATCCGCCGGTGGGTTCCCGCAGTGCCTACATTCGGCACGGCAATCACCCTTGACCACCTCATTCATCACACCAGCGGCATCCCCGACTACCATGATCGCTTCACGCGGTCCGGGCTGGCCGAGAACGTCTTATCGCAACAGGAACTGTTGGACTACGCCTTCCAATATGACCGCCTTGATTTCGCGCCCGGTGAACGTTGCTCCTACAGCAATACTGGCTACCTCCTGCTGGCGGTGGTCGTACAGCAGATCGCCGGCATGCCCTTCGGCAGGTTCCTGCACGAGCACATACTTCAGCCGCTGGGCATGCGCAATACTCTGGTTCACGACAATCCAAATATGATCATCCCTCGCCGCGCCTTCGCCTATACACGAGGCCCCAATGGCGGTTGGCAAATGAACGTAAGCTGGAACCAGACCGTCCCCGGCGATGGCAAAATGTTCTCAACCATCGAAGATCTGGCCCTGTGGGACCAGAACTTCTACGAGCCCAAGATCGGCCACGGACAGTTCTGCCAGACCATGCTCACCCGCGGCCGGCTGAACGATGGCACGCCCTGCAACTATGCCTTCGGCCTCGACCTCGGTGAGTTTGCCCCGGCCGAATGCTGCGGCCATCGCATCATCACCCACGGTGGCGGCTGCGGCGGCTTCGAATCACTGCTCCTGCGCCTGCCAGAGGTCCAACTGAGCCTCATCCTCCTGTGCAACACCCGTGACCGACGATTCAGAACGTCAGCCGCTGAGATTGTGAACATCGTTCTCAACGCCCCTGCGTTTCGGACCAAAGAGGAGTCTACCTGAACCCCTCAACCCCGACCCGCAACGCCGCCCGGGCGAATCAGAACTCAGAGCAGTCTGCTTTATTCTGAATTCCGTCGATAGGCCGGTACAATGCCGACATGGCACACGCGATCCCATTCCTTACCCGAGCCGCTTTTCGCGCTGTTGCAGTGATCTTTGTTGCCGCCCCCCTTCTTGCCGAGGACTGGCCTCAGTACCGTGGGATCCACCGAGACGGCGTCACTACTGAAAAGATCGCCACCACTTTCCCCACCACGCGCCCGCGCGAGGTCTGGCAGGCGCAGGTCGGTCGCGGACACGCCGCCGTTTCCATTGCCGACGGCCGCGCCATCACCATCGGCTACTCGGGCAAAGCCAACCCTCTGAAGAACGATCCGACAAACCGCGACACCGTCTTCTGCTTCGACGCCGCCACGGGGAAGGAACTCTGGAGGTTCGACTACGCCGCCGTCGGACGCCTCAAGGATGAACCCGGCAACGGCGGCTACGACGGCCCGCACGCCACGCCCCTGATCCTCAAGGACCGCGTCTACACCCTGAGCCGCACGGGCAAGGTCCACTGCCTCGACGCCGCCCAAGGCACGCTGCTCTGGGAACGCGACCTCGGCGCTGACGACGGTGCCAAGCTCCCTGAGTGCGGTTTTGCCGGTTCTCCCCTCGCGCTTGATGACTCCATCATCGTCAGCGTCGGCGCTGCCGGCACCGCCCTCGACGCGGCCACCGGAAAGACCAGGTGGAAAAGCTCTCCCGAGATCGCCGGCTACGCCGCGCCCACGCTCGTCACCGACACCAATGGCGTCCGACGGCTGCTGTTCTTCGGCTACAAAGAATTGAGCGCCGTCGATCCCGCCGACGGGAAGCAACTCTGGTCCTTCCCGTGGCCCACCAAGTGGGGTGCCAACGCCACGGACCCCGTTGCGATCGGAGATAGCATATTCATCACGGCCGCCTATACCCGTGGCTGCGCGCTGGTTGATCTCGCCACCGGGCAGCCTCGCTACCAAAGCAAGATCATGGCTTCGCACTGCTGCCCGCCCATATTCCGCGACGGCGCCTACTACGGTTTCAGCGGCTACATGAACGACGAACCCGAGAACAACTCTCTCGCCTGTATCGACCCCATCAAAGGCACCGAATTCTGGCGCCAGACCGGTATGTGCGGGCAAATCATGCTCGCCGACGACAACCTCGTCATCCTCCTCACCACCGGCGACCTCGTCGTCGCCCGCGCCACTGCCAAAGCTTACGAGGAACTCGGCCGCACCCACATCCTCGACCACGATGAGTGTCCGGTGCCGCCGGTCCTTGCCAACTCCCGCCTGTACCTGCGCACGGCCAAAGGCCTGCTCAGGTGTCTGGATGTATCTCCGTGACCGATAGGGATGGCGCTGCTTAGAACGAAAACCTTACGCCGATCTCGGCCATATGAAAGAGCGGCATCTGCAGCTTTACATCCTGCATCTCAATATCGCTTGCAGTCCACGCGCGGTAGTTCGCCGTGATGCTCACGCCGGGAGCGATCTCCCATGCGATGCCGGCGATCCCCTGGTATGCGAATCCCATCCCATGCTGGTTCTCCAGGTGGCGTACGTCTGCATCCGGGCGCAGCCACACTTCTGCGGCGCCCACGCCAGCCCCGAGAAACGCTGTTACGCGCTTACTCAGGGGAATGTCATACAACACGTTGCCCATGAATTGCATTGCGTCCAGTTCGCCGCCCAGATCGCTCTTTGTCCCCTGCACCTCGACACTATCGATGTCGTTGCTTTGCGCTGCGCACTGGAACTCGATGCGGAACTCCCTAAGGTACTTCCCAACCGACGCGCTGAGTGCGTATCCGTGGTCGAGGTTGTAATCGGCCTGCTCGTAGATCTCCTCGCGTGTCTGATCAGTTTCGCGGCGGACGTCGACGTTGGTTGTGGGCACGTTCATGCCGCCGGAGAATCCGAGATACATCGCCCGATCATCTGCCTTCAGACCACGAGCCAGAGCCATAGACGCCACCACGGCGGCTATCAGCGAACACTTGCGCAGCGCTACCATGCAACAACTCCAGGTATCGCTCCAAGCCGCCGGCAACTCCCTTCCGCTGCCACATACCCTTTGCCCGGCCGGTGGCTCTACCTTGAACCTACGAACGGGCGCGGCGAGTCCCAAGGGAATTACCTGGAATCTCACGTGAACCTGTGCTCTGGCTTACACGTGGCGGCCATCACAAGATGTCGTACCGACGGCGCCACGACGGGAAATTGCCGCCGGCTTCTTCCTTGATATCGGTGGGAAAGATGGTGGTGACGGCGGAGCGCTGCTCTTCGGTGAGGAGTTGGTCAAATCCCCTGAGGTTGTCGGCCAATTGCGAGAGCCGGCTGATCCCGACAACCACGCTGCTGACCGATGGATGAGAGGCCACCCAGCGGTTGGCGAGTGCGGCCGGGGAGAGGTCGAGCACGCGGGCATGATTCACAAACTCGCGCACTGCTGCGCTGTATTGGTTCATCCATTTGTCGATCCGGGCATCATCCTCGCCGCGGGAGCCGGCCGGCTTGTTGTCAAGGTAGCGGCCGGTCAGGATGCCAATCGCCAGCGGACGATAGATCGTTATGCCAAAGTTCATCGCCTTGGCCATCGGCAGCAGTTCGATCTCCAGGCCGCGTTCGATCAGGTTATAGGGATACTGCCCGCAGACCAGCGGGGCATAATTCCTCTGATCGGCGATCCACTGCGTGCGCATCGCCAGCCAGGCGGGGAAATTGCTGCAGGCGGGATAGAGGATCTTCCCGGAACGGACCAGGTCATCCAGTGCCCGCATCATCTCATCGAGGTTCATCTTCGGGTGCGGCCAATGGATGTAGTAGACGTCGATGCGATCAGTCTTAAGGCGTTTCAGCGATGCTTCCACGGCGCGCACATAGTGAAAGCGGCTGATGCCCAGGTCGTTTTGGCCCGGGCCGACTTTCATGCCGGTCTTGCTAGCCAGGACGACTTTGTCACGCACACCCTCGCCCGCCAGGGCATTGCCGAGAATCGTTTCGGTGCGAGTGTCGCAGTAGATGTCGGCCGTATCGACGAAGTTCACGCCTGCGTCGATGGCGGCACGGATGATGCGGGTCGACTCCGCTTCATCAGTCTTCCCGCCGAACATCATTGTGCCGAGACAGAAACGGGAGACCTGAAGATTTGAGGAACCGAGGTGCGTGTAAAGCATGAGTGAATTGTCGCGGATGCGCCGGGGCCGTCAACTTCCGGCAGACTTGCACTGGGGCTGTCCTCCCATACCATCGGGCACATGCGCCCTGAGCAACTTGCATCACTGCTTCAGCAAGCCGGCATTCGCGCTGGCGATGTGGTTTTTGTCCACAGTTCTTTGAAGGCTATCGGTCCCGTTGATGGGGGCGCGGATGCGATCATCGATACTTTCCTGGAGATGCTGACACCCAAGGGGATATTGGCGGTGCCGACGCATACGTGGGCGACGGTCAACGATAAGCAACCGGTGTTTCATCAGAGGTACTCTCCCTCGACGGTGGGCGTGCTGACCAATGTTCTGCGCGGCCGGCAGAATGCGGTTCGGAGTCTGCATCCGACACATAGCGTGGCGGCCATTGGCAGGCGGGCGGAGGAGTTTTGTGCGGGGCATGAGCGCGATGAGACGCCCTGTTCGCCAATCAGCCCGTATGGCAAGCTCATCGACTGGCATGGCAAGATTGTCCTCTTGGGCGTCGATCTGACGCGCTGCACCGTCTTCCACTGTTTGGAAGAGGTCGCGGGTCTGGGGGACATCTGGACGCTGGACCCGGTTCGCCGGCGGCGCTATCTGATCCGGAATGATGGGACGGTCCTGGAGAGTTGGATTCGCGAACACCTGCATCACACGAGCGACAATTATGGCCGGGTGGAGCGCGAGTTACTGGAGGCGGGAGTGATGACGATTCATCAGCATGACACGGCGATCCTGCGTGTTGTCGATGTCGTGAAATCGCGCGACTACCTGGTTCCGCGGTTTCGGGACAATCCTCGGTTGTTTCTGTAGAAGAAATGCTCAGCGTAGCGTGTGTAACCTTCAGGTAGTCGACAGTGTTTGTATAGCGGTGGAATAACGAGGGGCAATGGTCTTGGCCATAGATGCTGTGCGAGGTCAAGGGTGTTCCGTAGTTCGGGAAAGGCGGCGGTTCATGTTGGATTGGCGGAAGCAGCGGCGTAGCGGACGGCGATGGGCGAGTATGTTTGTCGCGGGGTGTATCGGTGTGGCGGTCTTCCACCCGGCTCCCGGTTGGAGCCAGGGTGTCGCGACAACGCGGCCGGCTGCGAAGATCGACAACTTCACGATCGGGCGCGATACGACCTACCTGACCGGTCCCCTGCTGCCGGACGGGATGGTGGACTATGCGGAGGCGATGAATGCCGAGACAGGCAAGGGAGTGACGCCGGAGAACAACGCGGCGTGCGTGATAGCGCGGATTGTGAGGACGGGGGAAGACAACTGGATGAAGGTGCATGAAGAGAGCTTGGCCCGGATGGGGGTGGATGCGAAGGCGACGAGGGTGACGTGGACTGTGTCGCCAGATAAGCTCGATGAGGTGATCACGGCGCGGAATGCAGGATGCCGGCCATGGAAGACGGCAGAGATACCCGAACTGGCGGCGTGGCTGGAGAGCAACAAAGGGTAACTATTTACCGTGCCACGGCACGAAACAGCAAATCGATCGCCCTGAGGAATTCGCGTGGTATCGTGTAATTGCTCTGTTTTGGTTTTGGAGATTGTGGTATACCTGCCGGCGCCATGGATGGCGTGCAGCAGAAGGA
>CAIQIQ010000148.1 GCA_903871935.1 uncultured Phycisphaerales bacterium
CATGATGTACCAGGGAATCGTCTTGCCATGCTCGCGGCAGTGGGCCAGGAGCTGCTGGGCGAACACCTGGAAGAGCGGTTTGTTCCTGATGGGAGTGACGGGGTATTCACCCTTAGGGCCATCATAGCCGAGGCGCGTTCCCTGGCCGCCGGCGACGAGAAAGGCGCCGACTTTGCCCTGGCGGAGCAGTTCATGGCCCCGGGCAAGGGCTTTCGCGTAGAGCACTTTCTCGTCGGCGGTGTGTGGATGACGCGGCAAGGGGGTGACGGGCTTGATCTCGGTAGGGATTGGCGGGGTGTAATGGCCGGTTACGTAGGCGCTGACGAGCTGGGGCATAGCGTCCAGATCGAGAGCGGATAGTTGGGCGATCAGTTTGTTGCGCCCGGCCGGATCGAGTTGGTCGATGAAGCGCAGAACGGGTGTCTGGTTGATGGCAGCAAGTCGGGTCTTGAGCTGGTCAAAGTTCATGTTCGCTAACTGGATAACGGAAGGTGAAGGTTTTGGCAACGGTCTGTGTGGGGTTGTTAGAAGATGGGACACTATTCACCAAGGTATTCGCACGATGAGGTACAGGTCTCATAGACCACAATGCCCGCGAGCAAAGGCAGCGATGGCTTGATCTGCTTCCAGAGCCAGCGGGAAAGATTCTCCGAGGTGGAGTTCTCCAGGCCGGCGATGTCGTTCAGGTAATAATGGTCGAGCTGCCGCACAATGGGGTCAACCACGCGTTTGATATCGCCGTAATCGATGAGATAGCCACGCTGCTCGTCGACCTCGCCCGCAATGACGACATCGAAGCGAAAGCTGTGGCCATGCAGCCGGCGGCACTTGTGCCCCTCGGGGAACGTGGGCAGATCGTGGGCAGCTTCAAAGCGAAACGTTTTCGTAAGGCGGACTTTCATGGAAGTGCGGGATTGTATGGCGGGCAATGCACGACGCCAAGCCGGGGGCTGTGTTGTTACCCACCCAACAGATCCTCGTCGGCTTGAATGCCATTGTTCTTGAGAAACGGCCCGAGTTGCTCCTGCAGCTTGCGGAGCTGGACCATCAGCTCGGGCAACTTGCGGAAAGCTGCTTGTTCGCGAAGCGATTGGCGATGCGGCAGGGCGGGGGCGCCGGAGTAAATGCCTTTGGCAGGGAGATCTTCGACGACGCCGGATCGTGCAGCGAGCATGACCCCATCGCCGATCGTGACGTGGTCGCGGATCGAAGCTGCGCCGCCCATGATCACGCCAGCGCCCAGGGTGGTGGAACCGGCGATGGCGGCCTGGCCTGCCATAATGCAGTTCGGGCCGATCTTCACGTTGTGGGCGACCTGGACGAGATTGTCGATCTTGGTACCGCGCCCGATAACGGTCGCGCCGAACTTTGCACGGTCAATGCATGTGCATGACCCGAGTTCGACATCATCCTCGATGATCACCGTGCCGATCTGCGGGATTTTCACATGCTGTTTGCCATCCCAGGCGTAGCCGAAGCCGTCGGTGCCCAGGATGCTGCCGGCATGGATCACGACGCGGTTGCCGATGGTGATGCGATCGCGCACGACGACGTTGGCGTGAAATACACAATCGTCGCCGACTGTAACATCTTCGCCGATAACCACGCCGGGATGCAGGATGCAGCGGGTGCCAAGCGTGACATTCCGGCCAATGGAGACAAATGGGCCGATGGCGGCATCGGCAGGCACGCTCACATCAGGCGCAATTCTAGCCGATGGATCGATTCCAGCGGCCGGGCCAGGGCTGGGCGGGGCGAATAACTGCAGCACTTTGGCCATGGCCAGATCAACATTATCCACCCGCAATACGACGGCCTTGATATCGGAGGTAGCGTTGATCTTCCTGCCGACGAGCAACGCTGAGGCCTGCGAGGCCACCGCCTGCTTCAGAAACTGGTCTGAGGCAAGGAAGCTGATTTCTCCAGGCTGGGCATCCGCAAGAGAGTTTACGCCGCTTATCACCGTTTCTACGCCTGGGGGCGCTGTCTGCCCCAGTGCAGAGGCAATATGGCCCAGAGTGATCGGTGTTCGTCGTGCTGTGGTCGGTGCCATGATTCGCCGTTACTTAGGCTGGGTCGCGGGCGCGGGCGCGGGCACCGGAGCGGCGGCCGGCTGCGCCTTGGCGCCCGCCCGGTATCGGGCATCCAGAACCGCCAGTACGTCATTGCTGATGTCGACCTTTTCGCCAGCGTACAGCACATTGCGCGAGTTGATGAGCGTGCGAAGCTGGTCGAGGGTGAGCTTATCCATGTCATCGGGCAGGTCGGGGTGTTGATCGGTGATGACCAGGTCATAGCCTTTCTGTTTTGCCGTTTCGATGACAGCCTGTTCAATCTTCTCAAAGAGCCGTCGCATCTGCAGTTTCTGGTTACGCTGCATATCCGCATCATTGATCTTGGCCCAAGTCTCGTATTCGATGGCGGCCTTAAGCAATTCCGCGTTCTTCTCCTGGTACTGAGGCGAATCCATCTTCAGGGCGTCACGCGCGGCCTGTTGGGCCTTGAGCTTGTCTTGCTTTTCGATGTTCACGCCGGTCAAGAGCTTCTGTTCAGACTGCAACTTCGTCTTCAGGTCCTTCAATTCCTGCATCTCACTGAAGATACGGGCGGTATTGGCGACGGCAATCCGGGTCGCCTCCGCCGCCATCAGCGGCACGGCACAGAGGATCGCGACACTTGCGAAGATCACGGCAACAGTTCTGTTCATATATTCCTCGTTGGCATTGTACTATAGCACAAGACACACCTCAGGACCGCATTGTCAGTAGCTCATGCCGAAAGAAAAGCTTATCAACTGTGTGTCGTCGCCACTCGCCTTCTTGATCGGGAAACCAAAGTCCAGGGCAAGGGGCGCTCCCTGAGCGAACGGCAGGATGATACGGAATCCAAAGCCCACCGCAACACGGTAGGTACCGATCTCGACGTCACGCTCGACCGTGCCGCCATCGATGAAGAAGACTCCGCGGAGCATGTCGGCATAGATCGGATAGCTCACCTCGGCGGAAGTGGTCAGCGAGAAGCTGCCGCCCACGGCATCGCCGTCGGAGCTGACCACATCGTGACCATTCGGGTCGAAAACCATCTTCCCGGTTGCTGGATCGAGAATCTTGCTGGGCGCCATCCTGGGACTGATACCGCGATATTTGAAGCCGCGAACCGATCCCAATCCGCCGGCATAGAATCGTTCGAACATCGGGGCATCGCTGTCGTCGATGTAGCCCGCGTCCCCATGCAGCGACAGGACCGTCTTGCGGTCGAACAGGTCTTCAATCAGCGTGTAATAGCTGTCGAGGCTGGTGGTGAATTTGTCGAAGGTCACCTGCCCGCCCAACCCGCCAACACGTTCATAGCCGGCTTGCGCGACAACGCCGCGATAGAGCAGCGGACCGCGGTTGGTGCTGTCATAACGGAGCGTTGGGCCAATCCCCGTGACCGTGGTGTGGCCTTCGAAATCGCGAATCTCCCACGCACGCTCGTCGATCGGATCTTCCAGATCGCTGATCTTCACATCTTCGACGCGGCCCCCCAGCGACAGCAGCCATCGGCGGCTTAGGCGTTTACCGATGCTTGCGCGTGTGCCACCACGAGTCTCCACATAGACGTCGCGCACACGTTCGCGGTAGTACAACTCATCGGAAAAGATGTAGGGCTGATCGAGCAGATACGGATCGGTGAAGCGAACGCTGGCGCTGGTACCGACCGTCGAAGGCGCAACCGATGCCCGGAACGTCTGCCCAGCGCCGGTGAAGGCATGCTCGGCGAACATATCGCGCCATGTCGCGGGCCACTTGCCAATATCGTAGTTGCGCTGCTCGTAGCTGATCTCGCCGCCCAGGCCGCCGTTGCTGCTGATGCCAGCGCCGATGTTGAACGATGCCGTGCGCCCTTCAGCAACTTCCACCAGCACATCGCGGCTATCGGGCTCCTCGCCGACCGGGGTAACATTGACAGCGCCGAAATAGCCAAGCCCACGCAGTCGATCCACGGCATCGTTGATCTCGGCCGAGTTGTACAATTGCCCCGGGGCGACATGCATCTCGCGCAGAACCACTTTGTCCTGGGTCTTGCTGTTGCCCTTGATCAGCACCCGGCCCATGTGGAAGGGTTTGCCCTCGTGGATGTCATAAACCAGGTCGAGTTTCCCGGCCTCCTTGTGAAAAACGGGATTACGCGACTCAACCGACAGGTATTCGGGATTCGGCGGCGCCGGTGGGGCCTGATAGACGTAGCCATAGGGGCTGTAGGCCTTCACAATGGCGCGGATATCGCGCTGGACGATCTCGCCATCGTAGAAACTGCCTTCTTGAAGCTTCAGGTCGGCTCGTAGCTCGCTCTCTTTCACTGCCGCTACGCCGTTGAAAACCACCTTATCGATCTTGTAGCGCACGCCCTCATCGATCACAAAGGTGACTTGGACTTCGGTCTGGTCGGCCGACACCATAAGCTTCCGGCCGACTCTCACATCGAAATATCCCTTTTGTTCATAGAACTTACGCACCGATGCCACATCGTCGTCGAGTTGGTCGTATTCCAACTGGCCGGCGCGGAAGATCCAGATGTAGTAGTCGGTCTTGACCTCGCCGCGGAGACGGAAATTGCTGAAACTGGCGTTGCCTTCGAAGGCGATGCGGCGGACGCGGACCTTCTGTCCTTCGACGATGTCAAAGACCAGTTCGCCGGTCTTTGCCAGTGTGTCATCGCTTACGCTCACTTGCACGTAACTGTAGTTTCGATCGTGGTAGAGCCGTTCGATGGCCTGCTTTGCCAGAGATACCCGGAACGGATCAATCGACTCGCCTGGCTTAAGGTCCACGACCTCCTTGAGGTCGAGCGTATCGATATGCGTGTTGCCTTTGTAGGCGATGGCTTTGAACTGCTTCTGTTCCTGCACGATGAACGAGATGATCACTCCGGTTTCGGTGGCCTCGACCTTCGCTTCGACATTGGCGAAACGTTTCAGGTCATAGATGCGCTTGTAGTCATCTTCGGTGGTCGCCGGATCAAACGGTTCTCCTTCGCGCGTCCGCACCTGATTCATAATGATGGCGGAAGAAACCTGATAGTTGCCGACGATGCGGATCGCTTCGACATTGCGCCCCTTGAGCAGGTTGAAGGATGGATTGTCGATACCGCCGGCCGGGCGTGTCGCCGCAGCCGGTCCCGTGGCCGCCGCCCGCGTCGCCGAGGTGGTCGTTTGTGCGCTGCCCGAGACCGCTCCCGCAAGCTGCATGGCGACAATAAGAGGGGAGATCGCTTGCCAGAGAATGCCCGCGGGTAGCCTCTTCACCTCGTCCATCCTGTCGTGAAAGCCATGTGCTGGCCGGGTTTACATCACAGCAGGCCCGGCCATTCGCGTGAGTGTAACTGCAAGCGTAAGCAAGTCAAAAGATTGGCGACCCCGCAAGTCGGTAGATGGCCCGGCGTGGCCCGACGGTCCTCCGCTGCGGCGCCGCACCCGTCCTCGGATGCCGGATCGAAGCGCAGGAGAAACCAAACGAGCCGCCGGGCGTAAGCCGGCGGGTCTAGCCGCAAAAGCCCAGACCACTCAACTGGCATGGCAGCGTTTACAAGTCCCTTTGCTTCTTGCCAAGTGCCGGAATCCTACTCCGCACGCCCCCGGACGGCCGACAAAGGGCCTCGGACAAAGCGTCGAACAACCTTATCTCGAGCGTGTCAGGCAACCGGTCGAGCACCATGCGCGGGCGGCACTTGGCGATGCCGATGTCTGTTTCGCCCAAGAACCAGTACCGACCGATCACCGGTCCTGGCATACCTTCCGCTCGCACCATGTTCCGATCTTGCTGATCGCCCTAGTGGCCAAGCTATTCCTGCGATATAACAACATGGTCGCCTGAAACCGCCCATTCTGCATGTCGTGGTGGCGGGCGGTCGGGAGCGAACGGGAGGCAGCTATGGTGTCATCTGGTAGCCGGCGCGGCGTAGATGCATCGGACTCTGGGCGGGATCTTCGTAGCGCTCAGCGGCCAAGGGATGCCCATCGCCATCCTGCCGCCGCTGAAAGCCTGGAGCCACGCCGCCTTCTCAGTGCTGCGTTGGCGGACAGTTCCCTCACTTCTGTTCCCGTCACCTCACCGGCCGATTTGCCGGAGTTCGGGCTCCAACAGGGCAAGCTGAAGAAGCTGACTATTTCCGACACCGACGGCGACTTGGTCACCTTCTCCCTCACCGGCGGCGGCTCGGGTACGCTCCAGCCCGATCAGCGTATCTCCCTCACCAATACCACCGCCTGCTCTGTCTTCTCGATCAGCGTCAGGCGGCATGGCGGTGGCGGTGGAGACTACTACCTCTCCGGCATCTCGACCGATGGCCTGCTTAAACGCATCTGGGCACCACGCGTGAACGCTATGGGAATAATGGAACTGAACACCGGGGGAGCGGCCGTGGGGACATCCACAACCACGATCCGGCTCGGCACAGCGGGCGATGCCTCGCTCAATACCCATGGCGTGCCGATCCACTCGTTGACGCTGCTGGATTGGAAGGCCTCGAATGGGGTCGCGAATGTGGTGACCGCGCCTTGGATCGGCTCGATCGTGGTCTTGGGGGATGGGCCGTATGCACTCGATTTCGGTGACTGGATGGCAGATGTGGTCACCACCTCGTCCAATCACGGTGTCTCGATAGGGTCGTTCAAAGTGGCCGAGTACTTCGATGGTGCGAACATCTGGGCCAGCGGCTCAATCGGAAGCATCTCGGCCGGCTATATCCTCTCGGGAACCCGGATCGCGGCGGCCGATGGGATTGGATCCATTTCCGCTGGCCAGATGATCGACAGCGACGTGCTGGTCGGCGTGGGGCAGGACTTCGAGGGACATTTCACCAGCGCGGCTGCGGATTTTGCCAATCCGGCCGCCACGCTGAAGAAGTTGACAATCACGGGGCTCAAATGGGACAGGACCGAGGTGTATGTTTCGGACAGTCATATCTCGGCCCCGGCCGTGGGAACTGTCTTGCTGGTGAATGTCCCGGCCAATACCTCTCCGATCCTCCACGTCCTGCGCGATACCGGCACTCTCACCCTCAAGAGCTTCAGTCCCGACATGCTCCCGGCCGGCACTTGGAACGCCGCCCAGCCCCCGAGGTCCGGCCACGAACGTCCCAACCTCGTCGACGTCCTTGTCGATTGAGCCCCTATCCAGGTTGCAGGACGTGGTAGAGGGTGCAGGACTTACGTTCCGCGAAAGCCGTCCCCATCCAGGCGCGCCACTACTAGCAATCCACGTGCCGTCCGCAACCTAAAATTCTACGAATTTTGTTCGCTGCTCGTAAACCCTTGTCAAACCTCAATCTCTCTTTATCGAATCTTGCAGAAGCCCCCTATATGGTAGAAGGCGCGCACTTTCTTCGTCATCCCTTGAGGAGAAGGCCCGATGAGGGTGCGTACCCGGACGCTATTTGGCAAGTGAATAGCTTGAACTCCTATCGGACAGACAGGCGATGCAACCTGTACCGCCAGGGAAGATGCAGCGCGCGACACTCTTCTGTTCTTTCTATACTAACTTGCACGCAAACCTCTGTGCCGCCGAGACTTAACCCCGCGCGACATCGCTGCATCTGTGCGTGCGACACTTTCGTACCTTCCCCAAACTCCGTTTCCACCATCAGTTATGGCTTACCTCGGCGTAATAAAACGCCCAAGCCGTCCCACTGTCGCGCCCTACCCGGAACAGTCCGGCCATTGCACCATATGGTCATTCCGCCAGTGGACTTGTCCACAATTACCTCGAACCTGCGCACCTCCTCCCTCAATCTCCGCCTAACCCATTGCTATCACAGCACATAGCGCACAGGGGGTACCCACGCCGAGAACCTGCGCACCTGCTACTTATCCACAATCGCGTCCGACGCCACGGAGGTCTTTACGGGTTTGTTTGCGGTAGGCCCGCCTTTGCAGTCCAATCGCACGTCGTGGACGCAACGATGATCAAACTGGTTGCCTGTGACCTCGATGGGACACTGCTCAACGACGACAAGCGGATTGCCCCCCAGACTCTCCAAGCCATCGGCCGACTTGCCGGCAGGGGGGTGCGGTTTGTGATCGCCTCCGCCCGGCCGCCGCGGTCCGTGCGTCATCTCTACGACCAACTTCACCTGAATACGCTGCAGATCAATTACAACGGCGCGCTAATCTGGGATCAGGTGGCGCAATTGGCCGTGGATCATCGGCCGCTGCCAGGCCTCCTGGCGCTGGAGATCATCCAATTTGCCCGGGCGATCGACAAACAGGTGCTGGTGACATGTGAGATCATGGACCGTTGGCATACGGATCGTTTCGATAACACCTACAGCACTGCCACGGGTGAACTCTTTGGACCGGACGTGATCGAGCCGGTGGAGCAGTTCTGCGATGGTGAAGTGACCAAACTGCTGCTGCTCGGGCCAGGTACGGTGATGCAGGCAATCCGGCCGCAGGTGCTCGAGCACTTCGGTGATCGCGCCAACGTGGTCTGCACCGAGCCGGAACTGTTGCAGATTATGGAGAAGTCCGTCAGCAAGGCGGCCTCGCTCCGTCGAGTGGTGGAAAGGGACGGAATCGGTCTGGATCAGGTCTTGGCGATCGGGGATGGCGAGAACGACCTGGAGATGCTCAGCGAATGTGGCATCGGCGCAGCGGTGGCGAATGCTGCCCCTGCACTCAAACGAGCGGCCAACTGGGTCGCTCCCAGGCCCAACTCACTCGGCGTGCTTGATGCCCTGCAACGATATTGTGGCGTGTGAAGCCCGGGACAACGCCTAAGCGAGTCTCACCACGCCACCAACCTGGGGAGGATAGAAATGATGGGGCGTAATAGCCCACGATGCCCACCAGGTGTTGCCCTGCATGTTCCATCGCTCAACATTGAAATTGATCTCTGTCCCGACAACAGGTTTTAAGCCAAGAATCTTCCACGGGACAGCGCACCTGAAAGTCCAGCTCTTCTGGTCAACCGAGATCTCCGCGTTGACCTGGTGTTTTGAGGAAGGAGTCATCTCATCCCATGGGTGCCACCCATTGGGTTCATGATAGGCAACTTCCACATCCCGCCTGCCAGGAGAGATGGTGAGTTTGACAAATCTTTCCTTCAACGCCGAGGGAGAGGCAAATACTTCAATGCTGTCGTACTCGTATCCGGGGTCCTTCCTCTTCTCGATCTCCATGCTCCCTTCGAGAAGCAGACACTGCGGGGTGTAACTGAGAAAGATGCGGGCTGCTCGGGGAGCTACCCGGTGTGAACCATGAATACGATCAATCGACAATTCCCGACCTTTTGCGGGAGATCGCGGGATGCTGATCACTCGATCTTCCTTGGCCAGATAGCTGGCTCTTGCATCACGGAGCGCTTGCCACACCCGCCGCGACCATGTGCCGGCGCGCTTCAGGTCAAAGGCGCCATTCTTCCAGGCCACTTCGAGTTCATCAATCAGCTTCTCACCAGTGTCCGTGTGTCCAGTCTGATAGAAATACGAAAGCGATTTATGCGGCTGCTCAATGAGCTTCCCCACTTCTTTCTTCAACGCCGGCAGAGGCTTCAGCTCGGCGATCTCCGGAAGCGGGGGAAGCGGCTGTTTTCGCCTGTTGGCGTACCAGAATGCCGTGGACGACCAGTCGCCAACAAACTCATTGCCGGTCCCATGCTCGATCGAACATCGCAACGATTTCTTGAACATCACGGGGTCTTTGACATGGAATCGATAGTACGTGGCTTTCCCCAGAAAACGCGAGTGTTCAGGATGTGCCGCCAGGATCAAGCCGTGGTTGGGGGCGGCGATCTTCTCGCCCGGGCACCAAGCCGTATTGAAATAGTCTTCCGTCCCGGTCCCATGCAGATCCGGCGGCCATTTCGTGCCGTCAATAAAGAACATATCGTCACCTTCCCCGTTCCAGACCGGCGAAGGCGAATCCACATTGATGATGGTTCCAACAAACTGGCCGCAGCCGTCGGTATTCAGAATCTCGTAGTTCCCTTTGCCAGTGACGTTGCACAAGTCCGAGTCCGGTCGAGTCAGCGATTCTCTTCGAAAGCTCGCATGGAACCTCCCGGCATCTTTGGGGATGGAAGTCTCTTCATAGTCAATGTAGTAGTAGAAATAGGACGTCGGCGCGGAACCATCCGCGCGATGCTCCACGGTGATCCTGGCACGCGTGGAAAAGGGCATTGGGAAGAAACAGTTCAAAGCCCGGCCGTTCTTCGCCGATGCCGATATCCAGTCCGTTTCGAATGGCGTATACACGCCGTGGCCCAGGCCAAAGAAGTCTCCGATCGGGCAGAGGATGCTCGGATTCTTTTCCCCATCCCAATAGGCTCGCAGGATCATGTTCTTCAGATGCAAGGGATCCCTCGAGCCGATGGTGAACCAGATGTGGCGAATGCATCCCGACCCTTTCACATCAAGAAGGACCGTCTCTTCACCCGGATGGAGCCTTAAATGGTCGCAGTTTCCGCCCGTCCGGTCATACGATGACTCGCGTTTTCGCTTAACGGAACTTCTGATGATCGCAAGACCATAATCCATCATTGTCGTCTCTCCTTGCCTGGTAGCAGGTGAGTCTTTATCGTGAATTGCCGTAAGTCAAGGCGACTGCATTGAGTAACGGAAGGTCATTCCCGGTATGATGCCGTCTATGTCGAGAGTACCTGTACCTTCGCATCCGAACTGGATGCCAAAGCCCATTGTGACGCCTTGGGACGATTTGCTGCAGGATGTTCGCTCGCCGGCCGACTGGCAGGTGAAGCGCGCTTCTATCATGGAACGATTCCGCTCGCTCCTGCGAGCCGAGGCCGCTCCGCCACGCCCCTCTAAGCTCGATCTCCGCATCGAAGAAAAGCTGCCCGCGGATGGCTACCTCATCCAGAAGATCAGCTACAACGTGGAATCTGACGACCGCGCCACGGCCTACCTCGCCATCCCCGATGGCCCTGTCCCCGCCGGCGGTTTTCCGGCCGTGCTGTGCATCCATGGAACCTGGTCCTGGGGTGCAAGGCGGATCATCGGCCTGCCTCCGCTCTCCGGCGATGGCGACAAGAAGCCGCCGCTGAAGGGCGATGATTACGCCCGCGCGCTGACTAAGCGAGGCTTCATCACGCTCTCACCCGAGCATTTCTGCGCTGGTACTCGCTGCCCGGCCGAAGGAACCTATGACACGGCCGCGTTCTATCGCAAGCACCCCACATGGTCGGCCATCGGCAAGTCCACGCTTGAGAACCAGGTGGCGCTGGATGTGCTGTGTGCCCTCCCACAGGTCAACTCGCAGCGCCTCGGTGTGACCGGCCATTCCCTGGGCGGTCACAACACCATCTTCCTGTCGGCCATCGACGACCGCATCCGCTGCGCGGCATCGAGCTGCGCGGGTCTCACCTTCAACGAGAATCCCGAGCCACTGCACTGGTCGCGCGACTACTGGTACATCTACATTCCCCAACTTCGCGAGCAGTTCCTCCGCGGCCAGCGCATCGCCTGCGACTTCCACGAAATGATGGCCCTTACCGCCCCCAGGCCGATGCTGGAGGTGTTCGCACTCAACGACACGGATTGGTCCAGCCAGGCCCAGCGCGTCCTCCTGCACCTGAAACTGGCGCAATTGTGGCGATTACTCGAGCACGAGCCTGCCCACAGTTTCACCGTCTTCGGCGACGGGCATGCTCTGACCGACCTGACCACGGGCGCTATCATCAGTTGGATGGAGCGCTGGCTGAAATATGATGGCAATCCGATCGGAGGATGGTCGCCGCCTCGCCTTGGATGATCGACTCCCCGCTGGCAGATCAAGCGGACAGCGATAGACTCTCGGCCATGAGAACCGATTGGCTGAATGTCTCGATCTCGTGTTGGATGGCGTTGGCTCTGCTGTTGGCGGTCGTCTCCTGCGCCGCTGGATGCAGTGGAGACAGCAAGCATTCTGCGGTGCCTGCCAAGTCGGTTCCCTTGCTTGGTCCCGCTCCCGCAATCAGCCAGGTCGAGAAACAGTGGGCCAAGTCATGGATCGAGACAGTCGAAGGTGTCGCCGCTCCAGGAAAAGTGCATGTCGAGTGTTTGGCTCAAGGCTGGGCCGCCATGCAGTGGAACCAGAACATGCAGTCGGTGCCGCTGACCCTGGGCAAGAAAGCCTATGCCAGCGGATTTGGCACACATGCTAACAGCGATATTTGCGTGCAGACCGCGGTCCCGGCGCGACATCTGAAGGTTGTGGCCGGCGTTGATGACAATGGCGCGACCAGTTCATCATTCGCCGCACCCGTCGGCTTCTCCATCGTGGTACGAGACAAGACCGTCTGGTCGTGCCCGCCGCGTTCGTCCAGCCAGGGGGCGATCGAGGCCGACGTCGACCTCGGCGGCGCGACCGAGTTCCATCTGATCGCCAAGACCGTCGGCGAGAGTATTCGCTTTGCCCACGCCGACTGGTGCCAGCCGATGCTGACACTCGCCGATGGCACAACCGTTGACATCTCCCGGCGATCCGAATTTCCTGGCGTGCCTGCCCAGGCGCCCTTCTCTTTCCGTTATGACGGCAAGAGCTCCTCCGAGCTGCTGCCGACGTGGCAGGTTACACGTGACCGGCATGCCGAGCCTGATGGCATCACGGTGCATCGCACGACATACAAGGATCCCAAGACGCAACTGGAATGTGTGATGGAGCTGCGCGAGTATCCCGACTTCCCGGCCGCTCGCTGGGTCATCCGTTTCCGCAATGCCGGCTCCTCCAACACGCCGATCCTCGAGGACATTCAGGCGCTCGATTCCTCGTGGGCGACCGGTGCTCAGCCCAGCCTGTTCTATTCCAAAGGATCCGAAGGTCAGGCCGATGATTTCCAAACCATCAGCTCCGCCATTCCGAGCATGGGCGAGGATATGCCCAGTAAGCCTCTGGTGCTGGGCAGCGTCGGCGGGCGGCCGACCTCGAAATACCTTCCCTTCTTCAACGTTCAGGATGACAAGCGCGGCGTGATGATCGGATTGGGGTGGACGGGACAATGGTCGGCGTCATTCGTGCGCGATCTGACCGGCAGCACGCACATCCAGGCCGGGATGGAAAAGACGCACCTGGTCCTGCATCCGGGCGAAGAGATTCGCACACCCAGCGTGCTCATGATCTTCTGGCAGGGCGAAGCTATCCGTGGTAACAACCTGCTCCGCCAGTTCATCCTGCATCGTGTCGCGCCGAGGCCGAATGGCCAGATCATTCAGGCCCCGCTGGCTTTGGGCGCCTGGGGTGGCGACCTGACCTCCTCGCAGATTGAGACGATCCGACGCCAGACCAAGGCAGGACTCTCTTTCGACATCTTCTGGGTTGACGCCGGCTGGTACGGCGACTCGGGCGGCAAGCCCATGCCCGAACTCACCGGCCATTGGGCCGGCCAGGTCGGCAACTGGAATATCAACCGCGGCATTCACCCCGATGGTTTCGTTCAGGTCAGCAAGGCCGCGCGCGATGCCGGCATGGGCATGCTCCTGTGGGTTGAGCCCGAGCGCGCCATCTGGGGCTCGCAGATCACTCGCGACCACCCGGAGTGGTTCCTCGGCCGCAAGTCCGATGGTGCATCGGTGCTGCTGAACCTCGGCGATCCGCAGGCCCGACAATGGGCGACCGACCTGATCTCAGGCATGGTCAAGGATCTGAACCTCGCCTGGTATCGCCAGGACTTCAATATGAACTGCCTGGAACAGTGGCGTTCCAATGATGCCCCCGACCGGCAGGGCATGACCGAGATTCGCCACGTAGAAGGGCTCTACACGTTCTGGGATGAATTGCTTCGCCGCAACCCCGGCCTGATGATCGACAACTGCGCCTCGGGCGGCCGGCGGCTCGACCTCGAACTGCTCAGCCGCAGCATCCCGCTGTGGCGTACTGACTATCATTGCCCCGGCCGCGAGCACGACCCGATGGCCGGGCAGGTTCACACCATGGGCCTGAGCTACTGGCTGCCGCTCTCGGGCACATCCGCCTGGGCTGAGCCACCGGACAGCTATACCTTCCGCAGCAATCTCACCGCCGCGATTGGCTTCGGCGGCCCCGGCGACGTGGCGACCAATGCCAGTGCCCGGCAGTGGTGCCAGAACATGATCCAGCAGTACCGGCAGGCCCGCCCATTCTTCTATGGCGACTACTACCCGCTGACGAGGACCTCGACCTCGCCAGACACTTGGGCGGCCTATCAGTTCCACCGGCCCGACCTGGATGCCGGTTTGGTGGTCTTGCTGCGACGGGTCGAAAGCCCGTTTCCGTCGGCCCAGCTCAAGCTCAATGGCCTGGACGCATCAACAAAGTATGAGTTCATTGACGCCGATAGCGGCACCAAAGTGATGCACAGCGGTCAGGAAGCAATGACTACCGGTGTGGCCTGGACCTTGGACAAACCTCGAACCAGCCGTCTGGTCTTCTACCGCAAAGTCCGTTGAATGCCGATAGCTTCACGGGTCTGCCAGAATCTGGGACATAGCGTCCGAACCAATCAGGGAAAAGCCATCAGCGGCGCCGGCGGCGCAGCACTGCCAACCCCGTCAAACCCAGCAGAGCGACGCTGGCCGGCTCGGGAACGGGCACTTCGGTGAAGTTGAAGTTGGAGGCGGCGGTGGAAAACGCAGCAGCCGTATCCGTCATTCGGACGATCACTTCCTGCCCTTGGGCCGCCGCAGGCAGAGAGATGCTCAATGGATCGAGCGAACCGCTCCCTGGCAGTGTGTATGTGCCATTCCACGCGGCCGTTGACGATCCGTTGACGAACACTTCAATCGTCTCGTCGTTACCGACGCCTAACTGCGAGACCATCTCGAAGGAATGAACGCGCACCTCGTAGCCGGGAGAGGCAGTGAATACCAATTGCCACTGCTCACCGGTCGAATCGTCAGGCAGTTGGCCATACGCGTTGTAGATGAAGTTCACATCCTTGCCTTGCCAGGCTACCGGTCCATAGTCGCTTGCATATAAGGGTGTGCAGATGCGCACGCCGCCCGAGGCGTCGCCCGGATTGCCGTACCAAGGCTGAAACTGGACCGTCACATGCGGCGTGTTGGGAGAGCCGTACTCGAAGCTGTTGGCATCCGGGCTGGCGCTGACATTGTTGCCGTAGCCACTTGGAATCGTGAATTCATGGCAAGCGGCGTACGGATCGGCGTCGGTATACAGTCCTCCTGCAACCGTCGCATTATACAGCGTCTCGCCAGGGTTGAACGTTAGGACCGTGGCCTGCACGGAAAACGCCGGAATCAAGGCCGCCGAAAGAATCAATAGTCGCTTCACTTGCCTTCTCCCTGAGTGACGAACACTACAGGCAAACACCCACAGCTTTTCTGCCGGTCAGGTTAACCAATAGCCCAACGGAATCAGAGTATCTTCTTTCCCACGGCAGCACAAGAATAAAGTGGGAAAGTGACCGAAGCATTATCTTGCCGCGACGAGTCCAGAGTCTCGTTTTCACGCGTGTGCCGCCGACGCGTTGCAGCACGAGACGACACTTTGAGGGAGCCGCTCGTACTGGTCGCGGCGGCGCCACCAGAGGCCCGTCGCCTCGTTACGCCCCCTGGGCGCGCGGTCGAGCCACTGCTCTCGACTTACTATCTGATGTTGCATGATCTGTCTTGTTCTTGAAGTAACTGAAAATGGACCCTATGCAATCCCGACGCTCCGGCTGGGCTCGACAATGGCGTTGAGTACGTCGGCGATAGTCGGCGCACCTGGCGTGCTTCTACTATATTCCCCTGGGGCGCAAGGCATCTCAATCACCGGATGGATGCGCGTGGGGTAGCCTTAAGAGACCCGGCGGCCTTTGATACGCTCGCGTCCGCTGAATTGATCTTGAACTTCCTTATGAGGCCCATCATGGCACGAACCAGATGGCTCTTGGGGTTGATATCGATCCCGATGGTGTTCTGCTCAGCGGCTTTGGCTCAGGATCTCACCCCTGCCAGATCTCTATCCACTGATATCACCCAGGAATCCGACATCGCCGACGTGGTCAAGCAGCAAAAGGGAATCATGGCCAAGCTGCTGGCGGAAGTCGGCAGTCTTCTCTTTGACGATGTCGAAAAGGGCGACGACCTTGGCTTCGTCGGTGTCTTTGAGCATGGTGGGTGCGTGCCAGCCATTGGCCATGCCGCCGCAACCGACAAGAGCGAACTTGAGCATGTGGATGATCCTTGTGAAAGGGGTCGGGGGTGAGGTACACGATGGATGCGGGTGGAGGGAACGTGGAGCGGAGAGCGGAAAAGCAGAGGGCGAGAGTGGTTGTGGATAAGTAGCAGGTGCGCAGGTTCTCGGCGGGCGTACCCCCATGGCGGTATGTGGCGGTGTGACATGGAGTTAGGAGGGATTTTGGGGAGGAGGTGCGCAAGTTCGGTGCGCATCTTCGGGGGTTGTGTGAGGTGAATTGCATTGATGGTGGGGGCGCAGCATGTTGCGCTGGATGCTGCGCGGGCAAAACGCGGTTCTGAGCGGTAACGGCTCGGGTGGGGAACGGATGCGCGCAACATTGAGCGAGCATGACATGCTGCGCGCGCTGCTGCGCCGGATGTTGCATGCCTAGGTCACTGCGGAAATAGAGTGGGGCAGTTGGGGGCAGAATGGGGCATCCGATGGAGAATGACCAAGTCGGTACCCCTCCACGTGGTGGAGAAGAGGTATTCGATTGAGAAAAAACACGTCCTCTACTATATGGGGTAGTCGGGCGGGGTTTTGTTTGGAAAGGGCGGGAAAAGCAGAGGTAAGAAAAATGTGCAGATTGCTGGAGGGCAAGAAGAGGCAAGCGAGTGACAAAGCGACGTAGCGCGGAGCGACGAGGGGGCACCTCCCATCCTCACGCGCCGACAGGCGGACCCATAGCGCCGCCGAAGGCGGTCTAGAGAAGGATGCGCCGGCGCGGCCGTCGCAGTTTTGGTTCAGCCGACTCTGGGCGGCCGGGGGGAGTGACGGGGCGTCACTCCCTCGGTGCTGTGTACAGCACCTCTTCAAGGTGGACCTTCCCTTCTGCCGCTCTTCGGATCCCGTCGGCCGCCATGGTGGTCATGCCTTGGGCGACCGCGAGGGTTTGCATGTCCGCATCGCTGGCACGGCGGCGGATGGCCGACACGATCTCGGGGGTGATGGCGAGGGTCTCGACGATGGGTGTGCGGCCGCGATAGCCGGTGTTGCCGCACTTGGTGCAGCCGACGGGTTTGCGGTAGTTGCCGGGCAACTGCTCCCATACCGCTCCGCCGGCCCGGGCACGCGCTTGCGCTTCCTGAAGCATCGCATCAGAGGGGGTGAAGGGCTTGCTGCAATCCGGGCAGAGCACGCGCACCAGGCGCTGGGCGAGGATCAGCTTGATCGAATCGGATGCGAGGAATGGCTCCAGGCCGATATCGAGCGCTCGGCGGATGGCGCCGACGGCGGTGTCGGTGTGCAGGGTGGTGAGGACGAGATGGCCGGTCAGGGCGGCCTGGCAGCAGAGGTTGAGTATCTCGGCATCGCGGATCTCGCCGATCATGAGGACATCGGGGTCGCTGCGGAGGGCAGCGCGGATCGCCCGGGGGAAGGTCAGTCCGGTCTTCGAGTTGATCTGCACCTGCGTGATGCCGGGCAGGGCGTATTCCACCGGGTCTTCGATGCTCATCACCTTGACGGCTTCGGTGGTTACCTCGTTCAGAGCGCAATAGAGGACGGTGGTCTTGCCTGACCCGGTGGGGCCGGTCATGAGAATGATTCCCCAGGGGAGCTTTAACGCCGTGCGCAGCCGCTGCAGATCGCTCGGGTGGTAGGGGATGCTGGAGAGTTCGAACTTCATCGCGTTGCGCAGCAGATAACGCATGGTAACCGACTCACCGACATGGGTCGGCATGAAGCAGATCCGGACGTCAATCGAGGCGATCTCCTTTGGTGGCTTGTCCGTTTCGATGAGCAGGACACAGTCCTGCGGCACGTCGCGCTGCTGAACATCGCATTGAGCCACGCTCTTGAGAGCATCGATTATCGCCATGAGTACTTTCTGATCGGTTGTGGCGATCGGGTGCAGAACACCGCCGATGCGATAGCGGATGCGAATGCGCGTGGCGCCCTGATCAGGGTAGGGCTCCATGTGGAGATCGCTGGCATGCAGTGCCGTGCCCAGGCGCAAGAGCAACATGATCAAGCGGCTGACGGCAGGGGAGGTCACCTTGGCGAACTCTTCGGGCTCAATCTCCTCAATCCCAAGTTCGCGGAGCCGGCTTGCCAGCAGGTTGGTCAGCTCTGCGGCGGCCGGGGGAAGGTCCACCTGCGGGTGCTGCCCGGTCATGAAACGCTCGAGTTCCTGGCGTTTGAAGCGCCATTGGCGTCCAACTCGCAGTCCCTTGATCTGCCCGATGCGCAGCCAGCGGTAGAAGGTTGGCCGGCTGGTCTTCATCAGGTCCACCGCCTGGTCCATGTCCAGCAGGTCAGCCTGCTGCAGGCTCTGAGCTGCCGGTTTGCCGCTCTTCTTCGCCACCTTCGCTTTGCTCTTGGCCATGAGGGCCTCCTTTGCTTGTATCTGTTTGTATCATAGTGCTTATGATACTAATGATACAATAGAGAAATCGGTGGAAAGGCACGAAGGCACTAAAGCACCAAGGCACCGAGGCAAGCAGCGACGAACCGAGCAAACTGCGTGACGGAGCGAGTTGCGGCCGTCCGGACACGTGACGACAGGATTGTCGCCACTACGGGGGACATCGACGGCGCGGGTGTGGTGGTGTACAACGACGCACGGAAACAGCGACCTCAACGGCGTGTCCGCCGGTTCGGCCGCCGTACATTCGAGACTAATCTATGTTCAGACATTCCACGTATCGTCTTGTCGCAGCCCTCGCGATCTGTCTTGGCTTTGCCGCCATCGGCAGTACGGCATGGGCTCAGGCCCTCTCATTCACCTGTGCTACCGACAAGCCGGCCATCGGCTACAAGCCCGGTGAGCGCATGGTCTTTGCCATCCAATTGCTTGCCGATGGCAAGCCGGTAGCGGGGCGGAACCTCGTGTGGACCCGTCGTGGTGATGACACGAAGACCGACAAGGGTGAGGCGGTGTCCTCGGACACGAAGCCACTGACCATCGAGACCTCCTGCGACCGGCCGGGCTTTGTGCATGTTGAGGTCCGGGTCGTCGGCGCTGATGGCAAGCCGATGAAGGATGCGAGAGATCTGGAGGTGAGCGGGTCTTTTGGCGCGGGCGTTGAGCCGGAGAAGATCGCGGGCGTGCCCGAACCGGCCGACTTCGATGCCTTCTGGGCCAAACAGAAGGCCAGGCTCAAGGAGGTCCCGATTAAGGCTGTGCTGGTGCCAGTCACTGATGGTGACCCCAAGTACGATGTCTTTGATGTGAAGATCGACTGCCCTGGCGGGAAGCCTGTGTCGGGATATCTGACCAAGCGCAAGGGCGCGGCGGCCAAGTCGTTGCCGGCCAGGGTCGGCTTCATGGGCTACGGTGTCACCTCGGCACGGAAGAACTATGGGGGCATCACGCTGCACATCAATGCCCACGGCATCGAGAACGGCCGGGAGAAGGCGTACTACGAACAGCTTGAGGCTGGGCCGCTGAAGTATTACGCGTTCGACAAAGAGCAGAACAACGATCCGGAGACGACATACTTCAACGGCATGATGCTGCGGGTGCTTCGTGCGCTGGAGTATGTGAAGACACTGCCGGAATGGAACGGCAAGGAGCTGGCGGTCGAAGGTGGCAGCCAGGGAGGGATGCAGGCGCTCACGGCGGCCGGTCTGGATCAGGATGTCACGCACTGCCAGGTATTGAAGCCGTGGTGCTGCGACCTGGGCGGCGGCACCGTCGGCCGGGTCGAGGGCTGGCGTCCGGCCTGGACCGCGGCTCTGGGCTATTACGACGCGGCCAACCACGCCAAACGCATTCACTGCGAGACGAACATTGTTACGGGCCTGGGCGACTATGTATGCCCGCCGTCGGGAAACTCGGTGCTCTACAACAACATCACTGCGCCGAAGAAGATCGAATACATTCAAGGGTCAACGCATGGCTTCGATCCACCGGGTGCGGATCGATATACGCTATCAAGCAAGTAGTACGGCTGGGGGCACACAAATGGACAGGCGGTTTCCTTGACGATCGCTCCTCCCCCTCAAGAGGTCGCGGCCGCTTTCGGAGCGGCCGGTCTGGCTCCCAGCCCGGTGCAGGGCGGCCAGGGCGTGACCTTTCGCATCGGTGATCTGGCGATCAAGCAGTGCGACGACATCGAACAGGCACAGTGGCTTGCGGGTGTGCTGGAGGCGGTCGAGGAGCAGGGCTTTCGCATCGCTCGCCCGGTTCGAGCCAATACCGGATGCTTCGTCGTTAACGGATGGTGCGCCACGCGTTGGCTCGATGGCACGACGACCATGGAGGGGGAGGGGCGGTGGTATGAAGCGATCGAAGCCTGCCGGGCGTTCCATCGAGCGCTGCGTGCAGTGCCTCACTCGCCCCTCCTGCAGCGTGCGAACAACCCATACGACCAAGCGGATGCGGCCGTATGGGCCGAATGGCCGCAGAATCTGCGCATTGGACCGGCCGCCGAACGTCTACGACACCGGCTGCGCCCGATCATGCTGCCATCGCAACTGGTCCACGGCGATCCGAGCGAAGGTAATCTGCTGTTTGCTCCGGGAAAGCCCCCCGGCATCATCGATGTGGCGCCGTACTGGCACCCGGCGGACTATGGCGTTGCCGTCTTGATCGCTGATGGCATTGCGTGGTCGCATGCACCACTTGGCCTTCTGGCAAATGTCGCGGACCGCCCGGAGATGGATCAACTGCTGATCCGAGCGGTTCTCTTCAGACTGTATGTGGGATACCTGTTTCGGGGGGGCGAGGCCGCGGCCGAGAAGCGAGCCAGCGCTTATGCCCCGGTTATCCAAGCCATCGAGAATTGGGCAAAGTGACGGCCGTCAGGTTCCGTCTGGACGGCATGTGGGCTATAATGCGTCGCTGCCGCAAAGGGCTCTATGGACAGAAGCATTACGCCCACAGTTATCGGCGACCACCCGCTGGCCAAGGATGGCCAGGGGGCCCTTGTATCGCGCATCGCGACCGTGTTCCCCTATGCTGACTCGATCGTCACCATCCCGGGGATCCACGCCACCCAGCGGGTGGCGTTTGTCGAGATTCTCAATCGCACACGCGAAGCCGCGGGATTGCCGCCGCTCTCTGAATACGAACAGAACCTGCATTGGGAGAACTCCGTTGACCTGGTGATGGAAGGCGACAACGTCCTGATCCGGCCCGACCCGGACAAGATGGATCTGGCATTTGATGCTGACGAACTGCTGCAGGAAATTGTCCCGAAGCACAAGATTCGCTTTCTGCATGCGATGGTGCCGAAGGTGCGATCCGCAATCAAGCGCCGAGGCGAATGCTGGCGCATCAATCCGCTGCCGCGCAGTACGGCCGACATGGACGCCATGATCCGTTCCAGCCGGATCGCCATCGGCGGCGAGGACATCTACTGCTACAACCACGCCACAGGCACCCGCATCCTGACCTGCGGACAGTTTGCCCAATTGGGGGATTACGACGAAGCGTCGTTGCGGGTGCATTTGTCCGAGATCCAGGATTTCTCGGCTCGCTGCAACCGCCACGGGTATCCCGAGATCTCTTTCTTCAAAGCCGGTGAGGGCTTCTCGTCCACCGCATTCCAGGCGTATGATTTTTACTCCCTCTCGGCCGATGAATTGCATGATGCCTTTGTGGCTCTGCGGAGGAGATTTGCCGAGGCGGTGCGGCCGGAATACCGAACTGACAACCTTGGCGATGCTGACTGGCGCAGCGAGATGTTTGCCGCCTTGATCGGTAATGAGACTCAGCCCGTTTGCGAGGAGGTGTACCTCGGAATGAGCAGCGAGTTTTATATGCAGATCGAATGGCTTCCGGGCGGCCGGATCGTCGACGGGGAACTGATCTTCGACAGCGTGTTTGACGAGCCCTCAGATGATCCGCAGTGGGCGCGGTTGTGTGATGACAAGATAAAGGGGTTCATCTTCAACTTCATCCGCGAATACGGTGATGTTGAGTACATCAACATCGGGCGGGTGCCCCAGTCACTGTCGCGCCGGCCGGCGGCGACAGGCCGCCGTGATGTGTATATCGCGGAGATATTGCTCAAGGGCGCCGAGAGGGAGGTTGTGCGAATCATCCGCATGGTGAAGTGGGGAATCCGCGAGCATCTTCAGCGTGGCTGGAATCTGCTGGACGCGATCATGCAGGCGGAGGAGTACATCGAGTACATCCTCGATCGCCGGTTGGGGTGCCGGCAGCTTGGGATGAATCTGCCGCCAAGGATTGTGGCGCGGAAGATCAATGAGCAGTACGAGGGCGTTCAAGACCAACTGCACGGCCGGCCGATCTGGGCGACGTACATCGAGCGGGATTATGTTCGCGGCATGGCTACCGACAAGATCGCCGCCGGGCGGTTTGAGAATGCCGAGTTTGCCCTGCGATTTGCTCGCCTTATGGGCAAGGCCGCAGCGCCTAACCTGGTTGTTGGCCGTGCCGATCTGGAAAGCCACGTTGTTTTTGATGACGGCGATGAAGTGCTGCGCTGCAATGATGAAGGCATGCCTGAAGGCATTATCGTTTCGGATCCCACCGGGACGTTCAATGATTACACCACGCCGCTTAAGGCGATGATCAAAGACTATGCCAAGCCGATCAATGCGCGGATCGGAATCGTGCCAGAGCCGATGGCTTTTGTCACGAGCTATATCGAGGCCCTTGAGGCAGAATTGCGGCGGATTCAGCAGGAGTATCGCAAGCGCAAACGCGGGTTTGACAACCTGTTTCGTCATCGGCGCTATGATCCGGCCGGCAGCTATGCCTACCGCTGGAAGCAGGTTCTGCTTCGGCTCAACGCCACAAACATCCAGGAGGTGATTGGCGAACTATCAGCGCACATCAAAATGCCTGGGGAGCGAGCTGGTATGTGATGGCTGTTCGTAGTGACGACGCAAACCGGCACGCCAAGAAGAGCAGAGAATCGCCGGCTTGCGCCGTTGCTACAAACGATGAGGTTCTACAGGTACTTGCGCAGTTGTGCGAAGCGCTTTTCGAGCTGGCTCTTGAGGGCACCGAGATCAGGTGATGGCGCCTGCGAGGCGATTGCTGTGAGCAAGTCGACCAGGCACTGCCAGTCGCCCAAGTGGATATACTCGGCGGCGATCTTCTTCTCGTCGGGGACCATGTTATGATAGTTACCCAGCGGGATGCAGACGGCGGCGGCGCGATACCCATAGACATCGAAAGCGGTTGCCTCGCAGGTTCCGCCCGGCATCAGCGCCCGCTGGAACGCGAAACCCTTGAGCTTGGTCGCCAGCGCCTGGGCGATCTGTGTGATCTGGTAGGTCAGACCGGAGTCGAAGATGCTGGTCTTGTCGCCAACACGGACGACTACGCCCTTGCCTTGCTCGGCCACCTGCTGTCTGGCCGAGCATTCGATCGACAGCAGGGCATCGGTCCGTCGGATCAGTTTGCCATCGCGAGCGGCCGCGATGGCGCCGATGAATCCCACTTCCTCAGCGCGCGTGAGCAGCACCGCGGCATGGACGCGGGCATCCGCCAGATTCACCATCGCCTGCAGTGCAGCCGCGACGCCGCCTAGATCATCGATCGCACGATTGTAGAGCAGCCCGGCCTCTTGCCGGCCGACCTCGAGGTCGAACATGCCGGGTGTGCCCGGCGGCACAACGCCAGCGACGTATACGGTTGCTTCGGTTGCGTAGCCACGTATGTCGGCGGTGGCATATGTGATTCTTCCGCGGACCGGGCCGTCTTTAGCGAAAAAGAAAACCGGGGCGCGCGGAAGATGCGAGGCAAAAACGCTGCCGTGGAATCGCGCCAGAAGGCGGCCTTTGCCGGCCATCTTCACCGCCTCCAGGCCGGGATGGTCCATATGCGCCACAAACACCCAGCGCGGACCCTTGGCGGGGCGCGGTCGGGTGATCAGAAGGTTTCCGCAATCGTCAAGCCGCACGTGCATGCCCTGTTGCTGGCAGAAGGTGCGGACCCAGGCGATCACGGCCTCTTCTTTGAACGGGGCGGTGGGCAGGGCACAGACTGATCTCAAGATGGCGTTCATGGCATCATCATAGCCAGCATAGGCCTACACCGTCTGACCTTCGCCCTGGTCGATCCGATCGCGCAGGTTCATCGCCAGTTGCGATGCGATCTGTGCCTGCGGAGAGAGCGGATATGCCTTGATGAGATCCTCGGCGACGGTAACCGCCTCTTTCAGCCGCTGGGCCTTGATCAACTCCTGGATGCGGGCCTCCATTGCATTGCGTTGTTCGGTGTCGGCATTCTCGCGGATGATCTGCATCTGGAACTCGAGCTGCTTGGAGCGATAGTGGCCGGGGCATCTGGCCATAAGCCGTTGTGCGCCATCCAGCGCCCGGCGCCAGCTCCGCTGCTCGATCGCGAGTTTCACTTCTTCGTACATCTTGTTAGCCGTGGCGTCGATCCACTGGCTGCGAGAGGCAAGCAGGCCAGTATGGAACTCCAGCCCGGGGGCGCTGTCGGGGAATTGATCTATAAAGCTCTGGCTTTCGGCGGCCGCCTGATCCCATTTCTCGGCCGCCTGAAGTTCCGTGACCTTCTTCTGCAATTCCGCAAACGCGATCGCCTCGGCCGCGCTGACCGCCTGCAATAGACGATTGCTCGCAGCGGTGAGTTCAGGTCCGTCGCCGAAAACCATCTGTGCCTGCTGCAGCGTTGCCCGCGCTTCGGCCCAATGTTGCTGCTGAATCATCGTATCGACGGTTGACGCAGCCGCCTGCCGACGCATCGTCATCAGTTGCTGAAGCCGGGTCTTTTTTTGCTGCTCATCGAGTAGCGAGATGTCACGGATCTCATCGAGCAACTGCACAATCCGGACGGAATCCGCGCCTGAAGTCATTGGCGATGTGGCGCCACTGCCGGCGTAGGTGGTCTCGGGTGTCACCACGGGCACGGATGTATTGGCGCGCGCGAGCTGGTCGCGGATCTCCACCAGCAGTTTACGGGTTTGTGGGTCCGAAACCTCCTTGTCAAGAATGCCCATCAACGCCAGGAGAATGCCGCAAAGCCCCACTCCCCCGGCGACGCATAGCGCCACCGGCACGCCATTCTGGATCATTTGTTCGGGCACGCGACCGGGTCCCAGCGCCATCACCATGCCGGCGAGCACGCTGAGGATGAGGACGACAGCCGCGCAGACTTGTATCGGATGCGAGAGCGGATGGTCGGACATGTTCACCTCTTCATTTGGATTATATCCAGAGGCGGAGCCGTCCAATAGCAGGAAGTCCATGACAGAAGTGGCAGACAGCGAGGCGCACCCCAAATCTGCCTGTTAATCAAACTCGTCCCCGCGAAACGTGTTCCCCAGATATGCCGCACGCACTGCCGGATCGTTGATGATCTCGCGCGGGGCGCCTTCTTTGAAGACCTGGCCATCGTTGATGATTAGAGCCCGATCACATACCTTGAGTGTTTGGGCGACGTTGTGATCAGTGATCAGCACCGATTTGCCGAACTGCTCGCGCAGTCGCTTCACCTCGCGTTGCAGGTCTTCTACTGCGATCGGGTCTACGCCAGAGAAGGGCTCGTCCAGCAGGATTAGTTCCGGATCCGTCACCAGTGCGCGGGCGATCTCAAGTTTTCGCCGCTCTCCGCCAGAAAGAGTATCCGCCAGTTGATTTCGCGTCTTGGTCAGCCCGTAATGCTCCAGCAGCTCCGTTGCCCGTTGTTCACGCTGCTTTTTCGTGAGATCGAGCGTCTCCAGGATAGCCATCAGATTCGACCAGACGCTAAGACGCCGGAAGTCGGAACGTTCCTGCGGCAGGTAGCCGATTCCCAATCGAGCGCGGCGGTACATCGGCAACAGCGAGATATCTTTCTCCTGGAAGTAAACAGTTCCAGAATCAGGAGTTACCATCCCAAGGATCATTCGGAAGCTAGTGGTCTTTCCCGCGCCGTTGCGCCCCAGAAGGCCGACAATCTCGTTGTGATTAATGTGAAATGACACTTTGTCCACGACCGTCCGGCCGGAGTAGCTCTTCACCAGATTATCGGTCCGAAGCAATTCCACGGCACCTCGTTGTTGGGGTAGTGCCACAGTGTGAGAATGGAGCGTAAGAAATCAAGCCCGTGCAGGCCTGTGGATAACCGGTGGAGAACTCGGAGCGGTCCGATATCTGCAGGATGATCCAATCACGTAATGTACCTGAGATATGGCCCCCTCAGACGAGTTCGGCATCCACAAGGTACAAATAGATGCAGGCGTATATGGTTGTAACTACCTGTAATACAGGTGGTTATGACGCTAAGATCGTTCTCAAAAGGATACCAAACAGAACCATATGTGGTTGCTCACCAGACGTTAATGTTCGCGGTTCTTGACATATACCGGAACTTGTGCTTACGCACAGTCGATGTGGATAACTTGTTATTTCGACCCTCCATTGCCTTGACAAATGCGAGCGGACGCTCTCTATAGGACTCACGTTCGTTTGCGTCCCGATTCCGTTGCTTTGGAGCAAGTTTGCATTCATGTTGATGCTGCGTTCCCATGCCAAGGTGAATCTGTATCTGCGCGTTGGGCCGCGCCGTCCGGATGGGTTCCACGATCTTGTATCGTGGTTCTGCTCGCTTGGACTTGCTGATGAATTGGAGGTTGGGAAAACGTCCGCAGGAGCCGCGGGGGCAGTAACGCTGACGTGCGATCAGCCGGATGTTCCCTGCGATGGGCGCAACCTGATTCTCAGGGCAGCTGCGTCCCTCGGCGAAACTAGCCGACCTGCACTGGATATCCACCTTCGCAAGCGGATTCCCATGGGCGGCGGACTTGGCGGCGGAAGTTCCAATGCCGCGGCGGCCTTGCGCGGTCTGCAGGAAGTGTGGGGGATGCGGCTTTCTCCCGAACGCGAGATGGAGATCGCCGCCCAGCTTGGCAGTGATGTGCCGTTTTTCCTGCGACAGCCTTCGGCTATCTGCCGTGGGCGAGGCGAACAGGTGACCCCGGTCGCACCACCTGCTGCACGTGCGTGTCTGTTGCTGCTTCCGCCGATTGCCATGCCAACTCCCGTCGTCTATCGCAAGTTCGATGAGATGGGCCTGGGCACCGATCTGGATCTGGTCGAGACGAAACTGCCTCGAACTGATCTGCCAACGAACGAGCTTCTGCGGCTGCTCAGCAATGATCTGGAGCCCCCTGCGTTCGCCATCTCACCAGAGCTGGCCAAGATACGGAATCGCGCCGAGCAGCTCGCACAGCGCCCAATTCGCATGAGTGGCAGCGGCTCAACCCTCTTTACGCTTTACGACCGGGAACCTCAGGCGCAGGATGCGGCCAGGGAGATGCAACAGGCACTGGGTATCTCTTGCCTGGGCTGCTCGCTCGGCAGATCAGCCCTGTGATGCGTTATCGATTTCGGTCAGCCCGCGCTGGCGCTTGGCGGACAGGACACTGCTCTTGAGGTGCTCCAAGACCTGCATTCCTCCTGGAATGGAGCGCATGATCAGATGCGGCATGCGCTCATCGTTGGTGGTCAGTTCGATGGTTCCCGCGCCGACGATCCGCTCCAGCAGGCCTTGCTTGAAGTTGATGTGGTCTACGTACCACAGTTCCAGCGAGTCGATCTGACGTGTGAGCATGCCTCGCTGAAAATCGATGCGATAGTTGGTGATGCGATAACGCAGTGACTTCTGAAACGCCACCTGCACCATCACGACGGCGATCGCCAGGACGATCCCGCCAACGATCAGCCACCACCGACCATATCCTTTGCTTTGCAGGAAGATCGGCACCATGACCAGCACTGCCGCAATGAGAAAGCTGATAAACAACGTTCCGGAGCGTCCAACCCACGACGGGGGGCCATCAAAGAAGACCTGTTCCTCAATGGGTGCCCGGCGATCCGACGGTGGCTGTGCATTGGGTTGCTGGCTCATCGCATGCCTCTCTCGATGCCAATACTATCATAGAAATCGAGCAACAATCATCGAAATATCGTCTGACTGCTTCCGCAATCCCACGAACCGCTGCATCGACCAGCGCACGTTCTCCGCAATCTGGTGTGCGTTTTCGCCGCCACGCTGCAGGGCTTCGATGATACGTTCCTTGCCGAAGAGCTGATTCTCGAAGTCCATCGCTTCAGCAAGCCCATCTGTATAGAGCAGCAGCACATCCCCTGACTGCAGCTCGATGAACGATTGAGAGAATGGTTCATCCGGATCCACACCTAGAACCATGTTTCCGCCGGGCAGCTCGGTGACCTCTCCCTTGCGCAGCAGCATGGCTGGGGGGTGGCCGGCATTGGCATAGGTGAAGCGCCGGTTGCGGGTATCGATCACGCCGTAGAACAACGTGATGAACTCAGATGGATCGGTATCGCGGCAGACCATCACGTTCACCCGCCGCAGCACCTCATACAGGTAGTAGTGATTGTCCACCTGAGCACGCAATGACGCACGCACCGACGCCATAATCAGCGATGCGGGAACGCCCTTTCCGGCCACATCCGCAACCACCAGCCCGAGGTTGTCATCAGGAAGCTTGATGAAATCGAGGAAGTCGCCCCCGAGTTCGTAGCAGGGCACGTAGATGCAGGCGAGGTCCAGCCCCGGCGCTTCCGGGGGCTGCTGCGGCACCAGGCGGCGCTGGATATCGGCCGCCATCCGCACCTGTTCATCAAGCCGCTCTGCCTCCAGCGACTCGACCAGCAAACGGGCATTCTCGATTGCGGCGGCCGCCTGAGCGGCCACGGCTTTGAGCAGATCAACGCGCAGTTGGCTGAAGTGCTGCTCCTGGCTGGTATAAACCCGCAGCACCCCAATGGAGCGGCCTTTGTAGCGCATTCCGACAGACAGCATCGAGACAATCTCTTCCTGCAGCGACTCATCCGGGAACAGCACGCGCGGATCGCTGGCCATGTTGCGCACATAGCAGAAGCCGGCTGGCCCCAGAGCTTCGCGATCGATCGCGGCCGAGGAGAGGTGGATTGGCCCTTTGCTGAGATAGCGCTCAGAAAGATTGTGCACGGCCTTGATGACCAGCTCATCCTTCTCGGGATCAATCAGGCGGATGGAAGCCGCCTTAACGTCCATGATCTGCGTAACCATTTCGACGGTTCGCTGCAGCACTTTGCCCACTTCGCGGGCGTCGGCCATCAGCATCGACACGTTGTAGACGGCCGTCAGTTCATTGATCCGCTGACGAAGTTGGAACTCCTGGTAGCAGAGACGGGCAACCGCGTTGGCCAGCAGGAAGAGGAACTGGATCGCCGCCGACTTGGTATTCTTCTGCCGCTGGAACTGGCTGAAGATCTGCTTGAGGGTGCGTGTATCAAGCTGGTGCCGCTCGGCGATGGTTGCGAGTTTCGATTCATCGGCGGTGCTCATGGCGCCGCCGCTGGACATGCGGATGGTGCCCAGTCGCTGGTTATTGACGATGATGGGCGCGACATATTCCCGCCCCTCGCGCATCGGGCCGGGCACGTTTTCCTCGGCCGCTTCGATGGCCTGCTGCCGGCGCAAGAAGTCGCTTGTTGGTTGTGGCGCGGTAATGAGGTTCCCGGCCGCATCGGTGATGGTGACCTTCACCTCCGCGATGGAAGAGAAACTGTCCTGGATCTCCTGAAGAGTTGGGAGATCCATGAAGTCCGTGAGGCGAAGATGGTCCGGATCGAGATTGGACATGCCTGCAAGTATCGCAGCCGGCCCGGTTCACCGGGCCTTAAGAATGAGGATTGTAAGGCGACTGCGGCGGTGTGCAATCCGTCGGCAGTGCCCGCGGCGCCGATCCAGCAGACTCGGCGGCAGAGCGGTATCCGAAAGGCGGCTATCGCGGTTTGCGCGAGCCGCTCCTTACCGCGGGAGGCGGCAGCACACTGCGCTTGATGAGAGCGCCGGCGACAGCGCCATATGTCTGTCCATCGTGCGTTGTGCTGTGGCAGATCAGCGAGCAGGTCCCCTGGTTGGCTCCTGTGGGCGCCCACTCCAGTTTTCCGTTTGGCAATGGACGGACGATTGAAGTGTCGAAGTTGATCAGTCGCTGATTGCTGGGCGATCCCTGCGTTTGCGAGATGCCATGCGAGTCATGACAGACTGAGCAGGGAGTGTTCTCCCCGTAGATGTGCTTGAAGTGCGGTTTGAACGGTGTACCGGCGCCAAACGGCGCCTCTGAGGCAAACGCGTTGCGATCGTGGCATTTGTAGCAGAGGGCATAGGCCGATTCGCTCTCGATGGTCCCATCCGCGGTAGAGTAGTTGGCGGCAAGAAGGCGCAGATTGCTTGAGCCATGGGGACCGCGGGCGCCGGTACCGCCACCGGCCGGACTGGATTCAGAGGCATGGCAATCACTGCAATAGATGACAGTCGTGGTGGTGTAGCCGGGTCTGAGGCTCGGGACGTTGCTGCTCTTGCCTGCGACCTCCACCGGATGGAAGGAGATGGCCCCGGCATCGAACTGGAGCCGCTTGTTTGTCTGCATGATCTGGCGCGGAATGACGGTGACCATGTTGGCGGGCGGGTTGCCATGACACTTGAAACAGACCTGGTATTCGTATACAGCGGGTGTCACGGCCGTACCCAACGCATTCACGCCGTCGATACTACCCAGTCGGGGCGAGATCGCCGGTGCACCTGTTGCGGAGGCATTGCCCATCGTATGGGCGTTATGGCAGTCAGTGCATACCGACTCGTTGGGTATATGCGTCTTGACGGCTACCGACGTATTGGTGTCGTGATGACTGAACTTGGCAATATCGGTCGCGATATTCAGGCGTGGTTGTGTGGCCTGAGAGCCATGGCAAGTGCTGGCGGTGCAGGTGGCGGTAACGGTAGTGCCCTTGAGCAGGTATGGCCCGCTGGGCGAGCTATGTGACTGGTGGCACGTCGAACACCTGCTGTGCGCTGTTACTGTTGTGGTATTGGCGACATGGCACGCGGTACAGAGTTGCGATGCCGTGTTATCCATTACCAGGAACTTGCCAAACTGGTTGTCGTGCGCATCGTGGCAACTGGTGCATTGCAGTTCGTGGTTGCTATCAAGTTTCACCGCGGGAGGCAATCCTGTTGGGTTCATCAGCTTGTGGTTCTTCTGCAGCAAAGCCTGATCAAAAGGAAACGAGATGGGGTGGTCGTCGGACAGGTTGGTTCCCAGGTTCGCTACCCCGGCCGGCATCCGGGTTACGCCTCCTGCCATGGCAATGTCCTGGGTGCGTGAGAGAACATTGCCCAGCGCGATGGTCCCATCATGGCACGACAGACAGAGCTTGGACGATCCGGTCGGCTGGCCAGGCGTGGCCTGAAGCGAGTTGCTGCGGTAGGGCGAGTATGCACTGGTTGGCGTTGCACGGTTCCAAAGTGGCTGAACGGGCGACGAATGGTGGGCGACATGGCAGAAAATGCAGACCTGGTCCTCGGTCGTCGCGCGAATGTTTCCAGGGCCGGATATTGACAGATTATGCGGGCTGTTGAAGACGCTCATCTGTTGCGCATGAACCACAGATGGTCCTGCCATGAGCACAGACAATGCAAATGCCGCGATTCTCAGTGTCAACTGGAGAGGCGATAGGAAACGGTTCCTCGTCATGGCCTGGCCTCCGGCTGGGTCGCAGGTAGCGGTGCTGTTCCTGCCAGGTAGTCAAAAACCTGCACGCGATGGTTATACGAGTCGGCGACCCAGATGCGGTTCTTCGGATCGATGAATATCCCAGTCGGCAGCCAGAATTGACCCGGACCGCGTCCTTCGCTGCCGAAATTCAGCAGCAAATGACCGTCGGAATCAAAGATCTGCGCTGCCTCGAATCTGTTATCGACGACATACAGGTGGTCCTCGCCATCAACATCGAGGCATTTGGGTTGAGCGAAATACCCTGGCATGTCGCCCCTGCCGCCAATGATCTGGGACGTTTTCAGGTCAGGGGAGATCTGCTGCACGCGGAAGTTCAGGGCATCGGCAACATAGACCCGGCCCAGGTGATCCACGGCAACATCGACCGGGAAGTTGAACTCACCGGGGCGCATACCGCGGCGGCCGATCCTTGTCACCTCTTCACCTGCCGGCGAGAGCACGACAATCTGGTGCGCAGCCGAATCAGCGATGAAAACCTGTTTGGTCAAGGGATGTATGGCAATGCCACATGGTCGTTTGAGCAGGTTCTTCCCCAAAAGCCCGGTGTATTTGCCCTGAGCGTCGAATACGAAGATCGCGCCGGCAACCGAATCGCTGACCAGCAACCTCCCGGCCGGATCCCACGCGATCCCGATGGGCAGCGCCATTTGCGGCTGTTTCTCAGCGGGCGCCCACTGAGCGTACCGACGTGTCGCCAGATCAAAGACATGGACAAGCCGCGCGCCGCTGTCGGCGACAAAGAGGCGGTTCACTCCGTCGGTGCACACGGCAAATGGCGTGATCATCCCGTGCTTATCGGGTTTGCCGAAGATGGCCTGTCCGAGTCCTTCCAACGCCGACCTCCCCGACTTCAGATCCTCGCTGGTGGCGATCTGGCCCACATATCGGATGCGAGCAGGTTCGCTTCCCCCCGGCCAGACAATGGGCGGGGGCAATGCCGGAAAGATGACGCCGGCATCTCGGGCACAGCCGCAAGCGGCCACGCTCATCAGAACCGACAGCAGGTTGGCAATGCTCTTGATCATGCTAGAAGCTTCTCTTCAGACCGACCTGAGCGAACTGGAACTCCTGGTTACTGGTGTCAGAGTTTAGCGTTGAGTTGCGCAGTCGCACATAGATCTGCGTGTCACGGTAATTCCAGTCTGCTTGCAGGCCCTCTTCGATGCCGACAGTCTGGCCGCCCGTATCGGTATCCACATGTGCGTACGCCGCGAAGACACTGATGTTCAGCCGCGTCGAGACCCGTTGCGTCAGACTTGCATTGAGCGAGTAATCCCTGGTTCTCTCATCGGGATCGTGATACTGAGTATCGGTATAAATCGCGGTTGCGGCAACCGATGTTTCCGATGAGATGCTATGGTTCAGGCGTGCCTCGTACCTCCAGGCATCGAAGGGGTATGCGGTGCTGTCATACCACTGTCTCTCCCCTCGAAGGGTCAGATCGCCCCTCTGGTACAGCAGACCGAGAGTGTAATCACGCACGTTGTTCGGTTCCGCGGTGCCGCCCTTTATGGTCTGGTCCTGGGCAAAGAATCGAGCATAGGGAGCAAATCCAGCAAGCGGCCCTTTGGTGATCTGGTAGCGCGAACCAATGCCATAGGTGTTGGTGTCAATCTCGGATGCATCCTGGGGGGCGTAATCATAGTTCAGCAGCAGCGGCTGCCCCGCAAGGATATTGCCGCCAAGGACACGATCGATCTCCATGCCCACTGGCGTCGAATTCACCGTGTAGTCGGTACCCTCAACATAGATTCGGCCAGTCGTGGCATCGCGGAGCAGGACACTCGATGGGATCGCGTTGGGTTGCGATATCGCAATCGGGTTAACGCCGATGAATGCGACAGGTTGGTTCACGACGGGCACGTCCCCAGAACCGCTCAGGTCCTGCTGCTGATAGCCCAATTGCAGATCGGCGTAGAACGTACCGTTGGCGAGGAGTTTCTGGTAGTTCGTCAGGAGGTTCGCCGCGTAGATCTGGGTTTCCTGATTGCTTCCCTTGTCATCCTCCCAGCGCAGTGTCCCAACTGTTGTCAGGCTCTTGTACAGTTGATGACGGGCATCCATCGATGCCACCTGGCGGTCGACCGAGTTGTTCCCATAGGTCAGCGTCTCATAGAGGTAGTCGTAGTTGGTTTCAAAGGTCGGCGTGTGATACAGATGCAGGTGCTCGTTCCAGCGTAAATCCGATGAATCCGGGGTTCCGGTTGTTTCCGCATAGGAGAGTGCGGATGTCAATGATTGCCGATTGTTGTCGCCGAAATTGACGTTGTGGCTTAACGATGCAGATCCCGATTGCGTGTTGGTGCTGCTGTTTCCTTTAACTCCGTTGGTACTGCTGTCGTAGGTGGCATCCTGGAGGTTGAAGTTCCAGGTCAAGGTCTGGTTCTCCGTAAGCCTGGCATCGCCACTGCCCGTCACGACGTCGCGGTTCTGGGTGAGATCAAGTCCATTGGTGCTGGAATCTGTCTGCGTGTCTTCCTCATGGTACGCCTCCACTCGCGAGTTGCCGCTTGACGCATGATACTCAAGAATGGCGCCATACGTTGTTGTCGTGGTCCTCTGGGTCGCTCCGAACGGCACATCAAAGGTACCTTCTTCCCGGCGCGTGTAGAGTGTGAGAGGCATCGGTTGATTGCGCAGGAATGTGGCGCTGATATCCCAGCCATATACCGTGCCGTTGGAACTGTTAGACCCCTGATCGGAATCGAAGTGGTCTTGGTCGAGTCCACCGGTGATGCTCAAGCGCAAGTCCACCAGATTGGGGTGGACGATGTAGCCGTTGGTGTACAGGGTCAGCGATTCTTCAAAATGTCTCTCTTTGGTGTCGGAATCGGTGCCTCCTGATGAGGAAGTGCGGGTATGGGAGTAGGTGCCCATCAGGTCGATGTTCCCCTTCACCGGCGCCAGCCAGAGAGTGGGTTCTTCATGTTGCTGCTGCTCTCCGTAGATCATCGTGTCGGGATCTGCCGAACTCGTCGTCTGGCCGCAAAGAGGGGCGACAGCCAGCGCCAGTGCCGCGACGGCGATCAGATGGGATGAAGCCCTGCTGAGGACGAAAGAGCGCGCACTCACAGGCTTGCCCTCCCTTCAGCAAGGCTGGGGGGCGAGTCTGTTCGCGAGTTGGCGGGCTCGGTGGTGGCAGGTGGTGTCGGCCGCAGCAGTCCGTGGGCGGGGCCACCGTGTCCGAAATGGCAATTCAGGCAGCTTGCTTTCTCATCCTGGTGTTCGCTTCGGCGGGGCGTCATCACCTCCGGAGTATGGCACTGGGTGCAGACGCGCGGCGCAGATGCCACCAGCAAATGCTTCACGCTTGATTCGTGAGGGTTATGGCACAGCAGACATTCTCCGCTGGATACTGGCCCATGCATGACCTCGTACTGGCTGGGGATCTTGCCGTGGCAATTCAGGCAGACACTCGACGAGACTCCGCTGATATTCGTCGGTTGGGTGATGCTCAGGTCCATCTGATTGCTTGCGTGACAGGATATGCACTTGCCCTCGGCATACGGCTTGTGTGGATAGACGATCTGCTGACCTTCTTCAGCCTCTACTCCCCTGGGCAGGGGGACGCCATCAAAGAAGAAAGAGAGAACCTTGTAGCGCTTCTCCGGCGAACACCCCAGAAAGCTCCCCACGGCGATGCAAAAGATCGCGGCACATGCTACTCGATGCCCAAACCGCGACTTCCGCATGTTCGTCGTAGGCCCCTCTCGCGTGGCAAGACTCAATGGAGAAACAGGAGCTACCTCGGAGCCGTAGCCGGCGTCTGCGAAGCAGGCTCTTCCGGCGACATGAAAGTCGGCAGTGTCGTCGGGTTCGTTGTTGGCTCCATCGTACCTGGCAATACCTTGGCGCGGGAAACCGCGATATCCGCCAGGGTTTTGCCCGGCATCAGGCGGCCCCCGGCGTAGACTGAGACTCTTTGTTTACCGAACTGGTTCGTGACCAGGATAAGCCTTTCGGCCTTGAATGCCGGACTCACGTACTGCTTGAAGATCGCCAGGTCCTCCGGGTTCTCATCCACGTACACTCCAACCGGCAAATCCATTGCGCCAGGGTGCGCGCCAGTTGAGCCAAAGTAGCAGACGACCTTTTGATGCTCATCAAAGATCTGGACGTTGCTGAATCCCCCATCTGCGATGTAGAGGTAGTCGTTCTTATCGAATGAGAAATGCTTGGGCCTCACCAGATCACCAGGCAGGTTGCCCACTTGCCCAAAGACGCTGAGAAACTTGCCATCGCGGGTAAAGCGCTGCACCCGGCAAGTCAGCACATCCGATACGAAGAGGATGCCCGAGGGGTCCAGGCGTACCGTCAACGGTCTGACAAACTGCCCATCTCCCCGCCCGGCCTCGCCGATACTCCGCAAATATCGCCCTGTTGCACGATTGAGAACCTTTACCGTCTGGCCGGTGTAATCGGCGACAAACAGTTCATCGCCATAGACGGCCACGCTGACAGGGTCGAAATCCTTTGGCGTGAAACGGCTGACCGTGTGATCCTCGGCATCCAGCACCACAATTGCGCGGTTGCCTCTATCCACAATGTACTTCAAGCCGTCGGGAGAAATGGCAACGTCCGTTGCCCGGGTGATCTCCATCGTTCCGCCCACTCCGACGGCCTTGACGATATGCTGGCGAAGATCGAGCACGGTTATGCCTGGGTTGCGCATGTCGCAGACGTAGATCTTGCCTTGCCACATCGCTACTCCGTAAGGCTTGACGATGGGCAGAACCTGCGGTTTGCCATACATCACCTCATCCATCTTGCTCTGTGCCGCGGCGACATCCGCACTGGTGTTGTAGGCGGTCAGAAACTGGATGCGCGGCTCATCCGGGGCAGGGGGCCAGAACGAAAGCTCGCGTGGCTTCTCGACGACCTTTGTTCCGGTCTGGCAGCCAGCCAGGCTCAATAAGAGCAGAAACATGGTCAGCAGGCCGGATATGGATGCTGTGTATGGTGTTGGCTTCATAATCATATTCTGACCTGATAAACCACAAAATGCCACCGTAGTTCATCGAGGATTTCAGACGATGCAATACGCCTCAAATTGAGAAATGGAGGGTCGGCCATGTGACCGACCCTCCATCCCTGTATCGATGCCGTCAGGATATGTTTGTCCACTGACGCTTGGTTACTTGTAGTGGCAGGTCAGGCAGAGGTCCACCGGCGCTGTGCGAAGCAAATAGGGGAATGGATTGCCAGAGGACAAGCCTTTACCGTGGGGGTTGTGGCAGGTCTTGCAGCCGACGACCAAGTTGCCGTTTGTCGCCATCTTCTGGAGGCTGACGGAGGTACCGGCGCTGTTCTTCACGCTTGTTCCATAGGCCCCCGCATCAGTACCTGCAGCCGGCGCCTTGTAACCATCCTTCAGGACGCCAGCCGATGTCACGTACACGGCCAACGCACCAACAGGATGGTCATCCTTGAAGTCGGTACCCAGGTTGTTGACGTCGCTAGCAGACATCATGGCCCCAGAAGTGCCGACGCGGCTGTAGTTGTTCGCTTTGGTGCCGAAGGCGTCCAAGGCGACGGTTCCATCGTGGCAACTGAGACAGAGACGGCTCACCTGATCCATGGCTTGGGTATCAGGTGTGCCAGCGGTGTAGCCATAGCTATTCCCGTCGTAGAGTGTGTAGGTAGCGGTGGAAATGGCGTGGTTCCACAGAACCGTGCTGATGTTGGCATCGACGATGGCATGGTGCGGCGTGTGGCACGGCTGGCACATTGTCACAGCGTGACCGGCACCGTCGGTGGCGAGCACGGAAGCATAGGGTCCGATAGCGAAGTTGTGCTTTGTATAAGCAATTTCGTCCATGGGCGTTCCGCTGGCGGCGAACGCAAACGTGCTGGTCAGGGTCGCCAGGACCAGCCCTAGAAGTGAATAACGCATAACATGACTCCTTACATCCGAAACAGGTATTTCTCAGAGGACCCGCTTCATGCCTCTTCGTCCAATCCAATGGACAGCTCTGCAATAGCAATCACGATACCGGTCACAGGCACATCCTTGATGGCCTTGGAGCCTCGAAAACCGGGTATTTCCGCATTGCTCCGGGGTAGCGTTCTCGGATGTGAGAATTCGCACCAGTCTGTTCTCTCATCCGCGCGAACCCGTTGGTGATGCGGGTATTCCTGTGCGCAGGAGCTCAGAACCGTCACAGGGTCCCAGAAGTGAGAAGATTGTTGCTGTAGCCATTCCATATCTCGCGCATGCGGGGTGGATGGAGTACCAGAACCATGTGCCGCAATTGCCATGGACTCTGCCCTGCCAGCATGGCGATGAACTTCCGGCAATCGTGCCCCTGGCGGTAGTTAATCACACAAGCGAAGGCTCTGTTCGTTTCGGGGGGAGCTTAGCAGCGATATCGACACTTTGTCGCGATGGTGGCGGGGAGGTCGCCGTGGGAACGCTGTTTGCTGTGATTGTTTTGCAGCGCGGCTGCGGGGCGGCCTGTGGGCGATGTGATCGCCCTGATTTGAATGGCCGGTCTGTGCGTAGGTCTGGGAATCCAGGTGTGGCATGACGAGGGAATTGATGCGGCAGCGCAACCGGCTTATCACGATGTACTGGCTTCTGGTCATGGCGCTCTTTGGCGGGGCCATGTATCTGGTAGCTTTCCGCACACCTGATGAAGCGAGCACGGGACCCATCCAGAAGATCTTCTATCTCCATATCCCCGTTGCCACGAGTACGCTGCTTGGGTGTCTGGTCGTCTTTATTGCGTCGGCGGGTTACCTTTGGCAGCGCACGAGCGGATGGGATGATCTGTCGGCATCGGCCGCCAAGGTTACCGTCGTGCTGTGCTCGGTTGTCCTGCTCACCGGGATGATCTGGGGTCGCGGCGCCTGGGGGCGCTGGTGGACCTGGAATCCGCGATTGACATTCAGCCTCATGCTCTGGCTTCTGTATGTCGGCTATCTCCTTATCCGCAATTCAATTGATTCCGCACAGCGGCGGGCGGTCGTGGCGGCGGTTTATGGCATCATTGCATTTCTGGATGTCCCGCTGGTTTACCTCTCTGCCTGCATGATGCCGGAAAGCCACCCCTCGCCGGTTGAACTCGATCCGGCCATGCAACGGGCGCTTGTTGCCATGTTCATCCCCGTGACCCTTGCGGCATTGGGGTTGATCGTGATGCGTTACCTGGTTGCCCGCGACGAGAGGGCGAGGGCGGAATTGGCGCACAGAAGCATCGATGAATCATCTCCGGAAGATATGACAGCATCGCTTGATTCGATGCTTCGTCCGGCCGCGAGACTGGAGGCGTCTCGTGACTGAGTCGGGCGCCATCTATGCCATCGCTGCTTACGGCATCGGACTGGTGCTGATCCTGGGCTATGCGTCCATCCTTGTCTATCGCTGTATCCGGTCTGCGTGAGTAGAATGCGCAGGCGGGAAAGGAGCGACTCTTGCCCAAGACTGTCGTATCGTTCTACTGCGATGACACCAATCCGTATGTTGCGCCTCCGTCGGCGTTTGCGACGTTTCTCGATTTCGTCCGCGACGAGGGCATAGCCGGTGAATCCACCGTACTGCTGGGTTACGAGGCGAGCAGCAAGGGCTTACTCAGTCGGCCGGGGTCGGATGTTGAGCGGTCGTATATCAACCAGCTTAAGCGTGCCTATTCCTGTGGTATTGATACCCACATGGAACTGATGACCCATGGAGGATTGTTCGACTTCGCCGAGAATCGCATACCAGTCGATGCTATCCACGAAGGTGTCTGGCTGTTCGAGCCGGGCGTGTCGGTCGATGAGTATGAGTCATACTTCAGCCACATCATTGGCGAGGGCGAGCGCATCGGCATTCGCTTTACAGGCCTGACACAGCCGGGATGTGGCTGCGCCGCCTGCGTCAGCCGACATCGGCAGCTTTCCGAGCAGGGGGCTACGGAGACTAATCCCAATATGCATCGGGCATTGCTGAACCTGGCAAAACGCGGGCGTTTTCGTGGCAAGACCGTCCCAATGTTCATCGGCAGCGGCGGCGATGTCTGCGCGGCTCGTGCTGTGGCTGCGGAAGGGGGCTGCGCTGTGTACGATCTTCCGCCCAACGCCACGGATTGGCTGGGTCTGTGGCTGAATGCGGCCGACAAGGTTGATCCCGACTACTACATCAGCGAAGACGGTCAGGTCGGACGGATCGTGGACAGTGTGCGCGCTAAGGCTCAGTACTGCATCTTCTATGCCCACTGGCAAGGCCTGAATCCGGCCAATGGCGTGGGATGGAATGCGTTCAAGACGGTGGTCCATCGCATCGGCAAGCACCTGAGCAACGAGGTGATCTGGCAACGCCCCAGCGCATATACGGATGGTCTGTGCGTCGGTCGAACCGCATAGGGCTTTGGAGGATTGGATGATCAAGATTGACCCAACGGCCGGCGGCTGGATTTCCTATACAGACTGGGTGCTGGATTCTCACCCGATTTCCCATCATCCCATCGTGTTCCGCAAGGACTTTGCGCTCTCGCGGCGGCCGCTCACGGCAGAGCTTCTGATCACTGCGGCTGACCATTACGCTCTCTGGCTCAATGGCCAGCTCATTGGGCACGGGCCGGCCCGCTCCTACCCGCGTCACAAACTCTACGACACCTATGACATCGCCCGATATCTGCGCAAGGGGCGCAATCAGTTCGCGGCGCAGATCGTTCCGTGTACGGGCGCGAACAGCGTCGGCACCTATACGCGCATGGGACTGTTTCTGCAGGCGCAGATCCGTGTTGCCAAACGGCGACGGATGGTGATCGCCAGCGACAAATCGTGGAGTACCCGTATTGCCGACTGGATCAGGGTTAACGACAACCTGGTTTCGCACCCCGTTGGCACGCAGGAACACGCCAACAAGGACGCAGAACCGGCGAACTGGAGGACTGCGCCCCTCGATTCGAATTGGACGCCCGCCCTTTACCTCGGGCCGGCCGGCCTGGCGCCCTGGCTTGAACTGCTCCCTCGTCCCATCCCACACTTGGTCGAATCGGCAAGCACCCCCCGCCTTGTCTGGCAAGGGAGCGCTCGCCGAGCGTTGCATGACCCGGCAGAGAATCTAGCCATCCGGTTCAATCGCGAGCCGTTGCGGGCTCAGAAGGTCATGTCGCCGAATGCCACCGGGACATTTGCCGATGGTGAAACCAATGTCTGGACCTTCGATTTCGGCAGAACCCGTTTCATCCGGCCGAGTCTGCACATTACGGACGTGCGTGGGCCGGTCCGCTTTGAGTTGTACTATGACATGGCGATGGAAGGCCGGCCCAGCGCTTACCGGGGCTTCGCTTCGCCGGCGGAGGGGTTCTGCGACACCTGTTCAATCGATGGCAAAGTGGGGAGGGCAATCTCATGGGAAGCTCTCGCGCCTCGCGGGTTCCGGTTTTTGACGGTAAAGCTGGCCGGAGCCGGCCATGCCCGGTTCCGCCTGCAATGCCACAACGTTGATTATCCCTATGCGGGCAATACCCGCTTCAGCAGCAGCGACGCGTTCATGCAGGATGTCTGGGAGATATCCAAGGAGAACCTCCGATCGTCCACAACCGATGTCGTGGTGGACTGCTGCTCGCGCGAGAATCTGCTCTGGACCATGGACGCGGCGGTGGCGCTCAAGGCCGCGTTCTACAGTTTCGGTGAGACCGCAATGTGGCAGCGCTGTAACAACCTCATCATCGATGGCATTGATCCGGACGGCCGGCCCAGCGCGGTGGTGCCGGCGGATATCCCCAGCTCTCTCTACGACCAGACGATGCACTGGGTCCTCTCGCTCGAGGAATACCATATGGCGACCGGCGATGGGTCTCTGCTGATCGAGGCTGCCGACCCGCTGGCGCGTCTGCTGCGCCGGTGCGAGCAGAACATGACGGCCGATGACCTGTTCGTTCCTCCGGCGGAGTCCTGGCACTGGCTGGATTGGGCTGCGATTGACAAGCGGCCATATTCGCTGCCGGTTAATGCGCTGTTGGCTCTGACCGCCAAGGCGGCCATGCGCATCGCCGAGGTCGTCGGGCACGAACTGCTCCGGACGATCGCCGTCAACATTCATCGGCGACTAGTTCGTTCCATTCCAGAGTTCTTTGATGCGTCTCGCCAGGCCTTTCGATCACAGCAGTCTCCGCGCCGTCCATTGCATCTCCCGCTGGAGCGCAACAACAACCGCACCACAGACATCGCCCGGCGCAACACCCATAGCCTGCACGCCAATCTCTATAGCGCCATGACGGGCTTTGGCGGCGCGGCCATGTGCCAGGCGGCCCTGAAACACTCGGCCGAGCGTCTTGCCGAGCCAGCTTCATTGATGAATCGCATTGGCTTGAGCCATGTTGATGTCCTGCTTTCCCCGCTGGTTACCGCTGAGCATGGTCCTGCGGTTCTTCATGCCCTCCACGCTCTCTACCATCCCTTTATTGATGCCGGCGCTCCCACCTGGGCGTCGCAGGCTGCCTCGGGTAAAGCCAGCCCGTTTAACACGGCTCATGGGTGGGGGGCTTCAGTGAACTCTCTCATCGTCGAGCGCTTGATTGGGCTGCGCCCGGCCGCCCCCGGCTGGCGGGGCATTACGTTTGCTCCCCCCAAGGGACCCCTGCTGGACGACTATGACTATTGCCTGCATTCTCCCGTTGGCGTCGTTCAGGTATCCCGCCAGGATGATCGCTTTATTGCTCGCTGGCCCAAGGGGATCCCGCTCGATTTTCACAGCGTACGATACCTGGGCACCGGCCGAAACCTGGAACTGAAATAGGGCATCGATTCCACTGCCTAATCTTTCGCTGATTCACCGGCAGGTGGTGGCGCGGAGGAATGCATCGCCACCAATCGCGCAACCAGTACCGCCATATAGAAGGTGCCGCAGATCGCTTCGGTCGCGGCCAGCATACGACTCAGGCCCAGTGCCGGCACGATATCACCGTAGCCGACCGTGGTGAGGGTGATGAGGCTGAAGTACATCGACGTGAAGCCCTTCATCGTATGGCCCGAGGCCGCCCCGGTGCCAAATACAAACGCATCGGGGCTGATCCGAGCCGCGAGGGTGTAGGCCAGAGACCACAGCAGTCCGAGCGTGAGATACCCGGCAGCGCCCGCACAGAGAACGTTGGCGTCCACCCTCGGAGCATGGAGGATGAAGCGCAGCAGACGCCAGACGAACAGCAGCAGAAAGAGTACTGCAGGCACAAGATAGGTCATTGGCGGCACCGCATTGGGCCACAGATGATTCAGCCATTTGGCGCCCAGCGCGGGCACGAGCAGGATCAATGGCACGGTATGCGTCTTGCTCGTGGGTTGTGTACCCATGGCCGGCAGCGCGAGGAGGAGCATCAGGGACAGAAGCACGCTCTCGACAACGTCGCCGTTATGCATCTGCTCCAGCAGTGGCGAGGATACGATCAGAAGCAGCAGTGCGAGCAGCACGCTGCCCATTGGCATGCGGCGGACCAGGGCAATGATAGAGCGTCTTGCCGGACGCCCAACTGGCGTTGGGGAAGGCGTGAGATCAGAGCTCATTCCTGGACCTTTGGCATCTCTGCCCATCATCACACCGCTGGTTCGTTCCGCACAAGTCGCGTCGTTGCGTCGCTCGAGGCTGCAGATTCTTCCACCAGCGATGCCGGTAAAAGATCCCTTACATCTTCCAATTGAGCGACAGGGCTACGACATGGAACATGGCGCTGTCGTATGTGCCGCTGATGCTCCCGCGCAGCGGCCCGCCTTGCTGATTGACCGACATATCACCGAAGTAGATCAGCTCATATGCCAGCCCGAGAGTCACGGCTTTGCTCAGTTCATACTGCGTGCCAATGCCCCAGCGCCACGCCGCGTCAACGGGCAGAGTCACGGTGCGGTTTTCATCCTTGATCATGGAACTGTCATATGCCAGGCCGGTGGTGAATTTCCACTGGGGTTCCGGTTTGTACTGGACGCCGAAGGCGCCGTGCCAGGTGTCCTGGTAGTCGAGACTGGTGGTCAGGCTCTTGGGGTTGGCCGACGTTACGGACACTTCAACCTCGCCGAACTGGCTCCACTGTTGCCAACCGACGTTGCCCATGATGGCCCACTGGTCATCGAGTTCGTGGTAGATGCTGGCCATCACCATCTGCGGCACGGTCATGTCCAGTTGAACGCTCTGCAGGTCTCGACGCTCCAACAACCCCGACAGGCCAGGCCCGAGGTTGTAGAACTTCGTTTCTGCATCAAACGACAGGTCCACCGGTGACAGGTAAGTCACGCCCAGGCGCGTGCCCTTGTCGAACTGGTACAGAACACCGAGATTCGCGCCGAACCCCCAGCACGAATCCTCCAGATGCAACTGACCGTCACTCATGCCCGGGGTAAGGTTGTTCACCGCCACATCGGTAGAGAACGATGCCATCATGGCATTGAGCCCAGCGCCGAGCGAGAGTTGGTCATTGACGCGATACGCCACCGATGGCAGCAGGCTCAGGCCCACCAGTGATGCGTTCTGGATGTAGTACCTTCCCGCCCAGTCATCATCATAATTCTCCGCCAGGCCGAAATAGGAGCAGACGCCGAACCCGATCGACCAATGGTCGTCAAGCTGGTGGGAGAGGAACATGCTCCCGCCGGGTATAAACCCGATGGCATTCTCTCCATTGCCGCCGGTATTCGTAGTCTGTTCGACCGAGAACGTGACCTGCCCGTACATGGGCTGTATTCCGAGCATCACTTGTGTTCCCGGTAGCAATGTCAGGCCGGCCGGGTTGGAGAACACCGTCGATGGGTCACCAGCCCTGGCCGCGAAACCCGCCGATGCAGCGCCCACATCGGGCGAACCTATTTCGTACAGGGCGAGGCCACCAGCGCGACTGATCGAGGGCAACGCGCCGGCCACCGCCAGCATGATTGCTGCGGTGCTGAGGGTCCGTAGAGTGTTGGTCGGGGAATGCATCGAAGTCTCCTTCTGCTATGGACTGATGACATGGCCGCACATCTGTGCGCTGGTTGTTCCGTAGCGGGCACATCCCGCCACGGTGAGTGCATAATACCGTCCAGCTCGCTGATACACCATCAGCCTTTTGTCGCCAGTGCCGATCTGCCGCTGCACCTCCCCGTTTTAGATGACTAATTCTTCGGGAACAGGAAGGTGACGATGAAACGTGCTCCCCACTCCGGGCCACCTTCGGGCTTGGAGGCATAGTACCTGCCGCCAATGCCGAAACTGATCGGCTTTCCGTCGATCTTGAGCAGTTGGGTGACCATCGCGTTCAGGGGCGTCGTCCACTGATGCTCGATCCAGTCGTAGGTAGACTCGGTATTGATCGTGAACGTCGTGTATGTCTTGGTGGTATAGGCGAAAAACGGCTGCAGGAACGTGGAATTGATATTCGAGCGATCGCTTTCACCGGCGACCGACCAGATATGGTTGGCGAGGATGCCGTAGGTCCAGCCGTGCTCCTGTTTCAGCAGCACCGCCGTTGGACCCATGCCCAGTTTCTCGCCGCCGAGCATCTCGTCGGTGGCGCTGGGGTAGAGAAAGGCCGGGCCAACGCCCACGACCCACCCGCCGGCCACCGGCTCTTTGGGTGAGAAGAAGAAGCTCTGCAGGATGTCGCCCATGCCAGTGGTGCTGTCGACGCCATCGGCCGGGGAATCCTGGTAGATCACCGGCGCAATCGTCCGGACGATCACATTCCAGTCATCGTTGAGGGTCACGGGAATGACCGGCTGGATGTTCAGCGTGAGCTTCTCGGAATCCTTAGGACCATAGCCCGTGTCATAGTTGAATTGAAACGGCACGCTGATGAGGTTCGCGACAGGATTGTTCAGCTTCTTGGCGAGTTCGGCTTGCGAATTGCCGCCCGCTTCGCCCTGGGCAGGTTCGCTGGTTGGGCTGAGGGTCATGGAGCCAGCGGCGGCATCCGCGGCGGAAGCGATGCGCTGCGTTCCGGTCAGCCCAATGGCCAGCAGACCACTGGCCAGAGTCAGGATGGTCAGGTTCCGGTGCTGTTTCGACGCCTTGTTGCCATTCGTGGCGATCATTTCCTTCTCCTGTTCGGAGCGCACAGCGCCCACTTGTGCCGAGTATACAGGTCCTCACCGAACTGAGCCACTGAACTTCAATTGCATCAATGCGATGTAGTCTGGCCGAATGGCGGACGGGTGTGGATAACTGGGAAGATGATTTGAAAGAGCAGGATTTCACCATCCGCCGCGGATCGCTCCACACCGCCCCATCACGGCGGAACCTTGATAAGGCGACATTTCGACCGAACCAGCGGTGCAACGGTTCGGGAGCCAGGGCTTGCAGACGGGCCGTCAAAGTGCCGGGCTCTGTTTTGTTCCTGATGATCCGGACACCTATCTGGCCGATCCCGAAAGCGACTCGATGGCCGCCACAACCTTGGCGTTGAAGTCGTCGGGATCGAAGCCGGCGAGCCCGCGACGCTGTCCGATCTGAAGCTTGCCGGTGGTGTCTTCCAGCAGCGCCTGGGCCTTGGTCCGAGCCTGGGCGTCGCCGGCGCCTTTCTGCATCATGTTCCAGAGCGTCTGGTAGAGATAGAAATCCTGAGCGCCCTGGCGGCAGCGCTCGATATCCATGGTGGGAATAATGCCATTGCGGCCGTAGCAGATAAGCTGCGAATCGGGCTCGCGGCCGTCGAGGTCGAAGAACTGGTAGCCGTGCATGATGGTCAGATGCCACTGCCAGCGGGCCTTAACACCCTTGCGGAACTCGCTCCACTGGTAGATCCCGAACGAATTGCGGTCAGTGCCCTGGTTGTAGATCTGGATTTCCTTGCCCAGCTTCAGGGCCTCGTCCATGACCGATTGGTCGTGGCCGCCCAGAGAGCTGACATCCAACGCCTTGAAGAACTGCTGGTGCCAGTAGAGCATGTCGTTCTGGTCCTTGACCTGATTGCGGAAGTTCACACTGTAGGCGCCGCTGGTGCGGAGGGTCTTGGGGTAGGCCTTGGACACCTTGGCCATGACCTGCATGAATTCCAATTCCTTCTCGGCGACCTCGCGGACGCGAGTCTCATCGCAGATGACGTAGTAGATCAGGGGCCAGTTGGCGGCACGCGCGTGCTGATCCACTACCTTCCAGATCTTGAGCATGGCCTCTTCATAGGATGTGCCGGCTTCCTGGGCAATTCTCTTGCCGGTTGTACCAATCTCGTAGCCGTCGTTGACGCCCACGAGGTGCCCGCCGCCGTAGCCGTTTACACCCTTGGTGAACCCGGCCTTGCGCGCCAGTTCCACGAAGTTGTCCATTTCCTTAAAGTCGATCTGGGGCTGGCCATCCTTGAAGCCCTTGAAGTAGAAGTTTGCGCCGGCTGACAGACCGTTGATTCCATGGTCATTCAGTTGCCGCAGTGTGTCTTCCATGGTCTTGGTCTGCTGCTGTGGCGTGAGGCCCGACGGCGGATTCATTCCGAAGAAACCGAAGGTGTAGTCGGTATCGCGATCCAGCTTGACGGCGTGGATGGAGAGGGTCAACGGTACGCGAAGGATCGTGCCTTTGGAGGCATCCTCGATTACCAGAGTGTATTTCGCATCGCCTGCGGCCGCCTTGTCCGTCACTTTGCAGGTGACGACGATCTCACGGGTGATGTCGGCGGGCAAGGCTACGGTCGATTGTTGGCGCAGCGTGTGCGGCACCAGACGGTACGAGGCCGTGCCGAATCCGCGGCTCATTCCGTACCACACGACGCCGGTGGTTGCTTCGACGCCTTGCGCGCTTCCTTCGAGACGCAGAGTGCATTCGCCAAGATTCTTGATTGGGCGAAGGGCCAGGCAGAAAGTCTCATACTCTCCCAACACCGCCGAGCGTGACATCTGCAGCGCGTCCGGCGTAACGAGTTTGGAAGGCACCGTGTTGGGCTTAACAGCGTCTTCGATCTTCAGCGCCCACGCCGCCAGGCCGATCTTGCCCCAGTCGCCGGCGTCGAACTTGCCCGCAGGCTTGTCCAGGGGGACCGCCATGCCACGGAACTCGGTGGCCAAAGAAGCCAACTGGCCTCTAACCCACGTGGCGGCTTCGCCATCGTCGGTGTTGTAGATCACGATGCCAGCGACGCGGGAGCCCCATGCGGCGTCGGCCGAGAAATCCATCGTCAGACCATCATTGCCCGCCGTGGCCTGGAAGATCGCGGGCTTGGCCAGTTCGGGGGCCATATAGGTATCCCAGATGTCCACGCCGATGGGCTCGACGTTCTCGAAGCGGTACAGATAGTTGGCGGCGCCATCGGGTCGTTGATCTTGCCAGACGGTCTGGTTGCCGACCTCGATCTTGCGCATTTTCTGCTGCGCCTGTTCGCCATCCCAGTAGCCGGAGTTCTCGTAGAAGACGGTAACACTGTATTTGCCCGCGGGCACATCGACGCGGAAACTGCTGCCGCCGCACTCGACGAAGTCGCGAAGCAGCGCCGGGCCGAAGGTCGTGTCGCGTGCGATGGTGTCGCTCAGGGCGGCGTTCCAGCCATAGCCGGCCTTGGGGTCGTATTTGGTCTTGTTGGACACCGGAGTCCAGGCCAGCATGACCGCCTGGCTGGCCGGGCCCATGTCGAACGCCCAAACACCCTTGGGCGCCTGGGCCGACACCAGGCGCAGGTTGTCGACAATGACCTTGCCTTTGAACGTGAAGGACAGCCGCACGATGCTGGCGGGATCGATGTCAGTCTTGATGTCGTTGTTGCGGCTGCCCGCCTCGCCGCGATACAGGCCCTTGACCGGGATGGTCCAGGTGGTCTTGCCGGGGGCGAATGTGGCCAGACCGTTGTGGCGGTTCCAGTAGGTCGTCTTCTGCTGCCACGCCTGGTCGCCGATCATCAGATCGGCCCCGACGGGGGCGTCGCCGGGATTAAGCACATCCAGCATCAAAGCATCGTAGGCGGACCAGTCCTGCAGGGGTTTGGCCGCATTAAGCGACCCGTTGATCTCCAGGGCTTTGGCGCCATGGGTCACACCCTCGGTGACGAGCTTGGACGTGCCGGAGATGTCCCATGCCTTCAGATCGGCATCGTTCTCGAAGTCGCAGATGATCAACGTCTTGGGTTCCTCGGCGCCCGCGGCCGACACCAAGAGCATCCCGATAACCAGTGTAATGACTGCTTTGAAACGCATTTGCGACTTCCTTTCCTGAGAACGCCAAGCCCCTGTTCGGTATGTCGAATAATTGTCCATTGCCAATGTCCGATGTCAAATTGATGAGCAATACCCGGCTGATTGGTTCCTTGCCATGGTCCTGCGTTCCTGCTGTAATCGGAATGTCGCGCTGAAGGGCCGGCTCATTCCGGTGCTTCGAGCGGCAAACCATGAACAATTCTCAATACGAAGGTGATTACCGCAGAGTCGTGGGTCGCGTTGAATCCACACGCTTCTTGCCCGGCACGAGCGTTGAGATTATCCGGGAGAGACGGCGCGGTACTCGGCCTGCCCATGTGTTGTTCGACTTTGACGGCACCCTGAGCCTGATTCGCGAAGGCTGGCCTGCCATTATGGTGGCCATGATGGTCGAGGCGCTTGAGGCGACCGGCAGCGGGGAGACCCCGGATCAGCTTCACCATGTGGCGATGGGTTTCATCATGGAACTCACGGGTAAGCAGACCGTTTACCAGATGATGCGCCTGGCGGAGGAGGTTTGCGCCCGCGGCGGCGAGCCCGAGGAACCACTGGTCTATAAGCACCGTTATCATGAGCGATTGATGAAGGTCATCGAGCATCGCCGCGAGGGGCTGCGGTCCGGGGCGATCGCGCCCGATACGATGCTGGTTCCCCACACGCTGGAGTTTATCGGGGCGCTGCGGGAACGCGGGGTTCAGCTTTATCTGGCCAGCGGGACCGATGAAGAATATGTCCGGGAAGAGGCCCGACTGCTCACTCTGGACAGGTACTTCGGCGGGCATATTTATGGGGCGATCGACGATTACAGAGCTTTTTCCAAGCAAATGGTGATCGACCGAATTCGAGCCGAAAACGGCATTGACGGGGCGCAATTGCTCGGTTTTGGCGACGGCTATGTGGAGATCGAAAACGTCAAGTCGTCGGGCGGAACCGCGGTGGCCGTGGCCAGCGACGAAGCAGGGCGCAGTGGAAAGAGCGATCCCTGGAAACGCGATCGGCTGATCGGCGTGGGTGCTGACATTGTGATTCCCGATTTCCGCGACGGGCGGCAACTGATCGAGTATCTGTGGAATGAAGGGGTGGCAAGTGCGTGAAGATTGTTCGTTGCATGGGCGGCGAAGGAGCCATTGATGAAGATTATCTCACCGATGACCCAGGAGCGACTTGGCGAATTGGTCGGCCGGTTTCCGACGCGGCGCATCGCCGTCATGGGCGACTTCTTCCTCGATAAGTACCTCGACACGGACCCGCGCCGAGCCGACGTAAGCGTGGAGTCGGGAAAGACGGCACATCAGGTGGTCGCGATACGGCACAGTCCGGGCGCGGCCGGGACGGTGACTGCGAACGTGGCGGCGCTGGGCGCGGGCACGATTCACGCCGTGGGCATCGTTGGCGAAGACGGCGAAAGTTATGATTTGCGCGCCGATCTGCGTGCCTTGGGCTGCCGATGCGAGGCGCTGATTGGCTCGCCGGCTCGGATGACGCCCACGTACCTCAAGCCGCGCAACATACTTGATCCAGCGTTGACGGGCGAGCATGAGCGGTATGACACCAAGAACCGCACGCCCACGCCGCCGGAGCTGGAGGCCAAGGTGATCTCGGCACTGGACCGTTTGCTGCCGGAGCTGGATGCCGTGATCATCGCCGACCAGATTGAGGATAACGATTGCGGCGTCATCACGGCGGCCGTGCGCGAGGCTCTGGCCGAGAGGGCGCGGCGGTATCCGCGGGTGGTGTTCTTCGCCGACAGCCGCCGGCGCATCAAGCTCTTTCGCAACATCATCATCAAGCCCAATCAGTTCGAGGCGGTGGATTGGAAGAGTCCTCCGCCGGGACACCGGGTCGAACTGGAGCGTCTCGAGCAGGCACTGCTTGAACTGCAGGCTCGGATTGGCGCTCCCGTGATCATCACGCGCGGCGGAGATGGGGCGATTGCTGGGGACTCGCAGCCGACGATCATCCCAACCGTCCGCGTTGAAGGCCCCATCGATCCCACTGGCGCCGGCGACAGCGCCGCTGCCGGCACGGTGCTGGCTTTGACCGCGGGGGCGACCCTTGCGGAGGCAGCACTGATCGGCAATCTGGTCGCCTCGATCACCATTCAGCAACTGGCCGTCACGGGCGTTGCCCGGCCGAGCCAGCTTCCTGATCGCCTGGCCCTTTGGCTGGCGCAAAACCGGCAAGGAGTCCCCGTGTCATGAACGCCAAGGAGTTTGCCACCGATTATCTGGCCGATCTGGGCTGGCTGCTTCCCCAGCTCGATACGCAGAAGATCACCCAGGCGGCGCACTGGCTCGATGAAGCCGCGAGGCAGGACAAGACCATCTATGCCTGCGGCAACGGCGGCAGCGCCTCGATCGCTTCGCAGATCGTCGTGGACATGGTCAAAGGCGCATCGACCGGACGAACGCCACGGTTCAAAATGATCGGCCTGACCGATAGCGTTGCCACGATCACGGCGTATGGCAACGACATCAGTTACGAAAGCGTGTTCGTGGAACCGCTGCGAAATTTCGCCCGGCCGGGCGATGTCCTGATCGCCATCAGTGGAAGTGGCAACAGCCCCAATATCCTGCGCGCGGTCGAATTCGCCAACAGCGCTGGTGTGCGAACCATCGGATTGACCACGGCCCAGGGCGGGCGGCTCAAGGACCTGGCGCAGCTACCGTTACTCGTTCCCAGCGGGCACATGGGCCGGCTGGAAGACAGTTTCTTCATCATCACCCACATATTGTGCTACACGTTCATGCAAAAGGTGCTGTGAGGTCACGGGACCGGCTCGGCAAACAAGAGCAGATATCCCTTGAACGCTACGGGCACACGGCCGGTGGGTCCGGTCACCGTGTCCAAGCTGGTGTCATCCACATAATCGTGCACACGGTAGCGGACGTCGGCGGCGAGGCCACGCAGTTCGACCAGACCTGAGAACGGTGTGGACTCGTCCCCGGCCCAAGGCGAAGAATACAGAGCGTAGTAGATGCGAGGTCCCTTCCTGACCGCGTGCATCTCCGGGACATCGTGGACGACATCGTACAGGTTGAGGTACTCGCCGCGGGCCAGGTCGTGCTCCCGCCACAGCGCCGTCCACCGGGCGTACTGTTCGAACAACGCTGGATCGAGCGGCATGGTGAACTTGTAATACAGGCAAGCGCCGGTGCCCACCGCGCCGGCGAAGCTGTTTAGCGTGACTTCCACGAAATCGTAATCTACGGCGGCTCGGGGTCCCATGAGCGCCTTGAGGCTCTTCACGCGCTTGCGGACATGGATGGGCATGGGGTCGGCCGTGGCCACGCGGTTGACACCGGGCAGGAGAAAGAAATTCGGCGACTTGCCGCAGGTGCAGAGCATAACCACGCCCTGCCCGCCGGTGCGGTCCATCACCCGAGCATAGGCCTCCCGGTAGAGAACGGCATGCGCTGAGGCTGTGTCGGCGGGGTCGTCGTGGCCATGATCTTGGGCAAAGCACGCCGGGCAGCCGTAGATTCCGTCGTGGTAGAGGCCGTCCGCGCCGTAATCGGCGATCATCCGTACGATGACGTCCAACACAAAGGCGCGGTTCTCTTCCACGCAGGGGCACAGGGCATAGACGGGATGGCCGGCCGGTGCTCCGGCGGAATGTACGGGGACTGGTTGGCCAGCCGTGTCGCGAACCGTGCGCGTCCGGTGTCTGAGATAGTAGGGAGCGTTGTCCGTCACATGGCCAGCGCAGGTCCACAACCGCACCTTGAAGCCACGATTCTTCAGTTCGCCGATAAAGGCGGCCATGTCCTGGTCGCCGCCGGGGAAGATATCCGGGTTGACGGTGAAATCACCCTGGTCGGCGTACCAAGGATCGTCGAACTGGATCCACCGCACCCCGAGTGTTTCCAACAGCGGCAGGACGCGCCGCACGTCGTCCTTGGTGAACGAGCGTTCGCAGCCCCAGGTACTCCACACCGGTTCGTAAGCCGCCTCCGGCACCGGCGCCATGCGCAGACCGCAGGCATGCATGAGTTCACTGTAGCGTGCGACCGCATCGAAGAAATCCAGACGGTGCGCAATAAGGAGCAGCGGCGGGCTGGCATACTTCCCGCTCACCGTCCGGTCGTCACGAAACGCAATCTGCACGCCTTGGCTGCTGACCTCCACCGGGAATGCCACGGGCAGGTGATGTTCGTGCAAATGTCCGATTGCCAGACCTGTCTCTGCACTCCAGAAATCGAAGAGCGGCACACCCGTGCCGTGGCGGGTGTGATCACCATCGCCGACCATGCGGTGTTCGCGGCTGAACCCCGGCTCGAGGCGCACTGCCGTATAGGTTTCGGCGAAATTCTCTGCATGCGAATGGGGCAGATACCCATGGAACCACCACGCTTCGGCGCGAGCCGGCCGCTGCACGGCCAGGCGGCGATCAAGCTTGAAAACCAGACTCTCGACCTTGGCGAACCTGGTGCCCGGCGGCGAGTCATACGCCACGTGGATTACGCACGCGTCTGGCCGGTCCGCGTATATCTCGAACCGGAGCGTGCGCTGTATGCCCAGGTCGCCCGTTCCCAGCACAGTCAGGCCGAGTCCGGGACCGAACTGGCCTGTCGTCGGTTCGGGCGGGCCGATGACCGCATCGCGCGAGAAGTCGTCCAGCACCGTGCCATCTGCGAGCGTGATCGCGAACGGCGGCGGACCCTCGCCCGAGGTCACGGTTACAAGTTCTGGTACATCGGCACGGAACACCCGCAGGCGGCCATCGGCGAACACGACCAGGCGCAGGTTGCCATGCCCCATGACCGCGCAGTCGGCCGACGGTTGAAGCACATATGGAACACCCGTGGGCGCAGGCGGCATGTGTACCGTTCCCGCGGCTGCGCGGAGGAACTGGTCGCCAAACTTCTCCCGTTCCAATCCCTGCCGCAATCGCACGGTGTAGGTGGCCCCGGGGGTCAGCCCGCTGATCGTGCGCATGTGCCAGCGGCGAGGTTCGGGCTCGAACGGCGTCCAGGTTTCCACGCCCGCGGCATCGATGAACGCGACCTGTCCGATGAGCGGCTCGGCGGACCACCACTCCACGAACACCTGATCGCCTCGCAGCGGCACAACGCGCAACTCGCGCATCGCCTTACCCGGCGGCACGAGGAGTTCCAGGGTCGCACTGGCGGTCGTGGCTCCGGCGCCATCCGCAGCCAGCACGCGGACCCAGTAGCGACCCATGGGCGGAAGATTGCCGTAGGCGGTGCCTCGCGAATCGAACTCAAATATCATTGCGGGCGGGGCGACGATGTCCCGGGCATTGGCCATGCTTCGCGTGGTACTCATCTGGATGCGGCAATGGCAGGGCACATCGGTTGTCCACCGGGCGACGAAATACCCCTCGCCCACTTCCGCGAGTTCGAAGTCTCGTATCTCCGGCATGGTCCGTTCCTTATGGTTTAGGCTATTTCGTCTACGGACTGTTCCGCGAGTTTCGCCGCCTGTACCGCCAGTTCCATCGACCGGTAGACGCGCGAGGCCTTGCCCGCCTCGTGGGCGCAGGCGCGCCGGCCGGTGCTGATCTCCGCCTCAAGCAATAGGAGCCACGCGCTGGCGACCGTATGCGCGGCCGCTTCCGTGCCTCGGCCGAGTTTCGACGCGAGTTTGATTGCGTATTCCGCGTGACGGATCTCGCTGCGGCTCTCCTCGAGAATGGCGGCGAGTTTTTCCGATCCCTCCAGCCATTCGCGGTGCGCCTTGAACGAGGGACGCAGCGCGATGGTCCGCGTAGGCGCATGTTCGGCCAGAAATTCGCTCACGGTCGCAAAACGAATGTCCTTGCGCGCTGTGAGGATGTCCCATCCCTTCTTCATCGCCTCGGCACGCCGGCGCGGCTCATCACCCTGGCTCTGCCCCGTGTATCTGAAATAGCCGCCTCGTTCACCCGTGGTGCCGTAGCGTGCCTTGAGCGTGCCTTCGTAGACAAATTCCCCATCGTTCTTGCAGACCATGATCCGACCCGTGCCGTCCGTGCCGCCCGCGGCGACGCGGGCGCAGCGGTCGAAATCGACTATGTTCTGCTCGGGCCCCTGAATGATTGCGCCTTCAATGTAGAAATAGCGGTCCGGCCCCTCGAATGCATTCATCACCAGGCCCGTCACCGAACTCTGGAAAATCCCTTGCACCGTGAAAGGCTGATGGTAGAAGGAATCTTCCAGCGAGGGGAAATCGCGCTTGATCTCCTGAGCCCCCATGATCATGTAGCTGAGGCCTAAGTCGCTGAGGATGCGCGGCAGCGAGGGGTCCCAGCCTGCCTCGGGCAGCATGGTTCCTTTGGGAGTCACGCCCCACACATCGCGATCGATCCGCAGTCCTTCTTCCATCTGCTTTGCCGTGTCGCGGTAGGGGATCGTGGAGAGCACCGGGTGGTTATAGGTGTAGGTGCCCATCTCAAACTGGCCGGCGCCGATGCCCCGGCGGATCTTGTCGGCCAGGCCGGGATACTTGTCCGCAATATGTCGTGCGGTGACCCCTTCGATGAACAGGTTGGTCTTCACCTTGCCGTTGGCCAGCAGCATATCAACGAAGGGCTCGTAACCTTCGCGCACATAGACATCCTCCAGCCCCGCATCGATGAAGGTGCGGTACAGACCCAGGTTGCTTGCGAACGTTACGGTTAGCATAGCTCACGTCCTCACATGCAATGAACCCTGCAACATTCGCAATTTCAACTGGGACCCGAAGGCACATCCCACTGCGAATGGCAGGTATTCCAAGTCTATCGGGTCACGGTTACGGGGCCGAGAATGTACCAGCCATTGCGCTGCGGAAGCCCCTTGACCGCCAGCGCAATTGCAGGCGCTGACTGTCTGGTTGTATCTACGATGGCGACTCCCAAGTCATAATCGGCCGCCGGAACATTTCCTGGAATCGCCGTGGTATACGAAATGCTGGTATCCTTGACCCAGTCCCCTGGCTCGGGAGTGGGATCAACAACGACTTTCTCCAGATAGGACTGACCGGTCCTGAAGAGGGCGAAGGCCAGCCGGTATTTGCCTCTTCCAGTCATCGCATCTTTCCAGCGTATGTTGGTGTTGGGCAACGCCCCGACGCCGTCGTTGGTCCAGATGTGGAGAATGCTCACGCTGCCCCCGCTGCGGACGCTTGTAGGATAGACAATCTTCGTGGGCCGCAGTCGATAGCCGAGATTGGCAACGGCGCGAGCGAAGATGGCCGGATTCTGATCAGTCCAGATGGAGGCGTTGTAAGACTGGAGCCCCAGGGTATTGGCATGCAATCGGATGGCCTGATCCACCATCAGGTCCATGTAGGTTTGCAGTGCGGGAGCTGCGGGCGCTGCCTTAGCGATGACGTAGGGGTCAGTTGCCCAGCCGCTGTCGGGCGCGTATGAATAGCAGGGCTCTCCGATGAGAATGGTCTGTGGATAATGTCTCTGCATAAAGCTGAACTCGCCATCAGAGAGGTAATGACTGCCCAACCCATCGCGGCGCATCATGCAGCCGTATTTCTTAACGGTAATGCTATCGTCGACGCCAAGCGGGTCTGTCCAGAAGGCGTTGAAGGTCGGCGTCAGCATCACGCGTGTGAAGGCCTGGCTATAGACGCCGAGATGCCAGTCATAGTAAGTCTTCTCCTTGGCGAAGGTGGGAATACCTGCGAGGTTGCCTTCGCCCCAAAGCCCCAGTCCGTTGGCATCGACGTAGTCGGTGACCGCCGGGTCATTGAAGGCGGCTCCGAAGGCCAGGATGAAAGTCTTGAATTTCGTCTGCCAGACAGGATTAGTGACATCCGGGAAAGGATGGTCAGGGTTAACGTGCGAGATGGGGTCAGAACCGGACGCCTTCACGGCATCCAGGACGTACTGAGGTGTGGCGTTTCCGTCCTGGCAAATGACTCGAAAAGCGAGGCGGAAACCACGGGCCTTCACACTTTGGACCATTGACTTGAAGCCAGCGTTCTTGAGCCACGCGCAGTTCCCCTCGGTGGGTTCCATCGACTTCCAGTTGGTCCGGATGTACATCGTGCTGCAATTGGCGGCAACCTGAGGCGTGTCGAGGATCCAGTCCGGAGACCCCCAAACGCCTTCATAGGTCTCATAGTAGGTGTGAAAACCCATCAACGGGTTCCTGAGCACCGTCGTGGTGTCCTGAGCAGGGAAAACCGTTTTGTCTGCCGCAGGGAGCATACGTGGCAATGTGGCGGTCATCAGCATCACCAGGACCAAACTTGCCGCTGTTCCAATGATTCTGTTCTGCATGGACTGCTTCCCCACAACGCACGAAAGCGATGCCATACCGCTTCTTCGACTGGAGGAGTCTAGCTTTGTGGGGAGCCTGCATCAATCACTCAATCGACACTCGCATGTAATTGACCCACCTCAGACTTCCCGTTATGAGAATCGACAGGAGTTATCCATGCCCGATCAGAAGTTGACCGTCGCCACGTGCCAGTTCGCGGAAAACTGGGAACCGCTTCACAATGCCCGCATCATGTGCGGGCTGATTGCGCGGGCCGCCCGGATGAAGGCGGATGTCGTTCACTTTCACGAATCCGCCCTCAGCGGGTATGGCGAGGCGGTCGGCACGCCGGAGTACAACTGGGCGGACTTGAAGAAGGCGACAAAGGCCGTATTGGATCAGGCCCGCCGCTCCAAAGTCTGGGTGATCTTCGGCTCATCGCATCCTCTCACGCCACCTCACAAGCCCCATAACAGCCTCTATGTGGTCTCTCCGGCCGGCCGGATCGTGGAGCGGTACGACAAGCGGTTCTGCACCGAAGGCGATCTCAAATGCTACAGCCCTGGCGATCACTATGTTACCTTCAAGATCAGGGGCTTCGTCTGTTCATGCCTGATCTGCTTTGACTTGCGCATTCCAGAACTCTACCGCGACCTGGCCCGGCTCGGGGTCCGCCTGTTGTTCCAGAGCTTTCATAATGCCCGGCGAAAGAAAGCCCGCGGCATCTGGAACAAGATCATGCGCCGAACCGTCCAGGCGCATGCTGGCATGAATAACATGTGGATCTCGGCCAACAATTCGACGGCTCACCTCTCCTGCTGGCCGAGTGTATTTGTCACGCCCGATGGCTTGGTGGCCGGCCAGATGGTCATCGATAAGGCCGGAGTGATGACCAACGTGGTCGATCCCACCATCAAGTATTACGACGCCGCGGGCACGTCCCGGGAGCTGGCTCTGAAGGGCGGTCGCAATACCGGCAGGACTGTTCGCGACCCGCGAAGCCGAAACCGGACTTGTTATTGATGGAGCCGCTCGCGCATCAGGGCCGCGACACCTCGAGCATCGGTATTACCGTCGGTCTCCAACGCTTCCACAACTGCCTGCTGATCCGCAGCCGAGCGGACCTGGCCTAGCTTGAACTTGCCCTCGATCCGCTGCACCTCAATTGCGAACACGACGATCTGCGTGACCATGGCACGGATAAACTCCGGCGGCACATCATCGATCTGCCATGCCCCCTTGGCCGATCCTTCGTAGGTCTGGACCATCTCGGCCAGGAACTGGAGCACCTCCGAGGGATCCTCGATCAGTCGTGGCTGGCCATAGGCGTGAACCGCGGTGTAGTTCCAGGTCGGCACAGCGGGCTTCGCCTTGTACCAGCGGGGCGACACATATGCGTGCGGCCCTTGGAATACGACCAGCACTTCAGTGTCCGGTTGCAGCGCCCGCCACTGATCATTCTGGCGGGCAACGTGCGCTACAAGCGTGCCGTGCGGGCCACGGTCGCGAAGAAGAAACGGGATATGACTTGCACACAGCCCGGACGCGGAACAGGCAGTGACAAGTGTCCCGAAACTGTGTTGTCGGATGAATCCGGCAAGCACCTCTGCACGGTTCTCTGAAAATGCTGATGGGATGTACATCGATGTCTCGCTTTGCCAATTCTATCACCGCCTACACCCAATGGTTGGGCGGTCATGGGGCTTTGACGAGTACGCGCAGTTCTTTGATGCACAGGGCTCCGTCGAAGGTGTAGAAGCCGATGCGATCGAGGTCGTGGCCGGCGAGGGGCTGGGGATCCACAGCCTCGAGGAGTTTCCGCCCATCGACGAAAAGGCGAAGCGTGGCGCCATCGCGTTCGATGGCGATTCGGTAGGCGCGCCCGACTTCAAAGGAGAGATCTTTGTTCTCGCCATCCAGCGGTTTGCTGGCGCGCAAGATGCGAGTGAGAGTACGGGCTCTGCCGGCGAACTGAAACGTGTAGCCGCTCGATGATCCGGAAGCATTGGCGTTGAGGATGGTCGTGAGGTCGCCGGAATTCTCGCCATTGAGGTAGCCAACGTATTCAACGCGGACGGAGTCGGGGAACGTGGGCACCGCCAAGGTGGTTTCGCCTTCGCCGGCCTCTTCGCTGCGGAGGCAGAGCACACCGCCACCTGTTGTGATTGACCCTGCGGTGGTGAGCCATTGGTCGGCGGACTTGGGATTGTTCAGGTCAGCAATCCAGGCGACCTTCCAGCCTGCGGCGATGGTTGGTGCGGGCACGGTCGCGCTGGCGGTGGGTTGCGGTGCCGGGGGCAGGGGCGAATCGATGCGATCGATGCGGCAGGCGAGGTCGACGCTGAAGGCGGGTACCTTCACGTACAAGAACTGGTTGAGCGTGCTGGTTTCGCGGGGTGCGCCGACGGTCTTGCCATCTTCGGGGTTGATCCATTTGACGGTAAATCGGCCGGGGCCCGTCTGGACGCGGAACTGCTGCTCCCTGGTCTGACCCTCATAGCCACCCCGCCGGTGCAGATAGACAACGCTCGTAGCGCTGTTGGAGAGGGTATAAGAGCGGAATTGAAACTCGGGAGAGTCGTTGGAGTACTTCGGGCGCACGTCGATGGGCAGATCGCGGGCGAAATCAAGCAAGACGCGAAAATGCTGGCGTGAATCGGGACCAATGTAGGCATTGGAGTTGCTGTTCGGGCTGAGGCGCACTTTTCTCCCGGACATTCCCCAGAACAACATTCCGCTTTCGTTCATGAAGGAGGTCCAGACGGCGACACGCCACTTGATGGGGTCGACGTTGGGGAGGGTGCCCTTGTTGCCGAACTCCGTGTACTGGACGGGTTTGCCATAGGACTTCATGGCGGCGAACTGCTTGGTGAGTTCAGCATCGACTTCCTGCGCTGGGATGCTGACGTATTCATGCGGGGCGATGATCTCGCAGAAATCCCTGTCGGGGCGTTCAAAGTTGGTGGTGATGATGTGGCGGTACGGATCGGCGTTGCGGATGGTCTTGTGCAGGAGGGCAAGGTAGTCGTCAGGGGCGTAAGCGTCTTCGTTGAAGAGTTCCCAGATGTCGACGTAACAGCCGAAACGATTGACGACGTAACGCAGATACTTTGCCTGCAGAGGGAAGTTCGCCGCGTGAACGTTCTTGTAGTCTCGGGTGTCGCGTCCCACGCCAAAAGCATCGCGGTCGTTGGCGTAAGCGCTCATATCCTGGAAGAGGATGGCGATTTCGGCAAAGCCGGCGGCGCGGTGCAGTGAATACATGCGGTCGAGATCCCGGCAGGTGTCGAGGTTGTAGCGGTCGGGTTGGTTGAGGTCGGGAATCAGCGGAACAGCGCATCCCGTCTTCAGGCTGGCGCTGAGGTTGATGCGGTGGAGGCTGACGGCGCCTTTGAAGGCGTTGCACCATTCTTCGACGCTGACGGTTCGCCAGTTGCCGTCGGCGGGGCCGTCGAAGTCGACATTCTTGACGGCGCCACAGGTTTGGATGCCGATGCCGACAAACGACCGGCCGGTGTCATATTCCATGCGGTAGCAGTTGCGCGAGGAGACGCGGAGGAAGCCGTCGCCCGATTGGCCGCGACAGGTGAACTGGCCCTCGTTCGTCACGGACTTCTGCCGGCCACGCAGGGTCGCCTTGTATGACCAGAGGCCCTCTTCGCGCGGGACGAACCGGATGCGCCATTCCTTGCCGCCGAAGTAGAAGCCTTCAACGGTACTGATCTTCCCGGAAGGAGATTTGAACTCGGCGGAGACGGCGGGATCCCAGAACGGGTTGGCGAAGGCCTCGTCGGTGTTGAGAACGATCTCATACACAGAGTACTTCGGGACGACCGATTCCGTGGGTTGGGGAGCAAGGGATACGCATCCGCTGACAGACAGAACGGCCACCACAAGGCAGCAAAGGGCGCGCGAGAACATGAACGGTCTCCTGAACTGGTTGGGTCGCATTGTAACCAGATTGGCTGCGGCGTGTTGCCGCTATGGTCGGGTTTTCCAGGCCAATTCGGAGCCGGTCGTTTTTGCTAGAGCGGTTTGCACATCAGTGTAGCGGATATCCGCGATGGAGCATGTAGTGAGTAGCATCTGTGGAACTGATTGAGGCCAGTGCTTCTGCGATTGCGGTGAACAGCGTGTCCACGCTTCGGCGCGCGAGCTTGCGCA
>CAIQIQ010000149.1 GCA_903871935.1 uncultured Phycisphaerales bacterium
CCAGGTCGCCGCCGTTTTTGAAGTATTGTTCCACTTCCCGGCTGGTCATTTCATCCATGCGACGAGTGATCAGGTTTTGCATTGGGCTCCCAAAGTGATGACGGGAAGTCAGTATACCAGACCATCAGCCAGTTACTTAACGGGACGGTAGGGATTCCGCTTTGGAAATTCGTGGATTTTCGTATGTCTGACCCCGCGATCACGCTACCGGACCTCTGTATACTGGCCTGTCGAAGGGTAGCGGCCCGGCCGTCTTGGATGGGCAAGCGAAGCCGGCCGCCGAATCTGTTATCGGAGGGTACGAACATGCGAAACGGGTATTGTTCCCTGACGTTGGGCTCTGAGACTCCCAAGGCTCTGCCTTTGGGTATTGCCATCCTGACCATGATGGCCGTCGGCGAGTCGGTGGCCCGAGGCGCGGCCATGGCCAACGGCGATCCGCTGCGCCTTGCGTCTTCGGTCGGCACGATATTCCAAACGTCGGCCGTCTACTCCGGTCCGGGCTTCTGGCTCCCGCTTGGCATCGCCATCGTCGCCGCAGGTTTGCTCCTGGCGCAATACATCCGTATGCGCAAGATGGTCCTTGAACCGTTGGCGGTCGCATCGGTGCAAGCCGACGACCTGTGCGCCGACCTTCGCTGCACCGGCAAACGGATCCGGCCTGCGGGCAACGCAAACGTTTGCCGCCTTATCGAGGCTCTCAATGAGATGTCGGTTCGCCTGCAGAAGAAGAGCGATGCCCTCGACCGGCGCACGCGTGAGCTGATGGATACCCAGGATCAGCTTCGCTGCTCGTTCGACGCCGGGCAGGCGGGAATGTGCCTGATCGCCCTCGACAGCACCATACAAAAGGTCAACCCGGCACTCTGCCGCATGGTGTCGCGTACGGAGGAAGAGCTGCTGGCGATGACCTGGATGGATCTGGTTGTCGTGGATAATCCAAAGTCCACAAGCCGAGCCATTGAACACATGCTTGAGCGGATCGCGGAGTCCTCCGCCTTCGAAGCCAGGTGTCGTACCCGGGACGAACGCACGCTCTGGGCCAGCATCCGCTGCGTCATTGTCCGCCGCGAGGATGGCGCACCCCGCTATGTCGTGGCGCAACTGCAGGATATCACTCCACAGAAGCTTCTGGAGAGCAACATCGGCCGGGCCGAGCAGGATGCCAAGGATGCCCGGACTGCCAAGGAACGGTTCTTCGCGGCCATCAGTCATGACTTGCGCGCCCCGCTCACCCCGGCCCTCTTGCTGGTCAGCTCCATGGAAGGTGATGCGTCCATTCCTGATACGGCCCGCGATGACCTTGCTACGGTACGCGAGCACCTTGAGAACGAGAAACGGATCATCTCCGACCTGCTTGATTTCGCCGCCGCTGACGCCGGTAAATTCAAGATCGAATCCACCCGCACCAGTCTGCATGCCGCGATCAAGGACGCCATCGACATGTGCGATAAGGAGATCACGCGGAAGGATCTGATCCTGGAGCTCGCGCTCGACGCCGAGATGGATACGGTCAACGGCGACGTCAATCGTCTTCGCCATGCGTTCTGGAGCCTTCTCCACAATGCCACCAAGTTCACGCCGAACGACGGCATGATCACGATCGTTACGCGCAACCCTCGACCGGATTCGATCATGGTCGAGGTGCGTGACAGCGGCGTCGGCATGGACAGCGAAGTTCTCCAAGGCTTGTTCACTCCCTTTGCGCAGAACGCCAGGACCTCCGAGTTTGAGACCAGCGGTTTAGGCCTCGGGCTGACGATTGCGAAAGCCATCATCGACGCTCATGGAGGCGCTATTGGCGCCAAGAGTGATGGCGCCGGCCAGGGGTCCACGTTCTGCGTTGCTCTGCCCACTCTGAGTGCCGCACAGGAGGCCACCGCATCCGGGCAACCCGGCGCGGCGATTGGAAGCCTTCACCTGCTCGTGGTTGAAGATCATGTGCCGACCCTTAAGGTGCTCGCTCGCCTGCTGGCGCGCGAAGGACATGTCGTTTCTACGGCCGCCTGCGCTGCCGAGGCGCTGGAACTCGCCGGCGAACGCGTCTTCGATCTGGTCATCAGCGACGTTGGCCTGCCGGACAGATCCGGTCTGGAACTGATGCAGATTCTGCAACGTCAGTACGGCCTGCGCGGCATTGCCCTCACCGGCTTCGCCACCGACGAGGTTCGCCTCGCCTGCCATCGGGCAGGGTTTTGCGAGCATCTGGTCAAGCCCATCCGAATCGAGACGCTTCGCATGGTCCTGGCTCGCGTTGGCGATACGCCGCAGCGGCGCAATGACTCATCCGATACTCGAGTTGTCGCAGCCACCTGTGACGCCGCGGGATAGCGCTGTGATCCTGACGCCGCGGAGCAGCGGCAATCTGGTTTGGCGGTTGTGGCCACGGCGATCGGGGGGTCAAGGGTTTCCGCCTAAGCCGGTTTGGCTTTATCAAACCAATCGGGGACGAGTGAGGTGGGGGTGAGCCAGCCGATGGTCTCAAGTAGCTCGTCGATGCTTACCGGCTTGGTGAGGTGTTCGGCAAAGCCGGCATCATGGCTGTTGCGGACATCGACTTCCTGGCCGAATCCGGTGAGGGCAATGCCTTTAACGCCGCGCGGCGCCAGAGCGCGCATGATTGCCAGGCCGCTTCCATCAGGTAAGCCCAGATCGCAAACAAGGATATCGAAGTCCTGTTCCTGGGCGGCAGCGAGCGCTGTGGCTACGCTCTCGGCGACGCGTACGTTGTACCCCGCCCGGCGCAGGACCAAAGCGGTCATTCGCGCTGTGTCGGCATGATCCTCGACGAAGAGGACGCGGAACCGGGCGGCTTCCTCAATGGTGTGTCTGGTGCGTCCCGGTTCAGCCGGTTGTGGTTTTGCATCACCGATAATCAGGGGCAGGCGCACGAAGAACGTTGCGCCCAGGCCGCGTCCCGGGCTGCTGGCGGAGAGTGTGCCGCCATGCCGTTCCACCATCACCCTGCAGAATGCCAGACCAAGGCCAAGGCCGCCGAACATGCGGCTCACACTTGCGGTTCCCTGTTCGAACGGTTGGAAGAGCTTGGGCAGGATTTCGGGGTCGATCCCAATCCCGCTATCGATCATTTCGATGATGATGTTGCCCTCATCGGTTCGCGTGCGGATGGTGATTTTGCCGTGGGCGGGGGTGAATTTGATGGCATTGCGCAGGAGGTTTCGGATGATCTGCTGGAGGCGCTCCGTGTCGGCCCGCACTGAGTCTCTGGAGGCGCCAAGTTCGAGGGTCAGGTGCAGGTCTTTCTGCTGAACCTCGGCAGCGCTGATGCGGGCGACCTGATTGATTCTGGAGTGGATGGAGACGCTCTCCATTTGCAGGTCGAGGCGGTCCTGAGCAAAGCGGGTCACGTCCAGCAGATCGTCGATAAGGCGGGCTTCGATCTGGATGTTGCGCTGGATGATCGTGGCGGCATCGCGGATGGTCGGGGTGAGATGCGGATCCTGGAGGACCACCTCGGTCGCGGTCAGCACTGGCGTGAGCGGTGTGCGCAACTCATGGGACAATACGGCAAGGAATCGTTCCTTGGCGCTGGTGGCATCTGCGTCGGCACGCTCGGCACGTTTATGGTCTTCAATATCGATCGCAGTGCCGAACCAATAGAGAACGTGGCCAGCGTCATCCTTCACCGGCATGGCGCCGCTGAGATGCCAGCGGTACTTGCCTTCACGCCCGCGGATGCGGTACTCAACCTGATAAAAACCTGCGCGTTCATCGTTGTCGTGGAATCGCTGGGTGAAACGTGGGAGATCATCGGGGTGAATGGCATCGGCCCAGCCGTGGCTCCCGGCCTGCTGCGGCGTCTGGCCAGTATAATGGTTCCACCGCTGGTTCCATTCGACCTTGCCGCCGGAGAGGGCGCGCCAGGCAAGTTGCGGGATGCTGTCCATCCATTCGGCCAGGCGTTGCCGGCTGATCTTGAGTTCTTCCTGCGCGGTCCTGGCGATCTGGGTCTGTTCTTTCCAGCGTGTGCGGGCCTCAAGCAGAAGCTGTCCGAGATGGCCAAGGTAGAGGGCAATCAGCGAGATGACCGTCATGCGCAGGTATGCGTGGGCGGTGAGCCTTACCGTCGTTGGCGCATCAACCATGTAAGTTTCGGTCAATGCGGCTCCGATGATCGCGGCGAAGATCCCCGGACCCATCCCAAGGGTGACGGCAACGACAAGAATGGCCGGGCAGACCGTGATGTAGGGGGCCTGGTTACCGAGAAGGGGACCCAGCGCATACCGCAGCGCCGCTGCCAGGGCGACAATGATGGCCGCCGTGCCGTGCCTGATGACCCAACTCTTTTGCGGTGAATACCACTTCATATGAACAAACGGGGGATGCCTCCGCAGGAAGTGTACTGCACCAGGATGTATGTGAAAACAGCGATGTCGTGTGAATACAATGATTTCAGTTCAGTTCGGCTTGTCGCTCCCTTCGGGCGCGGACAAGGCGCCAACTGAGCTTTTGACCGCGTGTGGTGAGCATGACAACATAAACTGTTGTTGTCAAGAAGTAGAAATGTCATGGTTTAAGCTCAGATAGAAATGTCATGTTTGTCTGGGCGATTGCCGGGGGTGGGCCGGCCGCTGAGGCGCAGCCGA
>CAIQIQ010000150.1 GCA_903871935.1 uncultured Phycisphaerales bacterium
CCAGCAATCGCCAGAATGAGTGCAGCATCTACACCATCGGCATGATCATGCTGCAAAAGATGGACGTTACCCCGCCCCAAGCCTTCGATGCTGTCCTGAAACTCTCAGAATCCGTTGCACCAAACTGGGGATGACTCAGCCTTGCGATGCATTGACAGTGGCTAAGTTCGGCCGTATTTCATTGGCACTCTCAATCTGGAAAGGAATCAAGAATCATGGAAAAGCTGCGTTTTGGCGTCATTGGGTGCGGAGGCATGGGGGGGTTCCATGTCGATTATCTCAACAGCGCTGATGGAGCCCATCTGGCGGCCGTCTGCGATGTCGATCCGGAGAAAGCGAAGAAATACTCCACGAAACACAACGTGCCGTCGTTCCTGAACCACAAGGAACTGCTGGCATCGAAGACCTGCGATGCGGTGATTGTGGCGACTCCGCACTATTTCCACCCCACGATCACTCGCGACGCGTTCGCGGCCGGCCTGCACGTCCTGAGCGAAAAGCCCATTGCCGTCGATGTGAAGGAAGCTCGCATCACCAATGAACTTTATCTGGCAAAATACAAACACCTGAAGTTTGGCGTGATGTTCCAGATGCGCACCAATCCGGTGATGCGCAAGGTCCGAGACCTGATTATGGGCGGCGAACTGGGAGAGCTTACCCGGATGACCTGGCTGTGCACCGACTGGTTCCGCACCTGGGCGTACTATGCCTCGGGCGGCTGGCGGGCCACCTGGAAGGGCGAGGGCGGCGGTGTGTTGCTGAACCAGTGTCCACATAACCTGGACCAGATGCAGTGGCTGCTCGGTGGCAAGCTGCCCAGCCGGGTGACGGCGGTTGCGACGGTCGCCAAGCGGCACCCGATTGAAGTGGAGGATGAGGTCTCGGCGATTCTTGAGTATTCCGACGGTATGATCGGCCATTTTATCACCACCACCGGCGAGGCCCCCGGCAGCAACCGGCTGGAATTTGCCGGCGATCGCGGAAAGCTTGTCATCGAAGGCGGAAAGATCCGTCTCTTCCGCACCCGCAAGAGCGTGACCGAGACTTTGCAGGCGAGCAAGGAAATGTTCATCAATGTGGAGACCTGGGAATCCGAGATTTCGCCGATGCAAGGCGGCGAAGCTCACAAGAACATCACCCAGAACTTCGTCAATGCGATCCGGAACGGCGAAGAGTTGATCTCGCCTGGCCTGGATGGCGTGAAGGGGCTGGAATTGGGCAACGCGATCATGATGGCCGGCCTGACACGGACGGCCGTCGATCTGCCGGTGGATGGCGATGCCTACCAGGCATTCATGAAGGATATGACCGCCAAGTACGGTGGCAAGAAGACCCTGATCGAGAAGAAAGCCGTGCCCGATATGCTGGCGAGCTTCCGTTAAACGGGCCTGGTCATACGCAAGACAGGCAAACGCCCGGCGAGCGGTACTCGCCGGGCGTTTGTGCATTCTGTTTTGCAGTGCACATTACACTGCCGCGGAAGCGAGGGACGCCATGTCTCTGCGCGCTGATGCGGGGAGAAGATCGGCCAGAGTGGTCTCCCTAAGGAACTGCAGGTATATGGTGGAGATCCCGGCCAGATGCCGATAGACCTCAGTTGGCAGTTCGCGATTCCGCCTGCGGGACCCGCGGGCCATATCTCTGGGGATGGCTTCAACGGCGAGCATGATCTCATACAGGCTGATCCGGTGTGCTGAACGGGCCGTCCTGAAGCCGCCATGCAAGCCCTTTTGGGAGTCCAAGATGCGCGCGTTGGCAAGCTTCTGCATCGTCTTGCCGAGGTAGTTGGGCGGGACGCGAATCGTTTGGGCGATTTCCCGGGTCTGGCAGAACATGTCCGAGTCCTGTTGAGCCAGGTAGACCAGAGCCCGGATCGCATATTTCGCCGTTTGTGTGAGCATTTTGGTTAATCTCCCTAACGCATCCGATTATACTGTTAGTTTTGATACAGGCGGAAGGGTATTTTGCCAATTAGGTTTAGTAAGTGCAAACTATTCGATGATAGTTAGATGGGCAAATCAGGCGGCGGTGGCAGAGCCGGGCGGTGGCCGTATAATCAGTCTCAACAGGCGTTTACCAGAGCACAGTTGGGCACGGAATGGGATGGCGGACATGGCTTCATTGCTGATTAAGAACGGCACGGTCCTGGATCCTTCACAGGTCTTCGAGCGGCGGGTGGATCTCTTTGTGCAGGACGGCAAGATCACCGGGCTGGGCGGGCATCTCCCCAAGGCGGATCGGACGATCGACGCGACCGGCTGTCTGGTGATGCCCGGATTGATTGACATGCACGTGCACCTCCGCGAACCAGGAGATGAAGAAGAGGAGACCATCGCCTCGGGATGTGCCGCGGCGGTGGCCGGCGGGTTTACGGGCGTGGTCTGCATGCCCAATACCAAGCCCCCACTGGACAATGAGGGGCAGATCACCTTTGTCATCCGCGAAGCCCAGCAGGTGAATCTGTGTTATGTATGGCCGACCGGCGCGATTACCAAGGGCCGGGAGGGCAAGGAACTGGCGGAGATGGGTTCGATGCTGGAGCAGGGGGCGATTGCATTCACGGATGATGGGGTGGGTGTGGCCGATGCGGCCGTCATGCGTAAGAGCCTGCAGTATGCCCGCATGTTCGATGCGATGATCATGCAGCATTGTGAGGAGCAGTCGCTGTCGGGGGGCGCGATGAACGCCGGGCTGATGGCGACGAAGCTGGGGCTGCCGGGCATTGCGCCGGAGGCGGAAGAACTGATGATTGCACGCGACCTGCTGCTCAATCGCGGCATCGGGTGCCGATATCATGTGCAGCATATTTCGACGGCCGGTGCGGTGAACCTGGTGCGACAGGCCAAACGCGATGGTCAGCGGGTGACGTCCGAGGCAACGCCGCATCACCTGCTGCTGACGGATGAATGCTGCCGGACGTATGACACGAACTACAAGATGTCGCCGCCGCTGCGGACGGGCGCGGATGTCAAGGCGGTCATTGACGGGGTGAAAGATGGCACGATCGATGTGCTGGCAACCGATCATGCCCCGCACCTGGCGGAAGAGAAGGAGCACGAGTTTCCGTATGCGCCCAATGGGATCATCGGGTTGGAATGTGCGCTGCCGTTGTATGTGAAGGCACTGGTGGAGCCGGGGCATATCGCCTGGATGAAACTGGTGGAACTGATGTCCACCCGGCCCGCGCAGGTGCTGGGGCTGAAGAAGGGGACGCTGCAGCAGGGCGCGGATGCGGATATCGCGATCATCGACCCGCAGCGTGAATGGACGGTCGATCCAGGTCAGTTCAAGAGCAAGAGCCGCAATTGCCCGTTTGCCGGATGGAAGATGAAGGGCCGGGTGATGGCAACGGTGGTGGGGGGGGAAGTGAAGTACGAGCTGGCGCGATGAGCCTATGCGGCAGAGGCGACAAGCCTACGATTGTCCAGCACAATTCGGGAGTCGCCATGGCCATGATGTCATCGGTACAGCCATCCTGTTGCGGCACAGCGCTTTATACTGATTCAGCCTCGTTCGGCGAAATGCGAGATTCATCTGCTGACCTTGGCAATGCGGCGGAACTGCGCCAGAGAATGCAGTCAGACGGCTACCTCTATCTCCCGGGTCTGCTCGAACGCCCGGCCGTTCTTGAAGCCAGACGCGAAGTCTGCTGCAGGCTAGCGAATGCAGAATACGTGCGGTCAGGCACGGACCCGCTCGAATGCGTTGCTGCACCCGACAAGACCAGTGCCTTCATGCCGGAAGTGATCGCCAGAGGCAATGCGGCTTTGTTTCAGGTGCTCTATCATGGCGCCATGATGCAGTTCTGGTCGGCGTTCCTTGGCGGAGACGTCCGCCATTTTGACTATACCTGGTTTCGCACTGTGTTCCCCGGCCAGGGGACGCCGCCCCACTGTGATGTTGTCTATATGGGTCGCGGCACCCCCAATCTGTATACCGCATGGACGCCCATCGGCGACATCGGCCTGGACATGGGTGGATTGGCAATCCTCGAAGCATCGAACAATCACAAGAAGCTGCGCGAGAGCTACTGCACGATGGATGTGGATGCCCACTGCGCCAATCGCGAAGGACGGGCCGGGATGGATGCCTGGCAGAAGGGCACCGATGGGCATCTTGGTAAGAATCTTAACCAGATACGCAAAAGCCTTGGCGGACGCTGGCTTACCCGCGATCTGTTCCGTGCTGGCGATGTGGTGGTATTCTCAGTGTTCACGGTACACGCGGGCCTCGACAATCAGACTGGCGACCGCATCCGCCTGTCAAGTGACTCCCGCTATCAGCTTGCCACCGAGCCGGCTGATGACCGCTGGATCGGCGAAAACCCCGCCGGACATGGAGCGGCCGGTAAGCGGGCATTGATCTGCTAAGCCAGCAACTCGGACTTCCTGTTGGCGCGTCTACGTCTCTGGTTCTGACCTCCGAAGTCTGGATTCACGGGCGGGCTTGTGTTATTACTTTGTCCGCACTTGTTGTCCCGCGTTTTAGATTAGGAGAATATTCCGTGGCGATCACGACAACGCACTTCACGCTTCCGCAATCGGAAATCCCGACGCATTGGTATAACCTGATGGCTGACTTCCCGCAGCCGATGCAGCCGCCGCTGCACCCGGGCACGAAGAAGCCCGCCAGCCTTGAGGATATGACGGCGATCTTCCCGGAGAACATCGTCCGCCAGGAGATGGACCCCACCCGCGAGATTGAGATCCCCGAAGAGGTCCGGCAGATCTACGCCCTGTGGCGGCCGACGGCGCTGCTTCGAGCGATCCGCCTTGAGAAGGCGCTGCAGACGCCGGCGCATATTTACTACAAGTATGAAGGCGCCAGCCCGGCCGGCAGCCACAAGCCTAATACGGCCGTTGCGCAGGCGTATTACAACAAGCAGGCTGGAACCAAGCGCCTCAGCACCGAGACCGGTGCTGGCCAGTGGGGCTCTTCGCTGGCGCTGGCATGTCGAATGTTCGGTATTGAGTGCGTGGTCTATCAGGTGAAGGTCACCTATAACCACAAGCCGTACCGGAAACTGCTGATGAATACCTGGGGCGCGACGGTGTTCCCCAGCCCATCGGAACACACGAAGTTTGGCAAGAAGGTCCTGGCCGAAGATCCGGACAGCCCGGGCTCACTGGGCATCGCGATCTCTGAGGCGATTGAGGATTGCGTGACGCACCCGAACACCAAGTACTCGCTGGGCTCGGTGCTGAACCATGTCTGTCTGCATCAGACGGTGATCGGGCAGGAGTGCATCAAGCAGATGGCGCTTGCGGGTGAAGAGCCTGATGTCGTGGTTGCCTGCGTGGGCGGCGGGTCGAATTTCGCCGGTATCGCATTCCCATATATCCAGCAGAACCTGAAGAAGGGCAAGAAGATCCGGTTGCTGGCGGTGGAGCCCTCGAGCTGCGCTTCGCTGACCAAGGGTGAACTGCGGTATGACTTCGGCGATACCGCCGAGATGACCCCGCTGATGATGATGTATACGCTGGGCCACAAGTTTGTGCCGCCCAAGATCCACGCTGGCGGGCTGCGCTACCATGGCATGTCGCCGATGGTCAGCCATGCCTACAAACTCGGCCTGATCGAGGCTGTCGCCTACGGGCAGAAGAAAGTGTTTGAAGCTGCCATGCAGTTCGCTCAGTGTGAGGGTATTGTTCCCGCGCCAGAAAGCAGCCACGCGGTTCGCGGGGCTATGGACGAGGCAATCAAGGCTCGCGAAGAGGGCAAGAAGAGGGTCATTCTCTTCAACCTGTCCGGCCATGGCCTGATGGATATGCCCAGCTACGATTCCTACATGAGCGGCAATCTCGCCGAATAGACCGTCTGACACCGTGAATTGAAGACGCCCGGTCACAATGAAGTGGCCGGGCGTTTCTCGTTAGGGGGCAATCGGATAAGGAGCGATCGTGCCGGGCTTCCATGGCCATGTTCGCCATGCTAGGCTCAAGCGCCATGAAGCCCTGCACGTTTCTGCTGGCGTTGCTATCGATCACCACGTTGGTGCATTCTGCGGAAGTCGGCCACGTCAAAGTGGTCTCCGACAAGGTCGAGGATGTCTCCAGCATGGACGCTTGGCGCGAGGCGTTTATCAAGCCGGAGATGACGCCGGAGCAGAAGGCCATGGCCGTCTGGGAATCGGCGGTCAAATTCCGCCATCATGACCTGCCGGATGCAAAGGAGTTCGTGGGCAACGCCCCGGAGCCGCAAAAAGTCTACGATGCGATCCGGCTGTTCAATGTCTACGGCTACTGCACGGGAAATGTAGCCCAGCACGCGTTTCTGCAACTGGCGCGGGCCGCCGGTCTGGAGGCGCGGCATCTCTCGATTTTTCGCTGGGGCGTGCCGGAGGTGCGCTACAACAACTCCTGGCATATGTATGACGTGGGGATGATCAACTATTTCCCCAAAGACGATGGCACAATCGCCAGCGTCGAGGAGATCGTGGCGGCCGTGAAGGGATGGCACGAGAAAAACCCGGGGTATCACGACAAGGTTGACCTGCTCAAGACATATATGAAGGACCCGGGCATGAAAGCGGGGCCGGCCCTGCTGCTGAATTGCCCCACTCTGCAGGCGGATGGATCGTACCCGCTGAACTATTTTGGCTGGTATTCTACGATGCTCGTCTATGACGTGGAAAAGCGGCCGTTTGTCTACGAGGAGCGCTACCGCCAGGGGTACGAGCTCAACAATCGCCTCCGGCGCGGAGAGAAGCTCACCTTCAACTGGAGCAACAAGGGTCTGCATGTCGGGATGCTCGATGAGCCGCGGAAAGCCCCGGACACTCTGAATGTGGCGGTGGGCACGAAACAGTTGCGCTACACCCCGAAGTGGGGCGACCTGGCGAATTCGCGCATCGGGAACGGAACACTGGAGTATGCTCCTCCGCTGGAAGAGGTAGCGCAAACGGCATTGACCTTTGAAAATCTGAAGCACAATGCCGATGGGATCGCGATCGCCGACGCCGGCAAGCCGGGCGTACTGGTCCTGGAGATGCCGTGTTCCTATGTCTATCTGACCGGGCAGCTTGATCTCACCACCAGCGGCCCGGTTGCCGTGGAAATCTCCACCGATGATGGCGCGCATTGGCAGGAACTGCAGACATTTCAGAGCGCCGGCCAGCACGCAATCGATCTGCAGAAGCTCATCCTGCGCCGATACAGCTATCGCCTGAAACTGATCCTCGTTCAGCCCCAGGCGCGAATCACCGCGATGAAGCTCTTCCACGATTTCCAGCATTCTCAGCGTGCCCTGCCCGCGCTGGCGTCGGGGGAGAACACGATAAAATTCTCGGCCGACCAGAGCGTCGTCGCCTCTCCCGTCCAGGTAACCTATCGCTGGGAAGAACAGGGCCGGGAGAAGCAGGATCTGCACCTCGCCCGCGCTGCGGTAGAGACATACAAGATTGTTTGCGCCCGGAAGCCGACGATGAAATCCCTCACTCTGGAGCTGGTGCCATGAACATCGGGATTATGGATGGAAGCGGCTGGTGGGTACCATTTGCTGCCATCTCCGACGGGGTTGGCCCTTTGGCCCTGAGATGGAGCTAGACAATGAAATCGCCCGGAATGCAACAGTCATTGAGCAGGGGTCACATCCCATGGCTTGTGAAGTACCCGAGGATTTTCGTTGCATCTGGACATACTGGCGGATGATAATGCATGCGGGAGAAGGCAGGATGAGCAATCTTGAGCACAAGCCCGTCAATTCGAACTGCGTCCTGTTTTCTGATTCCGCATCCTCGCCTATTGCCTGATGCCCAATCACTGGCACCTGGTGCTCTGGCCAGCCAAAGCTGCCGACCTTTCGGTATTCATCGGGTGGGTCTGCTCCACGCACGTCCGCCGCTGGCGCGAGCATCGACACAATGTCGGCGAGGGCCATCTCTACCAGGGACGGTTCAAGAGTTTCCCTGTGCAGCAAGGCCCGCCGCTGTACCGGGTGCTCTCCTACGTCGAAGGCAACGCCCGGCGGGCGAAGCGGGTCGAGCAAGCCGAAGCCTGGCCCTACGGCAGCCTGTACACAGGCGAACGGGCAGCGGAACATCGCGTGGTCCTGACTCCCTGGCCGGTGCCTCGCCCGGGCGACTGGACGGCGCAGGTGAACCGGGGGATAACGGAGGCGGAATTGAACCGGCTGCGGCTGCACATTCTGCGTGGCCGGCCCCTTGGTTCAGCGGCCTGGACGGATCAGGCCGCCCGCCGCATGGGGCTGGAGTCGAGCCTTCGTGATCGTGGCCGGCCGAGGAAGAAGCGTGAAGAACAATGACCAGTGGCCCCTGTTCTGGATCTCGGCGGTGTAACTATTTACCGTGCCACGGCAGGATTATGACGAATCGGGCTGCGGCTTATCCGGGAAGTCAAAGGGCTGGTTGGCCCACGACGCCATCAGCATGTCCTTGTAGGTCTCCAGCAGCGGCAAGTCGTGCTGGCGGATCG